>CAYXVG010000074.1:0-19807 GCA_964468205.1 uncultured Solibacteraceae bacterium | reverse complement strand
CTCTGCAACAACCAGACTGTTGCACGGCCGTCTCACCGGCAACACTAGTGTTTCAGGCCTGAAACACTGCTTATCTCAATTCAATACGCTCATCCGGCGACCCTTTCTGCGCTGTACCTGCCGGCGCAGGCCCCATGCGCAACACTCCGGACCCCGCTTGAGACACTCTCAACTGCAAGAAAGCACAGCATTCTGATCATACTTCTCATGCTTGCCGGAACTACCCGCTCTGTGTAAACTGGACTTGCAGGTCTGATTAACGCCGCATCCTCAGAGGCGGACCCAAGAGATCACCTGGAGCAGCCGATGCTGACAGCCGAAGAAATCGAAAAAGCGTACCGTATTGCTAAAAAGCCCGGCGTGGTGGAACGGCAGAAACTGCCGGTCCGCTACCATGTCGAGGACTTCGACGTGGAGGACCGTCCGAGGCGCTTTTTGCAGGCTTTTGCCGCAATTCTCAAGCACACCAACTACCGCCTTGCGATGGACCACTTCGTCCGCATGAGCGCCAAGTGCGCGCGCTGCTCCGCTAACTGCCAGATCTACGAGGCGACCGGCCGGCCGGAGGACATCCCCTGCTACCGCTCGGAGTTGCTGCTCTCGGTATACCGGCGTCATTTCACCGTCTCCGGCATCCTGCGGGGCCGCATTCTCGGCGATCCCGGCCTCACCGACGAAAAGATTCAGGAGATGGCGGACTCTTTTTACAACTGTACCGCCTGCCGCCGCTGTACTCTCGAATGCCCGATGGGGATTGACCACGGACTCGTCACCCACCTCGGCCGCTACATCCTCTCCGAAATCGGCATCGCCCCGCGCGCCTTGGTGGTGAGTACCCGCGAGCAGTTGATCGGCAAGACTGGCAACACGTCCGCGATCCCCGTGCCCGCCCTGCTCGACAGCCTCGAGTTCCTCTCCGAGGATATGGAAGAGGAGAAGGGCATTGACATCCCCTTCCCGATCGACCAGGAGAACGCGGAGTTCCTCTTCATCGCGCCGGTTTCCGACTACATGATGGAGGCCGACACTCTGATGGGCATCGCCGCCGTCTTCCGCGCCACCGGGGACTCCTGGACCATCGGAACGAAGAACTACGACGCCATCAACTACGGCCTCTTCTACAGCGATCACATCATGGAAGAGGTGCTGGCCAGAATCCGCCACGAAGCGGACCGGCTCAAGGTGGAAAAGGTTCTCGTGGGCGAGTGCGGCCACGCCTCCCGCACGGCCAAATACTTCTACCCGACCTACTGCGGCGGTCCAGCCGCGCAGCCGGTGATCAACATCCTGGAGTACACGCACCGCGCGTGGAAGGAAGGGCGTCTCAAGCTGCGCCCGGACACCATCACCGAGAAGGTGACCTACCACGATCCATGCAACATCGCCCGGCCCGGCTGGGTGGTGGATCAGCCGCGCGAACTCATCCGCGCGTTCTGTTCCGACTTTGTCGAAATGACCCCGAATCGCCGCGATAACATCTGCTGCGGCGGTGGCGGCGGCACCGTCTCCATCGACGAGCTCCGCCCCTACCGCACCACGGCCGGCGGCAAGGTGAAGGCGGAGCAGATCCGCGCCACCGGAGCCAAGTACTGCATCGCCCCCTGCGCCAACTGCAAGAAACAGTTGCGGGAGCTGATGGAGGACCAGAAAGTGGATTGCGAGATCGTCGGTCTGCATGACCTGCTCTACAAGGCCGTTATCTTCGATGACGCGCCCCGGGACGAGCAGGAGAACAACGCCGTTGCGGAGCCGGCTCAACAGAGCCTGCAGCCGTAGCGGGAGAAGGAGGCTACTACCTTGGAAGCCTGGTTAGAATTTGGGCGCGGACCCTTGTTCCGGTTCTGTTTCGCCCTCATGGTCTTCGGCCTGCTCCGCATACTCGTGCTGACCGCCGCGAACATGGTCGAAGCTTACCGGCGCAGCCCGGATAAGATCCTGCCCTGGAAGGATCTCACGAAGAAGACCCTGAGCTGGCTCGTTCCGTTCGGATCCATCTGGAAACGGCGCCCCGTCTACTCTCTCGTCTCGATTCTCTTTCATGTCGGACTCATCTCCGTTCCTCTGTTCTTGGCGGCGCACGTTCTGCTCTGGAAGAACTCTGTGGGCTTCGCATGGCCGGCCTTGCCGCAAACCGTGGCCGACTGGCTGACGGCGCTCACCATTGTCACCGGCCTCGGTCTCTTTGCCGGCCGGGTCTTTCACGGCGGCTCGCGCTCCTTGAGCCGGCCGCAGGATTACATGTGGCCGCTGCTGCTCATCACGCCTTTCGCCACCGGTTACGTCTGCTCTAATGCCGAAATCGGTCCGCGAATGTACGAGCGCATGATGCTCGTTCACGTCTACTCCGCGAACCTGATCATGGTGCTCATCCCCTTCACCAAGATCGCCCACTGCATCCTGATGCCGATTTCGCAGTACGTCGCCGGCCTTGCCTGGAAGTTCCCCGCCGGCGCCGGACGGCAAGTCGCGGAGACGTTGGGTTATGGCGATCGCCCCACTTGGGTCGAGCGCCCGCGCCTGGCTACCGACAGAAGTGCCGTCCCCACGGAGGAGGCCTGAGATGCACGCAGCCATACTCACCGACACCACTAAATGCATCGGTTGCCGCGAATGCGTCGTGGCCTGCAAGAAGACCAATGATCTGCCTCCCGACGTGCCACGCCGATGGAACATGGACGATGGTTTATCCGCCCGCAACTGGACTTCAATCATCGACCGGCCGGACAACCACTATGTCCGCAAGCAGTGCCGCCACTGCCTGGAGCCGGCCTGTGCCTCGGCCTGCCCGGTGGGCGCGCTCGAAATAACCGAGCTCGGAGCCGTCGTCTACGACGGCGACAAATGCATGGGCTGCCGCTACTGCATGATGGCCTGCCCCTACGGCATTCCGCGCTACGACTGGGATCAGACGGTTCCCTACGTTCGCAAGTGCGTGCTCTGCTACGAAACCCGGCTCAAGGACGGCAAGCAACCGGCATGCACGGAAATCTGCCCAACCGGAGCGACCATCTTCGGCGATCGCGACGAACTGATCCGGGTGGCCCATCAGCGCATCGATGCCGAGCCGGACAAGTACGTCGGCAAGGTCTGGGGCGAAACCGAAGTCGGAGGAACTTCCATCCTGTACATCTCCTCCATCGACCTCGCCTTCCTGACCGAGAATCGCGATCTCGGCGACGAACCGATGCCCGAGCGCACCAAGCTGGCGATGGGCGCTGTCCCGTTTGCCTTCGCCGGTGTGGCCGGCGCCATGGCCGGGGTGAGCTGGATCATCGGCCGCCGTATGAAGTTGCGGGAAAACCCGGAACAGCCGGGACAGAAGGAGGCCACGAGCGATGAGTAGAGTCCGCCGCCTGAAATTCTTCCTCTGGGTCTTCACCGGGCTGGCCGCGGCGGTCGGCGCCTTCCGATTCCTCTTTGGACTGGGCGCCGCCACGAACCTGAGTGACGCCACCCCATGGGGCGTTTGGATTGGCTTCGACGTCATGAGCGGCGTCGCCCTCGCCGCCGGCGGGTTCATTGTCACTGCCACGGTCTACATATTCAAGCTTGATAAGTTCCATTCGATCGTCCGCCCGGCCGTGCTCACGGCGTTTCTCGGCTATGTGGCCGTCGCCGTCGGCCTGCTCTTTGATCTCGGTTTGCCCTGGAACATCTGGCACATGCTCATTTATTGGAATCCGCATTCGCCGCTCTTTGAAGTCGGTTGGTGCGTGATGCTTTATCTGACTGTGCTGTCGCTTGAGTTCTTTCCGGTGCCGGCTGAAGAGTTCAGCAAGCTCGCCAAGGTGCGCCGGTTCTTGTTGAAGATCCGCCTGCCGCTCGTGATCATCGGCATTGGACTGTCGACGCTTCACCAGTCCTCCCTCGGCTCGCTGTTCCTGATCATGCCGTACCACTTGCACCCGCTGTGGTACTCGCCGATCTTGCCGGTTCTGTTCCTCGCATCGGCGATTGGTCTCGGTTTGGTGATGGTGATGTTCGAGAGCCACACTACCGCCTACCTTTACCACCGCAAGCCCGAGACGGATCTGATGGCCAGACTTGGCGGCGCGGCCCGGTGGGTGCTGCTCGGCTATCTTGTACTTCGCCTCGGTGACCTTGCCATGCGTGGCGAATTGTACAATCTGATGGGCACGGACTGGCCGATTCTCTGGTTCTGGTTCGAACTCGCCCTCATCGTCTTCCTTCCGTTCTTGCTCCTGTCGATTCCCGCCTTCCGCCACAGCCGGACAGGACAGTGGTCCGCCGCGACTCTGGGTGTCGCCGGGGTGGTGCTGAACCGCGTCAACGTCGGCGGCTTGATGCACCAGGGCCGCGGTTACTACCTCCCGTCATGGACGGAACTCACTATCAGTGCCGGCGTTGTATCCGTCGCCGTCCTCCTCTTCTTGTTCTTTGTCGAACGCTTCCGGGTTTGGGAGGAGCGACCGGTGGATCCCGACGCCGATCCGAGGAAACTTCCGGAACTGCACGCCGTTGGCTCCACCTGGCTCGGCGTTCCGGTGGTGGCGAACCGCACCGTATATTCGCTCGGCTTCATCCTGGCCGCGGCCGTTGGTTTCGCGTTTCTCTCGCCACAACCGGCCACCAGCCGTGGGGTCGACCCGGCGCCAGTGCATCACGCCCGCGGCGGCGAGACCCTCTGGATTGACGGCAATCTGGACGGCTTTGGCGTCGCCTTCCAGCACGAGTCCCACAAGGCCGTCAGCGGTGGGCAATGCGCCACCTGCCACCACATGAACTTTCCGCTGGACCAGGATACCGGCTGCCACCAGTGCCACCGCGATATGTATCAGCCATCCGACGCCTTCAAGCATGACTGGCACGCTTCGTCGTCCGGAGCCGGACTTGGCTGCACCGAGTGTCACGCCCAGGGCGAAGTTCGCAACGCCGACTCCGCGCAGGAGTGTTCCGAGTGCCACACGGATCTCTTCCCGGCTTCCTCGCCCATTAAGGTCGAGCACTACCAGGCCGTCGGTTACGTCTCGGCGATGCACCAACTCTGTATCGGCTGCCACGCCGAACTGGCGCAGCAGATGGAGATGCCGGAGGTCGCCCGCTGCACGGCGTGCCACCGTTCGCCGGACGAGTATCTCGCCGTCCAGTCCCTGCCTGCCCGCAACCGCGAGCGGGAAGGGAAGCGCCTCGTTCTGCCGCCATACTAGCCCGATGCGACTATTGCCTCATCCCGAGCTCGACGAACTCCTCGGACGCCAGCTCTTCGAACAGGTTCCGTTCAACGTGGCCGTGATCGACCGCGAGTTCAACGTCGTCGCCGCCAACCGGAACTTCCGGGAGTTCTTCGGGAATTGGGAAGACCGCAAGTGCCACCAGGTCTTCAAGGGCGCGCCCCAGCGTTGCGCCCACTGCCGTGCCGCCGCCGTCTTCCATGACGGCATGGTCCGCGTCTCGGACGAAACCGGACTTGACCGCCACCACCGCAAGTGCCACTACGTCGTCCATCTGGCCCCCCTCCGCGACGCCGACGGCCGCGTCAAGTACGTTATCGAGATGACAACTGATCTCACCGAGACGCGCCACTGGCAGCGGCAGTACGAGCTCATCTTCGATCGCGTTCCCTGCTATGCCACCGTCATCGACCGCGAGTTCCGCATTGTGCGGGCCAACGAGAAATTCCGCGCGGCCTTCGGCGAGGTGCGCGGCCAGCTCTGCTACGAGATCTACAAGCGCCGCAACCGGCCGTGCGGCCACTGCCCCGCGGCCCTCACGTTCGAAGACGGTGGTGAGCACACCTCCCAGCAGGTCGGGGTGCAGAAGGACGGATCTCCGGTCTACTACGTGGTCACCACCGCCCCGCTCTCCCGCGGCGAGGAGGGTGTCGAGCACGTCATCGAAATGGCGACCGACGTCACGCCGATCCGGGTGCTCGAAGACAAACTGCAAGAGGCACATGACTTCTTCGAAAGCCTCATTCAAAACTCCGCCACCGGCATTATCGCCGTCGATACGTCCGGAAAGGCCCGGATACTCAACCCCGCGGCCAAGTCCCTGCTCGAATGGACGAGTAACCGTCTCCCGAGCCAGGCCCGGCTGCAGAAGCTGCTGCCGCATGAATTCTTCGACCGCTCCCTCACCAACGGAAGCGTCCTGGAATTGGCCGAAACCTCCGTGGCGACTGCTTCCTCCGAAGAAGTGCCCGTCCGCTTCTCGGCGGTCGGGCTGAAAAGCCGGGGTAAGCCGCTCGGCAAAGCCGCCTTCATGGAGGATCTGCGCCAAATCAAGAAACTGGAGCAGGAAAAGCTCGAAGCCGAGCGGCTCGGCGCCGTCGGGCAGACCGTCGCCGGCCTCGCCCATACCATCAAGAACCTCCTCATGGGGCTCGAGGGCGGCATGTACATGGTCGACACCGGCCTCCGCCGCGGCGACGCCGACCGCATCATCAACGGCTGGGGTGTGTTGCAGCGCAACTTCGAGAAAACCACCACGCTGGTCCGCGACTTCCTCAGCTTCGCCAAAGGACGGCTGCCCAAGCTCGAACCCGTGGATCCCAACGCCCTGGCCCGCGAGATTATTGATCTCTACCGCGACACCGCGAAGAAGCAAGGCGTGGAGTTGCTGCTCGAGGCCGGCGACGTCAAGGTGGCGCCGCTCGATCCTCACGGCATGGAGACCAGTCTCACCAATCTCGTCTCGAACGGTATCGACGCGGTCATGATGCGCGACGAGCCCGGCGGGCGCGTGGTGATGCGGACCCGCGATGAAGGTGACGACCTGGTTTTCGAGGTCGCCGACGATGGCTGTGGCATGGACTGGGAGACCAAGGGAAAGATCTTTACAACCTTCTTCACCACCAAGGGCGGACAGGGAACCGGACTCGGCCTGTTGACGACACGCAAGATTGTGCAGGAACATGGTGGCCGGATAGACGTGGAATCCACGCCCGGGCAAGGAACCGCGTTTCGTATCCGTTTGCCGCGAAAGCGGCTGAATGCGCTGGCCGAGGCGGCCGCGGAGGCCGCCCAGGGGGCCGCTACAGAGGCATGAAATGGTTACTGAACTGAAGAAGAGAGTGCTCGTGGTCGATGACGAGCAGGACGTGCGCGATTATCTGCGAACAGCTCTGGAAGATGCCGGTTTCGAGGTGGAGACGGCGTGTGACGGTATGGAGGCCCTTGAGGCCGTGAAGCGCAACCCGCCAGACCTGATCTCACTCGACCTTGTGATGCCGCGCCATTCCGGCGCCAAGTTCTATCGCGAAATACAAAAAGATAAGGTCCTCCACAAAATCCCCATCCTCGTCGTCACCGGGCACGCCCGCGACGATATGGGCAAGGCCGATTTCGACGAAATGACCATGTCCGGCCCCGGCGTCTACCTCGAGAAGCCGGTCCGCCCGATGTCCTATGTTTCGGCGGTGAGGAAGCTCCTTGGGATGGAGGCTCTTGACTCGCCCGAGCCCGAGCCCGACGAACTCAAGGACGAGTTGTCCGCCGCCTTGCGAGGCGCCGACCGCATCGCGCTCCAGCGTGCTCTCGACGCTCTGAAGAAGCACTGACCGCGCCCGGGCGCCCTTCCCGCCGCTGCCGAAGCCAGAAGAAAAAGCGCCCGGCGGCCGGTTACCGCGGGCGCAAAGTCCTGGACTGCTGTCTGCGTCGTCAGAAGATATAGGTAATGCCGCCATGCACTCCGGCCGATGTCCCGTTGCGGTCAAATAGCCACGGCGACCGGTCGTCGTAATCGCTGTAGTAGCCGCTTAGCGAGAACATCCAGTTCGGCATGAACTTCCAGTTCACTCCGTAGATCTGCTGGGTCCGGCCGATGCTCAATGCCGAGAAGCGGCCCAACTCGGAGATCTTGTAAAAATCGAACCCCGGTGGAATCCCGGCCGCGCCGGACGGATCCAATTCCAAATTGCCCATCGATCCCCGGCCATCGTTCAACACCACGTTGGCGAACAACTGAACCCTGTCGTTGATATCGTAGTTCGCCGCGATGAAGGCCGTATGGTTGCGCACCGAGTAACTCATCATGTCGCTGAGCGAGCCAAACTGGCCCGCGGTTACCCCGCCCGCTCAACCATCGTAGACGGGTATGCCGAACAGCGTCTCACTCCTTTCGTTGTGGAACATGTAGGCGGCGGTGAAGCTCAGCCGCTCGAGCGGAGCGAAATACAGTTCGGCGCCCGGCATGTGCACGCTCCGGCTCCACTCCGACATGTTGAGATCGTCGTTCTCCAATTGCCGGTAGCGATAGTGGAGAGTGGCTGAGAACTTCATGTTCGGCATCCACGTGAGGGACGGCTCGATGAAGTGCGACGTCTTCGGGAACCGCGTCAGGTCGGCCTGTCTCGCGGCATAGATCTCGAAGTACTGGACGCCGCCGAACGGCGCGTTGCCCGGGCTCTCAAAGGGCTGCATCACCGGCGGCAGCGCCGCGTGGCGGTGCAGCCACGGGTTGTCATTATGATCGAATCGGTAGCGCGCGCGAAGAGACCAGTCGCCCGAGCCGGTCTCCCGGATGCGCCGGTTGTACGTGGCGTAGACGCTGTTGGTGTTCGTCTTTTCCACCTCGTAATGATCGCGTTTTCGGTGCGCGAACTGGTAGCCGGTCCGCAGCGTGTTGAACCGCGCCAGCCGCGTCGTCAGCTCGCCCCGGACGCTGATGTCGTTGCGGTTCCGGCTGGAAAAACGCGTGAAGCTCGCCTCGCCAAAGTCGGGATATGCCTCGGGGTAAGTGTTCCCGGTGTTCGGCCCGGCCACCGCCTCGCGTTCGATCACGTTGACGAAGACGTCGTCCACCTCCCAGTCAAGCTGTTTCGCCCGCACTGAAAAGGACATCTTCTTGTTTACCGGAATGGTGTACCGGGCGTTCCAGCCCCAGCTATCCGCCTTCAAGCCGGTAAAGTTATTCTGGGTGCTGGCGCTGGTGAAGGCCGCCTGCAGAGTGCTCTCCTTCGGCAACTCCGCCCGCGCCCGGACTGAGTGCCGCGCCTTCCGTGAAGGCGGCGTCGGCAGATAGGGGAGCTCGCCATTCAGGCTGTCGAACTGAACACGGGCGTCGAAAACGGGAGCCTGCGTAACCGGATGGATCGCCCGGTCATACAGGATCGTATTCACCAGGGCCCGGTCATTAAACTGCCGGTTGTAGTATTCATAGTCCACCGTCACCTTGTTGGTGACGATGGCAACGCCCCCGGTCAACTCGTGCGATCGCTGGTCGATCTCCTGCCGGTTGCCGGTAACATGGCAAGTGGAGCATTTCGACATCGTCCGGTGCTGGACCCCGCCCTCGCGCAGGTACGTCCGGTGGCTGCCTTTGAGCCGCAACCACGTCGCGCCGGGAATCACGGCCTCCACGTCGGTCCTCGCCTCCTCATAGCCCGGTTTGTACAGCGTGTGAGGATCATTGTCGGTGTGCTGTACCATGGGGCCGCCCAGGGCCGTGTCGAGGTCGAGAAGCGGGTCGTGGTCGAGCCGGTGCAGGTACTTCATGAAGTGCGACCGGATCCGCACGTAGCGGGTGGCCTGCACGTCCACCTTGTAGTACTGGTCGCGGGCGTCGCCGCGCCACTCTCCGTAGCCGTCGAAGAAGACGCTTCCGCTCTGTTTCCAGAACTCCACACCCGCGCTCGGCCGCAGCCCCTGCCGGGCCGCGTCGTACTCGCCGACCTGCCCCAGGTGGTTGTTGTTGTCGAGGCCCCGGGTACCCACGAAGATCTGTCCGCCCTGCCCGTCAGGCGGTGGCGGAGCGGCGTCTTGCGCGGCGAGGCCCGGAGCCAGAATGAGTAGTGCCAGTAGAAAGCCGGTTTGAGTTGTTCTCATTCGCGAATCTCGCTATCTCGTCAGGGAACCGCCCCGGCTGCTGATGGACTGGGACGGCAAATCGCTGCCATGCACCATCTGGTGGCAGTTGGTGCACTTCGTTGCAAACGCCTGGCGCCACCCGGAAGATCCCCACCTGTTAGAGGATGTCCCGGTGGGCCGGCTGATCGGGTCGCTGATTCCGTCGCGTCCCATATGAAAGTGCGCCTCGTGGCACTGCAGGCAGACAAACGGCTCGTTCTGCCGCAGAAGATTATTGGCCATCGCCCCGTGCGGGTTATGGCACGTCGTGCAACCCTCCTCCACGGCGGCGTGCTCGAAAACGAACGGGCCGCTGTACTGGGCATGGCAGCCGGTGCAAAGCTCCCGCTCATCTTCCCTGCTGGCCAGCATGAACTCGGTATCGCTGCCGTGCACCGCGTGGCAGCTCGAGCACTGCATCCGGCGCTCGACAATCGGGTGATGAGAGCTGTAGCTGATCTGAGCGCGTTTCTCCTGGTGGCAGTCGAAGCACACCTCCGGCTCCCGCTTCTTCAGCGAAGCTTCGATCGGCGGCCCTTGCTTCAGCGGCGGCAGTCCCAACACCTCCGGGTTTCGCGGCGCCATGCCCACCAGCGGATTGGAGACCGGCGTCACCACCCGCCGGGACTGATGGATCGAGTGGCAGTCTCCGCAGCCGAGCCCGCCCATCATGTGGACGCTGCCGGACCACATCCCGGCCTTTCCGCTGTAGTGGCAGCTCACGCACGCCTTCGACGCTTCCATGCCTTCCTTGCCCGAAAAGCTGAAGATGTACTGCGGATCTCCGCTCTCCTCAACGTGCTTGGAACCGGGGCCGTGGCACATCTCGCAGCGGGAAAACTCGCCCCTCACCTCCCACTCTTGTAGCCGGCCGTGCATGCTGTAGCCAAACTGCTCGGCTACGTCGCTATGGCAGCCGGAGCACATCTCCTCGCCGGCGTACGAGTATTGGTCCATCTGCGCGGCCGTCGTTTGCGGCGTCTCGCCGGCCGCGAGCAGAACAGAAGCGCCCAAGGTCAGAAGTAGCGCCGGAAATATCAATAAGACTGTGGATCGTGGAATCATTCCATGCTCCTGAACGTTTGCCGCAGGGCGTCCATCAGACGCTGGTATGCCGGATCGCCGAACCGGCCAGCCAGCCGCCGCGCTCCGCTGCTATCGGCCAGCACCGTTGGGTCCAGGTCGGCGCAAGGGGCGAACGGAAGGATGAGGTCGAAGCAGCCCTGCTCGCCAGAGAGCTTAAGCAGAGCGGTACACTTCCCGTCCTCTTCCCGCACGACCGCCGCTTCCCGAACCTCGGGAGGAAATTCGGCCGAGAGCTTCAGATGAACGATCTGCCGCACTGCGGACACAGTTCCGCAATTTAAGTTCCAAATATCTTCTTATGGAACCGTCTTTTATTTTCAGTCGCTTGGCTGCTTCTCCGCGCCGCCGCGGACGGCCGGAGCGTCTCATCACTGAGACTGCACTTGTGAGGGTGAGACTCCGAACTTCTTCATCTTGCGCCACAGGGTCGCCCGGCTGATGCCAAGCCGTCTGGCTGCCTCCTCGGTGCTGCTGGCTCCGCGGAGGGAGTTGACTAGAAGGTCCTTCTCCGTGGTCGAGACCGCCGCGGCCAGTGTCCCGCTTCCGTTGCGTTCTCCGGCGGCCATGCGGGGCGGTAGGTCGCGGGGCCGGATCCAGTCGTCCTCGCCGGTGACAACCGCGTACTCGAGTGCGTTCTCGAGCTCCCGCACGTTCCCGGGCCAGACGTAATCCATCAACGCTTTCAACGCTTGCGGGGTGAGGCGCTTCGGCCGTTTTCGGGTCCGTGACGCAAGCTTGGCCAGAATCGATTCGGCGATCAGCGGCACGTCCTCCACGTGAGCCCGCAGCGGCGGCATCTCGATCGGCACGACGTTTAACCGGTAGTAGAGGTCCTCGCGGAACTCTCCGGCCGCTACCAGCGTGCTCAAATTGCGGTTGGTGGCGGCGATGATTCTGAGGTCTACCTTTACGGTCTTCCCGCTGCCCACCCGCTCGAACTCCCGCTCCTGCACCACCCGGAGCAGCTTCACCTGTAGCGGCAGCGGGATATCGCCGATTTCGTCCAGAAAAATCGTCCCCCGGTGCGCCATCTCGAACCGCCCGGCCCGGTCGGACACGGCGCTCGTGAAGGCCCCTCGCACGTGGCCGAACAGTTCGCTTTCGAGCAGGTTTTCCGGTAAGGCAGCGCAGTTGACTTTCACCAACGGGCGATCCCAGCGCTGGCTCTGCGCGTGCAGGATCTCGGCGGCCAGCTCCTTGCCCGTGCCGCTTTCGCCGCAGAGGAGCACCGTGGAGTCGGTCGGCGCCACCTGCTCGATGCGCCGGTAGACCGCTTTCATCGGAACTCCTCGTCCAATCAGGCGGTCCATCCCGTGCTCTTCGCGGAACTGCTTCTGCAGATTGGCGACCTCGCGCCGGTCGCGGTGGATCGCCACGGCGCCGGTTACCCGGCCTTCGGAATCCTTAAGCAGCTCTGTCTTCATCCACACCGGCACCACGCTTCCGTCGCGAACATGGAGGTGCAATTCTCCCCCCGGCAGCGCCTTGGTCTCCTCCAGCGTCACCTTCAGCGGGCAGAATTCGGCTTTGCAGATCTCACTTGCATGCCGGCCGGCCACCTCTTCCCGCGAGTAGCCGAACAGCAACTCGGCCGCCCGGTTGAAGCTGGTGATGTGGCACTTCGTATCCACCGAGATCATTGCGTCGTCACTCGTTTCGAGCACGGCCGCGAGTTGCGCGGCGGTCTTCTCCGCCGCCTGTTGCGCCGCTTCCCGCTCCTCGATCAACTCGAGAATGCGGCTCACATCCCGGATGCTTTCCACGATCCCGATGGTCTCGCCCCGGTTGTTCTTGAGAATCGAGGAGTTGATGCAGACCGGAATCTCCTCCCCGGTCCGGCTCTGGAGGCGCACGTCGAAGCTGGTCACCTGTTCCCCCTTCTGCAATGCCCGCTCAAACGGGCACCCCGCCTCGCAGAGACTTGATCTGAGCACCGAGGAACAAGGCTGCCCTGCCGCCTCCGCCTCCGGGATTCCCGTCAATGCCTCGGCGCTCGGGTTCATGCTCAGAATCCGGCATTCGGTGTCAATCGCGATCAGCGCGTCGCTCGCGTGGCGGACCAAATCCCCGGGATGGTACGGAGTTCCAGACATATCACCGTCTCAGATGCGAGACTCGCGTCCGAAGTGACAGAACCCGCGCCGTTCCCGAGCCTTCGGACTTCCGGGTCGGAAAAGCTGACCAAAAAGCTGTAGAATGGCTGTGAGACACCAACGATGACTGACGAAGCGAAAAAGACCATTCTGATCGTGGACGACGAACCGGACGTCGCCGCTTATCTCCAGGCCGTTTTCGAGGACAACGGCTACCAGGTCGTTCTGGCATCCAACGGCAAGGAGGGGTTCGAGAAGGCCAAGGCCGAAAAGCCCGATCTCATTACGCTCGACATCACCATGCCGGAGGAATCCGGAGTCCGCATGTACCGCGAAGTCTACGGCGATCCAGAGACTTCCTCCATTCCGGTCATCATCGTCACGGGCGTCTCGCACGAGTTCAAGCGTTTCATCGAAACCCGGAAGCAAGTCCCGCCCCCGGCAGCATATTTCGAGAAACCCATCGACCGGGAAGCCCTGCTGGCGAAGGCGGCCGAACTGCTCAACACGAAGCCTGTCTGAAGCGCCCCGGCGCGACGGCCCCTCCGGCGCCCCTATGCTAATCTTAGCCTGTGCCCGCTCTCGTCCAGAGGCTGAACACCACTCTCAAGGCCACTGCCAAGGGACTCTGCGATGCGGCCGGGCTAAACGGCGCCGTGATCCGGAAACACCGCTCCGAGCTGATGGTTCTCTGCTATCACGGTGTGCTGGAGCGGGCGCGGAGCGACCGTTGGAGCTACGCCAACTGCGTCGGCCGGGACTCGTTCCGGGAACAGCTCCGCTGGCTGCGGAGCGTCTTGGAGCCAGTGGGTCTGGACGGCCTGCGGCAGTGGCATGAAGGCGCCTGGACAGGGAAGAAGGGGCCGCTGCTGATCACCTTCGACGATGGCTACCGGAACAACCTGACGCACGCGGCCCCGGTGCTGCGCGAAGAGGGGGCCCCGGCGCTGTTCTTTCTGACCACGGGTTACGTGGGCTCGGACCGGACACTCTGGAACGACGAAGTGCGGATCAGGGTGCTCGACTGGCCCGAGGAGCAGATCCGTCTTCCTTCCGGCGGCACGGAGGCGCCGCCGCCGGAGCCCTCCGCGCGCCGGGCACTGGCGGATCGGATCTCCGGTGAGGTCAAGCGGATCTCCGCCGCCGAAAGTGAGGAATACCTCGCCTATCTGCGGTCCCGGAATCCCTTGAAGGACGTGCAAGACGACCCGGAGGCGCGCGCTTTTCTGACTTGGGATGAGGCGCGGAAGCTTGCTTCGATGGGATTTGACGTGGGAGCCCACACCGTCGAGCATCCGATCCTTTCGCAGACCTCCGGCGGCCGGCTGGTTCGCGAACTCCGCCAGAGCAAGGAGACCATCGAGCGGGAACTTGCCCGCCCGTGCGAATCGATGGCCTACCCTAACGGATTGCCCCGCGATATGAATAGCCAGGTCTTCCTCGAAACCAGACGCGCCGGCTACCGGTGGGCCTTCACCACCTCGCCCGGCTGGCACACCCCCGGCGCTGACCCTTACGGAATCCCGCGCATGGTCGTGCCCGGGCACACCGATCTCGCGACCTTCAAGTTTTGGGTAAGCGGGTTGCACTCCCTCTTTGCGGGCGTCCGATGAGCCTTCCGGAAGACGACTGGACCGCCGCGCGGGAGCAACTGGATTGGTTTCTCAGCGCTCCGGAGCGCGAAGCTCCGCCGGGCCCGATGGTTTCCGCGGAGCAAGCGCCGGTTCTGCTGGATCAGATCATCGAGACCCGCGAGGTTCCCGGCGCCTTGCGGGATGCCGGACCGCTCACGGGCCGCCGCCTGTTGGCCGCGGCGGCGCGGGAGTCAGTGGCGAGGATCCCCGACTACCCCGTCGGCGCTGAGGTGAAGCGGCTGCTCTGCAAGGAGTACCAGTTCTTCGCCGATCCCGGTCAGGGACGAGAGGATCTGTTCCTGCCGGGGGCTCCCGAGTTCCGGGAAATGGCGGCCACCGCCCGTCTGAAGCGATTCATCGCCGGCCTCGTTCATTGGCAGGTCTCTGGAATCCCGCGGTCCTGGCTGTTGCGGATGGGGTGGCGGGATTCCGCCCGCACGCTGGCCGTGGTATTCCGCGCCGGCGGATTCGCGCCCTTCTTCGAAGCGCATATCCCGCGCCGCGGCGCCGGGTTTCTGAGCGAGTCCGCATACCGCCGCGCGTACCTGCGAATTGCGCAGTCGATGGAGTTGCAGCCCTCGATTCGCGGGATCTTCGGCTCCTCCTGGCTCCACGCGGAGGAGACGATGCGCGTGACGCCTCACCTGGCCTGGATCAACCGTCTCTGCCTCGATAACGGCGGGATGCTGGCGCACATGGGGCCCGCTCCCGAGTCATCGGGCTTCCTCGTAGGCAGCGCGAAGCGGAGGGAGCTGTACGAGTCCGGCGAGTACCGCCCGCGGGTGGCGCTGATTGTCTGGCCGCGCGCGGCAATTCTCGAGTGGGCGCGGCGGCAGGCGCCAGTCAGCAGCTAATGCCGCCATCCACGAGGATCACCTGCCCGGTGAGAAACGCCGCCTCGTCCGAAAGCAGGAACTTCAGCAAACCGGTGACATCGGCGGCTTCCCCAAGGCGGCCCAGCGGGGTGCGGCGTACGATCTGTTCCATCTGGCTCCCCGAAAGCGCCGCCGACATATCCGTGCGGACATAGCCGGGGGCGATGGAGTTCACCGTGACGCCGAGACGCCCAAGCTCGCGCGCCAATGACCGGGTGAGCCCGTCGAGCCCGGCCTTGGAGGCCGAGTAGGCGGCGAGACCGTTGTAGCCCCGGCTCCCGATGATGGAGGAAATGTTGACGATCCGCCCGCCGGCCCGGTTGGCCAGGAAGTGGCGGGCCGCGGCCCGCGACATCGCCAGCGGGCCCATCAGGTTGATCCGCAGAATCCGTTCGGCGTCGACGAGCGGAAACGTCGCGAGAATGCCCGCCCCGGCGATCCCCGCATTGTTCACGAGCCCGTGGAGAGGGCCCCCGCGCTCCACGCATGCCTCGAGGAACGCTTCATACCGCCCCAGCTCCTCCAAGTCCAGCGGCTGATGGAAAAAGCGGCCGCCAATCTCCGGGTCCTTCTCGATGTCCGTGAGAAATTCGTTCCGGCCGCGGCTGCAGGCGGAGACGAAATAGCCGTCTTTGAGCAAAGCGCGCACCGCGGCGGCGCCGATGCCGCGGCTTCCTCCAGTGATCACCACATGTTTCATCAGACAAGCACCTTCTTGCCGGAGGCGGATACGGGAATGGAATCGACCGCCTCGAATCGGCGGGGAATCTTGTGCGGCGGCAGCTCCCTGGCGCAGATCGCTCGCAGCGCGGCGAGCTGTTCCGCGCCATCCTTCGTCCGGCCCCGGAGCACGACCTCGGCGGCCAGCAGCGCGCCCGCCAGCGGGTTCGGAACGCCATGGACACGCGCCTCCGCCACCATGGGCTGCGCGATCAGGAACGCCTCCACTTCCTGCGGAAACACCTTCAGCCCGGCGATATTCACCACTTGGTCCTCGCGCCCCCGGAAGACGGCACGGTCGCCCTCGACGGCCACCAGATCGCCAGTTCTCAGCCAGCCGTCCGGGGTCGCCGGAGCCGGATGACCGGAGGCGTAGGAGACCATGCGCCGCGGGCTCAGAACTTCCAACATGCCGCCGCGAATGCGGAGACGTACGCCGCCGGGCAGCTCCCGTTCGAGCCATTCCGCGGGGAATCCGGCGCGGCCGTCGTTCACCGCGAAGAGGGATCCGGCTTCGGTCGAAGCGTAGATATGAGTCACGCGCGCCGCGGGGAAGGCCTCGCGAAGCCGGTCGATGGTGCCCTGGTCGGCGGCCTCGCCCCCAAGGGTGATCTGCCGGAGCGACGGGATGCCTTCCGCCCCCCGTGCCAACAGTACCGCGCGCCAGAATGACGGCGTCCCGCTGATATGGGAGACATTCTCGTCGTGCGCGCAGCGGGCGAGAGCGGCCGGCGTCCGGCCGCTGGGGACAACGAGAACGCCGCCCGAGCAGGCGGCCGAAAGGATCACCTGCAGCCCGGCGAAGGAATGGGTTTCGTAAGTTAGAAGCCAGCGGGCGCCGCGGTTCTTCTCAGTCGACTCGACGCGAATGCGGCCGAGCAGCGCTTCCAACGTTTGATGGACCACTTTGGGAGCGCCGCTGGTGCCGGAGGTCAGCAGGTAGACGCCGGGGTTCCGGTTCGCGCCGGCCGGCTCCCGGCCCTCCCGCGCCTCGACGCGGCCGGCCGCGGTTACGATGAGGTCCGGCTGCAATTCGCCGCCAAGCTCTCCGGCGGCGATGGAAGGCCGCCCCAGAATCAATTGCAGGGGCAGGCGCCCGGCCAGGACGAGCAGGCTCAGCAGGGTGGCGGGCGATGGATCGAGCGAGAGGATGCGAGCGCCCTCGCCTACGGCCGACCCCCTCTCCAGTTCGCCGGCGCGGTCCAGGATCTGGCGGGCGGTCATGATTTCGCCGCCCTCCAATACAAGGGCGGCGTCACCGCTCGCCGCCAGAGCCGACGTCAGATTGCTCATTGTGCGAAGAGATCGGCCAGTTCCCGGACCGTGCGGAACTCGATGAACCCGTCTTCAAACGGGTCTTTCCCGGATGCGGACTGGAGTTCTAGCACGATCTGCGCGAGGTCCAGCGAGTCGATGGGGATACTGCCGCCGAGCACGGGCAGCTCTTCGGTCACGCGAACCCGTTCGACGCCTTTCGCATCCAGAATCCCGTTTAGCGCCGATTGGATTGTAGACAGAGCTTCCTGGTAGCTCATCTCCACTAGTTTAGCCGCCATTTCCGCTTCGCGTTGCCGCCCGCGCGACGCTCAGACCGGGTAGTGGCCCCAATAGGTAATGATGCCGCCCGAGAGCTCCTTGACATGGAATCCCTTCTGGGCGAGGAAGCGTAGAGCGTAGTAGGAGCGCTGGCCGATGGCGCAGTTGACCCAAATCTCGCGGTCCTTCGGCAGTTCCTTGTAGCGCTCCCGGAGCTCGGACATCGGAATGTTGATCGCCCCTTCGATATGATCGCTGTGGTACTCCTTTGGATCGCGTACGTCGAGGATAAGGGCTTCCGTCTCCTCCACCTGTGACCAGTCGGCGAGCGGAAGGTCGCCGCGCAGGACGTTGGCCGCCACCATGCCCGCAAGGTTCACCGGGTCCTTCGCCGCGCCGTATTGGGGGGCATAGCAGAGTTCGGCCTCTTCGAGGTCGAAGATGGTGGAGCCCTTCTGGATGGCCATCGCGATGGTGTCGATGCGCTTGTCGACGCCCTCAAACCCGATCGCCTGTGCGCCAAGCACCCGGCCGTCGCTCTTGGCGAATATCAACTTCATGTTAATTCGCTTGGCGCCCGGATAATAACCCGCGTGATTGCCCGGGTGAAGATAGACCTTCTCGTAATCGGTAATCCCGGCCTGCTTGAGGCGCTTCTCGCTCGCGCCGGTAAGCGCCAGCGACATCCCAAGGCAGCCGCAGATCGTCGTGCCCTGGACGCCGCGAAACCGCGAGATCCGCCCGGCGATATTGGCTGCCGCCACGCGTCCCTGCCGGTTCGCCGGACCGGCCAGCGGCGCGAGACACCAATGTCCGGTGACATAGTCGCGAACCTCGATGGCGTCCCCCGTGGCCCAGATATGTGGATCTGACGTCTGCATCGTGTCATCCACCCGAATGCCGCCGAGTTCGCCGATCTCGAGCCCCGCATCCCGGGCCAGTTTGGACTCGGGGCGAACGCCGATCGAGAGCACCACGATGTCCGCCGCATGCTCGCGCCCCGACTGCGTCTTCACCACGAGCCCCCCGTCCTCCTTCCGCTCGAACGCGGCGACGCCGTCCTCCAATTCGACGCGGACCTTCTTCGACTCCAGATGCCGCGCCACCGGCTCCGCCATCTCCGGATCGAGCGGCGGCATCACCTGTGGCAGCAATTCCACCAGTGTCACCTTCAGCCCCAATTGAACGAGGTTCTCGGTCATCTCCAGACCGATGAACCCGGCGCCGACCACCACCGCCCGCTCCGGCTTCTTCTCGGAAATCCATTCGCGGATCTTATTGCTGTCCGGGATCGTGCGCAAAACGTGGACCTCCGGCAAGTCGATGCCCGGCAGCGGCGGCCGCACCGGCGAAGCCCCGGGGGAGAGCGCCAGAGCGTCGTAGCGCTCGCGGTAAACGCGGCCCGACTCCCTCTCGGTGACCTCAATCTCCCGCTTCTCGCGGTCGATGGCCGTCACCTCACTGTTAACCCGGACCTCAATGTTGAAGTTCTTCCTGAATAGCTCGGGCGTGGCCACGAGCAAATCCTTTTCCTCCTTGATGACATTTCCGACGTAGTAAGGCAGCCCGCAGTTCGCGAACGAGACGAACGGCCCGCGGTCAAACAGTATAATCTCGGCCGATTCAGCGAGCCTCCGCAACCGCGCCGCGCAAGACGCGCCGCCGGCGACTCCACCCACAATCAGCACACGTTTTGAATCAGACATCAAGTCTCCCGTTACTCTATGAAAATCGCCCCAAACCTCACTCTATAAGAATCAATCCCGCCCCCGCCGTTACGCACACCAAATCGATCATCCCGGTCGGGCGGGACTCGCCCCTCACCCTGGAGATTGGCCCCTGACTGAATAACTATCCCGAACCAGACCCTTTACCTCTGTTTTGTTGGTTGTAATGTTGGCTATGTTACTAGGCCACGAGGCCCAGTGGGCGATCCCACCAAAGTCCAACTCATCCAACGCAAGGCCAGCGGCCAGTGGCACATCAATTCCCCCTCCGCCCGCGCCCACGCCCCGCGCTTGTCCCGCTGCGCATCCAATCAACCCTGTTCGCGAACT
>CAYXVG010000073.1:0-27995 GCA_964468205.1 uncultured Solibacteraceae bacterium | reverse complement strand
CCCGCGCGGTATCGTAGCCTACGCCGAGCGGAGCGCGAATATGCTGAATGGCGTCCCGTTCCCCCCTCGATGCCGTGCGCGAAGGGAGATCTTGAAGCACTTCCTTCAGTTTCAGGTCGTATGCCAGCCGTCCTACCACTCCGCTTCCACTCCGCCGAAGTCCCTTGCGCCCAAGCGCGGTTCGTACGGCCTCCACCTGCTGCAACGCGCTCAGCGCCAAAGATCCTGCGGATCGCCAACTTATCCCCGAGCAGAGACACAAGAAAGGCCGAAGCAATCCCGCCGAGCTTCTGAATCCTCATGCCGGCTTCAGGGCAACCCTTATCCGCAGCGCCAGCAATACGAATGACGGCGCCAATATAGGTAAAACAGATATCTTGTCTTCAGCCCGGTTCCCTGACCAGAGAACAATTCCTGTCAACCTTCGTATGTGGGCCGTCTGGGTGCTGCTTCGCCGGCCCGGCTAACGCAAGCCGATATTGCGAGGCGCCGTTGCGAAGGGTCCGGGCAGTGATTGGGAGACATCGCGAGAACACCCGAAGTAGTCTGTCGTGACAAGAGGCTCGCCAGTTCCGGGAAGCAGATCCAACTCGAGGGAGAGGGTGAGGGAGCTTGGATCGAAAGCGGCCTTGGCCGCTACCGCGATGGACTCCGCTTCCCCGCCGATTTCAAAAACCTCCCGCCCCGTCCACGCATAAACATTCGAACCCGCATCGTTGCCGTCCGCGAGCGCCAGGGGCTTGCGGGGATCGAGGAACAGGTTGTTCACCACGCGGTTGCCGGCCGCGGTGAGCGGACGCCCGCCCAGGCTGCGCTTGGTGGCCACCTTGGCGTAGACCAACTCCTCGCGGGTGCGCGCTATCAGGTTGTGGGCAACGACGGTCTTGTCCGTATCGGCCAGCCGCACGCCCTGGCCGTCGATCTCCCAGATGACGTTGTTGTCCACCAGGTTCGCGTGTTGCGAAGCCTCAATGAATATGGCCGCCTGCGCGGTCTGCACGTTGCGGATCAGGTTGCGGGTAATGCGTGAGTTCCGGTTGTTCCAGTCCAGCCAGATCCCGCCGGCCGCCTGAATGTCCGCGATATGGTTCCGGCGCACCAGCGTGCCGTTGTTGATGAGCAGCTTGATGGCGGCGCACTCCCAGTAGTACTCCGCGTCCTGCCAGCCGACGTTCCGAATGTCGTTGTTCTCCACCAGGGCGCGAGTAACGTTGTGGCCCTGGATGCCGCCGGTGCCGGCGTCGCCGATCCGGTTGTTGCGAACGATCGTCTTGCCGAGGTCCTGGTCCGCGCGCTCCACTCGCTTCGGATCCCGCTTCTCCTGAATCTCGTAACCGATCTCCATGGCCACCGAGTTCACGTGGCGCACCGTGTTGTTCTCGATAATCCAATGATGCCCGCCCATGGTGAAGAGCGCTCCCGTGCCGATACGCGCGAACCCGTTCGCGCAGTGCTCAAGGGTCAGCCCGCTGATGCGGATGTAGCCGAGCCCCGGCTTCTCCGGCTTGATGATGTGGCTCTGCGTCGCCACCTCGAAGAGCGACTCACCCGGATCCCCTCCGCCAAACGGATGAACGTGAATGGTGCGCCCGTCACTGGCGACCCAGTAGGAGCCCGGCAGCCGCACCAAAT
Source organism: uncultured Solibacteraceae bacterium (assembly GCA_964468205.1). Taxonomy (GTDB): domain Bacteria; phylum Acidobacteriota; class Terriglobia; order Bryobacterales; family Bryobacteraceae; genus CAWELS01. The sequence continues at coordinate 26,363 of CAYXVG010000073.1, read as the reverse complement.
CATGGTACGAAACAAGCTGCTCGAGCCTGCGGCCGTCCTGAAAGAGGAGCCCCCGCGGGTTAGTGTAGGGAACGCGGCCCTTCCAAGCCGCCATCCATGGCATCAGGTCCACCTCCGCGTCCGAGGCGTTCGGCGTCCGGAACGGATAGTAGCCGTCTTCAAACAGCTCGTCCGGCAGCGCCGCCATCCACAGCTTCTTAGAGAACCGCCGCGGCTCCTCGAACTCCGGGTGATCGGAGCGCTTCCAGCCGGACTCAAGAACACGCGACCCCTTGATCACGACTTCCGCTCCCGGCGCCGCCGCGAAGGCGATCATCCGGTCCGGACCTTCGCCGCCCCGCCGCGGCCGCACCATCTCCCGGTACACGCCCGAGTGGATTACCACCCGCTCGCCCGCCTGGACAAGCTCAGCGGCCCGGCTGATCGTCAGCAGCGGAGCATCGGTCGTTCCGTCGTTCGCATCCGAAGCCGCGGGATGCCGCTGGTTCACTTGGAGGGTGCGCGAGTAAGCCGTGGTATCGCTCCATACCGGAAACTCCGAGCCGTCCGGCAGCAGTTCCGCGGCCACCGCGGTGCAAAGAAGAATGGCGAGAAGACAGATCCGGCGCATACCGGACTCCATTATCCTCTATGTGAACGGCGCCTGCCACCTCAAACGCGCCAGTACGGCGAATCCGTCCGGGCCGTCCGCAAGATCTCCGCCAGCCGCTCGCGGACCGCCGGCTGCTCCGCCGCGACGTCGCGCTGCTCACCCACGTCCTCCGCGAGGTTGTAGACCTCGAGCGGCCTGTCGGAATCGCGCCGGACTCCCTTCCAGTTCGCCATCCGGGCCGCCTGCCCGAACCGGCCTTCGTGAAACTCCCAATACAGATACTCATGCGCCCGCTGCGTCCCGGCCCCGGTGAGTTCGGGAACGATCGAAATCCCATCGAGGCCCGACGGCGCGCCGGCCCCGGCCAGTTCCGCGAAAGTCGGCAGGATGTCCCAAAATGCCCACGGATGTTCGCTCGTTCTCCCCGCCGGAATCCCGCCCGGCCACCGAGCCATCGTCGGCACGCGAATGCCGCCTTCATACAGGTCGCGTTTGATGCCCCGTAGCGGACCGTTATCATCGAAGAACTCGGGATCGTGGCCACCCTCCCGGTGCGGACCGTTATCCGAACTGAACAGAATCAGCGTGTCCCGGTCCTTGCCGGCCTCGCGCAGCTTGTCCATCATCCGGCCAAGGTCGCTGTCGAGCCGTGTCACCATCGCGGCGTATCCCTTCTCCGGATTCGGCCAATCCTCGCGCGCATATTGGCCGTGGGTGGGAATTTCCATACCGTCGCCCGTATCGCGGCCCATTTCGTTGTTGGCATGCGGAATCGTGGTGGAGAAGTAGAGGAAGAACGGACGCCCGTCGTCATTACCGAGGAACTCCAGCGCGCGCTCCGCGAACAAGTCTGGTGCGTAGTCCTCGCGCCGCGACCTCGCCATGTTCCCCCGCAGGGTCCGCGCCGTCCGCCCGTCCAGCAGGTGCTCCGGGTAGTAGTTGTGCGCGTGCGTCTGGCTAAAGTAACCGAGGAACTCCTCGTAACCCTGATCGAGCGGGTAGCCGGTGGAGCCGAGATGCCCGAGCGACCACTTGCCGATCAAGCCCGTGCGGTAACCAGCCTCCTTCATCACGTTCCCCAAGGAAACGCTACCCGGCAGTTGCGGAAGGTTGGGATACATGTTGCCCCGCGTACGGGCATGCCCCGTGTGCAGGCCTGCCTCCAGGCAGCAGCGCGACGGCGCGCATACGGTCGAGCCGGCGTAGGCTTGCGTGAATCGCACTCCCTCGGCGGCCAACTGGTCCATGTTCGGCGTCGCGATGCGCTTCCCTCCGAAACAGCCGGGATTGCCGTAACCGAGGTCGTCGGCAAGAACCAAGAGGATGTTCGGCTTCGCGGCTGGAGCCGACCAACCGGCGCCCGCACCGGCCGCGAGGCCGCCCATCGCGGTCAGAAAATCTCTGCGTCTCATCACCGCCCAATTCTCTCAACGCCAGGGACGGCAGATCAAACCAGCCTCCCGGCCAGACCCAACCTACTCCGGAAACTTGGGCGCTCCGCCGAGGTATTTCTGGCGATCGTAGAAGTCACCCTTACCGGCGACGCGCAGATCCCCTGACCTCTCAAGTTCCGCCTTCAACTGCTGCCAGAGCCTATCCCGTACCGCCTTGTACTTGGCTTCATCCGCGACGTTGTACAACTGCTCCGGATCCGTCTTCAAGTCGTACAACTCCTCTTCCGGCCGCATCCCGAATGAGAGCTCGTAGTAGCGCTTCATGTCCGGCTTGTCCCGGTTCTCCCACAGGAATGTCTTCGTCGGTCCGTTGTCGGCATCCGCTAGCCACGCCCGCTCGATATAGGCCTTTTCCCAGTTGGGAGTCCCCGCCGGCCAGCGGTCAGTCCGGAAATTCCGTATATACAGGAAATCATCCGTCCGGATCGCCCGCATCGGGTAGCCGCCGCTATCCGGCGCTTCCTGAGCGGGGCAATGCCGTTCCTTGCCGGTCAATGCATAGGAACGATCCGCTTCCACCCGCCCGGACTTGCCGGATTTCAGCAGCGCCACCAGCGACTGTCCCGTCATCATCTCCGGAATCCGTAAACCCGCCGCTTCCAGAAATGTCGGCGCGAGATCTGTGAGCGAAACAAAATCGGTCACCGTTCGGCTGCCCGGAACCGCTTCCTTCCACATGATCGCCAGCGGCACCCGGGCGCCGGAGTCATAGAGATTTCCTTTCGCGCGCGGGAAAGGCATGCCGTGATCGCCGCTCATGGCGATGATGGTGTTGTCCAATTCACCCATCTCCTCGAGCCGTTTCAGCAGTGATGCCACGTCGCTATCCCACCGCTGCACCTCAAAGTAGTAGTCGGCCACATCGCCACGTATTTCAGGAACATCTGGATAGTGCCCGAACAAATGCACCTTCGATAGGTCAATGCCGCTCTTCTCGCCGGAATCCTTCACGTACGGCCGGTGCGGATCGCTCGTGCCGAACCACAGGCAGAACGGCTTGCCGTCCTCGCGAGCCGCGAAGAATTCATCAACGCTCTTGTATTGCTTTCCGCCGGGATTGTGTTCACTGTCCGGATGCTCTCCGGGCCCCCAGGCTTTGCGGAAACTGCCAACGTGATAGCCGGCTTCGGCCAACATCTTCGGATATTCGGCGAACTTCGACGGCCACACGTTCCACAAATTCGCGCCCGCTTCCAGCCGCCAGAAATGCTGCCCCGTGACTATCGCGCCCCGGCTCGGTGAGCAGGAGGGCGAGGATACGTACGCGTGTTCGAACAATACGCCCTCGCGCGCAAGCCGGTCAAAGGCGGGAGTCTTCACGCCCGTATCGCCGTAGGCCCCCGCGTGGGGCCAACCCCAGTCGTCCGCCATTGCCAACACGACGTTCGGCCGATCCGCCGCCTCTGCCGCAATGGCGGTCCACAACAACAATAGAATGACGCTCACCCAAGCAAATCGCAAAATGTACCCATCCTTTCGTTTTCGTTTGAGCAGCGGGTTGCGGCTCTTAGGGCAGGTATTCAGCCTGCCGTTCACTAGCCCGCTAGACGGCCCACTTCTTTCGCATGGGCCGCGTTAGAAGCTTGCTCGCGGCCGGATCGCCGATGATCTGCTCCTTCTGCGGATCCCATTCAAGCGGCCGGCCCATACGTACCACGATATCGCTCAAGTGACTGATTGTGTCGGATCGAAGCGCCGCCTCAAAGTGACTGATCGTCTCTGACCGGCTCTTCACGCAGTCGATGAAGTTCCGCTGATGATGATTGCTCTGGTACAGCCGCTTGTCGCTCCCACCGAACTCGACACTATAGAGCGCCGCTTTGCTGGCCTCGATGCCGCCCCGGTCCACGCTCACCCAACCTTCGCTGCCGAAGAAGGTCGTTCCGTGGCTCGTCCACCGTTTCCGGTAACGCATCACCACCGGCTGGGCGGCCCGGTCATTAAAGAATCGCAGCGTCACGCCATTGGCATAGTAGCAGTGAATATCCCACTCGTCAGTGGTATCCAGGAGGCCGTACTTGGGGATGTTGCCCGTTCCCTCGTAGTAAACAGGCCCGGTATCGTCCGTATCCATCCCCCACTGCACGATGTCGAGAGGATGCGCTCCCCATCCGGCTATGAAGCCCAGCGCGTAGTCGTAGATGTGGTACGTTCCGAACGGCGTGCAGCGATCCACCGTGTAGGCGCGCTCGGGCGACGGCCCCGTCCAGAGATCGAAGTCCAAATCCCGCGGCGGATCCACCGGTCGCAGCGAGCCATAACGGGGAACAGACAGCGAATCCTTCCCCGCGAACGTCTCCCACTGCTGGGAAGCGTCCGGACACCAGGCCTCCACCCGCTCCAACTCGCCGATATAGCCGTTCCGCACCAATTCGCAGGCGTAGCGGAACTGCGGGGACGACCGCTGCTGCGTGCCGTACTGAAAGACGCGCCCGGACTTCTTCAATTCCTTCCGCAGCGTCCAGGCCCAATCCATCGCCACCCCTAACGGCTTCTCGACATACATGTCCTTCCCGGCCCTGGCCGCGGCGATCGCCAGCGGCACGTGCCAGTGGTCGGGCGTGGCCACCACGATCGCATCGATGTCCTTCCGCTCGATCACCTCCCACGGGTCGGAGTATGTCTTCACGTAGTCGCCGCCGTAGCGTTCATTCCACGTTTTACGCTTCTCCTCGCGGCGGCTCTCATAGCAGTCGCACACCGCCACGTAACGCACGTCGTCAAACTCCACAATGGCGCCGTTGACATGGCTCCCCCGGCCGCCGACACCGAACGCCGCCACGTTCACCCGCTCGCTCGGTGCGTTCGCTCCGAACACCGAAGACGGCACAATCGCCGGCGCCACTCCGGCCGCCGCCACACTCTTCAGGAAATCCCGCCGGCTCGCCCGGCTATCCACTCTCTTCTTCATTTCCAATCTCCTCATCGCTGCAGCCACTCGGGCCGCATATCCGCCGTCTACAATGCCTCGCGCAAATGCAGGATGCTCCGCTCCGCCTCTTCAATCGTCCCGCACTCCACGCTGAACACGATCGTGTCACGCTCGGACCGCCGGCAAATCTGCATCGCCCGGGTCCAGTCAATCACCCCTTCGCCGCACGCACAACCCACCGCCGTTCCAGTCACCTTCCCACGCTCCGCATCCGACTGCTGCACCGAAATGTCCTTCGCGTGCAAATGCACCAGGCGGTCCAGGCAATGTTCGAGCCAGTTCATCGGCTCCTCGCCGCCGAGGTAGCTGTTTCCCGTGTCGAAGTTCAACCCGATGGCCGGCGAATCCACCAAACCGTAGATCCTGTCCAATCCAGCCGGCGTCTTGCTGTACTGCTGGTGCGGCTCCAGGCCGATTAGAATCCCGCGCGGCTCTGCCACGCTGGCCGCCTCTTGCAGCACGTACCGCATCAGCACGTGGTCCTCCTCCGCGGTCGTCCATTCCGGCTTCGGGCCTTCATCGGTGTTCACCACCGGCGCCCCGCACTCGGCCGCAAACCGGACCGCCTGCTTCAGGTACTCCACACTGATCTCGGGCTTGCACAGCGGCGTGTGCGCCGAGAGCCCCGACAGCTTGATCCCCGCCTTCTCGCACGCGCGCTTCACCCGATACGGATCGTCGAGCATCGAGACACTGTGGAAATACCCCGCCTCGCTCAGCAACTCGCGCCCCCAGTGCACCATCGGCTCCACATACTCGTATCCCAGCGCCGCCGCTTTCTCCACGCCCCATTCGAAAGACTTATCCGCCGAGCGAACAAACTCCATGTTCACGCCCAATCCAATCTTCGCCATCCATCTCTCCTTTCCTCGAATTAACAATATATGCTGTTTCAGTGGACTCTGTCGTCCGGATTCGCTCATTGAAAAGAATTCAACGATAGCGGATATCGATGAGCGGGGCTGTCCTCATCTTCCGCGGCCACGAGCAAACCCACCAGGCCGATGCCTGCGCTCCACTGCGGGCGGAAGCCGCCGCGCGCTGGCTCGATGAAGATCCGTCCGCCACCGTTGCCGAAGTCGCCCTCCCCTAGAGCTTCTCTTCCTCCCAATACTTCACCACCGCCTTCCGCGCACACTTTCGCCTCCCGACGGACTATCGCATTGGCTGCGCGGAGTAGGTTGGAAAGCTTGCCGGACCGCGAAATCACCGCGCTTGTGAAGCCTTAACTCCGCGCGGCGGCGCGCGCGGCTGCGCTAGCCAGTTCATCGCAGCGGTTGTTGTCGGAGTGGGAAGCGTGTCCCTTCGTCCACTTCCACTCCGTCTTGTGCCGCTCCACTTGTTCTTCGAGCTGCGTCCACAAATCCCTGTTCAGGACCGGCTGCTTGCTGGAGGTCCTCCAGCCGTTGCGTTTCCAATTGTGGATCCAGCGCGTGATTCCGTTCTTGAGGTAGTTGGAATCCGTGGTGATCTCCACTTCGCAGGGCTCGCGCAGCACGGCCAGCCCCCGCACCGCCGCGGTCAACTCCATCCGGTTGTTCGTCGTCTCGGGATCGCCGCCCGACTCTTCGCGTTTGTGCTCGCCATAGCGAAGCACGTAGGCCCAGCCGCCGGGGCCTGGATTCCCAAGACAGGCCCCATCGGTAATGAGCCGGACTCTCTTCACGAAACCACCGCCGCCACCGGCCCTACGAAGAACTCATCCACTATGCCCAGCACCTCGTCCGGCGTCTTCGCGCGGTGAATCGCCGTCCGTAAATGCGAGCCGTTCCGTACGCCGTGGGTAAACAGGGTGGCGAACTGCTTCATCTTCCCGATCGTGTTCGCTTCCGCGCGTTCGGCGAGCATTTCGTAATACTTCCGCATCAGTTTGTACCGGTCGGCATCCCCCGGCTGGAAATACTCCCGGCCACCGAAATACTCCGACATCTGGCGAAAGATCCACGGATTTGACGCCGCGGCCCGCCCGATCATCACGCCGTCGCAACCGGTCTCGGCTACCATCCGCTCCGCGTCTTCCGGGGTTACGATGTCGCCGTTCCCGATCACCGGAATCGAAACCGCCCGCTTCACTTCGGCGATGCGCGTCCAGTCGGCCCGGCCGCTGTAGCCCTGCTCGCGCGTCCTCGGGTGCAGCGCCAGCGCCTCGACGCCGCAGCCTTCGGCGATTCTCGCCAACTCCACGTGCACCAACTCTTGGTCATTCCAGCCGGCGCGAATCTTAATCGTTAGCGGGATGCTGATCGCCGCCCGGACCTTCCGCAGCAGACGCTCCACCAGCGGCATGTCGCGCAACAGTCCCGAGCCGCCGTTGCACCGCACCACCTTCTTCACCGGGCAGCCGAAATTGATATCGACGATGTCAAAGCCCTGGTCCTCGCAGAAGCGTGCCGCCTCCGCCATCACCTCCGGATCTGCGCCGAAAAGCTGCGCCGAAATCGGCCGCTCGGCCTCGTCGAATACCAGGTATTGGAACGTCCGCGTCGGCTTTCGCGCTTTCGACGTCGCCACCACGCCGTGGGAACTCGTGAACTCGGTCATCAGCAGGCCGCAGCCGCCTTGATCGCCAATCAGCCGCCGGAAGACAGTATCCGTGACGCCCGCCATCGGAGCCAGCACGGTGGCCGGTTGCACCGCAATATCCCGGATCTGAAACCCCTCCGGAAACACACTCATAACAACATTCTAACCGCCCCGGCCCCGCGCTCTCCCCGCCCTACAGGCGATTTTCGGGAGCTTCCTGAAACCGTTTGCCGTCCCCCCGCGTTCATCAAGACGGAAAGGAAGGACCATGAAAGCCGCTATCGCCTTCCTGGCCGGAGCAGTTGTGGCCGGGAGTGTAGTCTACGTAGCCGTCCGGCCCGCGCCGCCCGTTCCTAACTTGAGCGTGACCCCGCCGCCCGCTCCCGAGCTACCGTTAGAGCCCGAAATCGAACCAGAGCCTGAACCTCAGCCGGCTCCCAAACCACGCGCCGCAACGGCTCCTGAAAAAGCCCCGCCACCGGCCAGACGGCCCGCCCCCCGGCCGTTCTTCTTCCAGCCCGTCATCCACCTCGATGAGCCCGCCGAGTTGCCGCTGCCGCCGAAGTTCGACTTGCCCGCTTCGGCCACTGAGCCGCCGCGTTTCCTCCTCGCCGCTCTACCCGAAACGCCGCCACCACCCGAGCCCAATCGGGTGACCATTCCCGCCGGCAAGGTCTTCAACGTTATTTTGGCCGAGAACCTCTCGAGCGAGAAAAACTTCCCCGGCGATGAATTCGTCTCCACGCTCGACCGGCCCTTGGTAGTCGACGGTTTCATCATTGCGGACCGCGACGCACGCGCGGACGGCCGAGTGGTGGAAGCCAAACGGGCGGGCAAAGTCAAAGGCGCCTCCAATCTCGCCATCAAGCTGATCCGCCTGCACACCTCTGACGGGCAGATCGTCGATATCGAAACCGAAACCTTCGTGATTTCCGGCGGCAAGAAAAAGGGCAAGGACGCCGCCAAAATCGGCGGCGCCGCGTCCATCGGCGCCCTGATCGGCGGATTGGCGGGCGGCGGATCGGGAGCTGCCATCGGCGCTGCTATCGGCGGAGCCACCGGCGCCGGAGCCGTGCTTGCCACTCGCGGTCCCGGCGCTGTTCTCCCAGCCGAAACACGGATCCCGTTCCGCCTCAACGGCGCAATTACCATCACCGAGCGGGTCTACTGACAACGGCAGCATTCGAGAACACGCTAGAATTGGCAAATAAGCCTGCACCGGGCCCGTTTTCATGGCCGATCAACTCTATCTCTCCTACTGGCTTCGTGGTTTCACCGAACACAACATGGTGCGCCACTTCCAGAATGTCCTGCAAAAGTTCCCGGCCTCCCGCTTGCGCCCAGACGCCGTAGCCAGGGTTCGGGCGGTCGACCTCGCCGAGCCGCCGCTCTTTGAGAGGCAAATAGCGGCGCTGACCGGACTGGACGAATTGCTCGAAGACGCGCGCTGGTTTCTCAAAGCCGACTGCGCCTTTGAAGTGGAAACCTACTGGGACTTGTGGCAGTTTGAAGAAGACTGGAAGATACTCCCGGCGCCCGTGAGCATCCTGTGTCACGGTCCGCTCTTCCCAAGCGAGTTGGGTGAGCAGATTCGTATCGAGTTCGGCCTCGACTCGCAATTCCTGCCCCAGCCCGAACTCTCTGCCAACTTCGCCCCCGTACGGCACAACATTCGCAGCCTGTTGCACCTGGTAGGCGACCTCGACGAGGTAGTTCCCTCGGAGAAGAAGCTGCTGTGGTCCGAGTCAGGCGTGAACTTTGTTGAGCGGCTCCAGGCGGCGCTCTCCAACGCTTAGCCGGCTTTCCCCACCAAACGCTCGATGGCATCAACCAGCATCCGCGGCAAGTAAGGCTTCTGCAGAAACTCGGCCCCCTGCAAATCGCTGTTCCTCGGAATTGCGCCACTGCAGACGATGGCCCGCAAGTGCGGCATCTGTTCTCGCATTCGTGCGAGTAGCTGTCCTCCCGGCACATCCGGCAGCCTGAGATCCGTGATCACCACATCGAAATCGGCGCCGGTTTCCCCGAATGTCGAGAGCGCCGCTCTCCCGGACTGGCACGCCGTCACCTCGTATCCCATCCGGCGCAGATACCGCTCCATGAGCCGCAGCAGCGTAGGTTCGTCGTCAACTATTAGAAGATTTGCGCCGGGCATTCCCGTTTCGCTCATTTGCCCTTCAGAACAGGGAGACCGCCCGCGGCCCGGAACCGAACACGATTCCGGCCGAGACGAGCACCCGGTCCCGGTTAAAGTTCCCTCTCGTCACGTTCTGGTTGTAGTAACTGCCGGACGCGCTGAAATGGAATCCGCCTCCGATCCGGTAGCTGAAACCGGCGTGCGCCCCGTAGCCCTCGTGGGTTAAGGTGTCACCCGGCGTGGTAGCGCGACTCCAATTCACTCCAAATCCTACGTTTGCCTTCCTGCTGGTCGTGATGGAGTACTGTGCTCCGGCCACATCCGTCTCTCCCGAAACAAAAAATGCGGTGCCTGGCATGATGCCGTGCCGGTAGTAGAAAGACAAGCCGGACCGCTGGAACGCCCGGGACGCCGTCAAGCTGATCGAGGGGCCGGTACTGGTTTCTGAAAACGGCTCCAAAACCGTCGCTTGCCCCACGATGGCTGCGAGAACCGGATCCAGTGGCACCACCGCCACACGGTCGAACTCGGAGTAGAACGCGCCCGCATTGGCGCTCACCGACCACCGGTTCTGGAATCGCTTTCTGACCGTCCAATACACCACGTGCGTCCATGTCTCGCCGAACCCGCCGGGCGAGTAGAAGTTCGAGAATGCATAACCGGCGCCGGTGCTGGCACTCTCGCTCAGCCGGTACATCGCGGACCCTCCGGCCCTCCAACCCCTCGAACTGATCAACGAGTCCGAATCGCGCTCCGTGATATAAGCGGATCCCTTGGCCACGAAGGACCACCGCCGGGTAAACGAATGGCTCCACCCTCCGCTCACTCCCGCCGACGTCGTGCGGCTGTCGAAAGCGCTCTCAGCCGGATCTTCCACCCCCTCGATCGGGATTTCCACCGTCGGAGTGTATGTGCCCCCCGATGAAAATTCGTAGCTCCTGGCTACCGCGCCAATCTCAAAGGCGTTCCGGGCATCGATTTGGCGTGAATAACCGAGGCTGCCGCCAAAGTCCAAGCCGTCTTCGTCCCGGCCCACATTCCGGTTGTGATAGCGGTAGCCAGCTAGGATATCCGCCGCAAACGTGGAATGCCGCCCGTGCCTCACCCCCGAGCCGCCGGCGTGGATCAACGCCCCGGCACTGGAGAACTTGATGAGGTTTCCATCCGCGTCGACGGTGGCGGGCGTCACATCGGTCGAATAGATCGCCCGGGCCCCGGCGTGCCATTGAAACTGCATCGGCTGGCCCAAGTACCGGCCAGTAGGATACCCGGCTCCAGTCAACACCGCCGGGCCCTTGTATCCTCCCGAATCCGCGGTCGAATATTGGCCGTAACTGGCCGTCAACCCAAAGATCAGGCCAAACAATATGAGCCGCTGCAAAATTCCTCCTGCGCATGAGTCGGGTATCTCGGGCAACCCGCCCGCGGCCAGCGCGAAGCCTGCGGCTCACGGGGATGACAAGGCATAAATTCCGAGTCTGACGCCTGTCAGAACCGATGTCAAGTTGCCCGCCGGCGCCTTGCCTTCCCCCCGTCTCGGCGTCCACTGCCCTGTAATGATAGGGGTCGCGCTCACCATAAAATCTCCAACCAATGTCCTCTTTCCGCCGGCCACGGCACGATCCCGGCTCCCAACGGCCCTGTGTTACCCTATCCCCCTATGAGCCTCGATTGGGTCACGGCCAGCGAATGGTGGCAAACTCTCCGCCATGACACCTGGGACTCCGCCATTATTCACGTATTCATCGTCCTTCTCGTCGCCGGCATCATCGACATCGTCGCCAAGCGCACCCTCAAACGCCTGCACGAACATATCGCCCTGAAAACAAAGAATCCCTGGGACGACGCTCTGCTCGAAGCTCTCCCCGTGCCGCTATCAATCTTCATCTGGTTGATTGGGCTGCGCATCGCCAGCCTTCTCGTCGGCGGAGAGATCTTCAGCGACCCCCGTGCCACGCAACTCTTCGTCATATTAATGATCGCCAATACGGCTTGGTTCCTGGTTCGCTGGATTAACCGGATCGAGGCCGAGCTCATCCGCCTGAACAAGGTCAAGGGGACGCCCGAGGCCCGCCTCGACCCCACCACCGTTCACGCGGCCGGAAAGCTCCTGCGGCTCGTCACGACCATTACGGCGTTGCTCGTGGCACTCCAGTACCTGCAGATAAACATCAGCGCCGTCCTCACATTCGGCGGCATCGGTGGCATCGCCATCGGCTTTGCCGCCAAGGATCTCCTGGCCAACTTCTTCGGCGGCCTCACCATCTACCTCGATCAGCCTTTCAAAGTCGGCGACTGGATTCGCTCCCCGGACCGCTCTCTCGAAGGAACCGTCGAATATATCGGCTGGCGCCACACCCGCGTTCGCACCTTCGACAAGCGTCCCCTCTACGTCCCTAACGCCGTCTTCACCACCATCATCATCGAAAACCCCCAACGCATGCTCAACCGCCGCATCTACGAAACCATCGGAGTCCGCTACGACGACATATCGAAAATGGACGCCATCACCCGTGACGTGGAGACCATGATTAAGAATCATCCCGAGATCGACCACGACCAACTCCTCATGGTCTACTTCAACGCCTTCGCCGCCTCATCCTGCGACTTTTTCATCTACACCTTCACAAAAACTACGAACTGGGCCTACTTTCACAAAGTCAAGCACGACGTCCTGCTAAAGATCTCCGGCATCATCGCCTCGCACGGCGCCGAGATCGCCTACCCCACGTCAACCCTCCACATCGCCTCCACCCCCGGCCCGCCCGAAACCCGGCCCGAACCGTCCTAGGACCGCGTTGATCTCTCGGGATTAGCCCTGCCACAAGCCGGCCCGCGAGCGCCAATGTTTCCAGCGCCCCAGAGCCCGCCTTCAGTGACCTGGAATTGATTGCCAAGCCTTCTTACGTTAGTGCTTCCTTCCGCGGGCCGAAGAAACGGGTCAGCGCCACCGCCACCCCAATTACGGTGAAACATCCGATCACGTTGTACCAGAGGAAGCTCACGTCCGTAAAAAAGCGCGTGGCGAAAATTGCGGCCTCGCCCGCGATCACGCCGAAAAACGCCGCCGTGCCGCCAACCCGCTTGAAGAAAAACGCCAGCACGAACACGCCCAGCAGCCCGCCGTAGAACAGCGAACCGAGAATATTCACCACCTCGATGAGCGCTCCCAGGTTCTGGCCGAACTCCGCCGTCACCACCGCGTACGCTCCCCAGAACACCGTGAACAGCCGCGAGGCGTTTAGCAGGTGGCCGTCATCCGCTCCCGGCTTGAAGAACCGCTGATAGAGGTCAATGACGCTCACCGTGGCCAGCGAGTTGATCTCGGACGCAATGCTCGACATCGCGGCCGCGAAAATCATTGCCATGATAAGACCCACCACCCCCGCTGGCAGGTGCTGCGTAACGAAGGTGAGGAAAATGTAATTCGTATCGTTCACCGTCTCGCCCGTTACCCTCGCCGCCAAAACGGCCCCTTCCTGCCGGACCGAATCGAGTTCTTTCTGCGCCGCGCGATAGCTCGCCGTCGACTCGCGAAGCCGCGATCCGTCGCCCGAGCGCCTCGCCTCCACAAATTCGCTGGCTGCGGTCTTGCGCTTCGCAAAGGCCTCCTCAAAACGGCTGGCGATACCCGAGTACTCCGCGCTCTGCCCTTGCGCCTGCTCGAGATGACGCGGCTGGAACAGCAACGGCGGCTTCTCAAAGGTGTAGAAGACAAAGATAATCGCGCCGATGAAGAGAATGAAGAACTGCATCGGGATCTTGGCCACCGCGTTGAACAACAGGCTCAGCCGGCTCTGCGCAATCGATTTTCCGGTCAGGTAGCGCTGCACCTGCGATTGGTCTGTGCCGAAGTAGGCCAGCGCTACGAACATCCCGCCCAGTAATCCGCTCCAGATGTTGTACCGGTCATTCAGATCGAAATCGAACACCACCGGATTGATCTTTCCCGCCGCTCCGGCAAGGCTGGTCGCGTCCGCCAGGCTCACTCCCTTCGGCAGCGCCCAAACCGCTGTAAGAAACGCCACCACCAGGCCGAACATGATGATGAGCATCTGGACAAACTCAGTCCAGGTGACCGCTTTGATCCCCCCCAGCGTCGTGTAAATCACCACCACGATACCCATCAGCAACGCGGTCGTCGTGCTCGGCCAGCCGAGCAATACAGTGAGAACGATCGCCGGCGCGGACAGCGCAATGCCCACCGCAAGTCCCCGCTGGATCAGAAAAATAACGCTCACCAGCGCCCGGGTCTTCGCGTCGAACCGCTGCTCGAGATACTGGTAGGCCGTATATACGTTGGTGCGGTGAAAAATGGGAACCGCTGTCACCGACAGGATCACCATCGCCAGCGGCAGCCCGAAATAAAACTGCACGAACCGCATTCCGTCCACATACGATTGGCCCGTCGTCGAAATGAACGTGATGGCGCTTGCCTGCGTCGCCATCATCGACAGGGCCATGGCGTACCATGGCATCGTCTTGCCGGCGAGCAGGTAGTCCTTCGTGTCTTGACGGCCGCGGGACCGCCACAACCCGTAGAGAACAATTCCGGCGAGCGAAGCGAAGAGGACGATCCAGTCGAGCGGCCTCATGATTTGAGTGGCGCCGTCGACGGTAGCGCGCTCCGGTTCAAACCCGTCACGGCGTGAATACCGCCCCGAATATGTAGAAGACCGCGATCAGTGCGGCCAGGTAAATCAGCACGCTTCCATACACGCGCCGCCACGTCCCCAGAAACGGGGGCGGCTCGTCATGGGGTACGCTCGGTTGTGGTTTGGGCAGAAAACTCATTGAAGTTGACCCGCACTCAAGAAATTCGCGAAAAGCCGGTACGCGCCGGGAACCCCGGCCGGCAACTGGCGGAAAAACGACAACCCGGTGTAAATGTATACGCCCTTTCCGTGCCGCGCGAAAAGAGTGCTCCCCTTGAGTGGCTCCTCGCCCGGATCATGCAGCGAGAATAGCGGCTCATAACGCTCATCCCACTCGCTCGCAAAGTATAGGCCGCGCTCCTGCACCCAACCCTCAAAGTCGGTCTGCGCAACCCGGTTCGGCGTCCGCAGCACCGGATGATCCGCCTGAAGCAGTGTCACCGGGGCTTCTTCCACGCTCACCCGGCCTCGCCCGATCTCAATCGGATAAGGCCCAAGATCCGCCAGCGGCCCGGAAGAACCCCCCGGCGAGCGGCGGTCAGCCACGTTGTACTGCACCACCAGCGTGCCGCCAGTTTCCACGTAATCGAGCAAACGATGTTTGTTCGCCCGCAGATCGGCACGGACATTGTGAGCCCGGACGCCCGTCACAATCGCGTCATATCGGCTTAGATCGCCTCGCGTCAACTCTGTCTCGTCGAGCAGCGTCACCTCGGCGCTAAGCTGCCGGAGCGCCCTCGGCACATCATCGCCCGCTCCCATCACATAGCCGATCCGCCGCGCCAGGTTCTTGGCGTCTACGCGCACGAACCGCGCCTCCGCCCGGCGGGTAACCGTCTGCGGCGGAATGTGGTCGTAGTCGATGATAGCCACTTCGGAAAAAATCTCGCGGCCATCTACCACAGCCACGGCCACGGCTTCCCCCTGCGCCTCCTCCTTCCGCGGAGCCACCTCGAACGCCGCCACCTGCCGCTGCGCACGCCTCGCCAGTGAAAACGCCTGGCGATCCGGCTCCACGCGCCACCCGTCAGGAATACGCAATTCCACTTCTCCCCGCACATTATCGGCATTAGCGCTTAGCTCAACTTCGATCCGCCTCGCCCCGGCGCCGGCGAAAACGAGCGAGCTTTCGGCGAACCGTACCGCCACCGGCGGAACCACGGCAACCGGCCGGGTTAACTCGCCTCGAACCCGGTCTACCCAGCGAAAGATGACCGGCCGCTGATACTCGATCTGCTCGCCCGCAATCTCCACCTGAAATGTCGCCGAAAGCTCCGGCGGCGTCTCCGCTTCGCCCAGCAACTCCGGCGTGGCAATCTGATAAAGGCTGCCGCGCTTCGGCAGATCCAGCCAATACGGCCGCGAATACGCATGGTCCGCGGCCACCTGCCACTCCTGACCCTCCACCTCCACCGGCTCATTGTAAACAAGCCGCTCTGAAAGTTCGACCCTTCTTCCGTCCGCCTTAAAACCCGTCAGTCTCACCTCGGCCCCCGAACGGTTTAGCGCCGTGACATTAAGTTTCACCGTCGCACCCGGAGTCGCCGCGTAGGAATCCGCCGTCACGTCCAGCCATAGCCCGGTTACCAGCGCCACCACTTCGTCGAGTTCGGAGAGCTTCCTCTCCACCCATGGCCCCTTCAACTTCTTGAGTTCGCGCCGCGCCTCCAAAAGCAACGGAAGAATCTTCACCGGCTTCTCCGGCTCGAATTCCCTTTCGGCCCTCGCCAGCAACCGGCTGAGGGCTTCCGACCCTGGAACCCGCGCCCACGTGGTGTCCACTCCATCCATAACGTCATCAGCCGCCGGTTCGCCATCCACCAACACAAGGCTGTTTCGTGACGAGCCCTTGCGCTCGGCCGCCCCGAAACCCTGGCTCCGGTGCTGGCTGCGGCTCATCCCGGCAATCTCGGCGTAAGAGAAGCCGAGCACGGGATCGTACTCTCCCGGATCCACGTCGATGCGCTCCGGCATGTCACCCTCATTCGTGAAACCGCCGCGCCGGAAGGAGAAAACGTTCCACAATAGCCGCTTCGCCTGCCACGGCTCCACGTGTTCCAGTTGCTCGGGAAATTGCCGTGGATCCGCCGCCGCCCGGAACGCTTCCTCGCCAAGAATCGCCGAACTCTGGTGATGGCCGTGACCGTCCCGCGATGTTCCCGAAAACCGCAGCACAATCACGTCCGGCCGCAGTTTTCGGATCACCCAGACGACATCGCCCAGAACCTCTTCCTTCCCCCACTTGGCCAAAGTCTCCTCGGCGGTTTTCGAGTAGCCGAAGTCGATGGCCCGTGTAAAATACTGTTCGGCGCCGTCAATGCGCCGGGCCGCCAGCAGCTCTTGCGTGCGAATCACCCCCATCAGGTCGCCCTGCTCGCTGCCAATCAGATTCTGTCCGCCCTCGCCCCGGGTAAGTGACAGATAAGCCGTGCGGTAATTCCGTCCCCGGGCCAGATACGCGAGCAGCGCTGTGTTCTCATCGTCCGGATGTGCGGCGATCATGAGAGCCGTGCCGAGCACGTTCAGCCGCTCGAGGGCCTCCTTGATCTCAGCCGTACCCGACAACTGCCGTTGCGCCGGGGACGGAATTGCACCGGCGGAAACAATAAGAATGAGCGCCAGTCCCAGTCCAGCTCTCGTACGAGTCATATTGAATCAGTGTAGAGGATTCCGGCTCTCATGGGCGGTCAGAGCCACTGCATGTCCGGCGCCAGCTTGACGCCCGCTCTCCAGAGAAGGATGGCGCCGGCGAACAACGCGATCCGCAGCAGCAGCTTCGCCCATTCGCTGCTGAGGAGTACCGGTTCCGCCCGAACATAGTACGAAATACTCGATATCCAAAGGGTCGCCAGTGCTGCATACGTGAGAACACGAGTGGCAAGGAACTCCGGCGCCCCGATAAACGATAGGCAGAGCAGGGAGACCACGACGGTATTGAGCTTGCCCCAGCGATTCGCCGCCACCACCCTCCCGCTGCGGCGGCTCATCGGGATGCCCAAGGCGATAATGACCAGATCGCGGTAGGCCTGCCACAACGCAACTAGTGCCGGGAAGCCCCGAAACAGAACCGCGGCGATGATCCCGGACACGATCACCACTTTGTCGGCTATCGGATCCAGCATCTTACCCAGTTCGGTCTCCTGGTGCAGCTTCCGGCTCACCAACCCGTCGAAAAAGTCTGAGAGAACCGCAATTGCGATGAGAGCGACCAGCACCCCGTCTTGACCGCGCTCCGGCTTGGCAATCAACCAGCAAATAGGAACCGCCAGCAACAGCCGCAACCCACTCAGCCAATTCGCCAGATTCAGGGACAGACCCCGCTTTTCACTCATCTGCGCCAAATTAGGGGACAGCCCCCACCTTTCACTCATCTAGTACGAGTCTCCCGCATCGGAGCTCCAACTAGGCTTCCCCACTTTGGGGATCATCGAATCACCGCCGCCCCGCGCTCCCCCGTGTCTCTACCTTCCGGTCTCACCGATTCTGCCGGACTAACCACCCACGGGAACGCAACTCGGCCTCACCTGCATTCGCAAAGTTCGATCACCTGAAACGCAACTTCAACTCCTCGCCGCGGAATCTGATTCACGCTGTGTTCCACGCGAACCGCCTGTCCCGCACCGGCATGCATCTCACGGATGACCTCCTTGGCTTTGACAATCGAATCCACTTCCAAAGGACGCTCGCCAGCAAGATCCACTTCATTCCGCTCCCAAGCCTCACTGATCGCCGCAAACCCGATTGAGGAAAGACCCTCCACACTCGTCGTGACGGTCTTCACGCTGATCGCTCGAATCTTCAGGCTTCCGTCTTCAGCCTGAACGGTTGACAGTCCCACGCCAATGAAAATCAGGAAGAGCGCTGCAGCCCGCATCTCAACCTCCCGGGTAATTATAACTCCCGCCGTGACGCTGACAATTCGGCGCGGTGTGTTTCCGCCGCACCCGGAATCCCTGCGCCGCCCGGAGCCCTTTGGGACAATAGAATTACATGATCATAGAAGTCGAAGGCGTACAATTACACCTCGCGCACCCGGATCAAATCCCCGTCCGCTGGGTCGGGCAAGAAGAAGTGATGCGGCAACTCCTCGCCGCCTGGCTCGTCGTGGCGGACGACGACCTGCCGATGAATCCGCGCCTTATCGGCAAGCCCGGCGTCGGAAAAACCACCCTCGCCTATGCCGCCGGCCAGCGCCTCGATCAGGAGATCTACATTCTCCAGGCCACCGTTGACACCCGCCCCGAGGACCTGCTCATCACACCCGTGATCGAAAGCGCCGGGAAGCTACGCTACGTCGCCTCCCCCCTCGTGACAGCCATGCTTCGCGGCGGCGTCTGCATCCTCGACGAAGGAAACCGCATGAGCGAGAAAAGTTGGGCCAGCCTCGCCCCCCTGCTCGACACCCGCCGCTATGTCGAGTCCATCGTCGCCGGCATTAAGGTGAAGGCCCACCCGAACTTCCGCATTGTCGCCACCATGAATGATGACGCCTCCACCTTCGACCTCCCCGAGTACATCCATTCCCGCCTGCAGCCGCAGATTTTGATCGATTTCCCCGAACGCGAAGAGGAAATGGCGATCCTCCGCGAAAATCTGCCCTTTGGCCGGGAAGAAATCCTCGAATATGTCACCGGCTTCCTGCAGCAGGCCCACGCCGCCGACGAGCGCTACACCGTGCGCGACGGCATCAACGTCAGCCGCTACGCCATGAAACTCCTGGCCATGCCGGATGCCGCGCTCGACTCCGGCGCCGCTCTACAGATCGCCATCGTGGAAACTCTTGGCGAGGAGGCGCTCCGCTATGCCCCCAGGGAGTGAATTCGACCTCCCCGATTTCAGCGACCTCCGCCGCGGCCGCTTCACCTATCTGCCCGTCGTCCCCGGCCGCCTCGAGTTCGCCGTCGAGGTGCGCCGCCGCATCCTCCAAACACGGCCGCCCGTCGTGGCGGTCGAGCTTCCCGGCTGGCTCGAGCCTCACTATCTGCGCGCAATCGACCGCCTCCCCCAGCTCAGCGTCATCGTCTTCGCGGACCCGGAAGACGACGAACGCGGCGTCTACGTTCCCGTGGAGCCGGCCGACCCGTTCACCGAAGCCATCCGCTCCGCCCGCGAAATCGGTGCCGAGGTCGTCTTCCTCGAACCCGATTTAGCCGAACGGCCGCATCTCTCGGACATCTTCCCCGACCCTTACTCCCTGCGCTCGGTGGGGCTTGATCGCTACGTCGAGGCGTACCGCCTCCACCCGCAGGAGCGCACCGATGAAACCGTCACCCACGCCGATGGCATGGCCTGGAAACTCCAGGGTACGGATCCCCTGGCCGAACTGCTGGTGGTGCTCTCGCTCAATCTCCTCGACCCGGTGCTCGACTCCATGGAGGCTCCCCAGGATCAGCCGCCGCGGCCCCGCCGCGCGCGCGAAGTCGAGCTGATCAATCCCCATCCCGACTGCCTCGCCGAAATCACCATCGAATACCCCTACCTGCAGGAACGCTTCGAGCGGAACCGCCTGGACTTGTCCGCCCTCGCCGATCTCGACCGCCGGCGCGTCCAGTACTCCCTCTTCAAGGACGCCGAGGCCGGCTACGAGAAAAACACCGGCGAAACATTGACGCACTGGCAGCGCCGCATGTTGGCCCGCTACACCCGGAACCTCGCTCTACTCAGCCGCGATCTCGTCGCCGGACTCTTCGACCTCACCGTCGCCGCGCGAGGCATCGTCGATGACAACTACGCCTGGGAAGTTTGGAACGCCGCGAACCAATACTTCGCCCAAAGCGAGACCAGCGACCTCCGTACCGAGAATCTCTCCGGCGAGGAAGTTTGGCTCAACACCCGCAAACTGCGCCTTCGCCGCCGCCTCCCGCGCCCCAAGCAGCGACTGCGCCCCGCCAATCTGAAGATGCGGAAGAAGGAAAAGTACCCCGGCGAGTGGGCCCGCCGCCTCGACGGCAACGCCATCTGCTCCTATCCGCCCGAGGACTTCGTCATCGAGGAGTATGGCCGCTTCCTCAAGCAAAAAGCGAAGAGCATCGTCTCGGAGGACCGCGTGCGCGTCGAGCCCTTCACCACCTCCATCCTCGACGGCATCGACATCCGCGAAACCATCCGCAACTGGCACGAAGGCAGAATCTACGTCCGCCACCAGCAGCGATTCTCCGGCGAGGTTGGCGCTGTGGTTGTCATTTACGACGAAGACCCGGACAACCGCTTCTACTACCTCACCACCTGGCTCGGCGAGCACCAGAACGAATCCGACATGGCCTTCTACTCCACCCACCCGTTCGACCACATCGTCGGACCCGGAATCGGCCGCGCCGAGTACGGCGGCTTCATGATGGCCCTCCCGCCCGGCCGGATGTTGGACGTCTGGGGCGACCCCGACTACGACTTCGCCCGCACAAAGCCCGAGCGCCTCCTCATGGCCGCCATCGACTATTCCATCCACCGCCACGTCGTCTACGTCGCCGCGAAACCGCCCCGCTCCATCTTCCGCTCCATCGCCGCCCACCTCAACCGTTCCATTATGTACATCCCAATCGGCCAGCTCAACCCCGCCAAGCTCAAGAAAGTCCGCGTCGTCCACGTCCTCGACAACCGCGCCCGCCGCGAATCCGCCAAAGAATATCTCTGGTAGGGGCCGGCTTGCCCCACCCGTCCACTCCACTCGCTAAACGCGGCGCCGCGAAGCCCCGCCCAGCCCCAACCGGTCGCCACGGCGGCCTTCGAACCTGCAGCGTCGGTCCTACCAATCCTCAATCAGCTCCAACTCCAGCAAGTTCCAAGCCCCATGAAGCGAGGCTCGCCCGACGGTCTCGAAACAACGACCCGCTACCGGCTAACCGATGCTCCACCCTGCCACCAGGAAGGTAAAGAAAATGCCCGCCAGCAACACCGGAACCGTTCGTCCCGGCCCGGCTTCCGGAGTAATCTTCCGGGCAACGCGAAGGGCAAAGAAAGTGGAGAGAACCAGCAGCACGATGCCCACCACGGAAGCGGTCGTTAGCGAAGCCAGGCTGGCGGGCGACGGAATCTGTCCCGTCTGAATCGCCGCTGCCGTCTCAGCTCCGGCGGAGTCGGCGACCGCTCCTGGTAGGAACTGGACCCAACTGACTACCTTCGCCAGCCCCTTGGCCATATGCCCTGCCGCCACTATTGCTACAACCGGCAGGGCCAGCTTTCGCCACGCCGTTCCAAAATTCCGGGCTGCGCCCAGGGCGACCGCAACGCCGCCGAGCAGAAGCCAAAAGAGCAGGGGAAACATGATGAGACGCCAAAAACCCATCACCCAGCCGGAAAGGTAGGGGATGCCTAAGGCCGAGGTGAAAAAGCCGGGCATTAACGCGAAAACCTTCTTCGCCGCCTCCCATTCAGAACACAGCTCATAGGTGACGAAACCGGAAGCGATCATCACAAACAAAGTCACCGGCCACGACGCCAGCGGCTCATACCAGTCACCGGTGCTGAACGGCTTGCGAAGGAGCAGGCGGAGATTCCCGGAACCGCACACTTTGAAGCACTGGCCGCAGAGCAAACAGTCCGCATTATCGTCAAGCTTCTCGGGGTTGAGCAGACTCGGGCAACTCCGCGCGTCTGCGGCGTAGCGCCTGGCCGGGTGGACACGGTCTTTCGAACGGCAAGATGCACACGTCTCGGACGTCCCCGGCCGAACGGCGAGCATTCCTCCACGCCCATACGTCCCGAGGAGCAAGCCAACTGGACAGAAGGCGCGGTAAAAGGCGCGGTCGGAAAAGATCAGCGCCGTCGCGGCCGCCAAGCCAAGCGTGTTCCAAAGAAAAATCGACGTGCCCCCCGGATTGCGGTGCAAATCCAGACCGGCGACGAGAAACTGAAGTACGAAATACGCAAGTACGATTAGCCACCCGGCTCGGAGCCACCTTCCGAGTTTCCGCTGTGCGATCCCGAGCCGCTTTGCCAGCCGCTCGGTCCCGTTCGATACCAGTTCCAAGGGACACACGGCGCACCAGGCGCGGCCCAACAGCACCGCGGTCCAGACCATGGCCGGCCACCAAAGGCCCCAAATAATGAGGGTTACCAGATTCGTCTTGGCGAACAGCTTGCCAGGGACATCATGCGGGGGGAACTGCTTCCAGCCAAGAATAGCCAGGGCCACGAAAAGAACCAGGAGCGCCGCCTGAAAAGCGTATGGGAAGGCTTTGGACAGCGCCAGGCGGCGCACCGGCGGAAGCTAAAGTAGATCGAACCCTGGAGATGCGGATCGGAGGTGGACAGGGGAATCCGTTTCTGTTACCATAATTGCTTATTGATATCATAAACTGACAAAATAGTTGCGGCAACCCCGATTCCGTGCTATTGTCATCGTATTGTAATAGTACAATTGTGAAACAGAAGCAGCTACGAGTGGACTTCGTCGAACTCCACATCCTCCATCACGCGGAGGAGCAGGACCTGTACGGCCTGTGGATGATCGAGGAGTTGGGCGAGCACGGCTACAAGCTGAACGCGAGTCAGCTTTACCCGAAGTTCCACAAGCTGGAACGCGAGGGGTTACTGAAGCGCTTCGAACGGGTCGTCAACGGCAAGCGGCGAAAGTACTACCGGGCGACGGCGGCGGGCAGGCGTTATTTTCGGCAGCAGAAGAAGAAGCTGATGGAACTGGCCGGAGAGGCGCTGAGCGCTGCCGAGATCCGAAAAGTGCTGGAGACGAGGCTGGGGCGGGACGGCCGGAAGCAATCTTGAGAAAGACCGAACTGGAGAGGACTGGGAAGAACTACCGTGTTCACCATGAAGGGAATCGCAGTGGCGGCTGGTGTATGCCTGGCCGCGACCGGGCTGGCGGAGGCACAGAGCAGTCCGGTGACCATCCAGCAGGCCGTCGAGCAGGCGGCGAAGAACTACCCGGCGATCCGGGCGAGTATGTCCGACGTTACGGCGGCTGAATCGGGTATCGAACTGGCAAAGACGGCCTATCTGCCCCGGGCGGATTTCCATTACCAGGTGAACCGGGCGACGCGAAACAACATCTTTGGACTCACGTTTCCGAACCCGGTGATTGCGCCTATCTCGGGACCGGCCGGTGAGGACCAGGTGGGAACGAGCACGTTCGGCACGGCGGTCGGTTTGGCGTTCCGGTGGGAGCCATTCGATCTTGGACTGCGGCGGTCCCTCGTCGTCCTGGCAGACAGGATTAGGGCGCGAGCCGCCGCCGGGCAGGAGGTAACGGGTTACGAAGTTTCGGTGGCGGCCGCCGACGCGTTTTTCAACGCGCTGGCGGCGCGGCAAGCCGTGACCGCCGCGCGGGCCAATGTCGAGCGGACGGAGGTTTTCGCCGAGACGGTGGGCGCTCTGGTGCGAGCTGAGCTCCGGCCCGGCGCGGATGAGTCCCGTGCGCAGGCGGAACTGGCGCAAGCCCGGAATGAACTGATCGCGGTTGAACGGCTGGAACACGACCAACGTCTGCTTCTCGGCCGGTGGATGGGCATGGCGGGCACGGAAGTGGAGATCGCCCCTGGGGAACTGCTCAGTGACCCGCCCGCCGCCGATGAGCCCGCGGCGAATCTTCTGAGCCATCCGGTGGCCGCGGCGCAGGCCGCGAATATCGATGTCATCCGGGCGCTCCGCGAGTCGATCGCGAAGGAGTACCGGCCGAAGTTTGAAGTTTTGTCGACGGTCTATGGCCGTGGCACAGGCGCGCGCCTTGACGGCACGTTCCAGGGGGGCGTCAACGGGCTCGCGCCGAACTTCGGCAACTGGGCGGTGGGATTCGGCGTTTCGTTTCCGGTGTTCGACTACAAGCAGAACCAGGTGCGGCGGGAAATCGAGTCACATCGCGAAACAGCCGAGGGGGCCCGGCTGGACGAGGTTCTGGAGCGCCTCGAATCCGAAGTGGCGCAGGCGCGAGTGAGCGTGGAGGCGGCGCGGCAGATCGCGGCGAACACGCCCACGCAACTGGCCGCCGCCCAGATGCTCGAAAGACAGGCGCAGGCCCGGTACCAGGCCGGCCTGGGAACGGTAGTGGAAGTGGCGGATGCGCAGCGCCTGCTGCGGCAGGCGGAAACCGACGACGCGCTAGCGAAGCTGGGAATCTGGCGGGCACTGTTTGCGCTTAAGGCCGCCGAGGGAGACATGACGGACATCCTGGCCCGAGGGAACCAGTAGGAGGGATTCCTTATGTGGTTAATACACGCCGCGATGCGTCGCCCGATTACCATTCTCATGGTGATTGTGGGCGTCGCGTTGTGCTCGATTCTGGCGCTCAACCGCATGCGAGCGGACATTTTCCCCACGCTCGGCACGCCGGTCATCTACGTCGCCCAGCCCTACGGGGGCATGGACCCCGCGCAAATGGAAGGCTACCTCGTCAACTACTACGAGTATCACTTCCTCTACGTCAGCGGCATCGATTACGTGGAATCGCGCTCGATTCAGGGAGCGGCCCTGATGAGCCTTCACTTTCACGAGGGCACAGACATGGCCCAGGCGATGGCCGAGACGGTGGCGCAGGTGAACCGCTCGCGCTCGTTCATGCCACCGGGAACGGTGCCGCCGTTCGTGATGCGCTTCGATGCCGGAAGCGCTCCGGTCGGGTATCTCGTATTTTCGAGCGAAACGAGAACCGTGGACGAGATTTCGGACCTGGCTTTGTTCCGGATCCGGCCGATGTTTTCCCGCCTGCCTGGGGTCTCCGCGCCGCCGCCCTTCGGGGGAACTGCTCGCAGTCTCGTAGTTCATGTCGATCCCGATCGCCTGCGTTCGTACAACATGTCGCCTGATGAGGTCGTTCAGGCAATCGCCAAAACCAACACGATCACTCCGTCGGGGAATGTTCGGGTCGGCGACATGAGCTATATGACGCCGCTCAACTCGGTGGTGAAGCAGCCCTCGGAGCTGGACGACGTTCCTATCCGCACCGGCGCCGGACCGACCGTATACCTCCGGGACGTCGGTTACGCCGAGGATGGCGCCGACATTTTGACCAGCTACGCCCTGGTAGACGGCCGGCGGGCGGTCTACATCGCGGTGACCAAGCGCGCTGACGCTTCGACGCTTGACGTCGTGGAGCGGGTAAGAGAGGCGATCCCCACTTTCCAGGCTGCTGTGCCGGAAGACATCAGCGTTTCGTTCGAGTTTGACCAGTCGTTCTATGTAACCGACGCACTGGAGGCATTGCGCTTCGAAGGGCTGCTCGGCGCATTTCTGACCGGCATGGTGATTCTCATCATGCTGGGCAGCCTGCGAAGCGCCCTGGTGGTGGTGATGACCATTCCACTGGCGCTGCTTTCCGCCGTTGTGGCGTTGTGGGCCGCTGGCCAATCCATCAATCTGATGACTCTCGGCGGGCTGACGCTTGCGATCGGTATCCTCGTGGACGAGTCGGTCATCGCGATCGAAAACATTCACCGCCACCTGGATGAGGGCAAACCGGTCGCCCGATCGGTTCTTGAAGCCAGCCGCGAAGTGGTAATCCCGCGTCTGCTGATCATGCTCTGCATGCTGGCGGTGTTCGCGCCCTCGTTCTTCATGGCTGGTGTGGCGCGCGCTATGTTCGTGCCGCTGGCCCTAGCCGTCGGCTTTTCCATGGCGGCGTCGTTCTTTCTGGCCAGCAGCTTCGTGCCGATCCTCGAGACATGGCTCAACCGCAGGCGAGCCGTGGAGGCGGGACATGCGCGGAACTCGTGGTTCGACCACCTGCGGTCGGCGTATGGAGGTGTGTCCGGCATGGTCGTTCGTTTTCGATGGCCGGTGACAGCCCTCTACCTGGTTGTTACCGGAGGGATCCTCTATAGCGTAGGCTCGCAGCTTGGAACCGAGATCTTTCCTCGGGTCGACCCCGGCATGCTTCAGATGCGTCTGCGGGCTCCGACGGGAACTCGCGTCGAGCGCACCGAGGAGATCGCCCAGAGGGTGCTGGCGGCTGTTCAGGAGGAGGTCGGCGCGGAGAACGTTAACAAATCGCTGGCCTTTGTCGGAGTGCAGCCGTCGAGCTTTCCGGTCAACCTGATTGTCCTCTGGACCGGAGGTCCGCACGAAGCCGTTATGCTGGTCGACCTCAACGAAGAGGCGGGCATTTCCACGGCCGACGTCCAGGAAA
>CAYXVG010000072.1:0-28156 GCA_964468205.1 uncultured Solibacteraceae bacterium | reverse complement strand
TCTGTTTTACTTACGACTGCGAAGTGTTAGTTGTTTTTGCGTCCGCTCTTAGCGCCTAGAACGGGATCCAACAGACTTCTATGTGCGGAATCTCCGGCATCTTTGGCCCCGGCTGGACCCAACATCAGTTAGCCGCGATGGTTGCTTGCCTGCGCCACCGCGGACCGGATGATTCGGGGATCTACATCGACCCTGGCAAGATCGCTGGTTTGGGCCACAACCGGCTGTCGATCATGGACCTCTCCGCGGCGGGTCACCAACCGATGGCCGACGCGTCCGGTCGCTTGTGGATTGCCTTCAACGGCGAGATCTACAACTACGTTGAGCTTAGGGCACAGTTAACGGACTACAAATTTAAGAGTGGAACCGACACGGAAGTCATACTGGCGGCCTACGAGCGGTGGGGAAAGGAATGCCTGGACCGGTTTATCGGGATGTTCTCCTTCGCCATCTGGGACAGTTCCTCGCAGACCTTGTTTGCCGCCCGGGACCGATTCGGCGTCAAGCCGCTGTACTATGCAAACGACGGGAACGGGGCGCTCATGCTTGCCAGCGAGATCAAAGCTCTGCATGCGGCCGGACTCCCCCGCGAAGCAAACGCACAGAGCTGGGCGAGTTATCTCGCACACGGCTCCTATGACCACAACAGCTCGACGTTCTGGAAAGGCGTTGAGAGTGTCCCCCCCGGCCACTACCTAAACTGGACCCGGGGCCGGACGGCGATCAGCAAATGGTACGACGTCGCGACGCGCAGCGGTGTGGATTTCGATTCGCGAGACACGGAAAGCGTTTTGGAAGAGTACGGATCAATTCTCGAGCAGAGTGTCCGACTTCGGTTTCGCGCGGATGTTCCGGTGGGCGTGAACCTGAGTGGCGGGCTGGACTCCTCATTACTCCTGGGGCTGGTCCAGACCGTGCAGGGGGCGGGCAGCGATGTCGCCGCTTTCACGTTCGTTACCGGCGACAGCAACTACGATGAATTGCCTTGGGTCCGCCGGATGCTTGCCCGGACCAAGCATCCGCTGGACGTATCCGAACTCAGCTCGCAAGAAGTGCCGGCACTTGCCGAGTCTGTACATAAGGCGCAGGATGAGCCATTCGGCGGTCTTCCCACGCTAGCCTATGCCAAGCTGTTTGACCGGGCTCGCCAGAGTGGAACGTTTGTGGTGCTGGATGGCCAGGGCATGGACGAACAGTGGGCCGGCTACGATTACTACGGAAAGAATGGGAACCGGACCGTTCAGGGCACATCCGATTCCCCGGTCCGGCCCGAGTGCCTGGTCAAGGAGTTCAGGGACCTCGCCGAAAGATCGGACTTTCCAAAGCCCTTTCCGGATCTCCTCCGAAACCAACAGTATCGGGATATTCGTTACACGAAGATACCGCGCGCCCTGCGCTTCAACGATCGCATTTCAATGCGGGTATCAACCGAGTTGCGAGAGCCGTTCCTCGATCATCGACTTGTCGAACTGTCACTTCGACAGATCCCGGAGCGGAAGATCGGCGACACCAACCGCAAGTGGTTGCTCAGGCAGTTGGCGGGGAAGATCGTGCCCGATGACGTCGTTCTAGCGCCCAAGCGGCCGCTCCAGACACCTCAACGTGAGTGGCTGCGCGGGCCGCTTCGAAACTGGACCGCGGAGAAGATCGAGCAGGCGTTGGAGGCGCGGGGCGGAGAGTGGCTGGATCCGGATACGGTCAGGCGCGCATTCGCCGGCTTCTGCCGCGGGGAGAGTGACAATAGCTTCTTTGTTTGGCAATGGGTGAATCTTGGAATCGCTACGGAGCAGGGAGTCTGAGTTGCGGGAAACAGCGCTAGTTGCGGCGGGAATCTGGAAGCAGTATCGGATAGGAGCCCGGCAAGAGCGATATCGAACGCTTCGCGATACTCTTGCGTCCGCCGCCACGGCGCCATTCCGATACGTTGGACGGAGGCTGAAAGGACAGGCGTCCAAGAACCACTCCAAGCAGTCGATCTGGGCTCTGCGGGACGTGAGTCTCCAGGTCAGGCAGGGCGAGGTGCTTGGAGTCATCGGGAGAAACGGGGCGGGTAAGAGTACTCTGCTCAAGATCCTCTCCAGGATTACTGAACCGACGAAGGGATACGCGGAGATACACGGCCGGGTCGGTTCGCTCCTCGAAGTCGGTACCGGCTTCCACCCAGAACTGACGGGCCGGGAGAACGTCTTCTTAAACGGCGCGATCCTGGGTATGACGCGCGGCGAAATCACCAAGAAGTACGACCAGATTCTGGAGTTCGCCGAAATAGAGGAGTTCGCGGAAACCCCCGTGAAGTTCTATTCGAGCGGAATGTACCTGCGGCTCGCCTTCGCGGTGGCGGCCCACATGGAGCCCGAGATCCTTCTCGTGGACGAAGTGCTCGCCGTTGGAGACGCAAAGTTCCAGAGGAAATGCACTGGCAAGATGGGCGAGGTGGCCCGCACCGGCCGGACGGTTCTATTCGTGAGCCACAACATGGCCGCCGTCCGTCAACTTTGCACCTCGGCCGTCTTGCTCAATGGCGGTGCGGTCGAGATGACCGGCAGTACCGAAAAGGTGGTGCATGCGTACCTGACGAGCGCCTACTCGGGCCCCTCGGCGGACCTGCTTCTGATCGGCGACCGCCGCGGCGCAGGAGAAATCAAGTTCCGCTCCATTCGTTTTGAGAACGGCGATGGTGAAGAATGTCCCGGGCTTGTCTCCGGGCACCCGGGCAAGATTGTGTTTGGAGTAGCGTCCGATTGGGATATGAGTAGCATCCGGATATCGGTTACGATTCTCGACACGTACGACCAGCGCATCATGCACCTTGACAGCAAACTGCTCGGGCATGAGATTCCACTTGTTCCCCGAGACGGTGAACTCGTGCTCGACATCCCGAGAGTCCATCTTGCCCCCGGACGCTACCGGATGGCTCTTTGGATGCAGTCAAAGACCGTCTTGCAGGACCACATCACAGACGCAGGAAGCGTCGATGTGACTGACGGGAACTTCTTCGGAGCCGGGAAGGCTCTGGCCGACGGTTTCCAGGTTGCTCTGATGGACTTCAACTGGTTTGCACGCGAGGGAGTGTCGGAAGCGTCGGTCTCCGCGGCGTCAACGAGGACCGAGAAGTGAAGATTCTGGTGGCGGCAAAACGGGTCGACCCGGACCGAACCTCGGAAGGGATCTGCACCAGCAAGTTCCTTCGTTCTCTCGTCGAAGAGGGATTTGAGGTTGTGTGCCTGAGCGGGGAAGAGAATGCCGCGGCGCACGGGAACTTCGGGCTCCCGTCCGGGGTTGACTTCCGGGCTCTGGACCGCTCCGACAATAGATCGGCGTGGGACAAGGTCGGAGGCGTCGTACAAGGCCTTTCCAGGCGAGGACGGGCGGGAAGGCTTGGCGGGAGAGCGATTGATGGCGTGTTTGCCCGGGCCACAGGTTATTTCTGCCATGACTGGATGCGCGTCGCCAAGTGGAGCAACGCGATCGAACGTACTGTAAAGGCGACCAGCCCGGACCTCCTCTTCGTTCGAGGCGCGGGGATCGAATTCGAGCCTCACCTGGCAGTCCTGGGCGCCCAGCTGACGCTCCCGTGGATAGCCAACTATCATGACCCATTCCCGCTGAGCCTCTATCCCGAACCCTATCGGAAGGTGGGTAGCGTTGCCCGCTCGCGCCGGCAGGAGGCACTTCACCGAAGGATCGTTCGGCAGGCCGATGCCATCTCCTTCCCAGCACGCCGCCTGCTTGAGTGGGTTCTTCGCGGCGACCTGGAGAAATATCGCAGGAAGGCGTTCGTTCTTCCGCACATTTCCACGGATTTGACCGCGCCGGAGAAGCAGCCGGTGGATCTTCCGTTCCCCCCGGCTCACTTCAACCTGATTCATACGGGAACATTTATCGAGAACCGGGATCCGTCGGGTCTGATCGACGCGTTTTCACAGTTTGTCGATCGGAAGCTGGAGCGGCGGGAGAAGGCGCATCTGGTGCTGATTGGGGGAGTCCACAGGAGCATAGTGAATAATCCGTCATGGCAGCGAGCCCGGCAGTTGCCTAACGTTGTCTGCGTTGACCGCCGGCTCCCTTTCAGAGAAACGGTGCAAATGGCCCGGGCGGCCACGGCCTCCATCGTTGTTGAAGCGCCGGGTAAGGAAAGCCCCTTTTTCCCCGCCAAGTTAGCAGATGCCATCCAACTTCGCCAGCCGATTGTCGCCCTCACTCCCAGGGCTTCAGCGGTCAGAGATCTTCTCGGCGCGGACTACCCGCTGTTGGCGGAACCCGATGACGTACCGGCGATTTCGGCGGCACTCGAGCGGCTGTGGCTCGCATGGATGCGAAACGAAATGGATGAGCTGCTTCCGCCCGAAGAAACGATCAAGAGCCTCTCCCCTTCCGCCGTGATCTCAGAGTTGACGAAGACGGCCTCTCGCCTGACGGGCGCCTCACCGGAATCCGGCGCGTCGGCGGGCACACGGAGGCGGAAACAATGCGCGTAGCAATACTAGCTCCCGACGGCGTCGGGCTGCGGAACTTCGTTCTGGGCCCTCTCCTGGGTTTTCTCGAAG
Source organism: uncultured Solibacteraceae bacterium (assembly GCA_964468205.1). GTDB lineage: Bacteria > Acidobacteriota > Terriglobia > Bryobacterales > Bryobacteraceae > CAWELS01. The sequence continues at coordinate 23,609 of CAYXVG010000072.1, read as the reverse complement.
AGGTACTCGTGGTTCACGATATGCCTGGCGACGCAGTGCGAAGCGCGCTCAACGGACAGCATGAAAACGCTGCGTTGAGCCGAGTCTTCGAAACCCGGGACCGGCGCACCTCATTCGCGCTCCGCCAAACGCTCGCCTATGCGCATCTCTACTGGGCGGATACGCACTCCATGCGCTACACAAGAGCGAGAAAAGCAGTTGGCTCCTGGCGTATGCGGTGCGCGCAGACAGTGGCCAAACGTTTGGGGAGGCTGGGCGCCACGGAGAGCGGCGTCTCCCTCATCGAGCACGCATACTTTTCGGCCAACCAGCGTATGCCTGAGGTGCAGCGCTACATGGAACTGCTCGAAAGACATGAAGCTTCCGTTCTGTTCTGCACGAATCAGCGATCGAGACTCTGCTTGCTGCCGGTTCTTGCGGCCCGCAAGCTCGGGATCCCCTCCGTCACTTTCATCGGTAGCTGGGACAACCTGACCAGCAAGAGCCGCATTGCCGCTCCGTTCGACTACTATCTCGTCTGGAGTGAGCACATGCAGCAGGAACTGCTCCGGTACTATCCCCGGATCGCGAAGAGAAACGTGCGAATTGTCGGAACGCCACAGTTTGACTGCTACGCCGACCAAAGCCTTCTGTATTCCAGGGACGAATTCCTGCGCAGCATTGGCGCAGACCCGTCCAGGCCGCTGATCTGCTACTCCGGGGGCGACGAAGGCACTTGTCCGGAAGATCAACTTCACGTACGGACACTCATGACGCTTATCAGGCAAGGGAGGATCCGGAAGAACCCTCAGGTGGTGCTGCGGCCTTGTCCTGTTGACCCGGGGACCCGGTATGATGCGGTGCGCAAGGAGTTCCCCGAACTCATCTACGCCAAGCCGGACTGGCCGTCCCTTGATGGCCAGGACTGGGCACGATGCATGCCGACCCTCAATGACGTCCGGATGCTCTGCAACCTTACGGAGCACGCAGATCTGGGGATCAATATCGCCTCCACAATGACACTCGACTTCGGGCTGCATGACAGACCGGTGGTGAATATCGCCTACGATCAAACCAGCCCACCGCCGCTGCGGGTGCCGCTATGGGATCTTTTTTACAGTTGGGAGCATTACCAACCGGTAGTACAACTCCAAGCCGCTCGTTTCGCACATTCGGCAAACGATCTGGCTGAAATGACCAATCTGTATCTTGATGACCCCACGCTTGACCGAGAGGGCCGACGGAGACTCGCCGAGCTTCAGATCAACGTTCCCGTGGGGGCTTCCAGCAAGAGGATTGCGACCGTCCTGGAAGAGATTGCAGGTCTTTCCGAGAGACAATTTGTCCCGAAACACGGACACAAGCTGGATACCGAATCGCTAGGCGCCCTGAATGATTGACATACGAGAATCGCCGGGGGAGAGAACCATCGAGAACGACGGCGCAGCACCGCTTCGGATTGCATTCGTGTGCCACGAATACCCGCCTTGCCGGAACGGAGGGATCGGCACGTTCACACGACAACTGGGGCGGGCACTGGCAGCCTCGGGTCATGAGGTGAGGGCGATCGGAATGTACCACCCGGGCTTTCCCGGCCCCGGCGTGGAGCTTGATGAAGGGGTACAGGTATATCGGCTAGCGCGTGCGCAGCGTGATTTTCTTTCGATTCGGGCGCGGTGGGAGCTGTATGCCAAGATTCGGGCGTGGGTCGAGGCCGGCGAGGTCGATGTGATCGAAGTGCCAGATTATGAGGGGTGGGCAGCCGGCTGGCCGCGCATGAACGTGCCGGTGGTCACCAGGCTCCATGGTTCCGCAACCTACTTTTCTCTGGAGATGGGCAGGCGTCCGACCAGGACGCTGCAGACAGCAGAATGGGCTTCCGTCCGGAGAGCGGACTTCGTCTGCTCGGTCAGTGTATATGTGGGATCCAGGACGCAGAAGATCTTCCGGCTGAAAGCGGCCCCGCATGTCGCCTACAACCCGGTGGAGCCCGGTGAACTTGTTCCGCTGGCCGAGCGGTCCAACAATTTCGTGATGTACTGCGGATCTCTTACCGCAAAGAAAGGCATCCAGTTTCTGATCAAGGCGTGGCCCCGGGTTCTGCAAGAGTGTCCTGGTGCCCAACTGCACATCTTTGGCAAGGATCTTCCTTTTGGCGATGCCACGATGAAGGAGTATCTGCTCTCCTCCCTAAATCACGGCACAGAGCAGACTGTCACATTTCATGGGCACGTCTCCAGGGCCGAGCTGTTGGAAGCTCTAAGGAATGCCAGGGTCGCTGTGTTCCCTTCGCTGTCCGAAGCTTTCGCGCTCGGCCCGATGGAGGCAATGTCCTCCGGATGTCCGACAGTTTATTCGCGCAGAGCGAGCGGCCCTGAGTTGATTCGGCACGGCGCTGACGGCCTGCTGGTCGAACCCACTGACCTCGAAGACCTTGCCGCCGCCATCGTGAATGTGCTGAAAGATGGCGCGGTTGCCAGCCGGTTGGGGAACAACGGTTACAAGCGCGTTTCGGAAACATTCTCGTACGAGAGACTGCTGCCACAGTTCGAGAGCTTCTACCGCCGGTGTATGGTCGCTCATCAGCCCCGCGGAGGGCAGTAACGAAATGATGATTAGTGTGATCATCTGCACCATCCGCCGGGCCGAGCTACTGTCCCAGCTACTGGACTGCCTGAAGAAACAAACGTACAAGGACTTCGAAGTCGTTGTCGTGGGGCCGGAAAACAACGAGGATCTGCCCGGTTTTGTTGACGGTCTGGCCGGAGAAGGACTCCCGGTAGTCTACCTGACGTCCGGTCGCGGGTTGTCAAAGGCCAGGAACGCTGGTCTGCGTCGAGCCGAGGGCGACATTATCTGCTTCTTCGACGATGATGTTCTGATCGGCGAGGGGTTTCTGGCCAAGGTGGTGGAGCTGTTCACGGAAAAGCGCTATGCCGACGTCGGAGGGATCACGGGCTACGACACCATCAACTACAACCAGTGTCTGTCACCTCGCTGGCGGCTGCGGAAACTCTTCGGTGTCATCCATACTTTGACGCCCGGCGAGTCGGATCATCTTGGACGCAACGTTCCGCTCAATCTAGTCCCCCCAACGAAGGAGCATCGAGCTGTGAAATGGCTCCCGGGGTTTTGCCAGATATTCCGCCGGTCGGCGATTGAGGGACTTTCCTACGATGAGCACTGCATCGCGGCGGAGGACCGGGATTTCTCGATGGATGTAGGGAACAGGGCGAGGCTTCTATTCTGTGGTGACCTCGAAATCGAACATCACATGGACTCGCAGGGGCGCCTCCCGGCGGTGCGCCAGATTTGGCGCGCCGCCTATGCTCTCGGCCGGTCCTTCACCAAGCGGCGCACCGGCCCAGCGGACTGGTTCAGAATCGCTCAGATAATGGTTGGCGAGCTGCTGGTCGATATCGTTGTACTGGCTGGCCGGCCCAATATTCAAAACCTGAAGATCGTGTTTTCCCGGCAAAGTGGTTTCTTCTCTGGCATGGCTTCCCTGAGGCGATCAGCATAGCGCCTCTGCATCCTCTTCACTATCGAGACAACAGACATACAGCAAGTATGATATTGCATCCGGACAACATCCCGGACTACAGCCCGAGTACACAACTCTTGAATCGCGCTCCTCATCGGCATCGTCGCAGAACTACCGCAAAAGCTGACACTCACCCGCGACATGACTGTTGGCGGCATGACCATCAACTTAATCGCAGTCAGCTTGGCGCTCGCACTCAGTTCTGCCATCCAACAAGGAGAGCAAAGCCAGCATGACTTTGCCGAGGAGACTGCGGCAGACCGGTCATGTAGCCGCTAAGGTTATTCGTCGAACGATTAGGGAAGGACGAGAGCGAGGTCTGATGTCCGCGGCAAGATCCCTGGCCGCCACGGCGCAGGAAGTGATTCGCTCGCGATTTCGTGTACGCGAGGAGGAAAGCGCCTTCGACTCCGAATTTCATGTTGACACGGCCGGAGTGACACGCATCAGGTCCATGGAGATCGCCAGTCCCAACTACATCTACGGCGTCTACTACAAGCCGACGATTCCGGACGAGTTCCACGCGGTGATGGGCCAACTGTCCCTGGATCACGAAAGATTCACCTTTGTTGACTTCGGCTCCGGTAAGGGGCTCGTACTCTTGCTCGCTTCGGACTATCCGTTCAGAAAGATCATCGGAGTGGAGTTCGCCGCGGACTTACACAGAACTGCGGAGTCGAACATCCGGAGGTATCGCAACCCCAACCAGAAGTGTCGGGACATCAAGTCAGTCTGGTGCGATGCCACCGAGTTTCGAGTACCTGAGTCTCCACTGATTCTGTACTTCTATGAGCCGTTCGAGGCGCCGGTTTTGGCCAAGGTTCTGCAAAACGTGCGAGGGTCATTCAAGCGAACTCCCCGGGAGATTGTACTCATCTATCGGGGACTCGATACGGGTCCGGTCGTTCAGCACGACGGTAATGCCAGGGGCTACTTGCTCGAGAACGAACCAAACTTGAAATATCTGGGCGTGATCCAGAGATGCTATAAGATCTATCAAACAAGGGTATCTGACACCAAATGTTCCCTGTTGCCAAACAGACTATGATAGACAGTAGCTGTGACCGGGAGAATCGCAAGAACCATCATGAAGCTAAGAGCAATCCACATCATCCCCGTAGTTCTAGTCGTGGGCCTGGCGGGCTTTCTGTACAATAAACTCACCGCAGACAAGCAACTCAATCGGGCGCGGCAAGAGATCACTGCGGCCATACTCTTTGAAGCCGAACAACGAGACCCGTCTGGCGAATCAGTGGGTATGGTACGCAGGGTTATCAAGCGCCGGGAGGAGTACTACGTAGCTCCTCAGGGTTCTGAAAGCGGAGAGGGGAGCAGAGAATCCCCCTGGAGCCTGGAGTTTGCGCTGTCACATCCTCCTTATATCCGGCCTGGCGACGTAATCTGGCTCCGAGGCGGTGAGTACCGGGGTTCGTTTGTCTCCAACCTCACCGGTACCCGGGAAGGGCCGATCGTCGTGCGGCAATATCCGGGTGAGCGGGCGACGCTCGAAGGGGAAGGCGAACGGGGCTCAACTCTTACCATCAATGGAGGATACGCGTGGTACTGGGGGTTTGAGGTGACAAATTCCGACGAACGTCGGGTTGCTGAGATGCCGGGTTCCTTTCCCGAGGACCTCCCAAGGGGCGCCGGCGTGAGTGTCTACGGGGGTGACACAAAGGTGATCAATCTGGTGGTTCACGATGCTTCTGGTGGCATAGAGTCGTGGGCTGGGGCGACGCGCTCGGAGTTGTCCGGCAACATTATCTACTACAACGGCTGGGATGGTCCTGGTCGCGCTCACGGCCATGGAATCTATGTTCAGAACGAACGCGGCACAAAACCAATCCTCGGAAATGTCGTGTTCAGCCAGTTTCGTGACGGCATTCACGCCTACTCGGAAGAGGCTGCGCTTAGCGGCATCTACCTGGACAAGAACATCGTCTTCATGAATGGATATCTTTCCGAGCGATCGCCCCCTGCCCGAAATATATTGCTGGGCGGCCACCAGGTTGCCGACTCGCCTCTCGTGTTCGGAAACTTGACGTACTTCCCGCAGTCGGCAGAGGGTGGCGAGAACAATCTGGGATACGAGGCCGGCTGTAGCGACGCGCGGATCCTTGAGAACTATTTCGTCGGTCCAACCGCGCTCAAGACCGTCAACTGTCAGGCGTCAGAAATGCAGAAGAACTACTTCGTTGGCGGCACTGTCGGTTTTCAGGGGGACGACTTCCCGGAGAACCACTACTATGATTCCCCTCCAGAGGATGTGGTTTGGTTCGTGCATCGGGACAAATGGGAAGTGGACCGATCTCTCATCGTCATCTACAACTGGCCGCGTCAGGAGTCGGTATCCGTTGACTTCACCGACTTTGGCCTCGCGAAGGGAGATGCATACCGACTCCGAAATGTTCAGGACTTCTTCGATGACGTGGCATATGGCGTGGCCGGCGACGAGCCGATCACGATTTCGATGGTCGGGCGGACCGTCGCAAAGCCCGTTGGAACGCCGCCGCCGCCATCTACCTTCCCGGAGTTTGGTGTGTTCGTGATGGACCGGATTCAAGAGATCCCCGAAGAGGCGCGCACCGATACCGCCAGTCTGAATGTCCACTAGCAGTGCTGGGCTTTCCGGACACGGACAGGCGAGAATCAAGAGTCGAACGAGATGGCACGGAAAAGCGGCATTCTGCTTGCTGGATGTTTTCTGTCTGCGCAGGGAATTGCCCGGCAGCCGATCGAGGACCTTGCAGAGCGACTCCGGGACAGCGGCTACTCTGTCATTTGCTGTTCCTCGATTCGGAGGGGCTGGTTGAGGGTGCTGGACCTTTTGTTCACCGCGTTGGTGAAGCGGCCCCGCTACGATGTAGCGATTGTGGATCTCTTCAGTGGCTACGCTTTCTTCTGGGGCGCGGCCCTCTCGAAATTCCTGTCGTTTCTGGGGTGCCCGTTCATTCTCGCCCTCCACGGGGGCGGGCTTCCGGAGTTCGGAAAGAAGTGGCCCCGGCAGATGTGCGGGTGCCTCAACGCGGCGACTGCGGTTGTCGCGCCGTCACCGTATCTCCGTGACGCGTTGCGGGAGTGGCGAAGTGACATCACGCTCATGCCGAACGCGATCGACTTGTCCAGGTACCATTACACCAACCGGCCCGTTCTCGAACCCAACCTGATCTGGCTGCGGACGTTCCGCTCCATTTACGATCCTCAAGTTGCGCCCCAGGTAGTCCGCCTCCTCTCCGACAAGTTTCCGAACGTCAAGCTGACGATGATTGGATGTGACTGGGGGGACGGCAGCTTCGAGGCGACAGAGAGGGAAGCGGACCGGCTCCAGGTAGTGGACCGTGTCCGTCTGATCAAGGGTATCCCAAAGGACGAGGTTCCCAACTACCTGAGTCAGGCGGACATATTCCTGAACACCTCGTCGGTGGACAACACCCCGGTCAGTGTCATCGAGGCGATGGCCTGTGGCCTGCCGGTGGTAAGCACGAATGTCGGCGGGATGCCGAAGCTGATTGATGACCGGCACGACGGAGTGCTGGTCCCGCCAAATGACGCCGACGCGATGGCTACAGCCGTGGCCGGCTTGCTACGCAATCCGCAGGAAGCTGCGTTGATGGCGAAAAGGGCCCGCACCAAAGTGGTTCAGTTCGGCTGGTCAACGATTCTGCCCAAATGGGGCAACCTCCTCGCCAAAGTCAGTGAGGGTCAGTGTGCTTCGCGGTTCGAGGCAGAGAAACCCCGTGCAAGCACAACCGCCAGCGGCAGTCCTCAAGACAGCGTCGGCCACTTCTGAATAGAGGCTACGTGGCGTTTCGCCATTCAATACGCTCCAGCAACCGATCCGCGGAAACGACAAATAATCGGGAGCCACAACTATGGTAATCACTCGCACACCGTTCAGAGTCAGCTTCGCAGGGGGCGGCTCTGACCTCGAAGCCTTCTACTCCCATCGTCCCGGGATGGTACTGTCGTCGACCATCAACAAGTACATGTACATGACCGTAAAAGAACGCTTCGGAGGAACGTTTCGAATTAGCTACTCGCAGACGGAAATCGCAGAGCGCATCGAGGAAATCCGCCACCCGATCGTGCGCGAATGCCTTTCTTTCATGGGTGTTCAAGAAGGTCTGGAGATCGTCTCGATTGCTGATCTGCCCGCCGGAAGTGGAATGGGCTCGTCAAGCTGCTTCACCGCTGCGCTTCTGTTGGCCCTTCACGCCATGCGGGGCGATCTGGCCGCCCCGCGACAGCTCGCTGAGGAAACCTGTTATATCGAAATCGACCGGCTCGGAGAGCCGATTGGCAAGCAAGATCAGTACATCGCCGCGTACGGCGGACTTCGCGGAATCGAGTTCCAGTCGGATGGAGATGTCTTTGTCGCCCCCGTGATCTGTAGCCAGGCGACCAGAGTCGAGCTCAACCACCGGCTGATGCTCTTCTTCACCAACCGCACGAGGGATGCGCGGTCCGTTCTGAGGGCGCAACAGGAGAACACCGCCGACCGGTTGGAGCAGATCGCAGAAATGTGCCGGATCGCGCAGGAGATGAAGGCTGTCCTGCAATCCGGCAGAAACTTGAACGAATTTGGCAAACTCCTCGACCACGCGTGGCGGCTTAAGAAGACCCTTAGCACCAGGATCTCGAACAGCGACATCGACGACTACTATGACCGGGCAATGAAGGCAGGAGCCATCGGCGGCAAGCTTCTCGGCGCTGGCTCGGGGGGATTCCTGCTGTTCTACTGCGAGCCCCACCGCCGCGCGGAGGTGCGCCGTGCTCTGGCCGATCTTCCCGAGGTCCCATTCGCCCTGGAACCGGAGGGAAGCAAGGTGATCTATGTGGAGAATTCAGGCTGGCGCACTGTCGCCGACATTCCGGCGCAGTTGGTGACCGGCGGAACGGCCGCTTGAGACAGTGGAGGCATTAGTTGACGATCTGCGCAATCTCCTTCAAAGAGTGTTGGAACAACGGCGAAGGCGTCTGGGAGACAGACGGAGGTTTCCCGTTGCAGATGGCGGCCGTCGGCTCACTGTTTGACCATCTCGATCTCGTCATATGCCGTCGACCGGCCCGCCCCGGTGGATCCCCTCTACCTCTGGATGCCACCGTGACCGCCTTGAGAAACCCGGCCGGCTCCGGCTTTCTGCGTAAACTGGACTTTGTCGCTCACCTTCCCTACTATGTGCAGCGCCTTTCCCGGCACGTACGTAACGCTGACGTGGTGCATACTCCTCTGCCAGGTGACGTGCCGCTGCTGGCAATGCTCATCGCGATCGCCTATCGTAAGCCGTTGATCGTCCGCTACTGCAACAACTGGCGCCGGACCTCCGAAACAACGGTAATGAACGTCGTCACCCGAACTCTCATGCGGCTATTCGCCACACGGATGAATGTCATGCTGGCGACCGGTGACGAGCCCGAACGGCCGGGCAAGAACATTCACTGGGTCTATGCTACCGCCATGACAGAAGGCGAGTGGGAGAGGATTGCACCGGATCTAGATCGGCCCCTGCACTCTCCTCCCCGGCTCGTGTTCATGGGGCGCCTCGTACCCCCAAAAGGAGTGGACCAACTCGTGCGAGCTATCGCACTTCTGAAACGGCGAAACCGTATTGCACCTCACCTCACCATTGCGGGAGAAGGACCAGAGCGCTCCAGTCTCGAGGCTCTCACAAAGGAACTGGGGCTTGCACAAGAGGTGAGATTCACCGGTCAATTGAACCGCGGCGATCTCTCCGCGCTGCTGCGCTCGTCCGATATCCACATACACCCATCGTTGACCGAGAGCCTCTGCAAGTCGTGGCTGGACGCCATGGGGCACGGGCTTCCCGTGATCACCTACCGCGTGGGCGCCGCAGCGGCGACAATTGGCGAGAACAGAGAGCGCGGGTGGCTCGTTCCACCAGGAGACGTCGAGGGTTTGGCCGATGCCGTCGGCCAGGCTCTGAGCGGGAACACCGACTGGGGGGCGCTTCGGCGCCGCTGTCGGGCCTTCACCAAGGAACGGACTCTCGAAGCCTGGGCGGCGAAAATCGCGAACCACTGTGCGGAGCAGTGGAACTGGGCCTACGTGAATGGCCGTCTCGTCAGGACATGAACCTATTCGCACCGAATCTGTCAGGGCGCCGCACCCAGAGCGATTATTGGGGACCGCCGTGCCTCGTCGCAATCTTTGGAATCTGGGCGTCGAGCGCAGTCATCGGTTTTCAGCCGGCGTTGGGTCTGGCAACGATGTTCGGGTTTGCTGCTGCCGTACTGGGCTTTTTTGCGCCTTCTCTTGGAATGATAGGCGTCGGGGTTCTATGCACGTTGGACGCAGTGACGCGAAATCTGCTGATGTCGGGGGGCTTCCTGCGGTACAACACCTTCAACTACTGGTTGTGCGTCTGTATCGTTCTCAGCCTTCCCGTTTTGTTCAAGAAAAAGTGTATCCCCACACGCCTGCTGGTGCTACTGGTACTGCTCATGGGACTCCAGCTCACCTACACGAGCGATCTCACGAATGGAATCATCAGTCTTCTCAACGTTGTAACGGTGTTTGGGATCCTCGCTTACTTGTACCGCTCTCTCAGCGATAGGCGAATATTCGTATGGATGGGCCTGATAAATGGCACGGTGGCGGCGGCCGCGGGGCTTTCATACTTTGCTCTGCTCGACACGCTGCCGGTCCTGAATCACAATGCGTTCTCGTATCTCCCTCTTACCGGCCTGTTCTCGATATGCTTGGCCCTTGATTCCCTGGAGGAAGGACGGGCGCTGCGCATCTGGCTCGTAATTCTTGCCGTTGCCAATTCTGCCTGGGTGTTCTTCAGCACCAGCCGCGGCGCGATTCTGATCGGCGGTATCTGCCTCCTCTATATGATTCGCACTACCAAGGACTTCTCCGCCCGGGCAAGCTTGGCCCTGTTCGCGCCCATCTTGTTGGGGGGAACCCTGATTGTATTCTCTGATCTTCAAGTACAGGCCGCCACGCGAGTCGCGAGGCTGTTCGACCGCTCGGTGTCATTGGAATCCCGGACCAGCGGACGATCTGATTTGGCGAAGGCCGCGGTCCTTTTGTTCGCGCAAAACCCCGTCGGTACCGGAACCGGTAGCTTCAACATGGAGTTCAGGAACATGAATATTCCTGAACTCAGCTTCTCCGGCATGGACCGGAATGCGCATTCCGGCTGGCTGAAGGTACTGGTGGAAAACGGCGTCATCGGTTTCATCCTCTTGACGGGGTTTGTTGTGTCCTTTTCCATCGTGGGATGGAAGAAGCGCCAGGCCGGGCTGCTTCCGTTTGGTTTGTGGATCTCGCTGATCTTATCCAGCAATTATGTGTCACGTGAGTTCCAGGCGAAGGGTCCATGGCTATTGGTTGCCAGCGGCATCGTCCTCCTGAGTGAGCGTCGGAAGCACTTGATACTGGAGGTCAGAGATGGCGCCTGAAACGCTACGGCTCGCAATTGTCACTGAACTGCTGATTGGCGGCGGGACTGAGAAACAGGTTGTTCTGATTGCGCAAGCCCTTATTGCCGCCGGCGTGAACGTTCGCCTGTACTGCCTTTCGCTGAGCCCGTACTATAGACGGTCGCTGGACGAAGCCAGGATCGAGTATGAGGACGTTCCGAAACGCCACGGGGCTGCCGTTCGCCTCCTACAACTCACGCGAAGACTCTGGACCTTTAACCCGCATGTGGTGCAGTCCACTCACTCATTTGCCAACCTAATCGCGGCAATTCCCGCGAAGCTGCTGCGGGCCATCAGTGTAGGTTCTCTCCGCTGTGAATTGGAGCACGCAACTGAACAGAACGGACGATGGCAGAAGTGGTTGTTGCAGGTGCCAGACGCGTTGATTCTCAACTCAATGGCCATGGCGCAACAGTGCGTGGACTCTAGCAGCCTGCCCGCCAAGCGAATCTATTGTCTGCCGAATGCCATTGACGTTAGGCGCTTTGACCTCCCCGCACGGCGCTCAGATTCCGATCAGATAACGGTAGTCTTCGCCGGGCGGCTGGTCGCCAGCAAACGACTGGACGTGTTTCTCAAGGGTCTCGCCCAAGCATTGAAGACGTCTCCACGGATCCGCGGCCAGGTTATTGGTGGCGGGCCGGAACAGCAGTCAGGAATCCAACTGGCTGAGAAGCTCGGCCTCAGGAACCTCGAGTTCCTGGGTGAGCGTCACGACATTCCTTCTCTCTTTGCCGGCGCCGATATTCTGGTTTCGTGTTCTGAGAGTGAGGGTTGCCCCAATGTCATTCTTGAGGCGATGGCCGCGCGCCTACCCGTGATTACGACTCCCGCGGGAGACTCGGAGCTATTGATTGAAGACGGGCTTCACGGATACGTCATCCCGTTTGGCGAATACAAACTGCTGGGCGAGCGGCTGATTCATCTCGCCGCCAGCCCGGAAAAGCGGAAGAGGATGGGACAGGCGGGACGGCAGCGCGTCTACCGGTGGCATCAGTATGACGGGCTGGCGCAACGGCTACTCTCGATCTACAGCCAGATCGCCGATGACCGTGGGATCGGCGTTTATCGGAGGACGATCCGGGAGGCGCTCGCTGGTGCGGCGGCCGCGGCTCAAGCGGGATCTTAAAGGGATCATGGAACAGCATCTTGCAGAACTCTACCTGAAGCTTCCGGCGGGAGTGAGATCGGTGTTGGCCACTGCTTACGGCTACCATCTGAAGCGGATTCGCTTCGGACCGGAAACCGAGAAGATCGTCGAGGAGGCCCTCGACAGAGACACCTGGCCGGCGGAGAAGCTGAGGGCATGGCAGGAGGAACAGCTTGCCGCAATTTTGCATCGGGCTGTCACCCGCGTACCGTATTATCGCGACCTCTGGTCAGAGAGACGCCGCAAGGGCGACCACGCGTCGTACGAATACCTGGAGAACTGGCCTGTTCTCGACAAAGAATCTGTGCGTCAGAACCCCGCCGCTTTCGTCGCCGACGACCGCAACATCCGCTCCATGCTTTTTAATGAAACAAGTGGTACTACCGGGACGCCCATCTCCCTCTGGGCGACGCGCAAAACTATTCGCACCTGGTACGCCTTGATTGAAGCTCGCTGGAGACTGTGGTACGGGGTGTCCAGAAAGGACAGGTGGGCCATCTTTGGAGGCAAGGTCGTAGCGCCGATCGAACAACAGAAGCCGCCGTTCTGGGTCTGGAACCAAGCCTTGCGGCAGCTTTACATGTCGACGTACCACCTGCGCCCGGAGAACGCGAAGCACTATGTAGACGCCCTCAAGCGGTACGAAATCACGTACCTGCTCGGCTACACGTCATCCATGGTGGCACTCGCGGAGGAGTGCCGGCGGCAGTCACTCAGCTACCGGCCGCGAGTCGTAACCACCAACGGAGAGCCGCTGTTCGCATCCCAAAGGGCCACGCTGACGGAAGCGTTCCAGTGTCCGGTCAGAGAGACATACGGAATGTGCGAGATGACAGCCGCGGCCAGTGAATGCGAGGCTGGCAGGCTCCACCTATGGCCAGAGGCGGGTTGGGTGGAGTGCTTCGCGGGTGGCAGGCCGGCCGCGCCTGGCTCGGCCGGCGATCTTATTCTCACGTCGCTTCTCAATGTCGACATGCCGTTCATCCGTTACGACATCCGGGATCGCGGAGTTCTAGCCCGCGAAGATGACGCGTGTCGATGCGGGAGGGCGCTGCCTGGGCTGGAATCATTGCTCGGGCGCGACGCGGATACAATTCGGACTCGTGACGGCCGCATCCTCAGCTCGAATTGCGTGGACATCGTTTTCGGACCTGACACACCCATGCTGGAGGCCCAGTTCATCCAGGAATCCCTCGAGTGCATCCGCGTGAAGTACATTCCGGCGCCCGAGTTTGACGAGGAGGCGGCTCAGCGGATCATCGCAGGACTTAAGACTCGGATCGGCGACGTTGGCGTCGAGTTGGAGCCGGTCGACAGAATACCGCGGGGACCAAACGGCAAACTTCGCATAGTTGTCTCGTCTCTCAACGAATCGTAGTCCTATAGCCCATCCCTAACCAGTTCCCGTCGCAATGAGAGTCCTGTACTTCTACCAGTATTTCACGACCGCTCGCGGTTCCTGGAGCACCCGGGCGCACGAGTTTGCAAGACGATGGGTGGAAAAAGGCGATGAGGTGACCATTGTGACCAGCGTCTACGACAAGTCCGACTTGGCCCCCTCCCAATTCGTAACTGTTCAAGAGGTGGATGGGATCCGGGTGTGCGTTCTCAACATCCGGCTTTCGAACAAACACGGCGTGGCGGCCAGGCTGTTCAGCTTCGCGACGTATGCGATTGCCTCCTGCTGGTACGCGCTACGGGTGCCCGCCGATGTTGTTTTGTCGTCATCCGGTCCCATCACGGTGGCCTTGCCGGGGCTTGTCGCCCACTATCTTAGGCGTGTGCCGTTCGTCTTCGAGGCACGGGACCTGTGGCCCGAAGGAGCAATACAACTCCGCATCCTGCGCAATCCCATTATGATCTGGCTTGCCCGCGCCTTCGAGAAGTCGTGCTACCGCGCCGCCGACCAGGTCGTCGCGCTGTCAGAAGGCATCGCGACGTGGATCCGGGAGCGCCACTCGGTTGATAGCGTTGTGGTGGTACCCAACGCATCCGACAACTCTCTCTCGCAACGAGTCGCGACGGAAGGCGGCTGGCCGGACGCCAGCCACGGCTATCAGGTACTGTATGCCGGGACGCTGGGCCTGATCGACGACTGCCGTCAGATCCTGGACATGGCGCATGTCCTCGATCAGGAGGGTCACCATGAGATCAGAATCGGAGTGATCGGCGATGGCAAGGAGCGGGCCGAGTTGGAGGAGTACGCGAGCGAACTGGGGCTCCAGAACGTTCGGTTCTTCGGTCTGATGTCCCGGGAAGATGTCTTCCGCCGGCTGTTATCGGCAAAGTGCGCGCTGTTCGTCTGCAAAGATGTACCTTTTCTCTCCACGGCCTCGCCCAACAAGCTCTTTGACGCGTTCGCCTGCGGGATTCCCGTCGTGCAAACCACCCAAGGCTGGATCAAGGATCTGATTGAGCGAGAGGATTGCGGAATCACGGTCCGGCCGGCCGATCCGAAGGCTCTTGCCTGCGCGGTCGCGGAGGTAGTTCGGAATGATGCGTTGCGACAGAGGCTTTCGCTCAATGCGAAGAGGGTCGCCTTGGAAATGTTCGATCGGGGCAAGTTGGCCGAGGAGATGAGACAGGTCCTCCTCCGGACAGCTCGGAAAGCATGAGAACGTGCCTGGTAACAGGCGCTTCGGGCTTCCTGGGGCGCTACGTGGTTAGAGGTCTGGCTGCCAGTGGTTATGGAATCACAACGCTGGGGCCGAATCCGGTAGAAGGCTACCGGAATGTCACCGCTGATCTCCTCACGGAAAACTGGGATCTTGCCGGCGGGACCTTTGACGACGTCTTTCATATCGCAGGTCTCGCCCATCGGGTTCCCCGTTCCGAGCAGGAAAAACAGCTCTTCTTTGACACGAACGTCGCGGGCACTTGCCGGCTGTTGTCTGCTCTGGAGTCCTGCGCGCGGTTGCCGGATCGCATTCTGTTCGTTAGTACGGTGAGCGTCTACGGTGTGGAGGAAGGAACCGGGATTACTGAGGAGCATCCATGCAGTCCGGCCGACACCTACGGCTCCAGCAAGCTCGAGGCCGAGCGGAGAATTCAGGCGTGGGGCCAGGGAACCGGTGTACAGGTTACGATCGCTCGTCTGCCGTTGGTCGCGGGACGAGCCGCCCCGGGCAACCTTGGCTCCATGGCGAGAGCGATTCAGTCCGGCCGCTACTTGGGTGTCGGCGACGGATCCGCCAGGCGAAGCATGGTACTCGCGGAGGACGTCGCGCGAGTATTTCCAAGCCTTGCCGAAATGGGAGGGACATTCCATCTCACGGATGGGCAGCACCCATCCTTCCGGGAACTGGAGGCCGCCCTTGCCGCAGCGTTGGCGAAGAAACCCCCATGCAGACTGCCGCTTGGCGCCGCGAGAAAGCTTGCGGCCGTGGGCGACCTGCTCGGTCAAGCCCTTCACACCTCAATGCCATTCAGTAGCCGGGCTTTCCGGAAGATGACCAGCACACTGACATTCTCAGACGCCAGGGCGCGCGCCTTGGCGGACTGGAAGCCCGCAAGCGTGCTCGATCACGCCAGTGAGATTTGCCTATGACTGCACCCCATTACTTCGTGCTGGCTGCCGTCGCGTTCGGAGTGTCCTATCTTGCCACGGGCCGCTTGGTGACGGTCCTCCGACACCACAAAATCCTCGATATTCCAAACCGTCGCTCTTCGCACGCTTCTATCACGCCGAGGGGCGGCGGTCTTGGAATACTGTTGGGATTGCTCGTTGGCATTCTTTTGGCCCATCTGTTCGGGATACAGATGTTGGCGTGGCCCGTTCTTATCACTCTTCTGCTGACCGCCGGGGTTGGTTTCGCAGATGACCTATTTGGCATCAGTGCACTCCTACGACTCGCTGTTCAGGCTATCGCGGCCGGACTCATCGTTTACTCTTTCGGCGGACTCGAGCGTTTCCCACTGCCCACGCCGTTTGATATTGCCCTTGGTCCGTTCGCGGAGTTCGCGGCCGTGATCTGGATCGTCGGAGTTGTGAACATCTACAACTTCCTTGACGGCATTGATGGCTACGCGGGGGTCCAGGCTGTCATTGCGGGGCTTGCCTTCGCACTGGCTCTGGTGGATCCCGTCACAACGGTCGCCGGTGTGGTTGTGGCTGCATCAGCCGGTGGTTTTCTGCTTCACAACTGGCACCCCGCACGGGTCTTCATGGGGGATGTCGGCTCTACAGTGCTTGGCCTCTATTTTGCCGTGTTACCATTTCAAGCGGCCTCGCCGTCGAACCGGCACCATCTCGTGTTCCTGACCGCGATGTTTCTCTGGTTCTTCCTCTCCGACGGCGCCCATACGATCCTCCGCCGCATACGCCGCAGAGAGAAACTGTGGCGGCCTCATCGGAGCCACCTCTACCAGAGGCTGATTCAGACCGGACTGAAACATGACGATGTCGTACTTTGGATCTCCGCAGCCTCTCTATCCGTTGCCGGCTTTGCCGTTACGGGCTGGCACTACAACTCTACGCCGACCGCATGGGGCGTTCTGGTTGCAGCCATCCTTGGATTCTTGCTTCTCTGGCAATCCACACTCATCTGTGAGCGGCTGTCCCTGCTTTCGAAAGCCTCAGATGCTGTTCGCGGTTCAGTCAGAAACAGAAGCGAGCGCCCCGATTCTCGCTCCGGTTGGGTGCAGTTCATTCGTGGGCACCGGCGGTTGGCGCTCGCAGTCTTTCACGCAGTACTGATCGCCGTCTCCTTCGTGGCTGCCTTCTGGTTGAGATTCGAGTTCGACCTGCCGGCTCGGGAGTTCCCGCGGGTTGCTCGCGGCCTTGTGGTCGCCATTGTGACGAAATCGATTGTCTTCCGGCTGATCGGCATGAACCACAGTTGGTCGCGGTTCGCCGGAATTCTCGAGGGTGCGCATGTCTTTCTCGCCAACGTCGCTGCATCCGCTGTAATGGTGTCTGTTTGGCCGATCGCCGTTCAAGGGGCCTCCCTGTCGGTGAGCGTTATCGACTTCATGCTCTGCTTCATTCTGACCACGGCGGCAAGGTTCGCCTTTCACGTCTATCATCAGGTGAAGCCCGCCAGCATCGGGAATGCACCTGGAGAGGGCGTTCTCCTCTGGGGGACCGGCACTACCGCGCTGAACCTTGCCCGGGAGATTGCTTCGGCTCAGAATGGCGCCTACCGGCTGGTGGGAGTTGTGACGAATGATAAGGAAGCCCTCGGGGATCTCCCGATTGGAGCTGCGGCCGTGTATTCTCAGGCCGATTTGCCGGCGCAATTGGAACGAATACGAGAATCCGGAGGGGTAGTTGATCACGCAATCGTGGTGGCAAGGGGCCAGGAACTACGGGAGGCCCTGGACACTTGCAGGTCATTCGGGATCGACTGCAAGACGATAACACAAGGAAGGACGCTGGACCCGGACAAGAGGCTGGTGGGCCAAGTGCGGGACATTACGCTGGGAGACCTGCTTGGCAACCGCACCGCCGCCGAGAACAATGCGCCAGCCCGGAAGATGATCGGCGGACGCTCCGTCCTCGTAACGGGTGCTGGCGGATCAATAGGGTCCGAGTTGTGCCGACAGATTGCCGGACTTGGGCCCCGAGTCCTGGTGGCGTTCGACCACGCCGAGTTCAGCCTCGTCCGCATATTCGCCGAACTGCGAAAAGAGTTTACTGAACTCGACGTGCTGGCCGAGCCGGGAGACATTCGCGATACAGGTGCAATAGAGGCGATTCTCAACAAACACGACATTGCACTGGTCTTTAACTCGGCGGCCTACTGCGACAACCGAAACATGGAGGCTCATCCGATCGAAGCGTGCAAGAACAACATCATCGGAACACTTGCTTTGGTCCAGGCGGTGGATCGGACTCAGGTCTCCCTGTTCGTGCAGGTTTCGTCGGTAAGCGCCGCACATCCATCCACCGTGAGAGATGCGACGAATTGCGTGATGGAGGACATCGTGACCACAGTGCCAAATGGCCCCGGGCGCTTCTTGTCCGTTCGCATCGGAGACTCCGTCGAAAAGGCTGTCTCACTCATCGAGGAGCAAATCGAAGCGGGCGGGCCGGCGGCCATCGCGGACGCAGGCATTGGCCATGGTCTTCTGACCGTCGAGGAATCTGTGCAACTCATCCTCAGAGCCTCTGCGATGGGGAAGAACACTGGCGTCTACGTTGTGGACCCGGGCAAAGACACAAATGCCGTTGACCTCGTGAGAAGTGCGATTCAGCTGCGCGGAAAGATCCCCCACCAGAACATTAGGATTTACTGCTGCGAAAACGGCTCGGATGGGCCCACTCCTGAAGAAGATCGCCATTCCCTGGTGCGAAGCGGGTTGCACCCATGGCTCTCTGTACTGACTCGCGACCGTGACTTCAGTCGCGAAGAGCTGCTTGCCCGGCTGCGGGACCTGGAACGAATGTTGGCGGAGCGGAATGAGCCAGGCGTTCGCCGCAGTCTCATTCAACTTGTTCCCGGTTACTGCGGGGACAGAATCGGTATGTCAACCGCCGCGACGGACGCCAGGGTGTCCGCGGCAGAAGCCTAGAGGATCCTGCGGGTAAGCACAAAACCAAGATGAAAACATTTCGGACATTGCTGGTTTGTCACGTTGAGAACAGGCTCAATCGCGAGTGCCTGGCCGGATGGTTGGCATCTTTTTCAGAGCTATCCGGCATCGCACTCATTCGCGAATCGCGCAAGAGAAAGTGGCGGCGCGTGAAGAGAGAGTTCTCTCGGAGTGGACTTCTGGGTTTGGCGGATGTAATGTTGTTTCGCGCACTCTACCCACTGGTCTTCGGACGTTCCGACAACCGGGAAGAGTCTCTTTTGGTTGAGAAGCTGAAGCAGAGGTATCCGCTGCCGACGGGGATACCGACCATATACTGTGATAGCCCCAACGAAGAGCCGACCCGTCAGTTCATCCAGGATGCCCAGCCTGATATCGTCATCGCGCGATGCGGGGCCATTCTTCGCAAGGCGGTATTCTCAATTCCGACAAAGGGTACCTTCGTGATGCACCCGGGGATCTGTCCCGAATACCGCAACGCCCACGGCTGCTTCTGGGCGCTGCAACGCCGGGACCTCGACAAAGTCGGGATGACGCTGCTCAAGATCGACGAGGGTATTGATACGGGCCCTATTTTCGGGTACTACAGTTATGCGTACGAGGAGAAGCGGGAATCTCACATTCAGATTCAGAACCGCGTCGTTTTTGAGAACCTGGACAAGATCAGGTATAAGCTCGAAGAAATATCCGCCGGAGAAGCCTCAACCATCCAGACAGACGGAAGAACCTCCGCTGTCTGGGGGCAGCCAAAGCTAACGAGCTACATCGACTGGAGACTTTCCGCCCGGAGGACCGCTTGACCATCACGACCCTGCTCTATCACGACGTCGTCTCCGCGGGCGACTGCGACTCCAGCGGGTTCCCTGGCGCGGGGCCGAACGTGTACAAGATGGATCGGGTGCTGTTCCAGGAACATCTTGACGCTATTCAGAGGACCGCCCCCAGCCCACCCGGTCCCGTCTACCGAGTGCTGGAGCCGGGACGCCACGGTAAGCCAAAGCATACGCTGCTCACTTTCGACGATGGCGGGAGCAGCGGGTATACGATCATTGCGGACATGCTGGAGGAGCGCAGCTGGGTTGGACACTACCTCGTGACTACGGAACGGATCGGCTCAAAGGGCTTCTTGAGCGCGAAACAAGTCCGCGAGCTTCACTGCCGGGGAGCTGTGATCGGCAGCCACACTCACTCGCATCCTTCACGGCTGTCCTCGCTTTCCTATAACCGCCTCGTAGAAGAGTGGAAGACGAGTTGTGCGATTCTCTCGGACATCCTCAGCGCACCCGTCGACGTGGCTTCGGTTGCCGGCGGGTATTTCTCGACCGAGGTCGCAGAGGCTGCCGATGACGCCGGAATCAGGATCCTGTTCAACTCCGAACCGGTCACTTCCATGAAAACGGTTGGAGCCTGCCACGTGCTTGGGCGCTTCAGCCTGAAACGGGGCGTGGCGGCGAGTGAGGCGGCGGCGATCGTAAGCGGCAGCCGAGCCACGCACTGGAAACACCGCGGTCTCTGGGGCCTGAAGGAAGGCGTGAAGGCGGTCAGCGGCGAACTTTGGCCGATAATGAGGCGGCAGATTCTGAACCGGACAGCGACATCCGAGAGATATGACTGAGCAAAGAGCCGACAGTTTAGGGAATCCCACGCGGAAAAAGCTTACGATCCTCATGTATCACGGGGTTCCCGAGTTCGGCCTGGACGGCTTCGTTGACCGCCGCACATTCGAACGCCACATCGCTTACCTCAACAGATGCTGCGCCTTTATCCATCCTGGGGAGTTGGCACAGTGGCGCCCCGGCCGTTTCGGACGCCGTCGGATCCTTCTCACGTTTGACGACGGACTCCTTAGCCATGCTAAGAACGTAGTGCCTGTCTTGCGCCGGTTCCAGGTTCCCGGGCTGTTCTTCGTTTCGTCCCGGCATCTGGATGGAGGCGGGCTCCTCTGGTTTCGCTACCTCGAGTTGCTCGAGTACTTCTTCCCCGATGGCAAGCTCAAGTTGCACGGGGAGATCTATTCAATGCGTCCGGATGAGAAGCGAAACTCTTTGCGGCGGCTGCGCGAGTACCTGTTGTCCTTACGTCCTCACCCAAGCGAACTCTATCGGGTGATAGACGAGGACCTGCCAGCCGCGCAGGAATTCGCGCCGCCAGAAGCCATCGCCGACCATGCCGCGGGGATGACTCGGGAGCAATTGCGCGAATTGACAAACGACCCCCTCTTCTCCGTGGGCGCTCACACCATCGATCACCCCGATCTGACCCTCTGTACGCCCGGCGAGGCGCGGCGGCAACTGAAGGAGAACAGATATCTGCTCGAGCAGGTTACGGGACAACCTTGCGATACTGTGGGATACCCGCTCGGCATGTACAACGAGTCGGTGCTCAAGACGTGCGAGGAACTCGGCTTCCGGTCAGGGTTTGGTGTGTTCAAAAACACGTTCGGCGAAAAATGGGCCCACTTAACCTTAGAACGAATCGGCATCTACCGGAAATCCACCGGCGCACTGGTGGCCAAGGCTTTGGTCGGTAAGCGGATGAGGGCAATCGGGGTGCGGTTCGGGTGAATCCAGCGAGGGACGGAATCGAGTTATGAACTGCTTGGTAACGGGCGGCGCAGGCTGTATTGGTTCGGATCTCGCGGCTGCCTTATTGGCGCGTGGCCATCGGGTATCTATCTTCGACAACTTCTCTTCCGGCCGGTGGGAGCACGTCTGTTCGCTGGTCGACAATTCGAATTGCCGACTTGTTCAGGGCGACCTCCTCGATACCGCCGCCCTCGGGCCAGCTCTCATGGGGATCGATTTCGTTTGGCACTTGGCTGCCAATCCGGACATCCGTTACGTGCACGGCGACCCAACTGAGAAAGACCTCCAGCAGAACACGATCGCAACACATAATCTCCTGGAAGCCATGCGGCTTTCCGGGGTAGGAAGGATCGCCTTCTCGTCCAGCTCCGCCGTCTACGGTCTCCAAGAGGTGCAGCCCATCCGTGAGGATGCCCGGCCACAGCCGATCTCCCTGTACGGGGCGACGAAGCTGGCCTGCGAGGTCCTTCTGTCCGCCTTCTCGCATCTTTTTGACATGAAGGTTTGGATCTTTCGCTTTGCCAACATCGTTGGCCCGAAGGTGCGCAAGACAGGGCGCACGGTAGTCGGGGACTTCGTGCACCGTCTCCGTCAAGACCCGGCCATTCTCCGCATCCTGGGGAATGGGCGCCAGGCAAAGAGCTACCTGACCAGCCGGGAGTGCGTTTCCGCGATGCTCCATGTAGTAGATCACGGCACGGAGCCCTATGCTGTCTACAACGTTGGCGGCAATGACACCACCACAGTCATGCGGATCGCCGAAATGGTAGTTGAGGCGATGGGCTTGCGGGACGTCCGGTTCGAATACACCGGAGGCGAAGGCGGCTGGCCGGGAGATGTGCCCAGATTCGTCCTCGATACCGACCGGATCAACCGGCTCGGATGGCGCGCCCAACTCAACTCGGAGCAGAGTCTGACCGAAGCCATCGAGGCGACGATCGAGTCCGTCGGGCGCAAGTCCGTCTGACAAGGTCACCTCCGCGTGGCATCTCTCTTCCCCGGCACCACAGCACCCCCAGCCGACGGTACCGGTAGTACGGTCGGCCGAGCGGATGCAAGCTTGGCGTGTTCCCGCTCCGCCGTCGTTAAGGAGTTCAGGAAGTGCCAGACCGGTGATCGACACGGTCGTGGGCAAGTACTGCGACCATCTACCGCTCTACCGGCGGAGCGCGATTCTGGATCGCGAGACGGGCGTGGAGATCTGCCGGGCGACAGTGCCTATCGCAAACCTCGAACTGAATGAGAACATGGAGCTTGCGCCTCCTTCGCCACATCCTTCATCTGGCTCTCCACACGCTGCGTGTATTGGGCGTCACCGCCTCCGCGACATTCAAATCCCGAGCCGCTCTCCAGTTGGAGAACCTCGCGCTGCGTCACCAACTTGGCGTTCTCCAGCGTTCGGTAAAGCGACCGAAGCTAACGGCGGCAGATCGCGTCCTCTGGGCGTGGCTGTCCGGAATCTGGGCCGATTGGCGGTCCGCCCTGGTGATCGTGAAGCCGGAAACGGTGACTGCCTGGCATCGCCAGGGCTTCCGGCTGTTCTGGACGGGGAAGATCCGGCATGGCCAACCCGGGCGACCAGGCGTTCCCAGAGAAGTCCGCGAGTTGATCCGACGATTGAGCCGGGAGAATCCGCTTTGGGGCGCGCCGCGCATCCACGGCGAACTGCTCAAGCTCGGCATCGACATCGGCCAGACCAGCGTGGACAAGTACGTGGTGCGCCACCGGAGGCCGCCATCCCAGACTTGGCGCACTTTCCTGGAGAATCACCTCAAAAGCATGGTGTCGGTCGACTTCTTCACTGTGCCGACGATTCGCTTCCAGATCCTGTACGTGTTCCTGGTGCTCGCACACGATCGGCGCCGCATCCTCTACCACAATGTCACGGCCCGCCCGACAGCGGAGTGAACCGCCCAGCAACTCCGTGACGCTTTCCCCTGGGACTCGGCACCCCGCTATCTGTTGCGCGACCGGGATCGCATCTTCGACGGTGGTTTTACCAATCAGGTTCAGGACATGGGCATCAAGGAGTTGCTGTCGGCGCCTCCGTCACCCTGGCAGCGGGCTTACGTGGAACGTCTGATCGGTTCGATCCGCCGTGAGTGCCTCGATCACGTGATCGTGTTCAACGAAGCGGCGCTGCGGCGAACCCTCCGTCTGTACGCCGACTACTATCATCGGTCGAGAACTCACTTGTCCCTCGGCAAGGATACGCCGGAACCGCGGCCGGTGCAGCAGCCGGAGATGGGGCGAGTGGTGGCCGTTCCGCAGGTCGGCGGTCTGCACCATCGCTACGAACGACGGGCAGCGTGGGAGTAACACCCTTGGATGCGGTCCCTTCGCCGGCCGAAGTGTGTCGAGGGAAGGA
>CAYXVG010000071.1:24941-28264 GCA_964468205.1 uncultured Solibacteraceae bacterium | reverse complement strand
GGCATCCCGGGTACTGGCATCCCTTGGCCTGGCGGCGGGGGCGGGCGCTCCGCCCCGAGCGGCTATCCCGGTGGCGGGGGACGCCCGAGCGTGAAGTCGGAGGCTTATCTGACAATCCGTTGGTCGAGCGCATTGCCTGTCCGGCAGGCGCTGGCGATCGAGCAGCACGGCCGGGATGTTCCGCCGGCGGTGCGGGAAGAGCTCGAGAGGCCGGTGCAGGAGTACGTGATCGAGGTGTTCGGCCTGCCGGCGATCGTGGTTCACAACGGCGTGGAGGAACTCGAACGGGAGTTGGCCCGGTTTACATCGCTCGAGGCGAGCGGCGGGCCGCGCGTCAAGGCGGACTGGGTGGAGGTCCCGCCGCAAGGGGCGCACCTTTCGATGACGTTTCGATTTCCGCGCAAGCAGATGTTTGCGGCGGACCACAAGGAGATCCGTTTCCACGCCGTGGCCGGTCCGTTTGAAATCCAGCAGAAGTTCAAGCCGAAAAACATGATGCACCGGGGCGAGTTGGCGCTGTAGGGGGCTGGCAGCTTGGGCCCCGAACTGGTGGGGTACTGGCTTCGGTGCCCACGCGGCGAAAGGCACGCCTTGGGACACCGAAGCCAGTGTCCCATCGCGCGGGCTCTGATACAATGCGGCCCTGATGACCAGCCGCGATAGACGTGAGTTCCTGAAGTCCGCGATGATCGCCGGAGGGGCGGCCGGCGCTGTGCCGATGACTTCTTGCAGTGCACCGACGGAGGTTGGTCCGGCGGCGGCGGATTACTCCGCTCTGGATGCGGTGCTCAGCCAGCCCGTGCTGAAGAGGGAACAGTTCCCGGACCCCGTGGTCATCGACTCGCTCGAATTGCTGCGCGACCGGGACAACACGGTCTGCCGCGTGCGCTCGAAGGACGGTGCGGAGGGCGTTTCGATCGGGCACCCGTTTATCTCGAAGACGAGCTACCCGATGTTCGTCCATTGCCTGCACCATCACTTCGACGGCAAGGATGCGCGCGACTTGGATCTGCTGATGTTCAACGCGGCCGAGCGAAATATCAAGCGGCAGGGCGTTCCGCTGTGCGTCCAGATGGCGACGGTGGAGTTCGCGATTCTCGACATGCTGGGAAACATCGCGAACAAACCCGCGGGACAACTGCTGGGCGACGTTCTGAATCCGGAGGTCTCGATTTATCTGGGAACACGACTGGGGGAGCTGCGGCGGATGGAACCGGAAGAGTCGCTCGCTCTGGTGGAGCAGGACTGGTTGGAGACCAAGGCGAAGGCGATCAAGATTCGCGCAGGGCGCGGCGACAACCTGGCATCGGATATCGACAACGCGCCGGGGCGGACGGAGAAGCTGATCCGCATGGCGCGGGAGAAATTCGGCGACGGCATGGTGCTGATGATTGACGGCAACGGGTCGTACTCGGTGCAGGAAGCGATCCGCATTGGGAAGATTCTCGAGGAGTACAACTACTACTTCTACGAGGAGCCGGTGCCGTGGGATTGGTATGAGGAGCAGAAGCAGGTGGAGGAGGCGCTCGACATCCCGATGGCGGGGGGCGAGGAGGAGTTCGGCGTGCATGCGTTCCGGTACCTGATCGGCAACCAGGTGTTCCAGATCGTACAGCCGGACCTCTTCTATTACGGCGGCATGATTCGCACGATGCAGGTGGCACGGATGGCGGAGGCGGCCGGACTTCAGATCACGCCGCATATTTCCGGCGGTGGACTGGGCTACGTGTACATGCTGCAAATGGTATCCGTATGCCCGGCGGCGGCGGACTACCACGAGTTCAAGATGTTCCAGACCAAGGACGCCAACGGCACACCGGTTCCGGTGGAGAGCAAGGCGGAACCGTTCGAGAGCGTGGAGGGGGTGATCAAGGTTCCAATGGGGCCAGGGTTGGGAGTAAATGTCGACCCGGACTACATCAAGACGCACACGCCGGTTACGGTGTGACATGGCAGCAGATGCAATTGTTAGTGCTCCTAATACGCTGTTTATTGCTTGCCGCCCTAATTGGGGTCAGCTTGCAAGCGCAGTTCCGTGCCCTGTCGTCGCCAGCCGACGGCTCGTCGCTTCACTTCGTTTCGACGCTCCGCTTAAAGGGCTCCGCGCAGCCTCACAACGGTAAGGTCTTCGCGCTCACGTTGGACGGCGTCCGGCTGGTCCGCGCCCGGGAGTCCGAAGACGTGGCCCCGGAAACGCCGCCCTGTCAGGTTGGCGGATTCCAGAACTACGTGAGCGCCGAAGCCAGGGGTGATGCCGTGGCGTTCGTCTACTACGCGAACGCGGCGGGCGGCTGCTCATATCCGCCCAACGTGGCCCGCACGCAGATCGTCACGCGCAGTGGGGAAATCGATTTGCCGGGCGTCGTCAGGCTCAGCCCGGACGGCCGCCGGGCCGTGCGGTTCCATGCGCGGACAGCTCGTCATAACGCCGTAGATATCTTCTTCGTCGACCTGCGGACAGGCGAAGAGACTGCCGCCATAGTGCCGGATGTAGGATTTCCCCCGTACGGCATTAGCGTCCCCCTTCGCGCGGGGCAAATCATCGCGAACGACGGGACTACGCTGTTCAACGTGAGCGGCAGCACGCAGCACCGAGGCTATATTCTCAGGCCAGGGGCCGATCCAGACCCCTTCCCAGTCGAGGACGCCCAGCCTCTGGTGATTGACGAGAGCGGATCCCAGGTTTTGTACGAAAAGGATGGCCTTCACTTGCTCGATCTGCGGTCCGGCCACTCGAATCTCGTGGCGGGGCCGCGAGAACAGAACTTTCTCTTTTCCGAAGTTCGGATGAGTGACGATGCTAGCCGCGTGATATTCATCCAAGACGGCCAAATGCACTTGGTGGAGACCGGCTCCGGGATGAGCCGAAAGCTGACCGACAATCCATTCGGTATAGCCGCCACCGCGATTTCGGGCGATGCTGAGACCGTGTACGCAGTTCCCGGCCAGGGCCGTCTGCTGCGAATCGATCCATCGGATGGTTCCCAGACGGAGTTGATAGGGAAAACGCCGTACATCGACCCGTACCCGAGCGGTCTGATCCCTGGGCTCGCAGCCACCTTGCGGGGATCCGGGTTGTCGGACTCGGTGATTACGGGCACACCGCCGTTCGATCCGTACCTCGGCAAGGTTACCATGTGGATCGACGAGCGCAAAGTGCCGTTGGTGGAACTCAAACCGAACAGCATTCGCTTCCTGGTCCCCTGGGACGTCGAGTCAAACGGGTCCATACGCCTGCTGGCCGAGGCGCCGGGAGACAACACGCCGTTTTATTACCCCGAAGCTGGGAGTTTGGCGGAGTTTGAGGAGTTTGAGGAGTTTGG
>CAYXVG010000071.1:11790-24841 GCA_964468205.1 uncultured Solibacteraceae bacterium | reverse complement strand
GAGTTTGGGGTCAAAGGCCGGACTCGGCTGCTGGTCTTGTCAGTGACGGCCACTATTCCTGAGTGAGACCGGCACGGCTCGCGAGGCGACTCGATCCGGGTGGCCATGCGGTGGAGAAGAGCTTCTTGATCGCCTTGACCGCGACCACCGTCTCCGGGAGTTCGAAGCCACCCGCCCCACAGCCGGAGGCGAATAGGGAGTTGAGGTCTTTGACTCCGATCTCTGACCGATCTCTCCGATCTCTTGACTCCGATCTCTTCCCCGATCTCTTCCGATCTCTTGATCTCCCGATCTCCTCCGATCTCCTCTCCTCTTGACTCCGATCTCCGACGATCTCCTCTTCTCCGCCGATCTCCGACACCGATCTCCGCCGGGCGGGGTGAGCCCCGCGCCTACGGGTTGTGCAAGAATTGACGGCGGATCTTGCAGACCGAAGGGAGGATGATATGCGAGACGAATTGACGAGGCGGTCTTTGTTGCGGGCGTCGCCGGTGGCGGCTCCGGCGGCGTTTTCGATCGTGAAGCCCCGTTTGGTCCGAGGGGCGGGGAAGGAGAAGCTGCAGGCCGGGCTGGTCGGCTGCGGCGGACGGGGCACGCGGGCCATCTTCGAGATGATGGCGGCGACGGAGAATGTCGAGCTTACCGCGATGGCCGACGTTTTCGAAGACAAGCTCGAAGGCTCCTTGCGAAGGCTCAGGGAAGCGGATACCAGGGAGTTGAAACTGCTGGCCGGGCAGACGGTTGTTCGTGACGGGAAGCCTCACCGGCTGACGGTCGAGGAGCTGAAGACAGACATCCCGGCGAGAATCAAGGTGGCTCCGGACAAACACTTTGTCGGCCAGGAGGCCTTCGCGAAACTGCTCAAGACCGATATCGACGTGGTGCTACTCATCACGCCGCCGGGGCACCGGCCGCTGCACTTTGAAGCCGCGGTGGAGGCGGGCAAGCATGTCTTCATCGAAAAGCCCATCGCCACGGATCCGGTGGGTACGCGGCGGGTGATGGAAGCGGGCCGGAAAGCGCAGGAGCGCGGGTTGACCGTGGTGTCCGGGACTGAGATGCGCTACACGCCGCAGTTCATCGAGACGCGTGAACAGATTCAGGCCGGGGCGATTGGCGACATCGTGGCGACCTACGCCTACTGGTTCGGCAATGCGATCTTTCATGCAGCGGAGCGGAAGCCGGGCTGGAGCGAGATCGAGTGGCAGCACCGCAACTGGTATTCCTTTGTTTGGATCTGCGGCGATCAGCTTGTCGAGCAGAGCGTCCATTTCATCGATATGCTGGACTGGGTGATGGGGACTCATCCGAATAAAGCGATCGCCAATGGAGGTCGCGCCTGGCGGCAGGATGACAATCCGGTGCATGGCGATGTCTTCGACGTCATGGACGTCGAGTTCACCTACCCGAACGGCGTGAAACTGACGAGCATGAGCCGGCACTACCCACGGTATGATCATCTGCCGCGGAGGACCGGTCCGAAGCTGGTGGGCACGAAGGGCCAGAGCAACGGGAGCGACCTGGCGCGCACTACAGAGAAGTTTGTTGGCGGCATGCGAGAGCAGGCGCTGCTGGTGAACTCGATTCGGGGCGACGGCCCGTATATTAACAACACTCAGGACGTGGCCGAGAGCACGATGGTGTGCATCATGGGCCGCGAGGCGGCGTACTCCGGCCAGGAGATTACCTGGGACCAGGTGATGCAGTCGCAGCTTGATCTGTATCCGAAAGATCTGCGTCCGGGTGCGGAGATACCAGTTCCGAAGGTGCGGGTTCCGGGCGAGTACCGGTTTCTGTAGGCGGACCGGGATTGTAGACGGACGATGAAGGTCTGCATCGTCGGGGCTTCAGGGAAATTGGGGAAGTACATGGTGCGGCACGCGCTGAACCGGGGCTACGAGGTGGTTGGCGTATGCCGGGAGCAGAGCGTGCGGAAACTCGGTGAGTTTGACGGGCGCATCAGAATTATTCCGGGGGCGACGAACTGCCGCGCGGTCATCAAGAAAGCGGTTGCGGGGTGCGACGGAGTGCTTACCGTACTGGTTCCGTGGGGAGTACAGCAGTACTCCTCCGGGACGGCCCAGGCGGTGCTCGACTTTGCGCCTCCGGACGCGCGGCTCGTGTTCTCTTGCGGGTGGCACATCACGCGGGATGGGAAGGACCAGTATTCCCGCGGCTTTCTGCGGGCCGTGCGCGTCTTCGGCTGGCTCGCGCGGCTAGCCCGGTTCGCGGAACTCGACGACCAGGTGGAAGCATGCCGGCGAGTGTTTGCGAGTGACACGCGCTGGACGGTCGTGCGAGGAAGTGATCTGGAGGACGGACGCAGGGGGTTGCAGATGTGAGGTTTGGGCGGGGCGGGGGGAAAGGTGAAACCGGGTTCTGCGGGTGAGACATCATAGGGGTAGTGGCGTTGGTTTATGTTTACATTGCTTGCTTGTTGGTGACGGCCGCTACGGCGACCGGCAGCGAATGGGACAAGAAAGAGTTCCCCGAGTGGGATCAGCAGGACGTGGTGCGGGTGCTGGTGGACTCGCCGTGGGGGAAGTCAACGCGGCAGGAGCTGAACTTCGAGCAGGCGGGGCCGCAGCGGCCGGTGACGTGGAAGGACCTGGGCGTTCCGGGCGACGGCGGGGACGGAGTGATGAATACCGGCAGTCCGGTGGGCGGCATCGGCAAGCCGATGTCGAAGGATAAGGTGGAGGTTGACGTAAATGTGCGCTGGTCGAGCGCGCTGCCGGTGAAACAGGCGACGGCGCTGACGAAATACGGCAAGGACGGCATCGGATCCCCGGAGGCACGTGCGATGCTGCGTCCGGATGAGGAATTCTATGTGTTGGAGGTCTCCGGCATCCCCGCGGCGACCGCCTACCAGGGCCTGGCGGCGATGCAGGTTTACCTGTTCGATAATCTGCGCCTCCGCACGGGGACGAATCGCGTGATTCCGCCCGCGGCCGTCTATGTGACGAACAACGGCGGCGGATTGAACATCTCGTTCCGCTTTTCAAAGAAGAATCCGATTACGGTGAAGGACAAAGATCTGCACTTCTTCATGGAATACGGCATTCTCAAGGTCGAGCGGAAGTTCAAGCTCAAGCAGATGATCTACGACGGCCGGCTGGAGCTCTGAGGGTTTACGGTTACCATTCTTCGGCAGCCTGTTGGCCAAATCGGGCCTTGGTCTGGCTGCGGAAGATGGAGTTCAGGAACAGGATGTTGAGACCATCCATGTAGGCCCGAAAATTTGGGTCGTGGGTGAATCCGACAGTGACGCCTCGGCCGGTGCGCTGGACGACGATGAACGGTTTGTAGGCCGTCTGCTTGCGGTTCTCCTCCCACATGTAACCGCTACGGAGGAGTTCATCCGGGCCGGCGAATACAGTGGCGTTGACACCCTTATCCAGCTTGATTGGCTGGTAGATATTGCCGCCACTGACCATGACATTAACGGTTTCGGCGAAACCGGCCGTGACCCAGTTGTCCGGGTCCAACTTCGCCAGGGCGAGGACGCCGCTCACACTGTCGGGGGACTCTTTTTCGGGCTCGATGGCCTTCTTCCAGTCCTCTTCCGTCGCGAGCAGTCTGCCGGGCACGCGGGCTTCGCGCTTTTCCTCTTCTTTCTTGGCCTTTTCGGCCGCCTTGGCTTCCTCGCGCGGCTGGTACTCACGGGAGATGGTGAGGAGGTCGACTTTCGGGTCGGCCACATCGGCGATGGCGCCGGCGATGGCGACGAGGACGCCGCCGTTACGCACCCAGGTTTTGATACGCTCCATGCCGGACGAATCGAGGGTGGAAGAGTAGCCGCCGCGCGTGTCGGGGAGAATCAAGACGTCAAAACGGCTGAGATCCGCGGACGAAGCCAGGTTCCGGGCGCGGATGGGAGTGGTGGGATAGTTGAACTGGCGTTCGAGGACAAAACGGGTGCTGCCGGCGGCGTAACTCGAGGTTGGCTCGTCCCACGCGATGGCGATTCGGGGCTTCCGTACGGGGAGTACGTGGTTGCTGCCAAGACTGATCCCCTTTTCGACGTAGGCGGTACTGGTGGCGACGACCTCCGCGCCGGAGGACTTCGCCAGCTCTGCGATGTCGGTGTGGATTGTATCGCCGTTTTCGGCAGTCTTGAAGATAAGGGTTCCGCGGGGGAACTCGCGGCCGTTTAGCTCCAGCTTTTTGTCGGCGGTCCAGATCTTGAGGTCCTTCCGGAGGGCCGCGGCCAGCAGGCGTCCGGCGGCGCGGGAACCCCAGGGGACGAGGTAGGCGACGGATGCACGTCCGCTCACGGAGCCGGCAGGGAGGTTTCCGGGCACGACCGGTTCGAGGTCTCCACTGACGGGGGCGCCGCTCGAGACAAGCTCGATGTTGTACATCAGGGGGAGGGACCAGGCGACGACGTCATAGATCTCGTCGCGGAGACCCTTGCCGCGCCTGCGCTCCTGCTCCTTGAGGAACTCTTCATCCATTGATACTTCGGGATCGAGGAGCGTCCGGATGAGGCGCTTGGCGGGCTGGGCGAGGTTGATAACGTAGCTTCCGGCCGGGCAGTCCTTTTCGCCGATCTTCATGGCCGATTTCGCGCGGTGGACTTCGACGCCTTGCTCCGCGAGCAGATCGGCAAGTTTGTCGACGGCCGAGACATCGCCGGTGCGCGGCAGGAGATAGGCCTTGACGTCGTCGGTCTTGCCTTCCTCGATGGCGGTGACGCGGTAGTTGTAGAAGTTCTTCAGCAAATCCTCGCGGTGTTTTGCGCCGGCCTCGGCGGTGGAGATGCTGGCGATGAAATGATGGCGCACACTGTCGCGGAAGTGAAGGGGGGCGCCGTCAATGGATCGCCGCAGGACGAGGCCGCGCACGGACGCCTGCTCATAGGTCATGGCGACGCTGCCGTAATAGGAGGGCCAGCTTGCGCCATAGCCGGGGTAGAAAGCGTCGAAGATTTCGCGGGTGAAGTAGCTGATGCCGTACTGATCGAACCAACGGGCGTTGTTGCGGCCGAACCAGTCGAGCGCCTCACGTTGTTTGGCTTCGAGGTGCGGGTTGTAGGGAACGGCCTCGGGCGCGAAGTAGTAGGTGGAGTTGCCGCCCATTTCGTGGAGGTCGACGAAAACCTGCGGGTACCATTCCTGGAGAATCTTGACCCGGCCGCGGGTTTCGGGCTGGGTAAGCGCGAACCAATCGCGGTTCATATCGAAGAGATAGTGGTTGGTGCGCCCGCCGGGCCAGTTTTCGGCGTGCTCGGCGGCTTCCGGATCCGGATTGGGAATCAGGCCCTCGCTTTGAACGAAGTGGTTGACGAATCGGTTGCGGCCGTCGGGGTTTTGCAGCGGATCGATGAAGACGAGGGCATCGTCGAGGATGGTTTTCACAACGTCGTCATTCCGGGCCGCGAGCAGGTGGTAGGCGGTGAGCAGGGCCGCGTCCGGTGAGGAGATCTCGTTTCCGTGAATGCCGTAGGCAAGCCAGACGAGCGCCGGGAGAGAGGAGATCAGTTTGCCGGCTTCGGCCTGCGATGTCTTGCGGGGATCGGCGAGGGCTTTCATGCCGGCCTGGATCTCGCCGAGGCGGCGGATGTTCTTTTCCGAGCCGACGACGGCATAGATGAGCGGGCGGCCTTCCCAGGTGCGGGCGTATTCCCAGACCTTCATACGGGAGGGCGCCGCGTTGGCAAGGGCATGCATGTACTTGACAATATCCACGGGATCAGTGACGCGCTCGCCGGACTTGTGGCCGGCGATTTTTTCCAAGGTGGGGATGGCCGGCTCATAGGTCGCTCCGGGCCAGAACGCGAACTCCTCGGCCGCGGACAGGGGGGCAAGAAGAAGCAGGGAGAGAATGAGATAAACGGGCATGGTACGCATAAGCTTTCTCTATATGGTAAACGGCGTTTGCTGGTTGTAGTGAATCAGTGGCGCGGCGCGGGCAGGACCCGTTTGAGGCAGAGACCTGGTGAACTACGCGGCGGCCCAGATTTGTTGTTGGACGCCCTTCAAATATTCGAGGCCTTCGGTGGCGAGTTGTTCGGGCGAGTCCGCGAGCTTTCGCCAGATGCAGCAGAGCTTGGCGATGCGGGGCATGCCTGGGTCGAAGGATTCGATGGTGACACAGCCGTCGTAGCCAGCCGCATTCAATGCCTGGAAGAAGCTGGCCCACGGGACTTGGCCGCGGCCAGGGATGCCGCGCTGGTTTTCGCAGGCGTGGACGTAGCCGATATCGGGGCCGGCGGTGGCGACCGCGCCCTCGATGCTGTCCTCCTCGCGGATCATGTGAAAGGTGTCGAGGTGGACCTTCACGTTCGGCTGCCCGACGTCGCGGATGAACTTCACGGCGTCGGCGGCAACGTTGATGAAGTGCGACTCGAAGCGATTCACGGGCTCGATGCCGAGGATCATGTCCGGTTTCTGCTCTATAGCGTAGGCGGCGATCTTCTGGTAGTTCTCGACGCCCCACTTCCACTCGTCCTCGGTCCGCATCTTGCCGGTGAGATACCCCCAGCCACAGTAGATCATGCCGCCGAAGACCTCTACGTCCGCCTCGGCGGCAAGGTCGACGAGGCGCTTGGAGAACTCGAGGCCGGCGGCGCGGACGTTCGGATCCGGCGAGATGACGTTGTACTCGGCGGGCATACCGTAGCCCATGTTAAGCGTGAGGCCGAGGTCGGCGGCGGCGGCTCGCGCCTTCGCGGCGGGGAAGTTGTCAGGGTCGAAGGGGAGCAGTTCCACCGCGTCGAAGCCCATTTTCCTACACTTGTCAAGCAGGGGGAGGTCGGATTCGACGAACGTTTCTTTGAAGAGCAGGGAATGGATGCCGAACTTCATGAATGGGACTCCTGTGGTTTCGTTGGGATTCTACCAGATTCAGCCGCGGCGGAATCCGGCGTATAGCCGGCGAATTCCTCGAGCAGGATGGCCGCGGTCCAGCGGGCGCCGTTGCCGACCACGCGCGGGCATTGCCCACCGGTGGCGGTGCGGATGTCCTTGCAGAGCACGCTTCCGTAGGCTTCGCGATAGCGGTCATAGAGCCGGCGGATAAGTTTGTGCGAAAGCTTGGCATGGCCCGCGAAGTTTTCTCGGGAGCGGCCGCAGACGTGGCCGATGACCATGCCGGCGCCGGTGAAGGATCCGCAGTTGGCAATGCCGGTGGGCGTTGCGCCGCCGTCGACGCAACTGGAGGCGAGGAAGACGCCGTCGTCGGCGGGAACGAAGTCGACCGCGTCCTGAAGGGCCGCGACGGTGCATTGGGCGCAACCCTTCATCTCCGCTTCGTAGTGTTCGCCGAGCGCATAGGCCCGCTCGATGATCTCCTCCGCCCGGACGCCGACGTCTGCCTGTTGGCCTGCGGACAGCGGGAGGGGGGACACGGCGTTCGGCTCCGGCTCCGGATTCCGGCCGGCCGCGCAACCGGCTGCGGTGAGGCCGAAGCACCCGGCGATCGTCTGCACAAACCGTCTCCGATGGGGCCGCCGCGCTCTCTCGTTCCGCTCCGATGACTGTTTCATATGTTGCACAGTATATTGAATTCCGGCGCCGCGGGGGCCACTGGGGGAGGGAAGGTGATATGAATAGACTTTGAATCCACTTTGGAGGTAAAACCCAGACTTGCCGGAAACTATCCTTGCACTTCGATTGAATGGCTCCGAGGCAATCCGCCACAACAGCGAGAACGGCCCGGTGACGCGCAACCTCGCGATGGAGGAGGCGGTGCTGGCCGATCCGCGCCACGGAGAGGTTGTTGTAGAACCAATTTACACGGGCATTTGCGGATCTGACGTCCACGCGAGCCTCGGCGCTCCGAACTTCTCTTGGGTGGAGCGGCCGCGGACCATCGGGCATGAGTTTGCCGGCCGTATCGTCGGTTTTGGCCCGGAAACCGAGGGTTGGGGAGGCTTTCAGACCGGCGACCTGGTAACCGCGATTCCCCAGCGCGGGTGCGGCGACCTGCGCTGCCGCGGCTGCCGCCAGGGACGCTGGAACTACTGCCGGAACAAGAGGATTTTTGGCTTCCACCGCGACGGCGCGCTGGCGCGGCGGGCAGTGCTCGAAATTGACCGGCTGGTACCGCTGCGGCCAGGGGTTACTCCGCTGCAAGGCGCGGTAATCGAGCCGCTGTCGGTGGTGTCGCAGGCGATTTACTCGCGCTGCTCGATCAAACCGGGCATGGACGTAGTGGTGACCGGGTGCGGCATCATCGGACTGATGGCGGCGGAGTTGGCCCGGGCGTCCGGGGCGCGCGTGGCGATCACCGGGCTCGAGCACGACCGCGAAGTGCGGCTGAAAGCCGCCGCCGAGCGAGGGATGATTCCGCTGGTGGTGAGCGCGGAGCGGCCGCTTCAAGACGTCTTGGCCGAGGGTGTCACGGATGCCGCTGGCAATCCGTTCGGCGACAGTCTCGACAACGGCACTGTGGACGTGCTGATCGAGTGCTCCGGCGCTCCGGCGGCGCTCGGCGCGGCTCCCTTTGCGGTGCGCACGGAAGGAACCATCTGCGTGATTGCCACCTACGCCGCCGAAGTGCCGCTGGCGGCGACGGCGCTCACCCGAGGCGGATTGACCATGACCGGAGTGATGGGTTCCGGGCGCGACGATTTCGAGGTGGCGCAGCGCCTGCTCCGCGACGGGGTCTTCCCGGTTGAGCATTACGCCCGCCGCTATCCGTTCGAGAATGCACTGCAGGCGTTCGACGATTCGATACACGCGACCGTTTCGAAGGCGATCCTCGAGGTGAATCCGCAATGAGCCGCATCCTGATTACGGGCGGTACCGGGTGCATTGGCGCGGCAACGGCATGGCAACTGGCGCAGCAGGACGCTGGCGACATCCTGATCGCGTCGCGCTCGGGCGACACGGCGCGGCTCCGGCTGTGGTTCGGACCCGATGTTGAGAGCAGGGTCCGGCTGGTGCGGGGCGACGTCTCGGATGCGGAAACGGTGCGGCGCTGGATGAGGGAGTTACAGCCGACTCACGTAATTCACCTCGGCGCGTTTCAGACTCCCGACTGCAACGCCTATCCGGAGCGCGGCATGGCCATCAACGTCGGTGGAACCATGCACCTGCTGGACGCGGTGGCGGAATATTGCCCGGGGTTGGAGCGCTTTGTTTTTGCGAGTTCGGGCGCGGTGTATGGCGCCCGGAAGCTTTATCCGGGGCCGACGGTGAAGGAAACCGATCCACTGCTTCCGCCGAATCTGTATGGCGTCTGGAAAGCCGCTTCTGAGCACCTGTGCCGGCTGTTTCATGAGAAGACCGGGATCCCGGCCGTATGTTTGCGGCTGAACACCACCTACGGGAAGGGGCGCGACGCCGGCAAGACCGCGGCGCCGACACGGGCCATGCAGACGATCGCGGATTCACGGCGAAGCGAGCGGACGATTCCATTCCGCATGCCGTATCAGGGTCGCGAGAATTATCACTTCGTGGAGGACGTAGGATCTCATTTCGCCAGGGCGGCCACGGCTCCGTTCCCCGGCTTCGGGGCGTTCAATATTCGAGGGCGAACAATGGCGATCGCAGATTTTCTTGCCCTCATCAAGGACGTCGCGGAGGAGATGGGGCTGGCGGAGTTCACGGACCTGGACTTCGCCGCGGACGCCGAAGAAGCGCTCTTTGTCTACGATCTGGACGACACGCGGATTCAGGAGGCGTTCCCGGGGCTGCCGCTGACACCTCCGGAGACCGGCATCCGGCGCACGATCGAGGCTTTCCTGGAGGCGGAATAGCGTGACCCCCAGCGCGTTCCTGTACCAAATATTTGCGGGCTGTTTAGCGGAAGGCGGCTGACGATGGCATACGAACGGGAGTTGGCGGTGGCGCGGGAGGCGGTGGCGCGCGCGGGCCGGGAAGCACTGCGTTATTGGCGCAACAACGTCGAGGTGGAAACAAAGGAAGACGACTCCCCGGTTTCGGCGGCGGACCGGGAGTCCGAGCGCGTGATCGTTGCGATGCTGCAGTCGGAGTTCCCCGCGGATGGACTGGTGGGAGAAGAGGGGGCGCAGCGCGAGTCCGCGAACGGACGGCGCTGGATTATCGACCCGGTGGACGGAACGCGGGACTTCGTGCGGGGCAGCCGGCAGTGGGCGGTGCAACTGGCGCTTGAAGTGGGGCGCGACAACGTAGTCGCCGGGGCGGTGCACTTTCCGGCTCTCGGGGAGACGTACTATGCGCGGCGGGGCGGAGGGGCATATCTGGACGGTGAGCCAATCCGCGTGTCCACAATTACCGATGTGTCGCGGGCGGTGCTCTGCGTGAACGATCTCGGCCGGCTCGCTGGAACAGGTCTTGGAAACCGCTTCCTCGAATGGTCGGCGCGATTCTGGTGCATCCGGAACCCGGGCGGGTCGCCGGACGCGATGCTGGTGGCCGCGGGACGGGCTGAAGGCTGGATTGAACCGCATGCGAAGGAGTGGGACATGGCGCCACACAAGATCATCACCGAGGAGGCCGGGGGCGTGTTCCGCAACTTCGATGGAGGGAGTTCAATTTACGGGGGGGATTGCATTACCTGTAACCCGCACCTCGAAGAGGAGCTGCTACGGTTCGTGCAGTCAGGACGCGACTAGCGGCTTGCGCTATGAGCGATGGTTTTCGGGGGCCTTTTCGGCCGTGGAACGCGCGGGCGAAGACCCGCTGACGGCACGGTCGAGCGACTGCAGGGACTGAGCGGTTCCGTCCGCCGCGTGAACGGCTGGGGACGGAGAAGACGGAGCCCAGCCGCCGGACCAAGCCGTGCGGGGGCTGCCGTGGAGACCGAACCGGTATTCGAGTACGAGAAAAATCATGCGCCAGCCGAGGGTCCAGGCTTTCCAGAATGACCCGGTGACCGACGATTCTCCAACGCGGGGGCGGTAGTTCATCGGAATTTCGACGAACGGGATGCGGTGGGCGATAACCTCGAGCAGCACTTGCGGTCCGAAGTGGGAGCCGCCGATGGTGAGGCGGGGCCGGATCAGCTCGATCGCCCGGCGCGAGATCAGCCGCTGTGTGCAACCCATGTCGGTGAGGATGGTGGTGTTGAACAAGACCTCGGTCATCTTGGCGACGGCCCAGTTGCCCCAGCGGAGGAAAGCTCCCATGTTGGCGCCGTTCCAGATGAACTCGCGGCTTGTCCGGGTGCCGAAGACGACTGGCATGTCGTCGGAATAGGCGAGAAGCTTGATGACATCGTGGCCGCTGAAGGTGCCGTCCGGCTCGGCGAGGGTGATGAGATCGGTAGTGGTGTTGTCAATCCCGCACATCAGCGCGTGTCCGTAGCCCTGCCGCGGCTCGAAGATTTCGCGGGCGCCGGTGCCAGCGACTTCGGCCGACGTGCCCTCGGCGGCGTTGTTATTTACCACGACGACTTCATCGACAAAGCCCGAGGCGAAGTAGTCGAGGATAGCCTTCCGGATGGAGTCCTTCTCGTTATAGGTTGGGAAGATAACGGCTACGGACTTTCCTCGCCACATGGTTTATCCTCCGTTCTCCCGAGACGATTCGGCGACCACGAGAAACTGCCCGGCCAACGGACGGTAAGGCAGCGCCAGATAGAGGTCGACCATCCATTCGGTCTTCGGCCAGCGCGACTGCATGGTGAAGGGAGTGAAGCGGGGTTCCGAGTGGACGACGCGGAAACCCGAGGCGCCGAGGAGGCCGGCAAAGCCGGCGTCGGTGTAGGCGGTTTGGTGGGTGAAGTCGTCGAAATAGCGGCGAGGCTCCAGGCGGAAGTTGGGTTGGACGGCAATGAGTCTCCCGCCCGGGCGTAGGATTCGGCGGACCTCGGCGAGGATCTGGCGGCCTTCGGCGACCGTGAAGTGCTCGAAGAAGTTGGAAGTGAATACAGCGCCAAGTGATCCGGCGGCAATCGGCAGCGGCGCCAGCGCATCTTGAATGACGGGCTCGACGTCCTCGCCCCAATAGGCGGCGAGTTCGGGATTCCGGTCGAGCGCCCACCGTTGGCGGGCATTGATGAACCGGATGAATTCGCCGTAGCCGGCGCCGAGGTCCAATACCCCGGCATCGGCGTCAATCCAACGTTGGAGATAGCGGCAAAGCGCGCGCCAGACCTTGGCCCGCTCCGGGTCAAAGGGGAACCGGAGACGGTGATAGGCCCGTAGGTCTTCATTAATCGCGCAACGGTTCATAGACGTAGTGACCATCGAGAATAGCCCCTGGGATGTGCGCGACGCGGTGGTACCTGTTTCGCATCGCCTCCAGGTGCGCCGGCGGTAGCGTGGGTACCTCGAGGTTCTTCCACGCAGGGGCAGGCGCGAAGATGTCCTCGTAGAGGATAACTGTGTCGAACCGGCCTTCGCTGAGGTCGCGCCTAAGCGGTTCCGGATCACTCAAGCCAGCCGTTACCAGGAGCGTGTAGATCAGGGGTTCCACTTCGAAGCGTCCGCCAAAGTGGACCAGATGCTCGGGGCTGGTCGTAATCACGCGGCCGCGGGACGCGCTGAGATACGGTCCGAGAGCCTCTCTTTCGGCTCTTTTGACAGGCGCAAGTGCCCAGCGGTTCACACTCGCGCCCACCGACAGGGCGAGGTTGAGGACAAGATACAGGAGCAACGGGAGCCCGAGGAGCGTAACCGCGTTTTGTCTCGATTCGAAAAGGCTGGGGAAGAAGCGCAACCGCGCCAGTGATACA
Organism: uncultured Solibacteraceae bacterium; assembly: GCA_964468205.1. Taxonomy (GTDB): domain Bacteria; phylum Acidobacteriota; class Terriglobia; order Bryobacterales; family Bryobacteraceae; genus CAWELS01. The sequence continues at coordinate 12,232 of CAYXVG010000071.1, read as the reverse complement.
GCGGCGCAGAGCGCGAGGGCGAGGTTGAACTCCATGAGGTAGTTGAGATCGGAGCCAACCTTCGCGGCGGTCATCACCCACACAGCGCCGGCGAATGCGGTGTAGAGATAGAGCGGCTGAATACGCCGAAGGGCGGCCGGGACGCCGAAAATCGCACCCACCAGCAGACCGCTACCGGTGAGCAGAAAATAATGGGCGTGCTGCCAGAGCTTGTCAAGGCTGAATGGATTGAGGTTCGCGTGAATCGCATTGCTGAAGTAGCGCCCTTCGGTGACCCCGTTCAGCGTCAGGGCAATGGCGAGACCAGCTGCGGCTAGGGAGCCGGTCCAGGCGACTCCCCACTTCCGGTTCTCGATGAGAAGGGAAACGGCGACGGCGGCCCCGGCGGACAACATGGTCTGCTTGGTAAAGACGGCCAGCACGACGAAGAAGCCCGCGGCGA
>CAYXVG010000071.1:0-11690 GCA_964468205.1 uncultured Solibacteraceae bacterium | reverse complement strand
GCGAGAAGGCGATGCCCAGCATGTCAGATTGCCCGACGGTGGCCCAGAAATGCAAGTTTGCGTTCACCACCGCGAGCAATACTCCGGCCCAGACAGCGCGGCGGTCCTCGATCATCAAGCCGAGAGCGCGCCACAGCAGCCAAAGAGAGACGAGGAGGGCGGCGCCGGAGATGATGCGGCCGCCGGCATACAGCGGGGCGCCTGCCCGCTGTAGCAGTGCCCAGAGCGAATAAAATGCGGGGCCGTAGGGGGACACCGTAAAGGGGTAGGAATCGAGATCGTAGTAGAGCCCATCCCCGCGAGCGAGTGCGGCGCTGTGAAGTCCGGCAATAGACTCCACCTGGGTGAACTCATAGCCGGCGGTGAGCGCGACGCTAAGGTGGACACCCACGGCCGACAGCGTCACGAGGATGAGAATCCAGCCCGCAGCCTGCAGCGCCGCCGTGGACCGTCCCGCATATTGGCCGGCGCCGGAAGGCAGGGAGGATACTGTCGCCGAAGACATCCTCCAGAACATTCGACGGAAAGAGCTGTATTCTTTACCCGTGAGGTGAGCGGCGGCTTGGCCGCCGCGCGTGCGGCGCAGGGACCATCAGCAGTTATGGAGGGCTAAGCCTTGGTGCGAACCGGAACTCGATCCATCCTGTCTTCGGCCACGATCGGCTCGGCGATGTCGCGAAGCTGCGTCCAATGGAGGCTGCTTCCCAGCGCACTGTCGGAACCGGCCGCCAAGCCCGAACCGCCCCAGATGGATTCATGGGGCTTATCCTCAGCGGCCTGGAACGCGGCTATCAACTTCGAGATCTGAAACGTGTCCTCGTCGTAGGGCGAACCACGGATAATGCTGTAGGTATAGCGGCCGCTGGGCCGGCGGCAGATGAGGCTGATCAGATTCCGGTGACCCTGGCTAGCCAAAACGAGCCGGGAATTCGGATCACCCTTTTCGTCGACGATGACGAAATCGTACTCGGACTCGTAAAGGATCTCGGGATCAGCGGTAATCGGGGTGGTGCCGGCCTTCCCGAGGAGCAAAGCGTGCAGGCGGTCGCAGACCTGCCAGATGGTGTCCTTGACCAGATCGTCGTCGCCCAACCGCTTGCCGGACATGCGTTGGGCCCGGTATGGGTCAAACACCCAGGTAAAGTGGTTGCGAACGAGTTCTTCGAGGCGAACCGGGTAGAGACCGCCGCAGACGTCGATCTTGTTGTTGTACTGGACAATCCAGCGCAGCAGCGGCGCTCCCTCGGCCCGCTCGAGCAGATGATGGAATTCGAGGACGAAGGCCGCCAGACAGACGTCCTGGTCAGCATTCCAAACGAAGACGTTCACCGGGGACTGCCGCTCGAGCCAGCGTTCCATGAGCCGTCCTTGGCGGACGGCGATGTAGGCCTGCATGGCGGCGCTCATGGTCGCTTCCCGGATTACGCCCTTATGGTGGTCAAAATGGACCCAGTGGCCCTGGTGGCCGGGCGGAGCGTCCACCACCTCGAGGCCAATAGAGTACTCTGGGGTGTTCTGCAGGAAGTCTTCCCAATCGACGAAACGCCTGGGTGCAACGTGAAGCTTTATGTTGCGAAAGTTGTCGCTCATGAGATTTGCCCCCACGGGAGGCGTTCCTACGAGAGATGCGCCTGACCGCGGAATCGGACCGTCGTTTTTTTCTGGTGGGCCCTGTAGGATTTGAACCTACGACCAACGGATTATGAGTCCGCTGCTCTAACCGCTGAGCTAAGGGCCCGTAACCGGTAACCTTATCGACTTTAGCATGGAGTTTCGGGCAGGAGTTCGTAAATTTCCGGGCGCCACTCAAGGCACCTTGGGGTGAAAGCGTCAACTCGTTGTCCCGGTTAGCGATCTCTATGTTTTAGACGCCGCCCGGAGCGGCAGGTTGCGCAATGTCACCGGCTGGGTCTTCCGGACCAGGGAGTAGCTTCCGGCCGGCACGGCAAGTTTCGCTAAGGGCGGTTTTCGGGCGGGACGGCGAGCCGCAAGTGGTTAGATAGACTAAAGAGAGTGGCCATTCGACCGATCGGGTAGAACGGATGTAATCCGGCGGAACGGCGCGGAGGGTTGCCGCATCCCTTACTGGAGTAACGTGAAAACGAATCTCACCAGAAGAAGCTTCCTTATTTCGGCCCTTGGCGCGGGGGTCGCAATCCCGGGTTATGCGAGGCTGATGGAGGCGGGCTGGCTCGAGGTGACCGAGAAGCGGGTGCGGCTTCGGGGACTGCAAAAACCCCTTCTTTTGTTACATCTCTCCGACCTTCATGCGGGCGAGGATACTCCATTCGCGGTGATTGAAGAAGCGGTGGCACTGGGGATGGCAAAGAAACCGGACCTGGTCTGCCTCACCGGAGATTACATATCACGCGGCCGGCTTCCAGATAGCGACGGATTCCGGTCGTTGATGAAGCCTCTTGCCGGGGCGGCGCCGGCGGTAGCGTCGTTCGGGAACCATGACGGCGGGCAGTGGTCCGAGTCGCAGGGGGGAGTCCGGGAAATGTCGCCGATGCGCAAAACCCTCGAGGCATCGGGTATATGCTGCCTCCTCAATGAGTCGGCGGTGGTGGAAGCGTCCGGGCAGACCCTGAATCTGGTTGGGATGGGGGACCTGTGGGCAGACCAAGTGCGGCCGGAAGCCGCCTTTGCCGGAATAGCTACGGGGCAGGCGCCCACGATCCTGCTGTCACACAATCCCGACACAGCCGAGCAATTGAAGTCATACCAATGGGATCTGATGCTCGCCGGACACACCCATGGCGGCCAAGTCGTGGTACCGCTGCTCGGCATCGCCCCGTATGTGCCAGTTGAGGACCGCCGCTTCATCGCTGGCCTCTGCCCTTTGGGGGAGCGGTTGGTCCATGTCACCCGAGGGGTTGGATCGATTCTAGGAATCCGTTTTGGCTGCCGGCCGGAAGTGAGTTTGCTCGAGTTGCTTCCTGCCTGAAACTGTCGTGTTCCTGGCGGGCCGGAGCAACCGGGCGCTATCGAAACAGGAGCACTTGCGGGACAACCCTGTCTCCCCGGATGAAACGGGAGCAGAAGGTGCAACTGATTTCATAACTTGTACCGGCAGATGAAATCACATCGGGAATAACCTCAGGGTCGTCCTCCAGATGGTAGGTGGAAATTGCAAGTTTCGGCTTGAATCTTTCCAGCGTTCCGGCGGCGCCGGCAAGCGCCTTACGCTCCGCGCCTTCGATATCCATTTTGATCATCCCCACGTCTGTCAGACCCAACTCCGAAACCATTTTGTCTATTGTGGTCAAGGGAACAGTGAGGACTTCCCCCGAACTCTGTTTGGTGACCACACGGTCGGCCCCTGAATTGGCAGGATTGTGCTCCAAGAAGAGCACATCATCGCGGTCCCAGACGCCTTTTTCGTACACGATCACCTTGCCTGCGCTGATCTCAGCAGCGAGATTCCGGCGGAGGCACTCGATGTTCACCGGAGATGGTTCCACCGCAACGACAAGCCGCGCGCCCGCAGCCAGAGCCTCGCGTGTAAACACTCCCACATGTGCGCCACAATCGATGACGACATCGCCGGGTGCGCACGGCGGGTCTCCGTATAATCGCTGCCGCTGCTCGGCGAGTAGATCGGCGATCAAGTTGTGACTTCCGTTCGGCATCCAGAGTTCACCCGCCGGGGACTCCCAGAGGCTGAACTCCATTTCGCGCTTGATCAGCTTTGTTTGTGATGCAACTTCTTCTTCCCATTCCCTCAGGTCGGTGATCGCGCTGAGACCTTTGAGGCTCTGACCGATGCTGCAATGGGAACTCCTAGCGACCACAGCCTTCACAAAGCCCAGCAACGGGGGGCCGATTTGCGAAAGAAGAAATATTGTGAGGACTGCCGCAGTGATCTGAAACGCCAAATACAGCTTGCCGGCTAGGTTCTTTTTCATCTCAACAGGGTAATCGGCCGGATCCGGATCAGAACTTTAGCTGGCGTGAAACTTGGCCGAGGCGGCGAAGAGACCTTCCACTTGACCCAAGGGGAATGCGTTTTGCCTGCCTGGAGTGCGGCCTCAGTACAATGAAGGAAGCCTTATGTCAGAAGCCCTTAAGATCGACGACCGCGAGTTCAAATCGCGCCTGATAGTTGGAACCGGGAAATACCGGACCTTCCCTGAAATGCAGAAGTGTCACGAAGCCTCTGGGGCGGAGATGGTGACCGTGGCCGTACGCCGGGTGAACTTGACCGACAAGTCGAAGGAATCCCTGCTGGACTATATCGACCGATCGAAATTCTTTATACTTCCGAACACTGCCGGCTGCTATACGGCTGACGAGGCAGTCCGCACGGCTCGGCTGGCCCGCGAGGTCGGCCTATCGAACTGGATCAAGCTGGAGGTGATCGGCGACGAGAGGACGTTATTCCCTGACACCCTGGGGCTGGTCGAAGCGACAAAGACCCTGGTGAAAGAGGGTTTCGTCGTGCTCCCCTACACCAATGACGACCTGATCGTGGCCAAACGATTGGTCGACGAGGGTGCGGCCGCAGTAATGCCCCTGGCCGCCCCGATCGGCTCCGGTCTCGGGATTCAGAACGTGGCCTCTCTGCGGATCATTCGCGAGATGATCACTAGGGTACCGCTGATTGTCGATGCCGGCGTCGGCACGGCGTCCGACGCTGTTTTGGCGATGGAGTTGGGTTTTGACGGGATCCTCATGAACACCGCCATTGCCGCCGCTGAAGACCCGGAGAAGATGGCCGTGGCGATGAAACTGGGCGTCGAGGCCGGCAGGCTGGCCTTCGAGGCGGGCCGGATGCCAAAGAAACTCTACGCGACGGCGTCGAGCCCGCTCGAGGGCGTGGTGCGGTAGCTGGACATCTGCGAGAGGTTAGCAGCGAGAAACCAGTCCGAGCAGGAATACCCGCTATCACTCTGTTCAGGCTAGGGTTTGTGGGCTGTAGTGGCGATAGCAGACCCTACTGCTGGCCTTTGATGATCGCCGTGCGGCAGCGTTGCGCCTCTTGGTTGGCGATCTTAAGCTCGGCCTCTTTCATGGCGACCAATTCGACCATGTACTCCTGCAGGTTTTGTAGATAGGGGCTGACCTCGTCTTTGACGCCCTGCAGCAGATCCGCGACCGCGGGATTCTGATGCCTGCGAACGCCTTCGATCACCGAATTCATCATCGACTCGACGGCTTGCATTCGCAGATACGCCTCGAGGGTCTTCGTCAACGAGTCCGGTTTGGCCGCCAATTCGTTGGCGGTCCGCTTTAGATAGCCGAGCTCGTTTCGCAAGGCTTCGAGTTGACCGGAGTAGGCGTCGGCGGACTCCCCCCAACCGGCCGTACTCACCTGGTCGAGCAGGGGATCGAAGCGGCCCAACTGCTCGACGAATTCCTTCAACATGGTCTTGGCGTCCCAGACCGGCATAACGCCTCCGGACTGGGCGGCAAGAGCAGGTATAAACACGATCGATATGAGGAGAAAAAAACCGTTACGAACCATCGTGTTCAGTGTCTCACACCGGGTCGCACGCCCGGCATCTGCAGTCCCATACTCCTGCCTCGCAGGATAGCTCTCGAAAAATCCTGATAGCATTGAGCCGATGGGAGATCGAACGGTTTACAGTCTAGTTGAGGCGGCCGCCGATACTTGGGGGGAGCGGCTAGCCCTGCACCAGCCCACGGAGTCTAAAGGCCCGCAGAAGTATCGCACCTACAGTTGGATCGAGTACCGGCGCGCGGTGGAGGAAATTGCCGCCGGATTGCGGCGTCTCGGCGTGGGAGCAGGCGAAATTGTTGTGCTGGCCGCGGACACACGGGCGGAGTTTTACCTGGCGGACATCGGTGTCATGGTGAACGGATCGATTTCCGCGGCGGTCTACACGACCTACCCGGCCGAGCACTTGGTGGACACGATCCGGGATTGCGGAGCGAAGGCTGTCGTGGCGGAAAATCCGAAGATGATGCGGGCGCTTCACGCGGCGGCGGGGGCGGAGAACCTGGACGTCCGGTGGATTCTCATTGAAGGGGAGGCCCCGGAGGCCGTCACCCTGGACCAACTTCGGGAGACAGGAGCCAAGGCGATGCGCGAAGATCCGGATCTGCTCCCGTCGATCTGCACCGGGGTCGCTCCGGAGGATCACGCGATTCTTTACCTCACTTCCGGCGCAACAGGAACGCCCAAGATGGGGCTCACGACCCACGGCGCGATCGTGGCAAACGTTGATATGGGGCCGGAGGTGATCGACATCGGGCCCGAAGACGCCACCATCGCCTTTCTGCCCTCGGCTCACATCACCCAGCGGATCGCCATGCAGTTCATTCCCCTGCGGATGGGGATGCCGGTCTGGTTTTCAAGCGGGTTGAGCAAACTGTCGAGTGAGTTCAAGACGGTGCGCCCGACGTTCTTCGTCGCACCGCCGCGGGTATGGGAACGCGTCTACGCGAGCATTTGCACGGAGATCCGGAAGCAGGGAAACTTGACGCGCAAGCTGTTCTACGCATCACTGGGAGTGGGACTGAAGGCGGCAAAGCGGAAACAGTCCGGGAAAGCGGCTCCGGGATGGATGCGGCCGGCCCTGGCCGCCGCCGACCGGCTGGTTTTCTCGAAGATCCGGGCGCGCTTCGGCGGACGTCTGCGCTTGGCCGTCTCCGGCGCCGCCCCGCTCGGCCGCGAATTGGCCAATTTCTACGCCGCGATCGGGATGCCGATACACGAAGGATATGGCCTGACCGAAGGCGGAATTGTTTGTCTGAACCCGCTCAGAGCGCCGATCTCAGGCAGCATCGGCAAGGCGCTGCCGGGAGTGACGATGAAACTGGGCGAAGACGGAGAGCTGTTGATCCAGAGCCCAACGCTATTCTCCGGCTATTTCCGGGACGAGGAGGCGACGAGCGAAGTGCTGCGCGATGGCTGGCTCCACACCGGGGACATCGCGGAAATCGACCCTGACGGGTTCGTTTATATCACCGGCCGGAAGAAGGAGGTCCTTGTGGCGTCAAGCGGCAAGAAGATCTTCCCTGCGCGGGTGGAAAACTTCTTCAAGATGGAACCGCTGATCAACCAGGTGTTCTTGCTTGGCGACAAGATGCCCTACGTGGCGGCCCTCTTCACGCTCAACCCGGATGCAGTGGAATCCCTGCCTGGCATGGCCGGAGCCTCGTCGAAGCCGATGGCGGAGTTGGCGGAGGCCGAGCCGGTGCAGCGTGAGGTCAAGGAGATGGTGAAGAGGGTGAACCGCCAGCTTGCCGACTACGAGCAGATCCGCCGCTACGAGATCCTGGACCGCGATTTCACCATCGCCGGGGGCGAACTCACCCCCACCATGAAACTTCGCCGCCAGCACGTGATCCAGAATCACGAGGCGATTATCAAGAAGCTCTACCGCACGCAAGGGCCGCCGGCCGTTTAGGCGTTTGCGAGCGAAGGCGGCCGGCGCGAAACCGCGACCGGCAAGCCGAAGCCTCCGGCAAGGGGTACGATGAAAGTTCACACACCGACATGGACCTAGATACTCTCGACCTGAAGAAGACTATCAACCTGCCTCGCACCAAGTTCCCGATGAAGGCGAACCTCCCGCAGCGCGAGCCTCAGATTCTCAAGCAATGGGAGGATACCGGGCTCTATCACCGGATCCGGGAAGCGCGGGCCGGCCGTGAGAAATACATCTTGCACGACGGGCCGCCATATGCCAACGGCGATATCCATCTTGGGCACGCCGTGAACAAGATTCTGAAGGATTTCATTGTCAAGTCGAGAACCATGGAGGGCTATGACGCCCCTTACGTGCCCGGCTGGGATTGTCACGGGCTACCAATCGAGATCAAGGTTGATAGCGAGTTGGGCGCCAAAAAGGCATCGATGCCGCCGGTGGCCATTCGCCGGGCGTGCCGGAGATACGCCGAGAAGTTTGTCAAAAAGCACCGTGAGGAATTCAAGAGAATGGGGGTTCTCGGGCGATGGGAAGATCCCTATCTGACTATGAATGCGGAGTATCAGGCCGTGATCGCCCGGGCCTTCGTCGATTTCCTTGACCAGGGTTATGTTTACAAAGGCCTGAAGCCGGTCAACTGGTGCCCGAACTGCGTGACGGCACTGGCTGAGGCCGAGGTCGAGTACGAGGACCATACCAGTCCATCGATCTGGGTTCGTTTCGCGCTGGAGTCCGACCCGGCGGCGATCGATCCGGCGCTCGCCGGGAGGAAAGTGTACGGCCTCATCTGGACTACGACTCCCTGGACCATCCCAGCGAATTTGGCGATCGCCTATCACCCGAGATTCCGGTACGTAGCCGCCGATACAGGCGAAGAAGTCTACATTCTGGCGGAGGATCTGCTGAAGGCGACGGCAAACACCGCCGGCTGGCTGCGATCCGACGTCATCGCCACTTTCACGGGCGAGAAGCTGGAGGGCGCAGTTTTCCGCCACCCTCTCCTCGACCGGGAATCGAAGGGCATCCTTGGCGATCATGTAACGCTCGAGCAGGGTACCGGCGCCGTCCACACAGCGCCCGGACACGGCCAGGAGGACTACGTTGTCGCACTCAAGTACGGCATAAACGTCTACTGCCCGGTTGACCACCACGGCCGGTTCTTCCATGCGGAGGGGGCTTCCGGCACGCTGCCGGGAGGAATCATCGGGGAAACGGTCTGGGACGCGAATCCGACGGTAGTGGAGCTACTGCGGAGTACCGGCGATCTGCTGGGCGAGAAGACCATCCACCACAGCTACCCGCACTGCTGGCGCTGCCACAACCCGACGATCTTCCGCGCCACCGAGCAATGGTTCATCGGGATGGAGCGGAATAATCTTCGCCAGAACGCTATCGAGGCGATCAAACAGGTTAGCTGGCTGCCGAAGTGGGGAGAGGAACGCATCGCGAACATGATCGCCACGCGGCCGGATTGGTGCATCTCCCGCCAGCGCATCTGGGGCGTGCCGATCACCATTTTTTACTGCGCCCAGTGCCGCAAGCCGGTCACCGACCGGGTGGTTCTCGACCAGGTAGTGGACCGGTTCGAACGTGAATCCGCTGACGTCTGGTACGAGAAGAGCGCGGCCGAGCTGATGCCGGCCGGCTACCGGTGCGAATGCGGCCACGGTGAATTCGAGAAGGAGAAAGATATTCTCGACGTCTGGTTCGACTCGGGTTCGAGCCACTTGGCCGTGGTGGACAAGGAACCGGAACTCAAGTGGCCGGCCTCGCTCTATATCGAAGGAGGCGATCAGTATCGGGGCTGGTTCCACAGTTCCCTGCTGGTAGGGGTAGGACTCCGCGGCCGGAGCCCGTATGAAAGCTGCGCGACTCATGGATGGACGCTCGACGGCGAGGGTCGGGCGATGTCGAAGTCCGTGGGAAACATCATTGAGCCGGCGAAGGTCATGAAGGAACAAGGTGCGGACGTGCTCCGGCTCTGGGTGGCCTCGGTGGAGTTCACCGAGGACGTTCGCATGTCGGAAACCATCATCGCCCGCCTCACAGAGGCGTACCGGAAGCTCCGGAATACCTTCCGCTATGCGCTGGGAAATTTGGACGGTTTCGATCCGTTGGCTGATGCGGTGGCCGCTGGCGACATGTGGGAACTCGATCAGTGGGTCCTCTTGCGCGGCGAGGAGGTGGTACGCAAGTGCCGCGACTGGTACCGCGAGTTGGCATTCCACCGCATCTATCAGACGCTATACAACTTCGCCACCACTGATTTGAGCAGCCTCTACTTCGCGATCATCAAGGACCGCCTCTACACTTCCGCCCCGCGCTCGGTGGCTCGTCGCAGCGCCCAGACGGCGATGTACCGGCTTACCCACACCCTTGTCCGGCTACTCGCGCCGATGCTGAGCTACACGACCGAGGAGGCCTGGGGATACCTTCCGAAGCTGGACGGGGATCCGGAGAGCGTTCACCTGTCCCTGCTGCCTGAACCGGAGGAATTAACCGCCGGGCTCAGCAGCGATCACCGGCGGCGGACCGGCAACTGGAACAGACTGCTCAGAGTCCGCGACACGGTGATGAAGAGCCTGGAAGCGGCCCGCAACAGCAAAGTAATCGGCGACCCGCTCGAGGCGAAGGTGCACCTGAAGGCGAACGACGAGCTCTACGGACTGCTTGACGAGTACGAGGCGCAACTGGCGGACCTCTTTCTCGTTTCGCAGGTTTCGATGGAGGGCCACGCCGACGCCGAACTGCTCGTTCATGTCGAGCCGGCGCCCGGAACCAAGTGTCCCCGGTGCTGGAAAGTCAAGGAGGATATTGGGGTTGATCGGGAGCTTCCCGAGATCTGCGGGTCTTGCGCGGCGTCGGTGCAGGAGATCCTAAGAGGCTGAGATGAATCTCCGATTGCTGGCCTTCAGCCTCGCTGGCTTTGTTATTGCGCTAGACCGCGTGACGAAGATCTGGATAGAGAACAACGTTAGAATTGGAGCTTCGATACCGGTAATCCCTGATTTCTTCTCCATCGTGCATACACAGAACACGGGCATGGCGTTTGGCCTCTTCGCCGATTCGCCGGGACCGTGGCGCACGTTCCTGCTCATCGGCGTGGCGGGCGTGGTGCTCGTGTTCGTTGGCATTCTGATCTGGCGGCTTCCGAAGGACACGCCACACTGCCCATTGTTGAGCGCGATTGCGCTGGGGCTCGTTCTCGGCGGCGCGATCGGTAACCAGTACGACCGGGTGGTGCGCGGCAGCGTAACGGACTTTCTCGATGTCTACATTGGCCGTTATCACTGGCCGGCCTTTAATGTTGCCGACAGCGCTATCACGGTTGGCGCAATTCTGCTGGCGATCACAATGCTGGGCTCGCCGAAGGCCGGGACGCGGACCTGATCATGTTCCCAAAACTATTCGAAATTGGTGATTTCTTCCTCCCGACATACGGGGTCCTGGTGGCGTTAGCGTTCCTTGCGGGGCTGTGGATGGCCAGCCGGCTGGCCAAGAGGGAAAACCTCAACTCGGAGCACGTGACCAATCTCGCGGTATACTGCGCGATCGCCGGGCTCGTGGGCGCGAAATTGTTGATGTTTTTTTTCGATTGGAAGTACTACGCTGAGAACCCCGGGCAGATCTTCTCTCTCTCCACGCTCCGGGCCGGCGGAGTCTTCCAAGGCGGGCTCATCGTCGCGCTGATCACGGCATATCTATTCATGCGCTCAAAGAAGCTCCCGGCATTCAAGACCGCGGATATTCTCGCCGTCGGTCTCGCCCTCGGGCACGCGATTGGCCGGCTTGGCTGCTTCGCGGCTGGATGCTGCTGGGGTGTCTCCTGCCACCGCCCGTGGGCAGTTACATTCACCGATCCGGAAGCGCACCGGCTGGTGGGCGTGCCGCTGAACGAACCGCTTCATCCGGCGCAACTGTATGAGTCCGGAGCCTTGCTCGTCATTTTCGGCATGCTGTACTGGTATTTTCCCGTGCGCCGGCACGACGGGCAGGTTGTTGGCCTGTACCTCATGCTGTACTCGATTGCCCGATTCTTGATTGAATTCTATCGGCATCACCAGCAGGCGTATCCGTTTGGTGGGCCGTTTTCCCTGACGCAGTGGATCGCACTGGGCCTCTTACCTTTGGGGGTGTATCTGTTTCTTCGCCGGCCCGGCACGCAGGCCGGACCCGCCCGGTAGTCCTTCCAGTCAAATTGATAGAGCCGGACATGCGGATATCATTGTGCGCTGATCCGAGCGCCTCAGACTGAAGGCTCGATCGGCGCCGCGCGGGGGCGTTCTGGCCTAC
>CAYXVG010000070.1:0-28894 GCA_964468205.1 uncultured Solibacteraceae bacterium | reverse complement strand
TGGACCGCGTGCTTGCGGGCACCTCACCCGGAGCCGGAATTCCTGGCTGCCAGGCGCTAGTGGACGAGTTCGCGATCCGATCCAACGTCGGCAAGGGGACCGCGGTCACGATGGTGAAGTGGCTCTAGCCGCAATACTGTTCACTTAACGATTCTGATCTGCTTGGATAGCTCGATGCGGCGCGTCGGTTCTCGCGAGCGCCGAAGCGATGATGGCCCCGGCAGGGATGTCGTGGCCATTCGTTTCTCTTCTGCCCTATCCAGTTTCACCCTCTCCAGAGACAAACCGATTGAACCACTCCATGTAGGCGAGCGTATTAGAGTATTTTCTGTCCACGGTATCCTTGCCAGTCATCTGTTGCTCGAAGAAGTCGTCTCGGACTGGACCTCCGAAGTTCCAAGCGGACAGCCAGTTGATGACCCATCGACACTGCTTACCCTGCTTGCATGGCACATCGTAACGAATGATGTCCCAGTCTAATCGTAGGACGTCCCAACGCTTTTGAGTTGAGTAGATATCTACGAATCCTTCCAACGAGAATGATCCGACCAGGGCGTCAACGTGGCCAGCCAGCGAGTCACAAACGGATGTGCCGATCCATTCTTGCGACTCGGCAACCGCGTATGCTTCGACGAGTGCCTTTCCGCAGAAGACGGAATTCGTCCGATCTGCGTGAAAATCACCGAGACTGATGGCCCCACGGGCGGGTAGATGAAACTCAAATAGTTTGAGCATCAAAGTTCGACTGATGAGCAACAGCGAAGTGAGCTGCTGTCTGAAGGTAAGTTCCTCGGGAGTGACCGGATCAGAGTACAAAACAAGGCTGTCCGACATAAGGAGAACCGACAAAGCGGTCTGGTTCTTTAGCTCTTTATTCGCGTCATACGATGTTCTCGATGCCAGCTTGAAAGTCCTATTCCGGTCGAATGAATCCGATGCGCCGAGGCTTCTCCGTCGGCTCCACCTGGACCACCTTGCAGGTGAGATGGACTGCGGTCATGGTCGTGACTACAGAAGCCGCATTGCCGTCCGCGTCGGACCTGATAAGTGCAAGTACATGTGAGTTCGGATATGCGATTTGAAGGACACGAATGAACTCAAGGCCGGTCCCGTGATACACAAGAAGCTCCTCGTTCTCTCCAAGACCCTTCCATGGCTCGATACGGTCGCCAATCCGCCACCCTTCCTTACTCTCCGCTCCTTGAACCGAAAACCCGCCCAACATCCGTCACCGGCGCCGCTGCCCCCACGCGCCACTTCACTCCGGCCGCGCGAGACCGCTGTAAGTGCGCCCGTAAGAATCCGCCCGGTAGCCGCGCGGGTTCCGGATCCGCCCCACCCACCGGGGACACCACTCGTGATAGATCCCAATCGGATCCAAGGCTCCAGCGATCTTCTCGGCCAGAAGCTGCACGGGATCCCTCTTCACGCTGAATCGCGGGATCTGCCAGATCGAGGCTCCTCTCGGGATTCCGCGATATGAGATCGACACGGCGTACCGGTATCCGGCCGAGCGCACCGCATCTGTCACCCGGCTATCGAAGTGGCAATGCGGCCGGCCGAACGGATAGGCGAAGCCGCTGACCGGGTGGCCCAAACGGTCCTCCAGAAAGTCGCGCGTCCAACCAATCTCGAACTCCAACTTCGAAGCGTCCGAGTAGTAAAGATTCGGGTGGCTGTAGGTGTGCGCTTCAACCGCCATCCCGGAATGCAACAGCTCCCGGGCCTGGTCCCATGTCATCGGCTCGATCTCCCCGGCGGGCAGGCGCCGCAGACGCTGAAACTGGTCCAGCACCTCCGGATCGCGATCGAGAAACCCTGCCGTTACGAAGAACGTGGCCGGAACTCCGTAGTCGAGCAACGCCGGTAGCGCATATTTGTAATTGTCCTGGTAGCCGTCATCGAACGTGATGGCCACCAGCGGCTTCCCGGCCGGCGCCGGATCTCCGGCCCGGCTGGCCAGTTCTTCGAGCGGGACGGGACGGCAGTGCGCGCCGAGCCATTCGAGATGGGCGCGAAAAAGCTCGGGCGTGCATGACCGGAAGCGCAACGTGGGGTGAACCGAGTGATAGCAGAGGACGCAGGACCGCGCCGTTCCTGAGCGCTTGATCCGGCGATAGCCGCGGTTCAGCGCGGAAAGGAGTCGATAATGTCGGGGAGTCAAGCTTTCTCCTCGGAAATCATGACGCTCATAACCGCTCGACGGCGTAAACTGATTGGTGATTGCCCTACCAGCAAAAATAGCAGGTTCAGATTGGAACAAGTTTTGCGCTGGATCGAACCAGGCCGTTTCTCAATAGGATGGACATGAGCTCACTTCGCTCCCGGCTTTCCCAAACTGTCCTGCGCTGGATCACTTACGACGATTTCGGCGATCTTGTGCTTCTTCTCATGTCCCACGCGAACGCTCCGTCCTGGCTGCGGACGCGGGACATGCGCAGACGCATCGGACTACTGGACCACTTCGTGCGTGGAGGCCGCGCGCGCAAAGTCCAGAGCGCTCTCCGTGAGGCCTACGGCGGCGAGAAGGACGAACGCGAGATCCAGGCGTTGAGCCGCGGTTGCTTCGCCAGTCGCTGGGAGCACAAGGAACTCTTCTGGCTTCGCCGATTTGCCTCCTCCGCCGGTGATCCGGAGTGGACTCGCCGGGTGGCTTGTGAGGGCGCCAATCACTTGCACGATGCTCTGAAACGTGGAAAGGGAGTGATCATCTGGGAGTCTCCGTTCGGCAACCGCGCGCTGGGCCGGCTCACTCTGGCGGCGCAGGGTTTTCCCGTTAGCCCGCTGCAAGGTCCGGGTCATGGAGGCGGGCCCTCCAGGCTGGGCCAATCCTTCATCAAACCCCTCCACCGCGCGGCGCAGCGCAGCCTGTCCTTCGATGCAATCCACATCCAGACCGATTCCGCGGCCTATATCCTGGAGCTGCAACGGCGGCTGCGGAACAACGGCGTTGTATGCATTTCCAGTTTCGGACCCATGGCGCGCCGCTTCGCCGTACTTCCGTTTCTGGGCGCCGGCCAATGCATCGCCACCGGCGTGCCAAGCCTGGCGCAGGCGACCGGGGCGGCTCTGATTCCCGTTTTCTGCTTCCGGTTGCCGGACGGCTCTTATCGTTGGGTCCTCGAACCACCCGTTCCCTCCTCAACCGAAATGGAAGCAGCGCGGATGCAGATGCACGCTCTCCGCTACTACGTTGGCCTCGTCGAGCGCTATGTCAATCAATATCCCGACCAGTGGTTGCGTTGGCACGATCGTCTCACTCCGAGCCGGGCGGAGTTCCGAAACGCCACACTGATCAAGGATTAAGATGCCGCCTCCGCCGGAGCGTAGACCGGCGCTGTGAACGCGCACCGCCCTCGCGGCGCCGGTATTCGTACCAGTACTTCCGGCCCTTCAATGGACGTCCTGAATGGGCTATCTTTGGACGATGAGCCCCGGAAAAGGGAGCCACGAACACCTTGCGACGATTCCAGCAGTTATCGACCGCCTGGCCGCCGTACAGCCCTCCGCCGGCGTCCTTCTCGCACCTTCCCGCGCCGAACTGAGCTGCACCGGGCTGCGCAATCTTACCGTAAGGCTGGCCCGGGTCATGCGCGGTTTGGGGATCGAGCGGGGCGACCGGGTCGCGGTCGTAATGCCATGGGGCCCCGAATTGGCCACCACATATCTTGCCGTCAGCCAAGTGGCGATCTTTGCGCCGTTGAATCCCGCCTACACCGGCAGCGAATTTGAATTCTATCTGACAGACCTCGCGGCGGAGCTGCTGATCACCTCTTCCGGTTCGTCCAACGCCGCCGCCGAAGTTGCCGGCCGGCTCGGCATCCGAACACTCAACCTCGAGCCCGTCTTCGAAGAACCGGCCGGAACCCTCGCCATCCCGCCCGCGGAAGGACTCCCCACCGGAGACTTTGATCCGGCTCAACCCGGCGATGTGGCGCTCGTTCTGCATACCTCGGGAACTACCGCCCGGCCCAAGCTCGTACCTCTCACGCACCGGAACCTCTGCACGTCCGCCCGCAACATAGCCCGTACCTTGAAACTCGGCGAAGACGACCGGTCGCTCGCCGTCATGCCCCTGTTTCACATTCACGCTCTCGTGTCGTCCATCCTCGCGCCCCTGGTCTCCGGCGGCAGTTTCATCGTTCCGCCCGGATTTCTTGCTCCCAGCTACCTCGACTGGCTCGAGGAGTTCCGGCCCACCTGGTACACCTGCTCGCCGACCATCCACTTCAGCATGCTCGAACGGGTCATGCGGGAGCCCGCGCGCATCAAGGACCACTCGCTGCGCTTCATCCGGACCGGAGCTGCCGCCATGCCGCCGAATCTCCATCGCCAGATCGAGGAGGCCTACCGGGTCCCGGTAATCGAATTCCTCGGCATGACCGAGGCCGCGCAGCAGATTACCAGCAACAATCTTCCCCCGGGTGTGCGGAAGATCGGGTCGGTCGGGCAGCCCGCCGGACCGGAGGTGGCCATCATGAACAACGGCGGCGGCCTGCTGCCTCAGGGTAGCGCCGGAGAGATCGTAATCCGCGGTGACAACGTGACGCCCGGCTATCTCGACAACCCCGAGGCCAACCAGAAAGCCTTCTGCAAGGGCTGGTTCCGGACGGGCGACGAAGGCTACTTCGACCAAGACGGGTTTCTCTTCGTCACCGGCCGGCTCAAGGAGATGATCAACCGCGGCGGCGAGAAGATCTCTCCGCGTGAGGTCGATGAGGCGCTCTACGACCATCCCTCAATTGCACACGCCGTCACATTTGCCGTGCCCCACGTGCAGCTAGGCGAAGAGGTCGGAGCCGCTGTGGTCCTCCGCGACGGCGAGAAGGCGGCCGAGCGTGAGATCCGGTCCTTCGTCAGCGAGAAGCTGGCGGACTTTAAGATCCCGCGCGTCATCAAGATCCTCGATGAGATCCCCAAAGGGCCCACCGGAAAGCTGCAGCGAATCGGTCTCGCGGAGCGATTAGGTATCGGGCGGATCGATGCCGCTGGGAAGCCCCCGCGGTCTTCCGGCCAGGCGCCCACCACGCAAACGGAAGAGGAACTGGCTGCCATCTGGAGCGAGGTCCTCGGAATTGCCTCGCCCGATGTCGCCGGGAACTTCTTCGCCCTCGGCGGCGACTCGGTTCTTCTCGCCCGCCTGCTGGCGCGGGTCGAGCAACAAATGAACGTTCGCCTGCCGCTGGCCGAGATCCTCGACGCCCTGACGATTCGTCAAATGGCGGAAAAAGTTGGCGAATTGGCCAAAGCCGGCGCCGGCGGCGGCGAGGCCTGACGGGATGGCGCCTTACACTCAACCCTTCCCGTTTTACCAGCGTCCGCGGGCGCCTGCCGGACAAGCCGTCTCCGTGCGGGCGTGGCCCGATACGGATTGCACTTGCCTCTCCCCTATGCCAGAATACGAATACGGAGGAGGACCAGCCTGTTGAGGGGCAAGCTGCGCGCTGAGGAGACAGCTCAGGCTCTGGAGCCGTCTGTCCACTTGCATTCACTGACATTGAAAACGCCACGGACCGATCTGCTTAGTCTGTTGCGCAATTTCGGCCCGGGTATGCTGCTCATGATGACCAGCATCGGCACCAGTCACTTGGTGACGGCGCCCACTGCCGGCGGACGCTTCGAATTTGCTCTGCTGTGGTGTATCCCGGTAGCCTACATATTCAAGTATTACGGCTTCGAGATGGCATTCCGGTTCACCCAATCCACTGGGATGAGCCTTATTGAAGCGTATGGCACGGCCTGGAAGAAATGGCCGTTGTGGTACGTCCTGATCGTCACCGTGTTGCAGAGCGCCGTTGGGCAGGCCGGCCGGCTGATCGCCGCGGCCGCCGTGGTTCACTACGCTGTTGTTCTTTTGGTGGGAATCACACTGCCACTCGCCTTCTATGGACTCGTGCTCGGGCTGATATCGGTAGCCGTAATCCTGCGGGGCAACTATCGTGTGGTGGAAAGATCCGCCAAGGCCCTGGCGGCCGTTCTTGTCGCCTCCACGATAGCAGTCTATTTCCTCAAGCCCGCCCCTCTGGCGGCCCTGGCACACGTCTTCCGCCCGGAGACACCCGAAGGTTCGTGGCTGGTAATCGCGGCCATGCTGGGATTGCTCCCCACCGGAATTGACGTGTCCCTGCAAGCTTCCGAATGGGGCAAGGCCAAGAAGAAAGGGCTCGCCGAGATACGCGGCGACTTGGAGAGATGGGGCGCCGCCCCCTCGTTCGATCCCTTTACAGGAGTCAAACAAGACTTGGCGGTGCGCATCTCGGATCTGCCATCCAACGTCCGTGATTATTGCGCCTCGTGGTTTCGGATTAGCCTCTGGGATTTTCGTGCCGGGCACATCATCTCCTGCATCCTGGCCGCGGCCTTCCTATTGTTGTCGGCGATCTGGGTATACCCAAGCGCGGTCGAGGGCACGGAGGTCATGGCGGAGATCTCCAGGATGTTCACGCAAAGCGTGGGTCCTTCGATGGCCTTTGTTTTTCTGATCGGGGCGTTCGCGGCCACGTTCTCCACGGCGTTCAACTATTTCGACGGTTGGCCACGGATCGTCGGCGCCTGCTGCCGGAACGTTTTCCCGAAGACCGCGCGGCTAAGAGGCACCGACAAATCGAAACTGACACCCGAACACCGGTCGCGGTGGTATTCCGAGTACAACATCTATCGGGGCGCGATGATATTCTCGCTCGTCTCTGCCGTCGCAATCATGGCCGGTATGCCGCGGCCCGTCTTTCTCGTGCTTATCGCTTCAACGATGGCGTTCGTCATCGCCCCCGTCATATATCTACTGAACCTGTATTACTGCCTGACCGTAATCCCGAAGGATCAAGCTGGCTTCTATCCATCCCGTTTCGAGACCTGGTGCAGCCTGCTCTCATTCGTCGTGTTCACCTTGCTCATCGCGGTTCTGTCCGCGACACAGGTTTTCGGAATCCGTCTGATCGGTTGATACGAGGGGAGAACTGACCAAATGGATACTGCCATTTCCGATTGGTTGACTGCGAAGGCCAAGTTCCAGCCCGGCGCGCCGGCGCTTGAGGCGCCCGGACGCGGGCCCCTGAGCTACGAGAACCTTCGCCTGTTGATGAAACAAACAGTAAGCAAGCTCAACGAATGCGGCGTGGGGAGAGGCGACAGGGTTGCCGTTGTCCTGCCGAACGGGCCGGAGATGGCGTCCGCCTTCCTCGCTGTCTCGGCTGGCGCGACGTGCGCTCCTCTCAACCCGGCGTACGGATTCGAAGAGTGCATTTACTATCTGAAAGACCTCTCTGCCAAGGCGCTGATTGTCCAGGAGGGAATCCCCCACGCGGCTGAGGAAGCGGCCGCGTCCCTGGGAGTTTCCTTGCTGCGGCTGCATGCCGAAAGCGAGCGCGAGGCTGGCCGCTTTCACCTCACTGGCGGCCCGCGGCCCCTGGCGCCGCCCGGCGGGTGGGCCGCGGCCGACGACGTGGCGCTCGTTCTTCACACCTCGGGTACCACTTCGAAGCCCAAAATCGTGCCCCTCACTCATGCGAATCTGCTCACCTCGGCCGAAAACATTCAGCGCACGCTGCTGCTTACCCCGCGGGACCGTTGCCTGAATATCATGCCGCTGTTCCACATTCACGGCCTGGTCGGGGCTTTGCTATCGTCGCTCCAGGCCGGAGCCTGCATCGTCTGCACGGAAGGTTTTCGCGCGCCGAAGTTCTTCTCCTGGATGGAGGAGACGCGCCCCACCTGGTATAGCGCCGTTCCCACCATGCATCAGGCGATTCTGGCCCGCGCGACGGTGGAGGGCGCGGACCCCGCCGGCTACGGCCTGCGCCTCATACGTTCCTCTTCAGCTTCGCTCCCGCCGCAGGTGATGACTCAACTGGAGTCCGTGTTCCAGTCCCCCGTAATCGAGTCCTACGGCATGACGGAAGCGGCTCACCAAATGGCCAGCAACCCGCTTCCCCCGGCGCCCCGCAAACCCGGATCCGTGGGTCTGCCGGCGGGGCCGGAAGTGGCCGTCATGGATGAGAACGGCGCGTTGCTGGCCGCGGGCGCTACCGGCGAAGTGGTCATCCGGGGTCCGAACGTCACCCATGGCTATGAAGCCGGCGCGGATGTCAATCGCAAGGCATTCACGAACGGTTGGTTCCGGACCGGAGATCAGGGTTACTTCGATGCCGATGGCTACCTCTTCCTCACCGGACGGCTCAAGGAAATTATCAACCGCGGCGGTGAGAAGATCTCCCCGCGCGAGATTGACGAGGTGCTCCTCGATCATCCTTGCGTCGCGCAGGCGGTCACCTTTGCCGTGCCCCACGCGCAGCTCGGTGAAGAGGTCGGCGCGGCGGTGGTTCTCCGCGATGGCGGCGAGGTTACCGGGCGCGAGCTGCAATCCTTCGTCGGCGAAAGGCTGGCGGATTTCAAGATACCCCGCGTGGTCCGGATCCTCGATGAGATCCCAAAAGGGCCGACGGGAAAGGTGCAGCGGATCGGTTTGGCCGAACGACTGGGTATCGAACCCATGGACGCCTCTGCCGAGTCGGGGCGGCCTTCGCGCAAGCTCCCATCCACGCCCACCGAGGAGCAACTGGCTGCGATCTGGAGTGAGGTCCTCGGTATCCCTTCGCCTGAGGTCGACGCCGGCTTCTTTGCTCTCGGCGGCGATTCGATGCTTCTCACCCAGGTGCTGTCGCGGGTCGAAGGCGCGATGAACGTAAGCTTGCCGTTAGTGGAACTGCTCGATGGCCCCGCGATAGAAGAAATGGCGGCCATAGTGGATCGAATGGCCGGTGACGGACTCGCGGCCTCGAGCCGCCACGCCGGGCTGATTCCAATCCAGCCCGACGGCGATCGGATCCCGCTCTATTGCGCCGGAGAAGGAGGCGTCAACCTGGTCAGCACGGCCTACCTCGCCCGCGAACTCGGGAACGATCAGCCGGTCTTCGGTTTTCCGCCTGTCAATCCCTCCATTAGCGGTGAGGCGGACGGCGTGGAGAGAATCGCTTCGCTCAGCATCGAGCAAATGCGGTCGCATCGCCCGAACGGCCCGTATTTCTTAGCTGGGATCTGCTTCGGCGGGATCGTTGTTCACGAAATGGCCCGCCAACTCAAACAACAGGGAGAGACCGTCGGGATGCTGGCGATGATCGTTTGCCCCAACCCGGTCTGGCAGGAGTCGTTGAGTTTGCCGGACCGTTGGCGGGCAAGAGTCGTACACGTAGCAAGCCGGCTGAAGTATCAGTGGCGTCTGATGGGCGATTTTACCGCCTCGGAGAAAGTCCGGCACATCCGGCGGTTCGTGAACAGCCGGACGCGGCGGCTCGCTCGTTCGGTCCGCCGCGGAAACGGCAATGCGGATTCCCGTGTCACTGACGCCGTGCATCAGACCAGGCGCGAAATTGCCGCGCGGGGTTGGAAGCCCTCGCGTTACGATGGTCCCGCCGTGCTGTTCCGCGACCCGGCGCCGCGCGCCGCGGATATTGACGATCCGCAGATGGGATGGGCGGGGCTGATACAGGAGCCGGTCTCCGTATTCGATCTTCCCGAGCAGGTCGCCGTCAATCTCTGGACAGAGGCGAATGTCCGCTTTATCGCGGCCCAATTACGACGCGAACTCGACGCCAGGGCCAACAACTCCGGCGGCTTCAAACGAAGTAGCCGCGCCGGCGCCTGAGAGCAATCCCGGGCCGTCCACAGGCGTCGTGACTCAGCTTGACGCCGCGGCATTCACAATGCCGGACGCAGCCTCTCGAGACGAAGCATAGAGTAAGCTCCTCGACGCGCGCCTCGTCTACTTGCTAAGTTACGGCCCGAATGCGAGCCGCGCTCTCCGCAGTTGCAGCCTCCGTGATTCTGGCCCTCTTGATCCCGCCTACCCTTCCTCCTCCACCTGGAACCCGAGCAGCGCCGCCGCCGTCTCCACCCGGACCTTCCAGTCGCCGTAGACCGTCACGCGGTGCCAGCCGTACTTCCAGTCCTTCAGCAACTGGCGGGCGTCGGGAGGCTCGGCGGCCAGCTTCGTCCGGCAGGCCCGATCCTCGTGGATGTTCTCCACCGCCTTCGCCTGGTGGAAGACAACCTTCTTCTCCCACGGAATCAGCTTCAGGCTTGTCGTCATCTCGCCCAGCGGCATCAGCGATTGCACCGCCGCGCCCTTCCGGTCTTCGGAGTGGTCCCGGATGTCGTACGGATTCTCCGGCCCGTCTGGTCCGTAAACCTTGCTCGGCGCCACGCAGTGCGCGTAGATGATCTGGTTCTTCGATGTGTCGATCACGGGGTCGGAAATGTAGCCGGGGCGCCCCGTCATGTAGGTCATCAAAAGCATCGTCGTCGCGGACTCGAGGTCGGCTTCGCACGCTCCAACCAGACCGTCGTTGTTGAGTTGGAAGAACCCCATGCACGGGTAAGCGGTCATCTTGTTCCCATAGAACAGCCGCAGGCAGTCCACGGCAATTCCTTGCGCCCGGTGCTTCCGGAGCAGGTCGCGCATCCCGGCATACATGGCGCCCGAGCGCTTCAGCTCATCCTCGGAAGGCTCCACCACCGTGTTGGCGTCCGCAATCCAACGCTTGGCCCACTCGGCCCCTTCCCTTCTGTCGGCGTTCTCGTACGCCGCGTTGAACTCCTCCGCGGTGATCTGCCGGATGTTGGCTCCAAGCGCATTCTTGTAGAGAGCGATCCGCTCGTCAAGTTCGCGCTCCGTGACGTCCAGCAGCACCGAGGATTGGAACCGCTTGATGGCCACGAAGGTGTTGGCCGCCTCGGCCACATCGTTGAAATCCGAAGAGGAGACACCCGCCACCGGCATGCCCTTTGCCAGCGCCTGCGGATACACGCCGAGAAACTGTCCTGTACCGCCGTAGAGGTCGTCCACCACAATCGTGGGCTGGCCGGAGTTCGCGATCACACGGTTTCCATTAGAAGGAATCCCCAGAATGTATACCAGGTATCCGTCCACGCTGCCTTCCTTCAGCAGCGCTTCTGCCTGCTCGTCCGTCTTCACCGTCACCGGAAGAAACTCCACGTCCGGACATTTCTCGGCAAACAGCTTCAAATACTTCTTCTTCCGGCCCTCGTAGTCGTAGTGCTGGTACGGCCAGCCCTGCCTCTCTGGATCCGGATGCGTGAACACCAGCCGCACTTTCGGCTTGTCTGACGGCATCAGCTCCGCCATGCCGATTCCCGTCACCGCCGCGGGCAACCGGACGGCCGCCGCGCAACCCGCGCAGCCGGCCAAAAACTGCCTTCTGTTCAGAGGATGAATCACCTTGAGTCCCGACATAAATCTGCCTCCATCAAAAGCATATTACAAGACCCGGTGTTCCGAAATACACGACCTGCTAAAAAATCGGGATTTACAATCCAGCCCGGAAGTTCCCGATCGCCTCCGAGGTCCGCAGGTATCTCCCATATACGCGAAGCCCGAGAACCTCCGCTTCGGCCGAAGGAGCAATTCGCAGCGTACCGGCGCCGTTCACCCCGTGCAGGTCCCGGCTGTAGCGCCCCCAGCCAAACTGCCGGTAGCCGCCGCCGTCGCACAGCTTCCCGTCGACAACAAAGGATACGATCTTAGGACCGCCGTCCACAATCGCCACGACATGATGCAGTTTTCCCCGTTGGAGCATCCCGGGATCGGTGTCCCAGCGGCTCTCGCTGCGGCCGTCGTTTAGAATCAGCTCCACCGTCCCGCGTTCCGTCGTCGCCAGCGCGAACCCCTTCCCGCTCGTCGTCCGGTTGTCGAGAATCACCTGTCCGGCGCGCAGCGAGCGCAGGCGGAGCCATAGGCCAACCGTGAATCCGGCGCGCCAGTCCTCCGTCCCATGATCCGCCCGCGAACTCCGCGCCAGAAACTCGGGCAGCGCCGGAGTTTCCACCTCGACCGGCACCGCCTCCGGCCCCTCCGGCAGTTCCAGCAGCAAGCCGTCCCGCGCCGCTTCCCGGTTTTCAAACTGCCCAAACAGCCCGTCTAGCAGCAACTGGTCCACCTCGTGTACGCGCGCGATATCCTTCTGCGTCTCGGTCAGATAGTACTTGCCGTCATCCTCCACGAGGTCCGGATAGCTCATCCGGATGAATGTATCGTCGTCATAGAGCGCGATCTCCGGCTGGGTCCAGCGGATCTCCTTCCCGCGCGGCCCGTCCACCTCTTCGCCCGCCGACAGCCAGACGGGATTGCGGTCTTGGTAGGCGATCGTGCGCCGTCGCGGATGTTCCAGGATCTGCCGTCCGCCATGATTGTGAAACCAGTACAGGAAGTTGCCGTTCTCGCAGCGCCAGGCGAAGTTCGCCGCCCGCGGGTGCTTCATCAGCCGCCCGTCGGCATAGGACTTGTACCGGGGCGTCTCCCACGTCCGCCCGCCATCGCGGCTGTAGCTCTCCGCCGGATGACCGTCGATGGTGCGGTAGACAACATAGAGCGAGCCGTCGCTCAACTCGGAATAACTCTGCTCGCCCGCGATCGGGCCCCCGCCCGGCGGCGTACGGATACCGATCTCGCCTTCCGGCAGCGTCTCCCAGCGGATCGCGGCCGGGTCGGGCTCGGTGAGTATGTTATCACTCCGCAACAGCGCTCCCTCATTCGTCGTGAAGAAACCCTCCCCGAAATTGCCCACCTTGATGATCGGCACGTAACCGGCGCCCCTGTGAAGGAAGGCCCGCCCGACATTCCAGAAGAACTTGAGTTCCCCGCCATAGGGATTCAGGCGGTCAATCTCGAAAGTGCGCTGGGGAATTTCGTAGCGCTGACCGCTCCAACTGCGCCCGTGGTCGTCGGAGTACTTGAAGACGAAGTGGCCCAGGCTGTCCACCCGCCTGCACCAACCATCCCTATACGCCGGATAATCAGCCTTCACCCGCCGGATGTTATCCGTGTTGTGATTGTAGAAGACGAATATCCTACCCGTTGGCGCCTTCAGCATTACCGCATACGAAGCTTCCGGACCATCGGCCGGCTCCACGTCCACCGGCGCCTCCCAGGTCCTGCCCCGGTCCATGCTGCGCATCGTGACAATGTGCTGCCCCGGCTGGCCTTCCCGGCCGGACCCGGTCGTCATGCAGACTACCCAGGCCCCGTCATCCGCTTTCACGATGTACGGCTGATCGGAATACGTCTCGGTCGGAATCTCCCATCCGTTCGAGATATGCCTCCAGTCCGCGACGTCCTCCGCCCACCCAGGCAAACAGGCAAAGGCGGCCATGAAGAATAACCTCTTCCACATAGCCGCCCATTATATGGGTGCGGCGGACCCTCGGGGCTGTAGAGGACCTTCTGCCCCGTCCGAACTGGCCCCTGCTACGAAGCCAGCCGCTCGGCGTCCTGCTCCGGATACTCGAGCCCGATCTCCAGCGAGTCGAAGCCCACATAGTGTTCCAGATGGTGCGCCTGTTCCTCAATCCCCAG
The DNA here is from genome assembly GCA_964468205.1 of uncultured Solibacteraceae bacterium. Taxonomy (GTDB): domain Bacteria; phylum Acidobacteriota; class Terriglobia; order Bryobacterales; family Bryobacteraceae; genus CAWELS01. The sequence goes on along the minus strand of CAYXVG010000070.1, from coordinate 15,528 downwards.
CAGGATCCCCTTCACCAGGTGCTCGGTGCCGTAGTCGCCGTGCTCGCCCGCCAGCGCGGCCGTCTTCCGCAGACGCTGGGCTGCCTCGCCCATGTCGCTCAGGTTGGATTCCAACATGTCGCGGACCCGGTATGCCCCCTCCGGCTCGTGCTCCAGATAGGAGAGCTTGACCTGCTCCGCCGGATGGCACGTCGGAATGCCTCCGAGCGCCGTGATCCTTTCCGCCAGGTCATCCACGTTGTTGTGGATCAGCGTATAGGTCTCCTTCAAAAACTCGTGCAGATGGTTGAACTGTGGGCCCTCCACCAGCCAGTGATGCTTCTGCAACTGGTGAAACAGCACGAACAGCGAAGCCACGTGACGGTCGAGCTCCGGAAGCAGCTCGGATACCGCCTTCTTGCTCAAACCAATCGAGTTCTCTTCAATCGTCGATTTGATTTTCCAAGGTCTCATGTATCCCTCCCTGTTTTCGGATGCCCGGAAGGGACGTTCGCGGTAAAAAAGAAGGATCTTGTCCGGCGCCTCAGTCCAGCCGCTTATGGAATCGCAGCGCGCTGAGCCCGATCACCCCCACGCCGTAAACCGCCAGGGCCGCGGCCTGCCGCCAAAGGATCTCCAACCCCACGCCCTGCAAGAATATGCCGCGTACGATCTCAATGAAGTACCGCAACGGGTTCAGATAGGTGAGCGCCTGTACTACCGCCGGCATACTGTCGATCGGAAACGCAAAGCCGCTCAGCATGAACGCCGGCATGAAGAATACGAACGAACCCATCATTGCCTGCTGCTGCGTATCGGACACCGTGGAGATCAGCAGTCCGAAGCCGAGCGTGTTCAGCAGAAACAGCCCCGACGTCAATGCCAGTAGAAGAATGCTGCCCCGCAGGGGAACCCGGAAAACCAGCAGCGAAATCGACGTCACCAACGCAACCTGCACCAGCCCCACAATGGCAAACGGAATCGTCTTGCCCACCATCAGCTCCAGTGGGCGGATGGGAGTCACCATGAGCTGCTCCATCGTCCCGATCTCCTTCTCCCGCACGATCGCCAGCGCCGTGAGCATCAGCGTCACCAAGGTGATGATGTTCACCAGGATGCCAGGCACGAAGTAATTCCGGCTGCGCAGGTCTTCGTTGAACCAAACCCGAGTTTGTGTGTTCACCGAGGGCAGCCCGAGCTCTCGGGGACGGTCCACGCCCGAATCCGCCACCGCGCTCATCAGGAACTGCCGCTGCCGCCGTTCCAGCCAACCGGAAGAGAACTGCTGGATCACCTGCGTCGCGTAAGCCGTGACGACGCTTGCGGTGTTGGAGTTCGTCCCGTCCACCAGCACCTGCACCGGCGCCGTTTCGCCGCGCTCCAGTTGGCGCGAAAAATTCGGCATTACGCCGGCGATCATCCCCACCTCGTTCCGGTCCAGCAGCTCCTGCGCCTCCGCCGGGCGCGAGGGAGTCGCGGTGATCCGGAAGTACCGCGATCCCTCGAAGGCGGCGCGCAATTCGCGGCTCGCCGGAGTCTGGTCGGCGTCCAGCCACGCCATCTTCGTGTCCTCGACGTCCAGATTCACCGCGTATCCGAAAATAATCAACTGGATCATCGGCGGGCCGAACAGGAAGAAGCGCATCCGCGGATCGCGGAACGTCTGCCGGATCTCCTTGTTCATGATTTCCCGAATTCGTTTCCACATAGCGCCTAAGCCACCTTCTGCCGCAGCTTCCTGGTTGTCACCGCGAACACGATCAGTGCGTAGATGGCCAGGAAGGCGAAATCCCAGATCAGGATCTCGATTCCCACACCCTTCAAAAACACGCCCTTCAAAATCGATATAAAATACCGCGCCGGCACAATGTGCGTTACCACCTGAATCGGCTCTGGCATCGCTTCAATCGCGAAGACAAACCCGGAGAGCAGGTATGCGGGCAGGAAAGACGTCACCATGCTCGCCTGATAGGCCAACAACTGCGACCGCAGCGCCGCCGACAGCATGATGCCCCAAAACAGCGAGCCAATCAGAAAAACCGCGCAGCCGGCCGCCAGGATCAAGACATTGCCCCGGAACGGCACATCGAAAACCGTCAACCCGACGGCAATGCACACGATCACGTCGATCACGCCGATCACCGAGTAGGCCAGCATCTTTCCCACCGCCATCTCCGCCGGGCGCAGCGGTGTCGAAAGCACCTGCTCCATCGTCCCCATCTCCCACTCCCGCGCGATGGTGAGCGACGTGAGCAGCGCCCCGATGATCATCAGAATCACGGCGATCAGCCCCGGTACGATATAGTTCTTCGACTCCAGTTCGGCGTTGTAAAGTACCCGCAGTCGCGCTTCGGCCGGCGGCTCGATCCGCCGCCCGGCCAGCCGCACCTGCTCCTCCATCCGCAACTGCAGCGAATACGAAGCCATCACGCTCTGGATGTACCCCAGGGCGATGTTGGCCGTGTTCGAGTCGCTGCCCTCCACCAGCACCTGCACGCTTGCTTCCCGGCCGGCCAGCAGTTTGCGCGAGAAATCCACTGGGATCACCACGCCCAGCATCACCTCGCTCCGGTCGATCGCACCCTCGATCACGCCGTAGTTGTCCACGAAACGCTCGATCTGGAAAAATCGGGAACCCGAGAGACGCGAGATCAGCTCCCGGCTCTGCGGGCTGTGATCCTGGTCATACACGTAGGTCGCGATCTCGTCCACGTCCAGTGTCAGCGCATAGCCGAACAGCAGCAGCAGCAGCAGCGGAATGGCCAGCGCGATTGCCAAACTCCGCGGATCCCGCAAAATGTGCAGGAACTCCTTCCGTGCGACGGCGGTGGTGCGCCGAGGGCTCATTGGCTCTCCTTCTGAGCCTCGATCATCGACACGAACAGTTCCTCCATGGTCGCCTTCCCGTGCTCTTGCTTCAGTTCGCCCGGCGCCCCTAGCGCAATAACCCTTCCCTGGTACATCAGCGCCAGCCGGTGGCAGTATTCCGCTTCCTCCATGTAATGCGTCGTCACGAAAATGGTCTGCCCCCCGCCCGCAAGCTCGTAGATCAAGTCCCAAAAACTGCGCCGGGCGATCGGGTCGACTCCGGAAGTGGGTTCATCCAGAAACAAAATCGGTGGCTTATGCAGGATGGCGCAGCCTAGAGCCAGCCGCTGCTTCCATCCTCCGGGCAGCAACTGCGTCAAAGTGTTCCGGCGCTTCGTCAGGCCGGAGATCTCGAGCGCATACTCCTCCCGCTGCTGCCGCACATCGTTCGGGACCCCGTAGATGCCCGCGAAAAAGTCGATATTCTCCTGCACCGTCAGGTCGTCATAGAGCGAGAAGCGCTGCGACATATAGCCGATCCGCTGCCGGATCGCCTCCGCTCTCTCCGCCACGTCGAGCCCGTCCACCCGGGCCGTGCCCTCGCTTGGCGTGAGCAGCCCGCAGAGTATCCGAATCGTCGTGGACTTCCCCGCGCCGTTGGGACCCAGAAAGCCGAAAATCTCGCCCCGCTCCACCCGGCAGCTCACCCGGTCCACCGCCACGAAATCGCCGAAGCGCTTGGTCAGGTTATCGAGCACTACCGCCGCATCGCCGCTCATCCTTTACCCTCCCGTTCTTCGGCGAAAGCGATAAAGGCGTCCTCGAGCGTCGGATGCTCCGGCCGCACTCTTTCCCGCTGGCCGACGCGCCGCACCGAGAAGCCGCCCTCTCGGAACTCGCGCTTCAACTCCTCCGGCGGCGCGCACCGGATCAGCCGGCCCTCGTACATCATGCCCACCCGGTCGCACCGCTCCGCCTCGTCGAGATATGCCGTCGTGAGGAGGACCGTTACCCCCTCGGTCACAAGCTTTTTCAGGATCTCCCAGAAATCCCGCCGCGAGAGCGGATCCACCCCGTTGGTCGGCTCGTCCAAAAACAGCACCTGGGGCCGGTGCAGCAAAGTGCACATCAACGCCAGCTTCTGTTTCATTCCGCCCGAAAGCCGCCCGGCCCGCCGGCGCCGGAACGGCGACATCCTCGTCATCTCCAGCAATTCGGGAAGCAGCCGGGTGCGCTCGCTGCGGGGAATGCCGAAAAGGTCCGAGTAGAAGTCCATGTTCTCGTCTACGGTCAGATCCTGATAGAGGCCGAACCGCTGCGCCATGTAGCCGATCGAATCCTTCACCTGGTCCGGCTTCTCCCGCACGTTGTAACCGGCAATCACCGCCTCGCCCTCGTCCGGATCCACCAGCCCGCAGAGCATCCGCAGCGTCGTGGTCTTCCCCGCTCCATCCGGACCAACCAGCCCGAACACCTCACCCTTGGCAATCTCCAGCTCCAAGCCATCCACCGCCACCACATCTTGAAACCGCTTCGTCAACCGCCGGATCGAAATCACAACTCTTCCGCCTCTCTGTGGTTTAGAGCCCGTCCCTCTCCCCCACCAAAATCACCCCGTCCGCCGGCATATTCAGCTTCAGCTCCTGGTCCGGGTTCTCCACCTCCACTTTGATCCGGTACACCAGCTTCACCCGCTCCTGCTCCGTTTGAATCTGTTTCGGCGTGAACTCTGCCTCCGAGGCGATAAACGTCACCCTGCCCTCGTAGACCTTGTCCGGATAAGTATCCGTCGTCACCTCCACCGGGGAGCCGATCTTCACCCGCCCGAGGTCGGTTTCGTTGATATACCCCCGCAGCCACGGATGCTCCAGGTCGCCAACCGAAACCACCGTTGTACCGGCCGCCAGTATCTCGCCGGGCTCGGCCGACTTCGAGAGCACGATGCCGCCCACCGGCGTCCGCGCCACCGTGTCGTCCAACTGCGACTCGATCAGCGCCACCTGCGCCTTTGCGCCGTCGATCTCCGCCTGCCTCGTCTCCAGTTCCTGTTCCTTGCGCCGCAGCTCCAGCCACTGTGCCTCCGCCAGCCGGACCGACGCTTTCGCCTGCTGCACCGCGGCCCGCGCCCGCTCGATCGTCTGCTTCCGCGGGCCTTCTTTCACCAGCGCCAAGTGTTCGCGCGCCTGGCTCACAACAGCCTTCGCGCGCTCGTACCGCGCGCGGTAGCTGTCAAACTGCGCCTGCGAAATGTCATCGGCCGCGAACAGCGGCTGTGCGCGCTCCCAATCCGCCCGCGCCCGCTCGAATTCCGTCTCCGCTTCGGCCACGCGCGCCCGCGCTTGTTCAATCTCCTGCGCCCGGGACCCGGCCTCCAGTTCTGAGAGCGCCGCCTCCGCCTGACGCAACTGCGCCTTCCTCTCCGCCACCTGCCCGGCGATGGTCTCCCGCTGAAACTCGATCGCCGTCCGTAGCTGCCGCAGCCCGGACTTCGCCGCCGCCAGCTTTGCCTCCGCTTGCTCCTTCTGCCGCGATAGCTGCTCCGGATCCAGCCGGGCGATCACCTTGTTCGCCTCCACGCTGTCCCCCTCGTCCACCGTGCGCTCGATCAGCCGGCCCGAGATTTTGAACGCCACCTTCACCTCGGTCAGCTCTATGTTGCCCGAGATCTTGATCGCGCCTTCCTGGTCCCCGTCTCCGCACGCCGCCAGCGCGAGGAATCCGGCCGCCGCCAGCCCCGCCAGACGGACGACCCGCCCGCGGCTCTCCAATTCTGCCTGCTGATTGTTCACTGTATGTACTCCCGTACCTTCCCGATCGCCGCGCCCAGGTCCAGCCGGGCCGATTCATGTTCGAACAACGCCGCCACCTGCACATCCCTGGCCCGGGCCAGCCGGTTCTGGGCGTCCGTGACCTCGATGCTGTTTGTCACCCCAGCCTGAAATCGGCGCCGCGCCTGCGCCAACTCGTTCTCCGCCAACTCCACGCTCTCCATGGCAACGCCGACTCGCTCCGCCGCCGACTCCACCATATCGAGCGCCAAGCGGATCTCGAGATCGATTTGTGCCCGCAAGTCCGCCGTGCGGATCTTCTCCTGCCGCATCACAACCCCCGCCTCGGCGCGCTGCGCGTCCACCCTGCCGCCATCGAATACCGGAACGTCCACCCGGACCCCGATCGTCCGCGTCGGAAACGCGCTTGTCGCGCTGCTGCCAATGGCGCCGTAATTTCCATAAAACCAAGCCGCGGGAAGGCGCGCCCACTTCGCCGCGCTCAGGTTCCTCTCGGCCCTCCGCTCCCGCTCCTCCTGCGCCCTCCAGTCGGAACGGCCGCCAAGCGCCGTCGCGACCGCCGTCTCCACCGCCGGAGCGTCCACCGGATGATAGATCAGCCGGTCCGTCAGCTCCAACTCCGCGTCCAGCCGCAGATCCATCGCCCGCTGCAACTCCAAATGCGCCCGGCGCCGTGCGTTCTCCGCCACCAGCAATAGCTGCCTCTCGTTGGAAAGCTGCACCTGCGCGCGCGTAATGTCGATGCCCGTGCCCGTGCCCGCCGCTTTCTGATTCTCGGCCAGTTCGAGCAACTCCTCAGCCAGCGCGACGTTCGCCTCCGCCGTCGCCACCCTCTCCTCGGCTTGCAGTGCGGCTAGATACGCCTTCGCCACCCGCGCGGCCACCCTGTCACGCGTGTCGGCCTCCATCAATTGCGATTCCGCCACCCCGGCCGAAGCGGCCTGATACCGGCGAATCGCGCTCAGGTTGAAAACCGTCTGCCGTCCCTGCGCCCGCGCGTCCACCACGTCAAACGGACCCACCTTGCTCGGCGTCTGGAACGGCGTCCCTTCCACCCCGAACCTAACGCCGAACGCCTCCAGGTTCACCACCCGGTTCTCCCAGGAAAGCGATCCATCGATGTTCGGCAGCAGCGCTGCTCGCGCCTGCCGCCGCTGCGCCTCCGCCTGTTGCACCGCCTCCATCGCCAGTTGCACCCGGACCGCACCGTCCGGCTCGGTCGCAATCTCCACCGCCTGCCGCATGCTCAACGGCAGCTTCTCCGCGGACGCCGGCGGGCCAATCGCCGCCAGGCACAATACCATCACAACTCCATTCGCTCGCTTCATTTCTCAGTCTCCCGCCGGCCTCGCCTGTATCCCCGCCTCCAGGAAAGCCGCTACCCGCGCGATCGCCGTCTCCATATCCGCCGGCCCTGCCGCGCCTCCGCTCAGCGCAGGCAAGAAATCGGCTACCCTCATGCAATACGTCGTCACCCCGACGCAACACATCAGCCGCCAGAACATCTCCTCTTCGGAAACGTGCGGCGCCGCCCGTCGGAAAGCCGCCAGAAAGCGCTCCCGCGTCTCCCGGAACTCCGTCGGAGCAATATGTTCCAGAAAACCCGGCTCGCCGAGCATCCGTCCCACCAGTTTGCTGGCCACCGCCTTGTTCTGCTCGAACATCGACATCATGGGCCGCAAAAAAGCATCCACCACCCGGTCCAGAGGCGCCGCTCCATCGGACGACTCCGCCTCATAGCGCGAAAGCAGCTCCAAACGCTCCCGGTTCATCGGCCCGATCCGCCGGCTCACCACTGCCCGCACCAACTCCTCCTTCGAGCCAAAGTGATAGTGCACCGCCGCCAGATTTACCCCCGCCTTGGCAATTACCGCCCGCAGCGACGTCGCGCCGATACCCTGCTCGGCAAACAACGCTTCCGCGGCATCGAGAATCCGCTCCTTCGTCCCTTTACCCCCGGGACTTGTTTCTGAATCAGTCATACGTATGTTTCAATCATACGTATGATTCATGATGCTGTCAAGACCCGTACGCCAGAAGCTCCCCTCCCGCCCTCACACCGGCCGTTCGTTATAGAATGCAGTTGACACCTCGTGGAAGCGGGACTCCCGGGCACGGCTCGGAACTCCGCTCCGCACGCGGAAAACTACCAATCGAGAAACGGCCATGCGCTACACTTTGTCCCCCGCCATCCTCCTTCTTTGCTTATTCGCTCTCCCCCTCGCCTCCGCGGACGCCCCCGTTAATGCTTGGGAAGAAACCATCACCCTTCCGACCTACGAAGTCGGCCCCGACAATCTCAACCCCATCTTCTATTCCGGACGCCGTTACCAGGGCGCGCGAGGCGAAATCTATCCCTACCCCCTCAGCGACACCCTCACTGACAAGAAGGTCGACAAGGACTACACCGGCGTCTACCTCGAAAACGAGTACATCCGCCTCATGGTCATCCCCGAACTCGGCGGCCGCATCTTCGAGGCCGTCGACAAAACCAACGGCTACAACTTCTTCTACCGCCAGCACGTCGTCAAGCCGGCCCTCATCGGCATGACCGGAGCCTGGATCTCCGGCGGCGTCGAATGGAACATTCCCCACCACCACCGCGCTAGCTCCTTCATGCCGGTCGACTACACCGTCACCAAAGAACCCGACGGCGGCAAAACCATCTGGGTCGGCGAAATCGAGCGCCGCCACCGCATCAAGTGGATCATCGGCCTCACCCTCCGTCCCGGCCGCTCGTACCTCGAAGCGAAGGTCAAGTACTTCAACCGCACCGAACTCCCCCACTCGCTCCTTTACTTCGCCAACGTCGCCGTTCACACCAATGACGACTACCAGGTCATCTTCCCGCCCCACACCCAGTTCGCCACCCACCACTCCAAGGTCCAGTTCAGCAAATGGCCCATCTCGGACTCCATCTACGGCGGCGCCGACTTCCACCACGGCGTCGACGTCAGCATGTATAAAAACCACCCCAAGTCCAACTCCATGTTCGCCTGGAACTACGTTGACGACTTCATCGCCGGCTACGACCACGGCCGCGAAGCCGGCACCATGCACGTCGCCGATCACAACATCGTCATCGGCAAGAAGTTCTTCACCTGGGGCTCCGACCCGCGCGGCAAGATGTGGGACGAACTCCTCACCGACACCGACGGCCCCTATCTCGAGCTAATGGTTGGCGCTTGGTCGGACAATCAGCCCGACTATAGCTGGGCCCAACCCTACGAGGTAAAAGAGGCAAAGCAGTTCTGGTATCCCTTCCGCGACATCGGCGGCGCCACCCACGCCAACCTTGAGGCCGCCCTCAATCTCGAAGTCGAAAACGGCCAGGCCAAGCTCGGCTTCTACACAACCGCGGACCACCCGTCCGTCACCGCCACCCTCCAGGCAGGCGGCCGCGAACTGCTCTCCGAAAAGACCTCCATTGCCCCTGGCAAGCCCTTCGTCCGCACCGTCAACCTCCCCTCCGGCATAAAACCCGAAGACCTCGTCGCCACCCTCACCGCCGCCGGCGAAACTCTCATCTCCTACACCCCCGTCGTGCTCGACAAAGACCAGCCCATGCCGGATCGCGCCACCGCGCCCGCCCCCCCGGAAGAGATCAAAACCAACGAGGAACTCTTCCTCACCGGCATCCGTCTCGAGCAGTTCCACAACCCGCAGATGGACCCCTACCCCTACTACGAGGAAGCCCTCAAACGCGATCCCAACGACTACCGCGTAAACACACAGCTCGCCATCAATTACCTCAAGCGCGGCATGTTCGCCGAAGCCGAGGAACACTTGCGCCGCGCCGTCGCCCGGGCGTCCTACAACTACACCCGCCCCAAGGACACCGAAGCCGACTACTTCCTCGGCGTCGCCCTCCGTGCCCAGGGCCGCTTCGACGAAGCCGAAGACTCCTTCGAACGCGCCGCCTGGAGCTATGCCTGGACCTCCGCCTCCTACATGCAACTCGCCGAACTCGCCGGCCGCGAGAACGACTTCGAAGCCGCCCTCGGCTACATCGAACGCTCGCTCGCCACCAACGCCCGCAACACCCGCGGCCTCGTCCTCCGCGCCGCCATCCTGCGCCGCCTCGGCCGCTTCGACGAAGCCCGCGAAACAGCCGAAAAAGCTTCCCACATCGACCCACTCAGCGCCTTCGCCGCCGCCGAGCTCTATAGCGTCATGCTCGAAAACGGCCGCACCTGGGAAGCCGATATCATGCTCGCCGCCCTTGAGAAAATGTCCCGCGGCGAAGTCCAAACCAACCTCGAACTCGCCTCTGACTACGCATCCGCCGGCTTCTGGCAGAAGGCCGTCAATGTCCTCGACCGCTGCGCCGAGAACTGCGCCGCGCCTGACTACCCGATGATCTACTACTTCCGCGGCTATTACCTCGAGCAGCTCGGCAAACCCGAGTCCGCCAAGGCCTCCTACCGGCAGGCCGCCGCCGCGCCGCCCGGCTACTGCTTCCCATTCCGCCTCGAGGCGATCCACGTCCTCCGCCGCGCCATGGAGGTTAATCCCTCTGACGCCCGCGCCCCCTACTACCTCGGAAACCTCCTCGTTGACCGCCAGCCGGCCGCCGCCGCCGAAGCCTTCGCCAAATCCATCTCGCTCGATCCGAACTTCGCCCTTGCCCACCGCAACCGCGGCCTCGCCATCGTCCTGTCCGGCGGCGATACCGCCAAAGCCATCGCCTCCCTCGAAAAATCGATCGGCGTCAAGCCCGACGCCCGCGTTCTCTTCGAGCTCGACGAGCTCTACGAGCGCGCCGGCCGCTCCCCCGAAGAGCGCCTCCAGGCCTTCGAGCGCCACCAGGAAGTTGTTGCGGAACGAGACGACGCCCTCTCCCGCCAAATCGCCCTGCTTGTCGAAACCGGCGGCTACGGCGAAGCCCTGAAACTCCTCTCCGGCCGCCACTTCCGCAAATGGGAAGGCGTCGGCTCGGTCCACTCCTCCTTTATGGAAGCCCATATCCGCCGCGGCCACGAGCGTTTCGCCGCCAAAGACTATCAGGGAGCCCTCGCGGACTACAAAGCCGCTCTCGAATTCCCGCCCGGCCTCGAAGCCGCCAAAGGCTACCGCGACGGCCTCCACGCCTGGCCCTTCTACCACATCGGCCGCGCCCACCAGGCCCTCGGCGAGGAATCAAGCGCCCGCCAGTACTTCGAGAAGACCGTCGCCGAGGCCGAAGACGCCTTTCTCAGCAGCGAGGCCAACCTCAACGACGCCGCCACTGTCCTCTACTACAAAGGACTCGCCCTCTCCGAGCTCGGCCAGAAGAGCGAAGCCGCCTCCGTCTTCTCCCAGCTAATCGGCATCGGCTCCCGCACCCTGGAATCCGGCGGAGAGGCCGACTACTACGCCAAATTCGGCGAACGCGGCGGCCAGGAAACCCGCCTCGCCCAGGCCCACTACTTAATCGGTCTCGGCCAGGAAGGTCTCGGCAAACCCGCCGCCGCTAAGAAGGAGTTCGAAGCCGCCCTGAAGCTCAACCCCGGCCACGCGGGCGCTCTGCGCAAACTGAAAGAGTAGGTCCCGGCCCTAACGCGGCCGCCCGCGCCGCGCCGCCGCTAAGAACCCGCCCACCCACTCCGGCGTCGCCGTCGCGTGGAGGTGTGTGTACGAAGCCCAGACATTCCCCACCACCACCCCATCGCGCTTCCTGTAGCACCCCGTGCCCCGCGTCACCGCGCATGCCGTCGGCGGCAGCTCCCCCTCCGGTATCACCCGCGAGTAGTGAAACTCGTGGCCCCGCAGCGCCGTCCCCGCCGCGAAAAACGGATTCGCCGTGTCCACCGTCAGATCCGCGTATCCGTGCCCCTGCGGCCGCCGCCGCACTTCCACCTCGAACGGCAACGCACCCGCCATCTCGTGCCGCTCCCCGTTCCAGTGCAGCGCGCGCGAAAGCAGCATCAACCCGCCGCACTCCGCGTACACCGCCAATCCCGCCTCCGCCCGCTCCCGGACTGACCGCAGAAACCCGCGGTTCTCCGCCAGCCTTGCCCCGTGCGTCTCCGGAAATCCCCCGCCGATGTACAGCCCGTCAATCCCCTCCGGCAGCCCCGCCGAAGCCAGCGCCGAAACCGGCTCGAGCCTCGCCCCGCCCGCCTCCAGCGCTTCCAGATTTTCCGGGTAGTAGAAAGTGAATGCCGAATCCGACAGGTACGCGATCCGCACCGCTCTCTCCCCGCCCGCTACGCCCCCCGCCTCTCCCTCGCGGATCGGCGGCAAAGCCGGCGCCGACAGCGCGATATCCACCAGCGCATCGAAATCCAGATTCCCCTCCACCAGCTCCAGTACGTTCTCCCGCACCTCGCCGATCCGCGGATGCTCCTCCGGCGTCACCAGCCCCAGGTGCCTCCCCGGCAACAGCGTATCGCCCTTCGCCCGCGGCAACGCCCCCACCACCGGCGTCCCCGCCGCCGACTCGATCGCCTCCCGTAGCACCCTCTCCTGCCGCGCCGTCGCCACCTTGTTGAGCACCACTCCGGCGATCCGCAGCTTCGGATCCAGATACTGGCAGCCCACCACGAACGCCGCCGCCGTCCGCGTCACCTTCGTCGCCGTAATCACCAGAATCACCGGCGAGCGCAGCGTCTTCGCCAGTTCCGCCGTCGAATGCGTGCCCTCCGGATCCGCGCCGTCGAACAGACCGCGATTCCCCTCGATCACGTTCAACCCGTCCCGCGCCGCGTGCCGCAGGTACGCCGCCGCCGGCTTCTCGAATCCCATCAGGTAAGTGTCCAGGTTCCGCGCCGGATGCCCCGACGCCCACCGCAGCCACGCCGCGTCAATATAGTCCGGACCCTTCTTGAACCCCCGCACCTCCAGCCCCCGCCGCTTCGCCAGCAGCAGGATGCCCAGCGATACCAGCGTCTTCCCGGAATCCCCGCCCAGCCCCGCGATCGTCAGTCCTGGCGCGCTCAAAGCGCCTGCTCCTCCGCCTCTGCAACTGTCTCATCCGGCCGCCGGAACAAATAGTTGCCGGTCAGAAACTGGCGCACGTACCACCGCATCACCTTCTTGCTCGTCATGTACATGTCCAGTTGGCTCGTGCAGGCCAGCAGCCTCCCCATCATCTCCAGCGCCTCGAACGTCTCCGTCGCCGGAGCCTTCTTCAACCATGCGTTCACCAGATCCCCCCGGCGGTCCACCAGGAAATTGTGCTTCGTCAGCACCTCCTCGACGAACATCGCCCGCAGGTTCCGCCGGAACGGCGTCGCCCCGCCACCCGCGAACCGGAACGCAACGTAATTCTTGCTCGCGATCTCCGTAAGGCTCGCGTCCACCAGCGTGAAATGATACGCCACCCGCGCGTTCAGGTTGATGTATTCCTCCGCCACCAGCAGGTAGCTCTTCCGCCCCAGTGGCCGCGCCGCGTAATCCCGCGGTTTGAGCGAACTCGCCATCACCGACGCCAGATCGCTCAGCGAGGCCGGCATGTCCCGCTTCCAGCTCACGTCCGTATGCGAGATCCCGCGCCACAACGCCCGAAACGGTAGCGACACGATCTCCTCCGGCCGCACCTCCCGCCCCTCCGGATCCTCCGCCTCCACGCCGCCCCCCAAATCCAGCACGCTCAGGTTCAGCGGCAACTCCGTCTTCAAGTCCTTTGCCGTGTGCTGCCCGTGATCCAGCTCGATGTCATTCACCGTGAACATCGCCTCCACGGACTTCTCATGGCAGTACCGCAGCACGTCATGCGTCGACCGGCAGCCCGACGGCCGGAACTCGTTCGACGACGGATCCAGCAAATTGAGCGTCAGAATGTTCCGGCTGATCGGATCGCTCGCCGTCGTCTGCTGCGCCACGCTCTCCACGATCTCGCCGGACGACCGCTGCCACATCCGCCCCTTGTAAACCTCCGCCCGCACCGAGTCCAGGCTCACCGTCTCCCCCTCGGTCACCCGCTCCAGCGCTCCCTCCATCAAGAACACTGACGGTATCCGGAACTCCCGCAGCAGCGCCGCCGCGTGTCCGGCCACGTTCCCCCACTCCGCCACCAACCCGCCGATCCGCGGCAGTATCTGCGCGATCTCCGGCGACGACCTCCGGAGGAACACAATGGCTCCCTCCGGCGGATTGCCAAGATGGCGGACATCTTCCACAATGTGAACCCGTCCGGACGTATGTCCTGGGTACACTGTCCGCCCGCCCGAAACCACCGGCTCCGCATTCGTCTTTGACGCGGACCTCCCCCGCCCCGCCTCCACAATCGCCAGCGGGCGCGTCTGCAGGATCCACACCTGCCCAACCGGATCAATCGCCCACTCCACATCCTGCGGGCAATGGAAATAGCTCTCCAGCTTCACCCCGTAATCGGCCAACCGCTTCAGCGCCTCCTCGTCCAGGCTCGGCGCCTTTGACTCCGCCTCGCTCAGCGCGTGATGCTCCAGCCCGCCCTCCGGGCTCACCACCATCTCATCGTGCTTCGGCGCGATATGCACCTCCACCAACTCGTGCCGCCGCCCCCGCTCCATCACGAACAGATCGGCCGGCGTCCCGCCCCCCGCGATGTCCACCCCGAAGCCCCGCGTCCCCGTAATCCACAGTTCCTTGCTCCTCGGATTCGCCGGGTCGCGCGTGTACATAATGCCGGACGCCTCCGCGTCGATCACCGGCAGCACCAGCACCGCGAGCGGCGTATCCACCTCGAGCAGGCCGCTTGACAGCCGGTAGGCCAGCGCCCGCTCGCTGAAGCGGCTCGCGATCACCTGCTTGTAGGCGTCCACCACGTCCTTCCGCGGCACGTTGATTAAACTCAGAAACTGCCCCGCCATCGTCCGCGGGCCGCCCTCCGCCCCCTCTCCCACCGCGCTCGACCTCACCGCCAGCCGGTCCGTCTCCAGCGCCTTCGCCCGGTCCGTCAACGCCACCTCCACCGCCCGCGGCAGCTCGGTGTCCATCACCATCTCGCGCAGAATCTCCGAACTCTCGCGGATCGCCTCGATGTCCGTCGAATCGATCTCGTGAATCGCATCGCGGATCTTCACCCAATTCGGCAGCCCGCAAAACCGCTGGTACGCCTCCGTAGTCATCACGAAACCGTCCGGCGCCGGCAGCCCCAGTTTCCGCTTCACCTCGCCCAGCGCCGCCGCCTTGCCCCCCGCTTCCTCGGTGTCCTCCACGCCGATCTCGTACATCCACGCCGCCAGGCGCTTCCGGCCGAACTCCTGCAACGCGGCGATATAGCGCTCCACCTCGTCCTGCTGCTCGTCGAGCGCCTCGTAGAGCTTCGCGTGATGAAACCCCGTCAGCCGGTTCAGCGCTCCCACAATCTCCCGCGCCTTCTCGAAGATCAGCGCCACCCGCCCTTCCACCACGTCACGCTTCGGCGGAATGTACGTCAGGTCTTCCTGCAGCCCGACAATCACCTCGAGGCACTCCGTATTGAGCGTCAGCAGTTCCCGGAAATTGAGATACTTCTCCCGCACCCGCTCGGCCGTCGTGGCCGTCGCCACCACCACCGGCGCCTCCGCCTCTTCCTTCTTTTTCTTGCCGAACAGCCAGGAAAGCATCAACTACATCCGAGTATAGATCCCCGCCTCTCCCTCACCCCCCCATCACGCGCTTCATAATCTGCCGCGAAATGAAAATCGTCGGAATCAGCGCCCCAAAAAACACCAGCACGAAAACCAGCGTGAAGTCGAAGCGTTCCCGGAACCGGTCCGCCAGAAACAGAGCCGCCGCCAGTTCCGTCAGCATCACCAGGTTGAACACCACTGCGTGAATCACCTGCCGCTTGCTCGGCAGTCCGCTCCCCGGCTCGTCTCGCTCCGCCACTAGCCCCAGCTTATCGCAGCCGCTCCGCCCCCGCCCCACCGCCGGGAGTTCGCGGAGTTCGGCGGGGGGAGTTCGGGGGAGTTCGGCGGAGTTCGCGGAGTTCGGGGAGTTCGGGGGAGTTCGGGAGTTCGGGGAGTTCGGGGAGTTCGGGGGAGTTCGGGAGTTCGGGGGGAGT
>CAYXVG010000069.1:0-30439 GCA_964468205.1 uncultured Solibacteraceae bacterium | reverse complement strand
GCGTGTGCGTAATGAGCGCCATACCCCTATACGGGTGATTTGGGACTCCTACCGATTTAGGGTACCCGGGGGGTGTCGCCCGGGGACCCGTCCCCGGCGCGTCAGTCCATCCCCCCAAGGCCGGCGCCAGTGGCGGGCTCGCCCACCACCAGAACCCCTCCGCCCCGCCAACCCTCGCCGTGACTGCGTTCACATCCGGTACTGGAAAGCCGACACGGTGAGCGTGGCCGCACTCCATTTCCCGCGGGATCGCGCGACCGCTGCGGATTTTGGGTTTCGGGTGAGCACGTTCCATGACAGCCCAGCATTGGCCCGAATTTCGCGCGGAAACGGCCCTTCCTGGCGTTCGGCTGACCATTGACGACTCAGGGGCTTGCGGTGGCTTTCCTTCGATGTCGCTGGGGCTGGGATGCTGGATGGGTCAGGCAGCCTTCGGAATGGCACGACGCCCCGGACTGACCGCGCCGGGTGCACCTCCTCAGGCGTACACTGGAGCCGGAGGCCGAAGATGTCCGAGGAGAAAAGAAGCCTGACCGGAGCAGGTCTGGAGATTCTCGGGATGTGGGAGCGACAGAACCCGCAAATGGTCGAGAATCTGAAGAAGTCCGGGGAACTGAGGGACGTCCTGATCGACAGACAGGAACTCGTAGCGGACGTGGTTCAGGATCTGATCATGGGGGGGATGCAGTACCACAGCGCCCTCGAAATCGGAAGAGAGATGATGCAGGCGCCCCCGGACAGAGGGGGTTGACTTTGGGGGATTCTTTGGGGACAACAGATGAATCCCCACGGTAATCGGCGGTAGTCCGCGGCACTCGCGCAAGGGCTAAGTGGCAGCATTTTCAGCAGGATATGGTACTCCACAGTACCCAACAGTAACCCGAGTGCCACGATTCGTAATCAGCAGGTCGCCGGTTCGATCCCGGCGGGTGGCTCCAGTAAAATCATTGAAAAATTGACATTTGAACAGTCGGCTCCGTTCGAGAGACCGGCTTTTGTTTTGTCACCTGCGCCAAAACTCCAGCGAGGAGAGTCGGCTGTGCCAAAACCCAGCCGGTCCTGCAACCGATTGGTGTAGTGCAGCTTGCCTGCGAGAGAGTATTGGGTGAGCTCATCCAACGTCCCTTGCCCGGCACGATTTGAAACTCAGTCCTGGGCTTCTCCAAATGCACGCGAAAGAACGGCTTGCCGCGATTGGCGCCAGGTCCAGCAGATCGGGACCTGCTGACTGAATGTCAGCTTCTCGGTCCGGACGACGCAGGTTCGAGGCGGTTTCCCGCTCCATTTCTTCTCGATACGTTGCGGCCGCTTGTGGCTCCGGCAACAGCCCGAATCGCGCACCGTTCGAGTTCGAAGATGCCTCGACTGGATGGTGGATAGGGACGTACGAACGCAAGTGTTCGGGTGGACGGGACAGGGCCCTCAAGATTTCTTTCATGAAGTCGCAGGCGGATTCAATGAAATGAGCTGCCGGCGATTCGCGAGCGCACGCAGGATCCCATCGAGAACGGCGCTGAGATCCTTCGAGACATCCTCCGCCAGGAAGCGCAGAACGAAATAACCGTTCTCCTGCAACAGTTGGTCCTTGCGCCGGTCGCGGCGGTAGGCAACAGGGTCGGCGAGGTGCTGCGCACCATCGAGTTCGACAACCAAGCGTGAGTCGGCGCACAGCAAATCGACCTCCATGCCGCTAAATCCGTCAAATGGAATCGGCAGTCCCGCGTTCAATCGAAAACGGCCTGCGGTGCCAGCCAGCGTCTGAAGCCGCCGGTAAAGGAACGCCTCGGTCGCGCTGCGCGCGCGCTCCACACCCTCCACATCGGGAGAGAGTGGCCGCGCCGCGTCAACGAAAAGGGTCGCCAGTAGCGAGTCGGCGCCGTCCCTGACAAGCCTGCGCACACTGGCAGAGTAGTCGTGTTTCCACGCGGGTTCGGCAGGCAGCGGAACGTCGGCAGGCCATCCTGGAATCGCGCCCGCGGGCAGGACGATGGTATAGCCGACGGCTTCGTATCCGCGGCAGCGGCGATCGAACATCCGCGCCAGCATCGGCACGTCGAGATCCGCGTAGTCGTATATCCGCACCTCGCGCTTTCCGTCGTAGAGCCGGTGCAGTCTCCCCGCATATTGAGCCACTGTCCCACGCCACGATACCGGCAGGGTTACGAACAGCGTGTCGAGACGTGGATCGTCGAAACCTTCGCCGATGTACTTGCCGGTTGCGAGGAGGACTCGCTCCTCATCGCGTGGAATACACGCCAGCCGCTCCGCAACGGCCTCGGTCTCCTTCCTCCCCATGCCTCCCCGAAGCACAACGAGGTGGCGGACACAACCGGAAAGCTGTGCCTCGAGCGCATCCAAATGCTCATTGCGCTCCGTCAGCACGAGCGGCGAACGCCCTTCGCGGACGGCCTGAATCACGTCCTCCGAGATGCGATGGTTCCGTCTCTCGTCTCCGACCAACTCCTTATACAGCGAGTGAAATTCGGTCCGCCTATCCTGTTCCGGATCGCGGTTCGAGCGAAAACCCGTGGGGCGAACGATCACAGTGTGGTCGAACGGCCTCAGGACCGCCTGTGCTTTCGCGTTCACGCGATAACGTATCGGGCCGCACTGCATGAAGATGATGGGGTGATGTCCGTCCTTGCGCGTGACTGTCGCCGATAACCCGGCAACGAACCTCGCCTGGGCGCGCCGGGCGACCTGTTCGAAGCTGTGGGCGGACAAATGGTGGCACTCGTCAACAATGAGATGTCCATATTCGCCAACTTGGTCATCCACAACTCCCTTGCGCACGAGGCTCTGAATCAATGCGACATCAACCAGCCCGCCTGGCTTGCGGCGCCCGCCGCCGATTCGCCCGATGGCCGCGGGCGGAATGTCTAGAAATGTCGACAATCGCTCGATCCACTGTTCCAGCAGTTGGCGCCGGTGAACGAGCACCAGCGTATTCACCCCGCGCCGCGCGATCAGCCATGCCGCGATCACAGTCTTTCCGAAGGCCGGGGTCGCGGCCAATATTCCTGTCTCGTGTGCGAGCATCGCCTCTGCCGCCGCCTGCTGTTCCGGGCGCAGTTCTCCGGCAAAGGTGAGCTCGAAGCGGCGCCCCGGGTTGCGCTCGTCCCGCACGATCAATTTGATTTTCAAGTCGGCCAGTAACTGCCGTACATCATCCAGGCAACCCCGGGGAAGGCCGATGTGATGCGAGTGCTCTTCGGCGCAGGCAATGATTCGCGGCTTGCCATACGTGGGCAGGCGCATCGCCTGCGCCTTGTAGAACTCGGGGTTCTGAAAGGCTGCGACGCGGAGCAGGCGATTTCGCAGGGATGGCGGCAGGCCCTCTCTGGACACGTAGATCTCGTTTCCCAACACGAGTTCGAGGCTGCGAGGCAACTCGCCGGTAACCGGCGACTGTTTCCGGCGCCGCGACGGCAGCGTCGTCCAGGGCTCCGGCTCATCTTCTTCGGTGACCGGAAACCGAACGCCAACGACATGCCCCCGGCGTTCCGCATCACAAACCAGTTCTTCGATTCGCGAGCGGCCGATCTTCTCAACCGAAGCGAGAAACGCCCATTGATCCGGGTGCGGCTTCAACTCGTCGTCAAGGAAAACGCTGTTGCCCCGCTCACGCGGCTCCTTCTGCAGCGGCAGTGCGATCAGGTTGCCGAAACCTCCCTGGGGCAGCGTGTCCTGGTTCGGAAAGAAGCGGTCGTAGGAATCAAGGCCGAGGTCAGGCCGGCGCTCCATCGTCTCCGTAAGAAGCAGCGAGCCGAGCTTGCGTGCCAGCGCGGCCGGAACCGGCTCTTCGAAGAAGAACCACGCATGCGCGCCACGTCCCGAGCGCGATCGTTCCAATGCGCACGGCAGATTCAAATGGCGGCAGGTTTCGACAAAAGCAGACGCGTCTTCGCGCCAGCCGTCCTTGTCGAAGTCAGCGGCTAAGAGGAAACACGTCTCGTCCTGGAGCATCGGGTACACGCCCGCCACGAATGGTTGTCCGGTGTCGTCACGGCCCGACAGGTGCCACCGAATTACGTCTTCCGTAACGGACAGAAAGCGGCGGTGGGGGCAGTCCGTGCACTTGATTCGTGGCTTCTCGCAGATGCCGCGGACCCACTCGTTCGCGCAGGCGGGAGCATATCCGGATTTCCCTGGTCGGCGGCTCTCGAAGCGGCGCGGATAGACGTCATCGCGTCCTCGGAAGAGCGAACGAAACAGCGCGATCTTGACCTCCGGTGAGGACCGGCAGTCGACGGTTTCCATCCTGACTTACGCCTATCATAGCGTCGGCAGCTTGCTGCTATCGCAGTCTCCCGAGCAGCCTCCGGAAGCGCTGTTCGATGTCGCCGATAGTTCGGGAGGGCAGCGACAAGTTAGTGGCGAGGGATTCGAGCTCTGCATGCCATTCACTTGGAAGGCCGAACGCGGCGGGAAGATCGTGGGTTGCCCTCTCTTCAAACACGCGCCTCACAGCTTCCTTCACCTGATCGGGATCAAGCTGACCGAGGTCCTCGATTAGCAGGATATCAAGGACATCGCGCGCTCGGCCTGCCGCGAACGGGCCGGTGCACGCATGAATCTTTTGTGCGATCTGATCCGCGAGGTGGATGCATCGGACTGGTGATGTCACAGGAACGCCCAACTCCACCAGGCCCCTGAGTTTTGGAGGAACGAGGTCGACGCCGGCCTGGCTGGTGGGGCCGAGGTCGACCTCGACCGTCTGCCACGACCGAGTCCGGTATTGAATGGCCACCTCGACACGAACCGTGTCGGCTTGCTCCATCTCTCGCACCGACGACTTCAGACGAAAGGTGAACAGGTCAAAGCCGAGACGGATAGAGTCTGACAGACTTTGCAGCCGCTGTCTCCGATCGCCGGCGAGGGCCAGATCCAGGTCTTTGGTCGCACGAGCGAGCTGTGCAAAGCGTAGCTCCATCGCAACGCCACCTTTCAGATAGTACGATCCGATGACGCCTTCCGCGACCGCCCGTTCCAATACCCCACACAGAGCAAGGAACGACACCCAGCGGCGCAGGCGTTCCTGATCGATGCCCTGTTGGCGTGCGACACGCGCAAGCGCCTTTTCCAGTCGTTCCGGACGCGTTCTCATCGCGCCTCGCCGTCTCTCTGGAACTCTTTGCCAACATCCAGCAAGCGCCTGAGCCGGCGTGCCTCGGATTCCTCGATGAAGCCCTCGCGTTTCGCCTCAAGAATTGACTGTCGGACGATGTCTGCGCGTGCGCCGGCCTCGACCAGATCTGCCACCGTCTTCGACACCGTCGTAACGGGCAATCCCTCGATCGTTTGGATGTCGCTTGCTCCGAGGACTCCCGGGTGCAGGACGATGCCTTTTGGCCGTTCTCGACGGAGGCGAGCCTGCTTCGGCACCGTCAGGTGCACCGAAGCCGGGTTTGCATCGGAGAAGCCGTACACAACGAGGGCGGTCTCGTGCGACAGAGCGACGGTTCCGGGACCGCGGCTCGCTTGTGCCCACAGGACGGCTTCGCGGTACTGGGAGAACCGGTCTTGCGAGAAGTACGGCATCCTGTACACGCCGCGGGCGACTCTTTCGAGTCTCCCGCGCTGGACCATGCGAGCCAGCACGGAATCCGCAATGCCGGCTTGACGTGCCTGCGAGGAGGTTATCAATCCGTCGTTCTCTTCGGCAAGGGTTGCGAGTTCGTCAAAGCGCGAGTGAGGCACCGGAACACTCCTGTCAATATAGTTCCATAATGGAACGATAATGACAAGACATTGTGCCCGGCGAGCTGTGCCAGAACTGTGTCAAAACCCTATCCCGTTGGGCTACCTAAGGTTCCTGATTTGAGCGGAAGCAGATTCCCCAAGTTGTTGAAAACCAAGCAAGCAGTATGGAGCCCCTGGAAGGCTTGGAGACCACGGCGTATTCTTCGTAATCAGCAGGTCGCCGGTTCGATCCCGGCGGGTGGCTCCAGAAATTCGCTGACCGTCACCTCTTTTCCCAATTTCGCAACATCGTAGTCGGTTTTCCACGGTTGCAGGTCGCGCGGACGATCTCATGAGGGGCCCGGACCGAGTGACGGAGGATCTAACCGTCGGCGAATTTCCGCATTCAGCGTAGCGCTTCACCTCTCCCAGGCCCCTTCACTCTTGCCGGCCTATCCACCCGGAACATCCTCCGGCCCCTATCGTTCCTCCCCTAATACCACTTGATACGAGTACCCTTGCTCGGTGAGGAACAGCTTGCGATGGTGAGCGAACTCCTCCTCGCGCGTGTCGCGAGAGACCAACGTGTAGAAATGTGCACCGCGTCCGCCAACCTTGGGACGCAAAACCCGCCCGAGCCGCTGTGCTTCCTCCTGCCGCGAGCCGAACGCGCCCGAAACTTGTATCAGCACGTCCGCGTCTGGCAGGTCGATGGCGAAGTTTCCCACCTTGGAAAGCACCAGGCAGCGCAATTCGCCGCGGCGGAAACGATCGTAGGTCAGTTCTCGCTCCGCCTGAGGTGTCTTGCCGGTGATTAGCGGCGCGCCAATCTCCTTGGCAATTGATTCTACCTGCGCCACATACCCGCCCATGATCAGAACCCGCCCATCTGGATGAGCGGCCAGGAGTTCCCGCAACCGGTCCATCTTCGCCGGATTCTCGGCGGCAATTCGAAACTGTGACCGGCGTCCCACAAGAGCATATTCCATTCGCCGCTCGTTGCTCATGGGAATGCGTTCCTCCACGCATGTCGCCGTCGCAATCCACGCCCGCCGCTCCAGATCCTTCCACGGCACATCGAACTTTTTCGGCCCGATGAGCGCGAATACGTCCCCTTCGCGGCCGTCTTCCCGTACGAGCGTCGCGGTCAGGCCCAGGCGCCGCCGCGCCTGCAGTTCCGCCGTCGCCCGAAACACCGGCGCCGGTAGCAAATGTACCTCATCATAGATGATCAACCCCCATGAACGCGCCTTAAACAGCTCCAAGTGTGGAAACTCGCTGTCGCGGCCAGCCCGCCATGTCAGGATCTGGTAGGTTGCCAAGGTCACGGGTCCGGTCTCCTTCCGTTGGCCCGTATACTCGGCGACATCTCGCGGATGCACCATGGTCTTATCCAGCAGTTCCCGACGCCACTGCTGGACCGCGCTCCCGCTCGTCGTCAGCACCAGCGCCGTCTGCCCCACCAACTCCATCGCCGCTAGTCCCACGATAGTTTTTCCGGAGCCGCAGGGGAGCACTACAACTCCGCTGCCGCCCCGCTCGGATCCGGACAAGTAAAAGGCGTCGGCGGCTTCGCGCTGGTAGTCGCGAACCGTGAATCCTGCTCCTTCCCGTAGCCTGATTGGGAACGGTTCGCCCGGGGCATAGCCCGCCAGATCCTCCGCCGGAAAACCAGCCGCAATGAGCGCCTGTTTCACCACTCCGCGCTCTGCCAAGTCGATGCAAAAGCTGACCCCGTCCACGCGCTCCGCGAGAAATGGCCCCGCTCCGCGGTCACGGAAAAGACGTTCCGCCGTGGCTTCGTCGGAGCACGTACAGCGCAGGCGGCCCCCATCGCGCGTGATCACGACGCGCCCATACCGTGTCGCCAGTTCGACAATCTCCTGCTCCACGCTCGGCGGCACTGCATAGCGGGCATGTTCGCGCAGCGCCTCCACCATCTGTTCGGCGGAGAAGCCGGCCGCGCGCGCGTTCCAGATCGAGAGCGGCGTCACGCGATAGGTGTGGAAGTGTTCCGGGCTCTTGATAAGCTCGGCAAAGGGAGCCAACGCGCTCCTTGCTTCGCCGGCCCGTGGCGCATGTGTGTCCAACAGCACGCTCGAATCGCTCTGCACGATGAGCGCGTTGTCTGGCCTGGGTT
The DNA here is from genome assembly GCA_964468205.1 of uncultured Solibacteraceae bacterium. Classification (GTDB taxonomy): domain Bacteria; phylum Acidobacteriota; class Terriglobia; order Bryobacterales; family Bryobacteraceae; genus CAWELS01. The sequence goes on along the minus strand of CAYXVG010000069.1, from coordinate 22,617 downwards.
CCATCCGCTACGCCCGGGCCGCCCGCGGGGCCGCCTCGGGAGAGACCAGGTAGCCGGCCGCCCGCAACGCCCGCCGGAACGCGGCCTCTGAAGCGGCCGGAATCACGAGGTGCCGCTCCCCGGCCCTCATACAATGCTTGCCGGTCCTGGCATCGTTCGCGATCAGCGCCGCCAGCGCCGCGTCGGCGCATTCCACCAACCGCCCCAGGCCCTGGTCCCGCAGCTTCGTGGATCGTTCCGCAACATCCTCGATCAGGCGCGACACTGTATCCGGAATTGGAGCGCCGCTTCGCGCCAAGAGAAACTCCCGCAGTTCCTCCACCGGTCTTCCCTGCTCAACGGCGGCCAACAGCTTGCCGGCCTCAAGCCGCCAAACGAAATCCGAAACCGGGACGGCATAGGTATCCAGGGCCAGCCGGTCGCTCGCTTCCAATTCCGGGCTCGCTGCCGCAATATCAAGGTTTGGCATTACCTTAAGAACCGGCTTCACCTCCATGGGCTCCGGCTTGTACTCCGACCGCGCGCCCAGGCACCAGGCGCCGAGTTGCGTCACTCGAAAATACATCAACCCGTCGTAGCGGCTGAAGAACGGGAGGTCATCGGTTCCCCACATCTTCCGATAGTCGCGCCGTGCGCCGGCGGGTGGAATGAGCGCGGCATCGATGATGCCGAGCGTTGTGGCGTACTCCAGAAGCAAAGCGAACACATAGCGAGTGTTGAGGATCGGAGCGCAGCCGTCGTAGCCGAAAGAGCCATATTGCGGGTCGCTGAGGTAGAGGTGCCAGCCATTGCGCGTGACCTCGAAGTCGTTGCCGGAGGCTTTCATGTATCGGAGAAACTCATCGGTTTGAACCCACCTGCCGGGCGGGCATTCGGCAAGGCTGACGGCGATCGCTTCCCGTCGCGATGCGAGGGCCGTGAGCCAGCGTTTGCCTTTGCCAGTTTGCCCTTTCACACACTCGATGCGCGTCAGTTCGTCGAACTTCGTCGTTGTCAACCACTTTTTCCACAACGTCCGGATCGTCGCCGCGGCCGGCGTGGAAAGCGCCTTCCGGCCCGCCTTCGTTAGCTGTAATCTCGTTCCTGACAACTGCGCCAGCCCCCCGGCCTGAATCAGCACCGGCCAGGCGAACGCCCGGATCGGTCCGGCATTCTCGTCATGCCACTTGCTTTTAGCCGGCACGCGCGGGTAGTAATCCCCACCCTCCAGAATCGCCGTGACCGCTTCCACCGTGGATGCCGAGGCCCTGCCCGTCTTGCTGCTGACCATCACCTTCCCCGAGTCCACCAGGCGCAACACCGAAAATAATTCGCGCTGGGCCGCCGGTTCGCCCTCATGGACGGTGAGCGGCACGGGATCGGTTCCCTTCTCGGTGGTTCGCTGCTCGGCATTCCATCGCTCAAACGGGCGCGGATATGTGTCCGGAAGCCGGTCGAGCGTGGTCACCCCCGCCCGGCGGGGCGCAGGCACGAACTCTTCGAGCCGCGCCCTAAGATCGTCAGGCATCACGTTCTCGTGGAAGAAGAACTGCAGCGGCGAAGGTGCTACTGTACTACCGTAAGTGTTTCGCTTTCCCCAATCCGGTTCTCGTCCGTACTTGGCGCGAAACTGCCCGGCGTCGAACCGCGCCGAGTAGCCGTGTACCACCTCGGCCACAGCCGCCTTCTGCAACTCGTCCAGTCCTTCCCACACTCTGCGCAATCGGTCTCCCCGCAGATGGCCGATGATCAGGTCGATTATCTCTGCCTTCCTGGACGGCGCCTTTTCACCCGTGAGCGCCGCGAGTTGCCGCAGTCTGTCCACTCTGCTGTTGAACAGCGCCGTTTCGAGTGTTTCGATTCCCAGGTCGTCGACGTAGCGTCTCATGTCCAACTCTCCTGGCTATCTTCCCATGACGCCCCAACTCTCACATCGTCGAGAAGGAACCGCGCGCCCTGGTTGTCCGTCGGGTTCAGCCACAGCAGGCGATCGAATACCGCCGCGGCCTCGCCGAACTGGCCCAAACGCCACAGGCACAGTCCGAATCCGCTCATCGAACGGAGGAACGGACGATTGTCGATCAGGCCCCACGGCAGCAAGCCGTCGAAGTCCTCGCCGAGCGACAACTCCCCGATGCGGACCCCTACCTCGTAGTGCCGAATGGCGTCTTCCGGCCGGCCGTCGAAAAGCAGATGGCCGAGATGCGCGTGAGCGTCCAGGCAGCGAAGATCCGCCTGGCAGAGATCCATCAGAATCTTGCGGGCGCCGCGCGAATCGCCCGCTGCCTTCCGTTCAGTGGATTCGATGATTGGGTCAGAGAACGGATCCTCGGGATCCTCGCCAGGCAGAACCTGTTCCATCTCGAATTGGGGCCGTGGACCACGGGCGATGATCGGCTTCGCCCATTCCCCTATGGGATCGTCCTCCTCGCCCCAGTAGTGCTTCGCCGGATCCCACACGCCCGAATCCTCAAGCCTCAGCGGGGTCAGGCCCAGCGCCTTCGTGTCGAGCCGCGTCGACTCGATTGTGCCGGAGAGATAAGCCTGTCTTCCATAAGTCCATCGCTTCGCGGGTCTCACGACAGCGATCTCCCCGGGCACTGCATTCCACAGGCGGCCAGTGCGGAGCGTGATCTGTTCGTTGCCGCCGGCCAATCGGCAGCGCGTCACGGTCTGTTTCACTGACAAAATCACCAACTCCACGGTGTCACCAAGGTCAGGCGCCGCCTCCGCCGGTGGCGTCCTCCTCACCTTGCGCCGCGCCTCGGGTGGGAATGGCGTGAGACCCATCCATTGGCGATAGGCGGCCAGGTAGCGCCCGCCTTGCGCCCTTGCGGGAATCACCACTTCACTGGCCGCTACAATATACTCCATGCCGTCAGCCCGCCGGCAAGCCGCCGTGAGCCCGCGCCGCTCGTTCCCGTCATAGTCGAACTGCAATACCTGAACCGGTTCTCCAATCAGCGTAGCCTCACAAGGAACCGCCACTTTATCCTCGAAGACCTGCCGGAAAGCCCAAAGTTGCTCCTCTTCTCCGTATGCGTCTATTGTAATCTCGTCGATTAGCGCATCGAGATCCATCTCGACGCTCCGTCTCTTGTGGCTCTTCATGGATCGTCTCGCCTGTCCTTCCCTCCGGCGGACGCCAGCGCATCTCCGAATCCCGGCCGCTCGTTTTGCCCGCCAATAGCGTCGAGCATAACAACTTCGGGCCGGTCCGCACGTTGGAAGGCACGCGCCATGACGGCGCTCATGGCCGCCTCGCGCCTCGCCCGCTCGCTCCGCTACTTTTGCTTCGCCGTTTGAACCACCTGAACAACCTCGTCAACCGCCTTCCGCAGCGCGCCGTAACTCGTCAGATCACTGATGAATGGCCGGTTCAGCCCCGGATGGCCAAGCGGATTGCGGTAGCTTGAATACGACTTGATGTCGTGCGGGTACACAACATACCCCGTCGCCGAAGTGATCTTCTGTCCGTAGGAGTAGTCCTCGTGTTTCTTCGTGATCACTACGAATCCTCCGATTGTCGTGTCCCCCGGTTTCTTTCCCGCGGCCAACGCAAGCATGCAAAACAGCCGCGGCACGTGATGCTCGCGCCAATAGTTCGCTAACATCTTCGACTCGCCCTTGTTCAGGGATTTCGAGTGCAAGAATACCGACAGAAAAGCGCCTTTGCTCCCGTGTCCCAATACCTTCGCCAGCAGGTAACCCGCGGCGATGTCCTCAGCTTTGGGCGCCTGCTGTTTCGCCGCTCCGGTGGCGGCGGACTTGATCAAAACCTTGACCACATCGTCGATCGCGGCCATTTGCTTCTACCCTCCCGCCTACTCCTGTAGCAGTTTCGCTGACAGGCTGTCAACGGGTTTCCAGAACTCTTTCACCCTTTACGCCCTCAAAAACAAATGTCGCGGCTCACTCCCGCCGCAACGCAATATTCATGCGATTGCAACGGCCTTGAATGTTCTCCATGCGATGTTGAAGGTTAACAACGTTCATTCGGGAGATTTCCGTGCGCTTCTTGGTTCACTACTCAACCCTCTTTCTGTCTCTGCTCCTGGCCTCGGCCGGACTCGCCCAGTTCGACACCGCACAGGTGCTCGGCACGATTCGAACGGCCGATGGCGCGCCCGCCCCCGAGGTCGTGGTCACGCTCACGAATGTGGAAACCAACCTCACCCTCTCCGTGACCACTGACGCCGGTGGCAACTACACCTTCGCCTCTGTCCCCGTGGGCCGCTATGCGATCACCACCGGCAGGCCGGGATTCCTGGAAGGCAGGTCCGAGGAGTTCCAGGTCACGGTCAACGCCCGGCAGCGCGTCGACTTCGAAATATACGAGTCAACAGTCTCTTCCTCCGTCGACGTCACCGCGCAGGCCAACCTTCTCGAAGCCGATTCGAGCGACCGCGGACAATTGGTGAACGAAAAACAGATCGTCGAGCTACCTCTAAACGGGCGCGCCTACTCGGAGCTCGCGTTTCTCGCGCCCGGCATCATCCCCAGCCCCAGCTCCGGCACGAATTTTAATGACCGCGAAGGCGCTTTCATCGCCAACGGCCTGCGAAGCACCTTCACGAACTACCTGCTCGACGGCATCGACAATAACTACTACGGAACCTCGAACCAGGGATTCTCCAACCAGGTGACGCAACTCCCGCCGGACGCCGTCGCCGAGTTCCGCGTGGTGACGAACAACACGAGCGCCGAATACGGCCGTTCCGGCGGCGCCACCGTCAACGTCGTCCTGCGGAGCGGCACGAACGACTTCCACGGCTCGGTCTGGGAATTCTTCCGCAACACGAAGCTCAACGCTGTCGGCTTCTTCCAGCCGGCGAGCGGCGAGAAGCCCCAGCTCAACCGGAACCAGTTCGGCTTCACCTTCGGCGGCCCCGTGCTGCTTCCCGGCGCCTACAACGGCAAGAACAAAACCTTCTTCTTCATCGACTACGAGGGCTTCCGCGAAGTCGAATCCGAGGTCAAGTTCGCTACCCTCCCTACCGAACAGCAGCGCCAGGGCATCGTCGGAGTTCCGGTCGTCGATGTTGTTACCCAGACCCCTTATCTGAACGGTGTCGTCCCGCGGGACCGCATGACGGATTTCTCCCGGGCCATCTTTGACGCGCTGCCGCCCACCACCTCCCCCGGAGCCGCGAACAACTACCAGCGTTTGGTCCGGCAGGACACCTCCCGTGACAAAGGCGACGCGAAGATTGACCATAATTTCTCACCCAACGTCCGCGCCTTCTTCCACTACACCCAGAGCCGCGCTGACAACTTCGATCCCGGCGTCATCCCCGGCCTCGCCGGCGGCGACGGCAACGGCAGCGTGCGGATCCCCGTCGTCCGTCTCGCTGGCGGCGTCACGGCCGTCCTCAATCCGACGTCCATTCTCGAGGCCCGCTTCGGCTTCTCCCGCTCCCAGGCCGGCAAGGTTCCGGTGATGGCCGGCGGCCCCAGTATGGAGGAATTGTTCGGCATTCCCGGCCTGCCCACGGATCCCGCTTTTACCGGCGGTGTCACCACCCAGGTCATGGTCGGTTTCTCCCGGCTCGGCCGGCAGTTCACCAACCCCCAATTCCAACATCCCTGGGTCTACAACCCGAAGGTGAACTTCACTAAGATTCTCGGAAAGCACACTCTGAAGACCGGCGGCGAAATCCAGTGGATCAACGTGCGGCAGCAGGATATCCACCCGGTCTACGGGCTGGACGCCTACCAGGGAGGCTTCAGCGGTCTCGCTCTACCGCCCGAGGCGCGCGTCCCGGGCGCCGGCGCTCTCTACAGTCTCGCGGACTTCATGTTCGGGCAGCGCGCGGTCTACCTGCTGGCCAGCCCCAGCCTTGCCAACATCCGGCAGCGGATGTTCTTCGGATACCTCCAGGACGACATTAAGCTCACCCCGAAGCTGACCCTCAATCTCGGTCTCCGCTACGAATACGCCACCCCGATCTTCGAGCGCGACAACCGGCTCAGCAACTTCAACTTCGATACCCTCTCAATCGAAACCGCCAGCGATTCGGACCGCTATCTGGTTGACCCGGACACCAACAACTTCGCCCCGCGCATCGGCCTCGCCTACAGCGTTACGCCCAAAACCGTCCTCCGCGCCGGCTACGGCATCAGCTACGTCCACTGGAACCGCCTCGGCTCCAGTTACCTGACGCTCAGCCCGCCCTTCGCCATCACCTCGCTGCAGCTCAGCATTCCCGGCCAGCCCGGCTTTCGCCCCACCCAGTTCGGCTACCCCGAAAACTACGTCACGCCGGAGGGCTTCAATCCAAAGCGCAGCCTCGTCCAACACATGCCGGAAGACATCCCCACCGGCCAGGTGCAAAGCTGGTTCTTCAATATCCAACAGGAACTCGGTCGCGGCTGGCTGTTCGATGTCGCCTACGTCGGCAACTATGGAAATGACCTCCAGTTGATCAACGACCTGAACCAAGCCTTCCCGGGCGTTCCCGGCCAGTTGATCCCGGTCGAATTCCGCCGCCGCATTCCCCAGTACAGCAGCATCCCCGGCATCATGCCCTGGGGCTTCTCGAGCTACCACGGCCTGCAGGCGAAGATCGAGAGGCGCATCGGCGGGGGCCTCTATCTGCTCAACTCCTTCACCTACTCGAAGGCCATTGACAACGGCAATCAGCCTCTCGACAACGGTGCGGGCGGCGACCTAAACCCGCCGAGCGTCCAGAATATATTCGACCTGAACGCCGACAAGGGCCTGTCCGACTATGACCGCACGTTCGTCAACTCCACCAGCGTCGTGTGGGAAATTCCAGTCGGCCGCGGCCGCCGCTTCAGCCCGGACATGGGCAAGGTAGCCGATCTCATCGTCGGCGGTTGGCAGATCACGGCGATTAACCAGATGCGTAGCGGCGCGCCGGTCACACTGTTCTACGTCCCCGGCCTCGGACAAGAGGTCTCCCCCGTCATCACCGTCTTCGGGCGCAACATGTACCGCCCGAACATCCTTCGCAACCCGCTCGCTCCGGAAGCCGCGCGGTCGCACGACAACTATCTGGACCCAGCCGCGGTGCTCTTCCCTCCGCAGGACCAGCCCTTCGGCAACTCGGGCCGCAACATCGTGCGCAGCCCGTCGTTTTACCAACTTGACCTCGGACTCTACAAAAGCTTCACCATAACCGAGCGCTTCCGCCTGCAATTCCGCGCCGAATCTTTCAACATCCTGAACCGCACTAACTTCGGCGCCCCGGACAGCGACATCACCAGTCAGGGCTTCGGCACGATCCGCTCAACCTTCGATCAGCGCCAGTTCCAGCTCGCGCTCAAGCTGCAGTTCTGATTCGAGTGTGATGTGGGCCGGCCTCGCCGGGCGCAGGACCCTCTTTGTGCCGGCCCGTCGCCTGCCGCCGCGCCGGCCTTCGCGGACAAACTCCCAGCTTTCCAGTTGGAAGGCGGTCTTTCCCCGGGCTGGTGCTATTCGGAATTCAGCGCCTGGTCCAGCCGCAGGGAAAAGTCGCGTGTCTTCTTCTGAATCCGCTCCTTGAGCTGTTCCAGGTCCCCCTCCGCCAGACGCAACTGGTCGGCTAGGTGCAGGCAGGCGAGGATCGCCACCCGACCGGCGTCAAGGTTCCCCGACCGCCGGGCGATTGTGTTCATGAGTTCATCAACAGCGTTGGCGATTTCTAGCGTCTCCCGCTCGTCGCCGGCGGTGCGCAGGGAAAACGTCTGATTGAAGATCGTCACCCGAACGGGCTTTTTGTCAGCGGATCCCGAATCCATTGCGGTTCCTCGGGGAAGGGTTCAAGGCTGCACTGGCATCACTCGCCGCCCAGCACGTCCATGTGGCCAAGAAGCTTCTCGATGCGTGCGCGCACCTGCTCCCGCTCGCCACGGAGGGTTTCGACCTCGGCGGTCAACTCCTCCAACTTCGCTCGCGCTTGTTTGGCCGCGCGCACGGCCTCGTCCTTTTCCTGGACGGCTGAGTCTCGCTCTTCGCGCAACCGCGGAATGAGCTCCACCGCCTTCTGGATTCTTTCTTCCAAGCTGGTCAGGGGGTCGAGCCCCACGCCGTCAAGCAATTCCATCTTAGCCAGCATTCTCCAACGCCACCTTGGCTTTGTCAACCAGGGCGCTGAATCCGGCTGGATCGTTGGCGGCGATATCGGCCAGAACTTTGCGGTTTAGATCGATCTCCGCCTTCTTCAGGCCACCGATGAACTTGCTGTAGGAAATCCCGTTCGCGTGGCAACCGGCGTTGATCCGGATAATCCACAGCGCCCGGAAATCCCGCTTTTTCAACCGGCGTCCGGTGTAGGCGTACTCCTGCGCCTTGTTGACCGCCTCGCGCGCGGCCCGGTGCAGTTTGCTCTTTGTGAGAAAGTATCCCGAGGCGCGCTTTAATACCTTCTTTCGCGCATCGGTACGGCTGGATCCTCGTGTAACTCTCGGCACGTTTGTCTCCTTGTTGGACTTGAACTCTTCGGGGCGGTCCGGGCACGTGCCTCGCGCTCCGGTCGCTCCCGCGACAAGCCGCCGCGTCTAATACGGCAGCATCATCTGGAGCGCTTTGCGATCCGCGCTGTCGGCGACAACGCTTTTCCGCAGCCTCCGCTTGCGTGCGGTCGACTTCTTTGTCAGGATATGCCGCTTCATCGAGTTGTTGCGCACGATTTTTCCGGTTCCTGTCTTCTTGAAGCGTTTTGCCGCACCACGATGTGTCTTCAATTTCGGCATTGCACAATTTTCCCTTGTGGGTTGTGGGACTCCCCGTAGTATAGCATGCTGCGCCCGCTCGTTCCTTTGCCTCCTACACTGCCCACACTGGTACCGGCGCGGCCCTGAAACGGAATCAGATAAAGTTGAGAGCAGGGATAGTATGCAAGCCGTCATCAACAGGCGCGATTTCTGCAACGCAATGCTCGCCGCAGGCGCGTGGACCACGAGTAAAGCTGCTGCCGGTGCGGATAACGAAACAGCGATGGTTCTCGTCGAGGCCGAGGCGTTCGACAATCCCGGCGGATGGGTCGTCGATCAACAGAGCGTCCCGCCCATGGGATCCTCCTACCTGCTCGCCCACGGCTTCGGCGTCCCCGTCGCCGACGCTGTCACCCAAGTCCGGTTTCCTGAGCCGGGACGCTACCACGTCTTCGTGCGCACCCGTGACTGGACCGGCCCGTGGAAGACCGGTGACACGTCCGCAACAGTCAAGGCGAAAGGCTCTCCTGGTGTATTCGAGGCGCTCGTGGACAGCCGCCCGCTTCCCGTGAAGTTTGGCGCCGAGAGCGCTGCGTGGCACTGGCAGTCCGGTGGCGAAATCGAAATCTCATCCCGGACTGCGGAGATCCGTCTGCGCGACCTCACCGGCTTCGATGCCCGCTGTGAAGCGATCGTCTTCTCGAAGTCGCCGGATTTTAAGCCCCCCGAGTCCAGGGACGAAATGCGTGCCTGGCGTGCCTCTCTGCACGGCTTCCCGGCGGAACCGGCCCTGGCCGGCGAGTTCGACCTGCTGGTCGCCGGCGGCGGCGTGGCCGGGATCTGTGCCTCGATCGCCGCCGCCCGCTCCGGCCTCAAGGTCGCCCTCATCCATGACCGCCCCGTACTCGGCGGCAACAGCAGTTCGGAGATTCGCGTCAGTCCCAATTCGGTCCGCAACGTCCCGCCGTTTCCCAATCTCGGCAACGTGGTCAAGGAGTTCGACTGGAACCGGCCGGCCGAATACAACGACGATGGCACATTCGAACTGGGCGACAAACTCCGGCTGCTAATCGTGAAGGCCGAAACCAACATCTCCCTCTACCTGAACCATCACGTATGCGCCGTCCGAAAAAGCGGAGATACGATCGTCTCCGCCGACGCCGCCGAGACTCATTCCGGGCGCCTCCACCGCTTCCAGGCGAAGCTTTTCGCCGACTGTACCGGTGACGCCACGCTGGGCTACCTCGCCGGCGCCGACTTCCGCATGGGCCGTGAATCTATGGGCGAATCCGGCGAAAGCCGCGCCCCGGAAACCTCCGACGATCAGGTCCTCGGTTCGACCCTCCACTGGTATACCCGCGAGACCCCGGATCCCTCGCCGTTTCCGGACTGCCCCTGGGCGCTCAAATTCACGGAGGAGAGTTGTTTGCACGCCATTCAGGGAGCCTGGAACTGGGAAACCGGCTACCTCCGGAATCAGGCCTGCGAAACCGAGCTTATCCGTGACCACATGCTGCGGGCTATCTACGGAAACTGGTCCTTCCAGAAGAACCACAGCGCCAGTCGGGAGCGCTACGCCAATCGGGAACTCGCCTGGGTCGCCTACGTCCTCGGCAAACGCGAATCGCGCCGCCTGATGGGTGACGTCATCTACTCGCAGCACGACCTGGAGAAGGGAACCAGCTACCCCGACGCCTGCATCGCCTGCGATTGGGGCATCGACATCCACGTGCCCGACCCGGATAACGAACGCCATTTCCCCGGCTGGCCGTTCATGGCTGTCCACCAGCACTACGACAAGGGTAAAGCCCCCATGCGCTGGCTCCCCTACCGCTCGCTCTACTCCCGCAATATTGCCAACCTCTTCATGGCGGGGCGCAACGTGAGCTGCACCCATGTCGGCTTGGCTTGGTTCCGCTGCCAGCGCACAACGGGCATGATGGGAGAAGTGGCCGGCCTCGCCGCCTCACTCTGCGCCAAGAGATCCGCCACCCCGCGCGGCCTCTATCAGAATCACCTCGACGATCTTATCCATACCCTCCGGCAAGGCGTTCCGCCTCGGCAAGCGTAGCCGCCATCCGCCGCAGCGCCGTCTATCCCACCCGGACATCTGCTTCCTTCATGCCCTCGCTGATCGCCTCCAGGTTCCGCGGCGGAGCCCCGTCATAGTGTCCCAGCGTCAACCCGTCCGCGCCGCACTCCGAGGAGATCAGAACGCCCTTCCGGATCAGCTCCGGAGTGGCCCGGGGCCGGACCCCGATCGCCGAAAGAAAATACATATCGTCGCCCGCGAGCGTCCGCACGTTGAGCAGGAACTGCCGTTTATGCTCCATGCGCTCCATCCGCCCGCTCTGCTCGTCATAGTTGCTCGAACGGATGGAGCCCAAGTGCGGCTTCAGTGCGGCGAAATCGATCCCGGCCAGTTCGGGATTGTCGTAGATGTAGGCGTTCAGCCGCAAATCGATGGCCGGCTTCACTGCGCGAACCGCCTTCTGAACCTCCGCGAACAAGTTCGTAATGGAACGGCAGCGAAATTCCAGCCATTCGAAGATCTCCGGGTGGCGGATCAGCAGCATCGTCGTCGAGATATTCGAAGCCTGCAGCTTGGCGAGGTGGTGTATGCCGGCCGGGCCCGGGTGATCGAGCGTATTCGCCACTGGCAGAATTGCCCTTCGGATCGAGGAGAGGTCCAGCCCCTCGGCCTTGGCGGCCTCGGTGCAACTCGGGCAGAAGCAGCCGCCGAGGGTCGTGTTCAGGACGGCGTTCTCGAGTCGCACTGGCCTTCGGCCCCAGGTTTGATAACCGAATGTCCCCGGCTGGTGCGACTCGCCGCCAAGACCAACAGACAAATTCGCTCCCCTCTGAGCGAACGGGACCAGGCAGGTCTGAACGTAGTCGATATCGTAGTTCTTGACCACGTCGGTGAACAGAGCGATCAGATAACTTCGGGCGTCCGGGTTGTTGGGACAGATCAATTGTCCGATCGGGTTTCCCCAGATGTCACGCTGAACCACGTCCTCGAATTCTCCCGCGGCCCGCTCGGCGTCAAGCACCGTATGGGAGATCTCAGCCCCGGTCTTCCATCCCCGCTTCCGCGCCGCCGCCACTAGTTGGGCCAGCCAGTCCGTACCGGCAATCTCCGCCCGCCCGCTGGTGAGTGGCTTGATCTTCGAGTCGCGATAGTGCTCTGGGTCTGGACGCCAATATGCGCGGCTGTCCTCCGGAAAATAGGTCTTTCGCTTTGGGTTGTGGGGATAGAAGAAATCAGTGAGCGGCCGCTTCTCATGGTGCATCAGAGCCACTAGGTAAGCGCTGTTCACGCTGGCGGTCGCGGTCAGCGTGTCCATGATCGGCTCGCACCCCTCATCCAGGAGATCCCAAGGGTACAGGCTTGCCCCGACCTCGCTGAATCGTTTCCTCGCCCGCCGCCGCGCCGGTGATTCCTCGCCCGCTGCAATGCCAAGCGGAGCCAGCAACCCCGCGGAGAACATCCTTCTCGTCAACTCCATCAGCCGTCACCTCCTATGGGATCTGCTGCATTGAATCTACAACACCCGCGGAACTGTGAAAAGGGGAATAGCTCGGGCGACAGCCGGGTGCTGCCACACCGTCATACGGCACGGAAAGAAGCCGGTGCGGACGTTACCCGCACCGGCCCTCCGGAGAGTCGTGAAGACTCAGGTCAGAAGTTCAATTGCATGCCGAGTTGGATCACGCGGCCCTCGGTGGCGCCGCTGATCCGGCCAAAGTTCGCGTTTCCCAGATTTCGATTCGGGGGATTAAAATCCGGGTGGTTGAAGGCGTTGAAGAACTCGCCGGAGAATTTGAGATTGACCCTCTCGGTAATATGGAAGCGCTTGTTCAGCGAGAAGTCGAAATTGACCCGGCCGTCCGACCGGACAATCCCGCGGCCGGAATCGCCGAACGTGTAGTCGGCTGGACGAGTGAAGGCATCCAGGTTGAACCACCGGTCGATCGACCGCTCGCTGCTTGGTAGCGTCGGATCGCCGATAATATTGGCGCGCACGCCGCCCGCGGCGAAGTTAATCTTTGCGCTCTGCACTCGCACTCCGAACGGACCGCCGCTCTGGACCGTGCCCAAGGTGCTGATCGTCCAGCCGCCGATCACGTGAGACAAGGCGCCTCCTGTCACCCACTTGCGGCCGGGTCCAAAGGGAAGCTCATACACCGCGCTCACCGTGTAGCGATGAACGATGTCGATGGCGTTCGGCCCCTTGTCCAGCTTGCGGTTGTAGAAGTCCATGTAGAGCGCGTTGTCGCCAACGCCCCCGGAGTTGGCATGGTCGATATTTCCGATGTTTCGCGCCCACGTGTAAGTGGTCAGCAGGTTGAAGCCGTGCGAGAATCGCTTGTTCAGCTTGATTACCCCAGCGTGATAGTTTGTGACACCCAGCGTCGGGAACTGCACCGCGACATTGTTGAACTGCGGGTAGGGGCGCAGCGATTGCTTGTTGCCGGGGCCCATCAGTTCCACCGGAACCTGGTTTGTCTGCAGGTTCGAATTTGGCATCTTCCGCGCCAGGTTGGCCATATACGTAACGTCGAGCACCATGTTGCCGGGTAACTGCCGCTGGATGCCGAAGTTGTACATCATCGAGTAGCCCGTTTTCCGGTTAGCTTCAAAGAAGCTCAGGCTCTGTGTCGGCCTGCTGCCCACGGGCACCGCGCCGAACTCATCCCCTAGCTCCGGTTTCTCCAGCGAAACCCCCGCCGGCCCCTCTCCCAAGTAGAAAACGGGTGTCGCGCCCTGGTCCTGAGAGGACTCGCTCTGCGAAAGCTGATAGCCAAGTGCCACCGAGGCCGGCGCGCCATGAGCGAACGGGTGTTCATAGAACATGCCGGCGCCGCCGCGAATCACCCAGCTTTGGCTGCCCATCGGCTTCCAGGCGAAGCCAATGCGAGGGCCGAAATTGTTCCAATCCGTGTCGTACGGATTATCACGGAAGCCATTAACGCCACCGAACTTCACCACCCCAGGGGTACCGGATACCGGATTGATCTGGTTCTGGTCAAAGCTGTTGAAGCGCAGATTCCGGTCCGTGATGGGCGTGTCTGTCTCCCAGCGCACTCCGAGGTTCAACGTCAAGTCCGGCGTCACCTTCCAGTCATCCTGCACGAAGCCGGACAAATACCAGTTGTAACGGTCGAGCGGCTCCTGATCCTGAAGGTTAAATGCATTCACGAAGCCGAGCATGTAAGAGCCGAGCGCGTAGCCGGTGTTGCCCACCGCTGGCAGACCCGTCCCCGAATCCGCAAAGCTGTACCGGCCCGAAATAATCGGCCGGTTGATCTCGAAGTTCCAGCTCTGACGCGCCTCCCAACCGAACTTGATCACGTGTGTGCCCTTGATCCATGTCCAGTTGTTTACCCACTGGTGCTGACCGATCGGGAACTGGCCACGCTCGCTGCTGTCCCCAAGCCGGCTGAAACCCGTAATGCGGATGTCAGGAAAGGCCCCGCCAGGCACCCCCTGCATTCCGAGGTCCTCCACAATCGAGCTGCCCAGCCCCGGCGACTTCGCGTGGTTCTTCCTTGTGCCGTAGGTGTACCGGACGTCCATCAGCAACGTCGGCGTCCAGTTGTGAGTGTCAGCGAACAGCAGCGTATGCTGCGGGCGGTCGAAGTCTGTCTTGCCCGGTTGTGCGACTCTGTCGGGATAGACCGAACCCTGGGTCGAGTTGTTCGCGCCATAAACATATCGGAAGTAGAAGCGGTTGGCGTTGCTAAAGACATGATCGACGCGGGTAACCACGGCTTCCCGGGGCTCGCGGTTGGTGCGGTTCCCATTGAAGTTCTGAGCGCCGGCGATGTTCACCGGCGGCCGGTTGGCGCGCGGATAGAAGTCCAGAAGCTGTCTCGAAATCGGGTCGATCCTGTCTGTCGGGATGATGTTTCCCGGGAACGGATCACGCGCAATCGTTCCGTCCGGTAGGGTCGTGTTCGTGGCGGGATCGTAAAGTACTTCCAAGTTCCCCCCCGTATCGAATGTTTGGGAGAAGTCGCCCTGGCGTTGCAGATCCGTTGGAACTGTCAGTATTTGGCTCTGGCCGATCGAGTGCTTGTTGATCTCCACTGCCGTGAAGAAGTGTGTCTTGTTCCGGATAATCGGCCCACCAATTGCCCCGCCAAACAAGTGATAGCGGCGCACCGTCTTCTGCTTCTCGCCGTCCTTGATCGGGGCGAAGAATCCTGCCGCATCGAGCTTGTCGTTCCGGAAGTACTCATAGGCGCTGCCGTGAAATTGGTTCGTTCCGGACTTCGTCGTTGCCACAATCACGCCGCTCGCCGAGCCACCATACTCGGCCGAGTAGGTATTCTGGACGACGCGAAACTCTCGAATGGCGGACACCGGAGGATCGGTCCGGGATTGTCCTACCCCAAGCCTCATGTTCTGCATCGTTCCGCCGTCAAAGACGTAGCTCTGGTTCCTGGACCGGCCGCCTGCAAGGCTGAAGAAAGATCGCTCGCCACCCTGCAAAAAGACCGCTGCGCCGCTCATCGCCACCAGGTTCAATGACCGGCGGGCGCTCAGCGGCATCTCCTCCATCGTCTTCGACTCCATCATCTGGCCGACGGTGGACGTCGTGCTCTCGAGCAGCGGCGCCTCGCCCGTCACCGTCACCGTTTCTGTTACCGCCCCGAGTTCCATCGTGATATCCAACTCAAGGACCTGGGCGGTCTCCAGACGGATCGCCGACCGCTGGAATGTCTTAAAGCCGGGAATCGTCGCCGAAATCGTGTAGGTCCCCGGATTCAGAGCCGGGAAAGTATAAGAGCCGGTTTCGTTGCTCTGCACGGTGTTCTTTACTCCGGTCTCTTCGTTCAGGGCTTCCACTTGTGCCGCTGGGACCACCGCGCCATCCGGATCCAACACTCGGCCGCTGATCCGGCCAAGCGAGGTCTGCGCTGAAACTTCAACGCCAATTAGGCACAGTAGCACGAGGCAACATGTCCCAATCAGCCATCCTCTGCCAAGTCTGCCAAGGATGTGCATAATCATGCTCCTTTCTGTTCATGCTCGTAAGTCGACCACTGAAGTGCCGGCGCCGCCAGCCTTCCAGCGGATGGCTGGAAAATACGCGAGCCCCCCCGGGGGCGGCCTTCATGTCTCCTGCTAAATATTTGTAAAAAATGTAAAGATCTAGCTTACAGTTACATGAAAGAATGAAGTCTGTCAAGGGTGGTGTCACACAGAAGTGCGGCTGGGGATGGTCCAAGCGACCGCACCTCAAATGGTTTGGTTTGGGCTGGCCGATCGAATCTTCCTCGGGAAGGATTCTCTTCGGAGATGCCGAGGATCTTCAGTCTTGTGGAAGGAGGGCTGACGCAAGCACTGCCGCTCGCGCCAGCTCTTTTCTGGTGTGAAGGTTCAGGTCAGAAGTTCAACTGAAGGCCCAACTGAATCACGCGGGCGTCGGTGGTGTTCGTGATCGTCCCGAAGCTGGCGTGGCCAAGGTTGGCGTTCGGCCGGGCGAAGTCCGGATGCTTGAACGCATTGAACTGTTCCCTGCTGAACTTCAGCACCACACGCTCCGTGATGTCGAACCGCTTGTTCACCGAGAAGTCGAAATTTACGCGACCGTCCGCCCGCACGATGCCCCGGCCTGAATTGCCGAACCTGTAGTCGGCTGGACGAGTGAAGGCATCGAGGTTGAACCAGCGCTCCACGGTCCGTTCACTCCCTGGCAAATTCGGGTCACCGACGATGTTGGCTCGTGGCGTTCCGGCTGCGAAGTTGATCTTCGGGCTCTGTCCGCGCACGCCGAACGGGCCTCCAACGGTTCCCCGAACAGGTGATAGCGCCGGACTGGCTTGATCTTCTCGTCGCCCTCGGTAGGCGAGAGGAAATCGGCCGCGTCGAGCTTGTCGTTGCGGAAGAATTCGTAGGCGCTGCCATGAAACTCATTGGTGCCGGACTTGGTCGTGTTCACGATAACACCGCTCGCCGGCCCGCCGTATTCGGTCGCATACGAGTTCTGCACCACGCGAAACTCTCGAATCGAACTGACTGGCGGATCTGTCCGCGCCTGTCCCACTCCAAGCCGCATGTTCTGCATCGTGCCGCCGTCGAAAATGAAGCTCTGGTTATTCACGCGCCCGCCGGCCAGGCTGAACTTGGCCCGCTTCCCGCCCTGCAGGAAGACCGCCGCACCGCTCATCGCCACCAAATTCAGCGAACGGCGCGCCCCAAGCGGCATCTCCTCCATCGTCTTGGTTTCCATCATCTGGCCGACGGTAGACGTCGTGCTCTCGAGCCGGGGCGCCTCCCCGTCACCGTCAGACGTTTCTGTCACCGCTCCGAGCTCCATCGTGATATCTAACTCAAGCACATGGGCGGTTGCCAAACGGATCCCCGACCGCTGGAACGTCTTGAAACCGGGAATCGTCGCCGAAACCGTGTAGGTTCCCGGGTTCAGAGCCGGGAAAGTATAAGAGCCGGTTTCGTTGCTCTGCACGGTGTTCTTTACTCCGGTCTCTTCGTTGAGCGCTTCCACATCGGCCGCTGGGATGACCGCGCTATCCGGATCAATTACGCAGCCACTTATGCGGCCCAATAAGGTTTGCGCGGCTGCCGGCCCAGCAAGCAAACTCAGCCCCAAAAGACACCCCACGCCCATGGGCAATTGCTTCCCGATGGACTGCCTGTTTAGACTCCTTATTGAATATCTGACTAACCAGTCTAGGATCGCCAGCCCTGCCGGAATTCCGTGGCTATTCCTAGCAAGCCTGGATGAGACCCCTGTATAGTCACCACGCCTATGCTGCCATTTACGTGGTTCAACAAACCCACATACCTTACATGCCGGATTCGATTACGATGTCAAGGAATCCGTAGGGAACTTGTTAGGAAAGCGCCCTGCGGCGCTCGGCTGGACTACAGGATGTATTTGCTCAGATCTTCGTCCTCGACGATGTCGGTGAGCTGATCGCGCACATACTGCGCGTCAATCCTGAAGTTCTTCTTCCGCATCTCGGGGCCGTTGAAAGAAATCTCCTCCACCACCTTCTCCATGATGGTGTGCAGGCGGCGCGCGCCGATGTTCTCGGCCGACTCGTTCACCCGTGCGGCGAGCCTGGCCACCTCCACCAGGGCGTCTTCGGTGAACTTCAGCCGGAGTCCTTCTGTGTCGAGCAGCGCTTGATACTGCTTAACCAGAGCGTTTTTCGGCTCCTTCAGGATGCGGAGGAAATCGTCCTCGCTGAGCGAGTGCAGTTCAACACGAATCGGGAAGCGGCCCTGCAGTTCGGGAATCAGATCCGAGGGCTTCGACACATGGAACGCTCCAGCCGCCATGAACAGAATATGGTCCGTGCGGACGAAACCGTACCGCGTGTTTACGGTCGTCCCCTCGACAATCGGTAGGATGTCACGCTGCACGCCTTCGCGGCTGACGTCGGGACCGTGGCCCGATTCGCGGCCGGAGATCTTGTCGATCTCGTCGAGGAAGATAATCCCGCTGCGCTCTACCCGCTCGATCGCGATCCGCGTCACCTGATCCATGTCGATGAGCTTCTGCTCCTCTTCTTGGACCAGGTATTCGAGTGCGTCACCCACTCGCATCTTGCGTTTGCGTGTGCGGCCGGCGAAGAGGCCTGGCATCATGTCCTTCAGGCTGATGTCCATCTCCTCGATGCCCGAGTTGGTTGAGATCTCGAACGTCGGTCCCCGGTCGCGGACGTCCACCTCCACCAGCCGGTCGTCAAGGCGCCCGGCGCGGAGCCTCTCCCGCAGCTTTTCGCGGGTCTTCTCCACCGATTCCGAAGGCTCGGCCTGCGGCGGCATCAATAGGTCGAGCAGCCGCTCCTCCGCGTTCTGTTCCGCTCGTTCCGCCACCTCGTCAAGCTGCTCTTCGCGAACCATGTCGATGGCGATGTCCAGCAGGTCACGGATCATCGATTCGACATCGCGGCCCACGTAACCGACCTCGGTGAACTTGCTGGCTTCCACCTTGAGGAACGGGGAGTTCGCTAGCCGCGCCAGGCGGCGGGCGATCTCGGTCTTACCGACGCCCGTCGGCCCGATCATCAAGATGTTCTTCGGCATCACCTCCTCGGCCATATCCGGCTCGAGCTTCTGCCGCCGGATCCGGTTGCGCAACGCGATGGCAACCGCGCGCTTCGCCGCAGCTTGGCCGATAACGAACTTATCGAGCTCCCGGACGATCTCGCGGGGAGTCAGCTCATCCAGCAACGGTTCGGCCTCGGTCGACTGACTGGGCAGATAGATGACCATCTAGTCCTCCTCTCCACCCAACACCAGGTAGGAGATCTCCTCGTTGGTGTAGATGCAGATCTTGCCGGCGATCGCCATCGCCTTTTCGGCGATCTCCCGCGCGCTCAACTCGGTGTTTTCTATCAGCGCGGTCGCCGCGCTGGTGGCGTAAGCCCCTCCGGAACCAATGGCGGCTATGTCATGATCCGGCTCGATCACGTCACCCGAACCGCTCACTACATAGGTGTTGTTCAGATCGGCCACCAGCAGCAGAGCCTCGAGATGCCGCAGTGACTTGTCGGTGCGCCAGTCCTTCGCCAGCTCCACAACGCTCCGGGAGAGGTTGCCGCTGTAAGACTCGAGTTTGGCTTCGAATCGCGAAAACAGTGCGAACGCGTCCGCCGTTGACCCGGCGAATCCCGCGACGATCTTGCTGCCATAAAGACTGCGCAGTTTCTTTGCACTTGACTTGAGAACCTCGTCTCCGAGCGTCACTTGGCCGTCACCGGCCAGCACCACCCGACCGCTGCGCCTCACACTAAGGATGGTCGTTGACCGCACCCGGCGTCCGCCCATCGTCCGAGACAGACCACTTCCCGTAACCGAATTGTTTCCGCTAGTCATGGAAACTAACCATTCTAGCGCAACCGCCTTCCCGCAGCCTGCGGTGACACCCCTTTCGCCAATTTAGCGCTTTCGAAATCAACCACTTGCACAGCCAATCCGAAAATACCATCACGCCCCGTGCTAGAACTGGTTCGTGGCGCAAACCTCAGTCTCGCCGTGTCGGCAGACGTCCCGGTTTCGAGGCCGGCCGGCCCCGCGGGCGCCCGTGTTCTCTTGGGAGCGGCAATCAGCCGTTACCCGTTTGATGTTTGACAACCGAATATTCATTGCTGGCGGGGAGAACCGATCCCGAAACACCAAAAAATACCTAAACAAAGCCATTCACGAACAAGCTTCTTTTTAACATATACTTAGCCTGTGGAAATCGTGGATCTATCCGGTTTCCGGATGCGATTACGCATACTCTGTCAATGCGGGGCCCTATGGCTTCGTTTCGCGAAATCGCACTCCAGTTGTTCTTACGGTGGCCGAATAAGGGGGCTTGCGTCACGCATTCCGGCCCACTGTCGCCGGCAGGCGCGTCCGTCCCATCGCCTCGAGAGCCGATGATGCATTTGGCTCCCGCCGGCCGGCCCCACCCCTTTAGCGGCCGCGGCCCGTGGGCGGCCTCAAGCTCCTCGGCGGTCGGCCTGATGTCCCTTACTGTCAAGCCGCACAATGAGATTGGTAGAATCTGGTGGTTGCTGATGGAACATTTCCTCGACTCCTTGACTGCGGTTGTTTTTCACCCGCTGGGGTTCGTAGGCCTATTGCTGATGGCCGCCGTTTGGATCGTCCTGCTGCCGCGGATCAACCGTTTAGGAGCGATAATCGCCGAATTGCGTGACCTCCCGGCGAGTAAGCGGCGGTATACGCTGGAGCGCAAATACAAGATCTATCCCGGTTCCAGCAACCTCCCGATCGCCTTTGCGCGGCGCCGCCGGCGCTGGTTTTCAATGACTCTGGCGCTATTTACAGTAGCGGGGGCCGGGGCGATGATTGGGACGGTATTCTCACTCGCCTCGTCGGCGAATGCCGCTCGCTGGGAGATTCACGATGAGGATCTGACGCCCGAAGGCTTCGGCTACCGGTGGGAGATCGATTTTGTGAACCCGTCTCCGGATACGGTTCTGGTCGAGAAGCTGAACGTAGACGTTTTGGCCGCGAAGCCGCACTCCGAGACGGATCGGAAGCGCCCGGACTATCTGGGCCGCCGGACAAACGAAGGTCGCCTCGGTGTGTTAAAACCCGGCCTGAAGTCGGTGCCGCTGATCCGGCCTGCGGAGTTCTTTTCACTCGGCCCGGGGGACAGCAAGCAGATCACCGTGACTCTCGAAGGGTACCATTCAGCTCACGAAGGCTGGATCTATGACATACACCTCGTGGCGCACTGGCGGGTACCGGACCAGACGGCGTCGTTCACCAAGCTCGGCCGGACCTATCGCGTCGGTTGGCCGGGGATGCCCCACTGGTCCGAGGAAGGTTCGTCGGCCGGGCCGGGTACCGAGCCTGTGGCCGATCCCGTGATCGCGATCGGGGAGGCAGGCGCTGCGGCTAAGGGGCGAATGTGACTTCCGATCCGCGACGGATCACCGAGTGCTTCCGGAACTCCTCGCGTTTCTCCGGGAAGTCTGTGCGATAGTGACCGCCGCGGCTCTCCTCGCGGGCCAGCGCGCAGCGGCTGATCAACTCCGCTACCGTGTGGACGCTCCGCAACTCGTGGAGATGCCGGCGGGGCTCGGCGGCGGCCTCGGGATACGCCTTGCCCAACTCGCGCAGGGCCGTCTGCAACCCGTCCGCGCAGCGCAGGATCCCGCAGCGCCGCCACGCGATCTGGCGGACCTCGTCCATGTTCAACTGGGGGAACTCGGGCGGGGCGGGATCTTCGCCCGGGCGTATTGGTGACGCGGCGTGCTCGAGCATTGCCTTGGCGGCCCGCGCCCCGAACACGAGGCCTTCGAGCAGCGAATTGCTGGCCAGCCGGTTCGCCCCGTGGACACCGGTGCAAGCTACCTCGCCGGCGGCGAAAAGCCTGGAAAGGTTCGTTCGCCCATCCAAATCGGTCCGGACGCCGCCCATGGAATAATGTGCCGCTGGGTGGATTGGCGCCGGCTGGCTGGTCAGGTCGACTCCGAACCGCAGGCAGGTTTCGTAGATTCGCGGGAACCGCTTCCTAACGAACTCCGCGTCCAGGTGCGTGAGATCCAGGAACATATGAGGCGAACCTTCTCGCGCCATCTCGCTCACGATCGCCCGGCTGACAACGTCACGCGGCGCGAGTTCGCCCAGGGCGTGGTAGCGGTCCATGAAACGCTCCCCGGCCGCGTTGCGCAATTTTGCTCCTTCGCCGCGAAGCGCCTCGGAAAGAAGAAACCGGGGGGCGCCTTCGGCATGGAGTGCGGTCGGGTGGAATTGCACGAACTCGATGTCGCTGATTTCGCCGCCCGCCTGATAGGCCATGGCGACGCCGTCGCCGGTAGCCACGGCGGGATTGGTGGTGTCGGTAAAAACATGCCCCAGGCCCCCGGTGGCAAGTAACACGGCCCGGGCGCGAATCTCGATGGAGCAGCGCTCCTTCTCGTCGCAGGCCATCGCCCCGGTAGCAATTCCGTCGTCGAGCAGGATATCTGTCACCGCCGAGAAGCTGCGAAACACAATGTTGTCGAGCGACGACGCCTTGAAATAGAGAGTCTTGGAAATCTCCCGGCCGGTCGAATCGCCGTGAGCGTGGAGCACGCGGCGGCGCGAGTGCGCCCCCTCCTGCGTGAAGGCGAGCTTCGAGTCGACCATGTCGAATTCGGCGCCCCACTCGATGAGCTGCTGGATCGAGGACGGACCCTCCTCCACCAGCGTTCGCACGGCCACTTGGTCGCACAGGCCGTCGCCGGCGGCGATCGTGTCCTGTTCGTGAAGAGTTACCTTGTCGTCGTCGCTGAGCGCTGCGGCGATTCCGCCTTGGGCGTACTGTGATGATGATTCCTCGAGCGTATCCTTCGCCACAACCAGGACCCTGCCGGCAGGGGCAAGATCGATCGCCGCCCGAAGGCCAGCGACACCGGCGCCAACCACTAGGAAGTCCGTTTCAATGTTATGTCTGTCGTGTGTCGTAACATGCCATGATACAACTTTTGTATGCCTGT
>CAYXVG010000068.1:0-31167 GCA_964468205.1 uncultured Solibacteraceae bacterium | reverse complement strand
TGGGCGAGGAGACGAACGAGATTGCGGCGGCGGTGGCAGCGGCGCAGTCCGCGGACGCAGCCATCGTCGTGGTGGGCGAGAACGAGTGGAAAGCCGAGGGCAAAAAGGGAACGGTGGGCGAAGGCTACGACGTGGCGACGCTCGAGCTCACCGGCTTGCAGCAGCGGCTTGTAGAGGCGGTGCACGGGACGGGCACTCCGACCGTGGTTGTGCTGATCAATGGGCGTCCGCTGGCGACGCGCTGGATTGCAGAGAACGTGCCCGCGGTTGTGGAGGCGTGGTGCCCGGGCGAGAAAGGCGGTCACGCGGTGGCCGATGTGCTCTTCGGCGACTACAATCCCGGCGGCAAACTGACGGTGACGATTCCACGGCACGCGGGGCAGTTGCCGGTTTACTACAACCATCCGAAATCAAAGCGCTATTGGCTCGAGAACGCCTGGGGGAAGCCGTACGCGGATATGGACCCGAGGCCGCTTTATTCGTTCGGGCACGGTCTGAGCTACACAAGCTTCGAGTATTCGAACCTGCGCATTTCGCCGGAACGGACGGGTCTGGCGGGCGAGGTTACGGTGCAGGCCGACGTGAAGAACACGGGAGGCCGGGAGGGCCATGAGATCGTTCAGCTTTATCTCTACGATCCGATTGCGACGGTGGCGACGCCGGTGCACGAGTTGAGGGGATTCGAGCGGCTGGCGCTGGCGCCGGGGGAGACGAAGACGGCGACTTTCCGCTTAACGCGCGAGGAACTTGCATTGCTGGATAGGGACTTGCACCGGGTGGTCGAACCGGGTGAGTTCGAGGTGCAGGTGGGGGCTTCCGCGGCGGATATTCGTTTGCGGGGCAGATTTGAGATCGTGCAGTGAGCCGGGCGGGTGGGGTGACGCCATGTCGGCCGTCCTGGCGGGCCTGGCGGCCCACTCCATGGTTTGGTTTTGGGGTTTCTAAAGGAGGCCGGGGGGCTATACGCTAACCACCGGGCAGGGAGAACGGCGGATGATGGTGTAGGCATTGGCGCGAAGGCGGCCGAAGACGCCGGCGGCGGAACCGCGTCCGATGACCAGCAGGTCAGCCTTGGTTTCCGCGGCGGCTTCGCGGACGACATCCGGCGGGTCTCCGCATTCGAGCATAACTTCGGCGTCGCGGGCCGCGTCGCCGAGCAGAGCTTCGATTTCGCTTCCGCACTCGTTGCGCAGGCGCTCCTGCCAGCCGGGATCCGGATAATCGCCGGCATTGCCTTCGAGGCAAGGCATGGCGTGGACTACCAACAAGCGGGCTCCGTAGGAGGCGGCGAAACCAGCGGCCCAAGCGAGTGTTTTGCCGGACTGATCGCCGAGGTCGATGGCGGCCATGACGGTTTTGAAGGAGACTCTGCCGCCGGGGGGCTTTTCGTCGAGATGAACGCCCGTCCAGACGGGGGAGTCCGCGTCGTGGAGGACTTTCGCGGTGACGGATCCGAGGATGAAGCGCCGGAAGGGGCCATAGCCGTGGGTGGGCATGACGATAAGTTCTGAGTTGTTGTCGCGGGCATATTCGACGATTCTCTGGGCGGGGTCGCCCTCGACAAGAACGCGCTCGGCGTCAAGCTCGGGGATTTCATCCTGAAGGAAATTCTCCAGTTCACCGCGCACCTGCCGGGTGCGCGTTTCGAAGAGCTCACTGATGACGGTTCCGCCGACTTCCATGGAACTGAACTCGTAATGAGGCGGGGGAAGGACGTGCAGGAGAACCGCTTGTGCTCCGAACTGCTGCACGAGGGCATTCACGAAGCGCGCGGCTCCGAGCGAGCGGTCTGAGAAATCGACGGGCGCCAGAATCTTTCGTATCTGAAACATGGGTCTCCTCCATTGCGCGACGGTCACTCCAGGTGGAACAATTCGCCAGCCGTTAAGATCCGGCGGCGGAGGATGTTCCGGATGCGGCCTGACTCGCGGCTACATCCGGACGCTGCTGTCGGCGATCTGTTCGAAATAGACCCACGCGGCCAGCAGAGCCACCGCGCCGATAACGACCACGGCGGTAAGGATCTTCCCTACCTTGTCCACTTTCTCCAAACGAGTGGCCAGAACGGTTTGGGCGGCCAACTGCGGTTCTTCTCCGTCATGGATGTGAATGGTGTCATCTTCGTGGGCGGTGAGCTTGCCGCGATAGACAATCAGCGCCAGAACGACAATGCCGAGGGCGGCAAGAACAATAGCGAATGGCAGGTAACTCATGGCGTACTCTCCTTCAACATGGAATTCGATTATTCGCCAGCGCGTCCCGATCGACACCTTGCTGCCGGGCGCACCGGCGAGTACAAAATATCACGATTCCGGCTTTCCACCAAGCGAAGCAGTCAAGTTTGCCAAGGGGCGCCGCTTGAGACGTGGAGATAGGCCGAAAGTACGGCCAGCAAAGCAGTGCCGAGGGGGTCATGGCGGAGGACAACGGACTGCAGCCCGGCGTTCCAGGCTAGGTCGAGATCCTCATTGCGATTCCCGGCGATCATGACGATGCGCTCGGGATGCGAGATGGGAGAAGCGACAGCCCTGAGATGCTCCCTATCGAGCACCAGCACTTCGCGGCGTTCGGGATCTGGTTCTTTGACGATGCGGACCCGAGGCGCGTGGGAAGCGTGCAGGATGTCGCGTAGGGCGTGGCGGTAATCCCGGTCACTTAGCGCGAGTTGTATCATCGCACCGCGGGTTCTCCTGACGCAGATTAGTCTGCTCTCCGCACCCAATAGTGGATGCGAAGCGCTCGACTTCACGGTATAGTCAGGCAATTGACTCGCCACATCTCAACAATGATGAATCTGACCCACCCATTCCGCCGCGGAATGTGGTGGATTTCCACAACCGGTGGCTTCGACGGGCGGAGTGTCAGCGAGATCAGGGGCGAAGAGATGGCAAAAGCATATTGAAGTGTAAGAGCGATTCGTGTTTCTCGACGAATTGGGGGCGCGAGACGGCCCGAATGGGTGAAATTCCCCATCCGAGGCGGTCCCATTGTGAATAGTGTTGTTATACTGTTCACAGAGTCCTGGGTGAACCCAATCTCAATAGCCGATATTCGGATGTCCAAACTGACTGCAGAGTGGCGCGAGACCGATCTTCTGGAAGCTGTTTTTGACCAGCTTTCAGACGCGCTGATTATCTACAATCCCGACCGCATTATTACTGGCGCCAACCGGGCCGCCGAGAAGATCTTCGGGATTCCTGCCGAGGAGATGGTGGGCCGCGAGTGCGGAGAAGTTTTCCGGTGCGCGGTATGCGAGTCGGGGTGCGGGATGCAGGTGGGTCTTTCGCAGTTGTCGGGCGCGCCGAACGGCACAGTCCGGCTGCACACCGGCAACGGCCGCGAGCGGCTGGCGGTGATCAAGACTTCGCCGATCCGAAGGCCGGGCGGTGACGTCGGAGGCATCGTCGTGACGGTGAAGGACGTCACGGATGAGGTGGAGCCGCAGAAGCGGGAGGTCATCGCCGAGTCCCAGTCGATGCGGGATGTGATGAACTTCGTCCGGCGGGTGGCCGCGAGCGAGGCCGTCACCATTCTGATTGAAGGGGAAAACGGCACGGGTAAGGACCTGGTAGCGAAGACGTTGCACTACCAGAGTTTACGGCAGGCGGAGCCGTTTATTGCTATCAACTGCGCGGCAATTCCGGAGACGCTCCTCGAGAGCGAACTGTTCGGCTACGAGAAGGGAGCGTTCACGGACGCGCGTTCGCAGAAACGGGGCATTTTCGAACTCGCGGACAACGGTACGTTATTCCTTGACGAGATCGGCGAGATCCCGTTGATGCTTCAGGCCAAGCTGTTGCGGGTATTGGAGGAACAGTCGTTTCGCCGCCTTGGCGGATTGAAGGACATCCAACTCGATCTGCGCGTGATTGCGGCGACGAATAAGAATTTGCGGGAAGCGGTCCAGGAGGGGGCTTTCCGGCAGGATCTATACTTCCGTCTGAACGTGATTCACATCACGATCCCGCCGCTGCGCGAGCGTCCCGAAGACATTCCGCCGCTGGCTGAGTTCTTCATCGACCAGTACAACCAGAAGTTCAAGCGTCAGATTGCCGGTCTCGCAGAGGAGGCGATGAGGATGCTGTTGAACCATGACTGGGCAGGGAACGTTCGTGAACTGCGAAACGCGATCGAGCGGGCCATGATTCTCGAGGAATCGACGCTCATCCGCCCGGCGAGTTTGCCGATGGCGATTGGCCGCGGCGAAGGGGGCGTGCCAGCGATGCCCACGACGTCGAGGGGGGCGCCGGCGTCGCCGGAGGCTGGAATGTCGCTTGAGGATAACGAGAAGCGGTTGATTCTGCGCGCTCTTGATCAGACGGGCGGTAATCAGACGCAGGCTGCGAAGCTGCTCAAGATTACCCGCGATACTCTCCGTTACAAGATGAAGAAGTTTAAGCTCCGGTAAGGCGGCCTCAGCGCAGGTGCGGCCGGAGCACATCCGACCAGATCTGATATCCGGCGGCGCTGAGATGCAGGCCATCCTCCGCGAAGAGTTCTTTGCGGGGCTTGCCACCGGGTCCAATCATAGGCGTGTCGATGTCGACGAACTCGAGCCGCGGGTTGTTTTCGGCCGCCTGGCGGATCAAGGCGTTGGCGCGCCGCATCTCCTCCACGAGGTTCCAGCGTTTCAGGCTAGGCTTGATCGCGATGTAGAAGATTTTCGTTTCGGGCAGCGCGCGGTGGACTTTTTCAACGAAAGCATTGTAATCCGCCAGGACCGTTTCCGGGCTTTTGCCGGCGGCGATGTCGTTGTCTCCGGCATAAACTACGACGGTTCGGGGCTGGTAAGGGATTAGGATCCGGTTGGCATAGCGGACGGAGTCCGCCATTTGCGATCCGCCGAAGCCGCGGTTGAGGGCGTTCAGGCCCGGGAAGAACCGGTCAAGGTCCCAGAGCCGGATGCTGGAGCTGCCGATGAAGACGATGCCGCCTTTGTCGGGTGATTGTTGTTTGTCGGCGGCCTCAAAAGCCTGGATTGCCTTCTCCCAGCGGTCCGGCTCGGCGGCGGAGACGGAGATGGCGGTCCAGGCGAGGATAGCGAGGGTTGCGACACGGAGAGTCTTAGCGAGCATGTGTTGATTTTACGGCATACCGAAGATGGGGTGGCGCCGCGAGGGGGCGTTACTTGGGCCAGCGGATATGCCAGGGGGAGAAAGGGAGAAGCCGACGCCAGATCAAGGGCGCGCCCAGGGCGGGAGATTCGACGCGATCACGCTGATGGCGCTGGCGTTGACATTCTCAGCAGGGATGGTTACCGAGAGCGGTTCGAGGGTGGTCTGGGGCCGGAATGGGATGCGCAGGAGTTCGTCGACGCCCGCGGCTACCACGTAGGAGCGGATAGGTTCCTCGCCGGCGAGGGCCGTCTGCCAGGAGACACGCAGGCGGTTGTCTTCCCGAGTGACATTTATACCGCCGGGTTGGACAAGTCCGGTGGACCGTTCCTGGAAGTAGTTTGTCGCCGTGCCGTGACGGGTGCGGACCTGGCGTTCGATTTTGCGGAGCTCGAGCGTGCCGGCGAGGTCGCTGAGCGCGGCGGTGAGGTTCACCGTGAGTTGGTCTTGCGCGGGGTTTTCGGGGCGGATGCTTCCGACGCCGGCGATGGCGCAGGAAACGCCGGGCAGGGAGACGGGGTAGCGCACGAGGTCCCATGGCAGGACGGCCTGGCGACCGCCGCCAACGGTTTGCACTAAGTCTTCGGGCGAGCGGGCGAAGGCCGGTTCACTGCCGTAGAAGACGCCGCCGGCGAAGATCTTCATGGCGATGACGCCGACGCCCTTGGCGAGCGCCACGGGGAGCACGTTGTTCTGGTGCGCGCAGTAGTGGCGGTCATTGGGGTTGAGCGGAATGAGCAGGGTATCGAGAACGCCCTGCGTGTCGCGCTGCAGGGCGTTCATGAGGATCAGCGAGCTGCGGTGTCCGGTGATGCCGATGTGCCGGAGATGGATACGGTGATCTGGATTGAGTCCGGTGTAGTTGGTACCGTCCCGGTAGTCGAGCAATCCGGCCAGTGCGCCGGTCTTTTCGAGCTTGCCGGACTCGCGCGTATCGAAGCCTTCGTAAATCTGGTCCACGTGCTCCAGTGTTTCGAGGTTCTCGATCTGCATGCCGTCGAGGTAGGCCCCGCGCGGGATGCCTCCTTGGCCGTCGCCGAACAGCATGGTCAGTGATCGCTTCAAATCGGTGATCGCGGTTTCGGCTTCGGGGTTCTCCGGATCGCGGGCAAAGCGGGCGCGGGTTTTTGAGGCGATCACCAAGCGCTCGCGCAGCGCGCCGTTGAAGGGAACGCTGCCGGGGACGACTTTCAAGGCCCGCAGAGCTTTGCCGAGGTTGGCTTGGCTGGGTCCGTAGCTGTTGGCGGTATCCAGGTAGTTGACGCCGAGTTCCACCGCGCGGACGATGATGGCAACGGGATCGACGCCTTCGGGAGTCCATTGGAGAGCGCCTTGGCCGCCGAGTCCGAACGGTACGATCCAGCGGCCGGTTCTGCCGAGTTGGCGGTGGTGAAAATGCTGTTGCGCCTGAGCGGAGAGGCAGGGTGCGGCCGCCCCGCCGACCGCGGTCGTTCCAAGTGTCCGGAGAATGTTCCGCCTGGAAATCACGGTCTCAGTATACAAAGGGGTGCTGATGCAGCGGCGCTTGGGGGCTCCAGCGGCGACGTCCAGTCAGGATGCCGTCCGCAGTTCAGGCTACTTTGGCGCGACGGTGAGGCGGAGCGGGACGCCGGCGGAGAGGGTGAGTTCGAGGGCGTGCAGATCCTGACCTGAGACGACGCGGGTCTCGGCTCCTTCCTGGTGGAGGCGGTATTCTTTGTCCGCTTCAATGGTGAACCATTCCGGGAACTGGTTGAGGCGGGCATAGTCGAGCGGCATGTGGAAATAGTCGCGATGACGGGGCCGGTCAAAGCGGAGTTTGCCGCGCCAGGGGTACTCGCTGCTCAAGTAGATGCGCACGGCGCTGCCGTCGCGGACGGCTCCCAGCTTCAGGTCGTCCCGCCAGGGCGCGGCGGTGACACCCTGGGTTTTCCACAGGGTCCACATGAGGGTGGTGCGTGCACTGTTTCCATCGCCGTGCCAGCCCTCGATGATCCCGGTTTCCTGCTGTTTGGCCAGGTTGATGTTCATGGATGCGTCCACCCAGCGCCAGGCCGAGTCGACGGGGATCCGGTTGAGCAGGTTGATGCCGCCTTCTATTGAGTCGGCGTAGCCGTCGGCGCCGCCATTTTCCCAAGGATAGTCCACAAATTGATGGATGTTGCGCAGCACATGCTCCACGGCATGGCGATAGCGGGGGACGCCATCTATCGCGTCGACCGTGAGGAAGGCGTTGTAGTTGTAGCCCCAGTTGTCCGTCAGGTCTTCATTGAGGATCTCGCCTGTCCGGGGGTGCACGGTATGGTAGAGCAGGCCGGCGGGATTGCGGCCATGTTCGAGCACGGCGTCAAGGATGGAGTGCATGCGGGGGCGGTAGCGTTCCCAGCGGGCGGTGTCGGTCTTGGCGGCGACCACGTAGGCCTCGGACAGGCCGCCGATGATCTCGCAGTCGTGATCGTCAAGCTGCAGCCGGGGCGAGGCGAGGATATCCTGATCGAGGAAGTAGTAGTCGGCCAAGCGGAAGGTCCAATCGCGGTAGCGCTCGTCTCCGGTGATCCAGAAGAGCCGGCTGCAGACCTGCAGCATCTCGCCGTTGACCTCGATGCTTCCTGAGGGCAGCTTTCCGAAACGCGAGTCGACGGGGGCGTGTTTCCAGACGTCCTGGATGAGGCCGGTCATGCGGTCCAGCCAGGGACCCGGGCCCAGCCACTCGGTGATCGGCATAAGGCCGTCCTTGGCGTATTCAGAGGCGCCGAAGATGAGCTGGTCCAGGTCGTAACCGCCGGGACGGAAGCCTTGAGTCTCGAAGAGGAAGTCATCCGGCATGCGGTCGAGCCGGTTGGTCAGCTTCTGTTCAGTCTCCAGCATGGTGAGGGTAACGGCTTTCAAGTGGTGCGCGTCGGTGATGTAGGCCGTGAGCAGAAAGAAGGGGAAATTGTCTGCCGCGGCGTCTTTGGCGTTCCAGAACCAGGATTGGGTGAGGTTCCGGGGAATGAGGCCCGACTTGGGATCGGCTTGGTCGAGCCAGCCATGCACCAGGCGCTTGCAGAAGCGGATGCCCCGCTGTGTATCGCGGGCGTTCCGCGCGGCGTCGTCCCACGTCCCGGCGCGTCCGGGGTGGAGAATGCCGAGTAAGATGAGGAGAACCGCAATTCGACGTCTCATGGCGAAGCACCAGTTTAAGGGCTTCCGCCGGGGAACTCAATGATGTTTGGCGTGGACGGTTCGCGCCGCATGCGGCGGAAGACTGCAATGACGATGAAATGGACGCTCTTGCTCGCGACAATCATGATTCCGGCGGTGGCCATGGGAGTGGAACTGCAACCGAGGACCCTGAAGGCGTTTGACGCCTATGTCGTCCCGGCGGAGGCCGAGGCGGCGCGCCGGGCGCGGGGCGGTGGGGCGTTTCTAGGCGTCGATGAAGATCCAGCGCGGCTCGAACGGGTGCGAAACGGCGAAGTGGTGATTGATCAGACCGGGGTGGACTCGATGACCAGCGTTCCCGGCGGGCTCATTCATGATTGGACCGGAGCCGCTTTCATTACCGGGGTCACACTCGAGGAAACCCTTCGCCTGTGCCAGGACTATGAATCGCACGACAGATACTACCGGCCTGAGGTTGTTGAATCGAAACTTCACGAGCGCGACGGCGACCGTTTCGAGATCTTCTACCGTCTGCTGAAAAAGAAGGTGATCACCATCGTGCTGGACACGGAGCACGAGGTGCGGTATTTCCACGTTGACGAAAGTCGGGCGTACAGCCAATCCCGCGCTACTCGTATCTCCGAGGTGAGGAATGCCGGGGAGTCCAACGAGAGGGTATTGCCGGACGGCAGGGGGGGCGGCTATCTGTGGCGGCTCAACTCCTACTGGAGATTCGAGGAGCGCGACGGCGGCGTCTACGTCGAATTGCGGGCGATCTCGCTTACGCGTGACATTCCGACCGGGACCGGCTGGCTGGTGAAACCGATTGTGGCTGAAATGCCGCGCATCTCGATTCATGGCACCCTGACGAATACCAGGGATGCATTGCTCGAACGGGGGGCGGAGGCTGCGGCGGCGAAGCGGGCTAACCTCGACTGAGGGAGTCGCGGCGGGGCAATAGCCCCGGAGGTTGCGCCTTCGAGTGGAGTTTATTCTCCGATGGCCACGATGTGAGACCGCGTTCGCCAGTACAGCACCCCTGCGGAGATTGCCGGTGACGCCATGCAAACCTCGTCCATCTCATTGGTGGCGAGAAGATCGAACTTTGGACCGGCTCGCAGCACGTATACGTCTCCGTCTTCACTGGTGATGTAGATCTTTCCATCGGCCGCGACCATGGAGGGGGTGAAGCCGGTGGCGCCCGTTCCGAGCCGCTGCTGATAGTGGCGGGCGCCGGTAGTGGCATTGTAGGCGCTCAGCACTCCGTTATCGCGGCAGACGTACAGCGAGTCTCGATAGACGAGCGGCGTTGGCAGGTAGGATCCACCGCGCTCGATGCTCCAGGCAATGTGCTCGTTTCGCTGCTGGCCGCCGGCGAGCGAAATATCTCCCTGCGCGGACAGGCGGACGGCGAGGACGGGAGAGGCTCCTCCGTGGGCGTTTGAGATGAAAACGAGACCGTTGCCGACGACGGGTGTGGGCACGGGGATATCGCCGCCGCCGCGCATCCGCCAGAGCTCGTCGCCTGTTTCGATGCCGTACCCTCCAATGTGCTTGAAGCCATTCACCACCACCTGGAACCCGCCGTTGCGGGGCGCGACGGTTGGGGTGCTCCAGGTGGGGTAGTCGGCTCGTCCGGTCCGCCAGAGTTCTTCGCCGGTGGAAACATCTAGCGCGAGGAGGAACTGTTCGCGGAGCACGTCACACTGCAGCAGCAGCTTCCCGTCGTGGATGATGGGAGAACTGGCGAATCCCCACTGCGCTTCCGGCGCCTGGAAGAAACCGGAATCGAGCACGCCGAGGTCTTTCTTCCAGAGGAGATTCCCCTCCATGTCGTAGCAGAAGACGCCTTCCGAGCCGAAGAACGCCACGACGTGCGTGCCATCGGTTGCCGCCGTCGGATTGGCGTGGGTCGATTTCGGGTGGCGCGGTTTTCGCGGCATGCCGCGGTGGGCGGTCCGCTCCCAAATGACCTTACCCGTGTTCTTGTTCAGACAGAATACTTTCCAGGTTTGCGCGGCGTCGCCGGTGACGGAGCCGATGCTGCCGTAGAGGCCAACCTTGAGGGTAGATTCGTTTTCGGAGTCGACGGCCGAAGTCACGAACAGCCGGTCACCCCAGATGACCGGGCTCGAGTGGCCGAGTCCGGGTAGCGGCGTCCGCCATTTGACTCCCTCGCCGCTGGCCACATTCCAGCGCACCGGGGTCGGAAATCCCTCGGCAACACCGCTGGCGCGGGGACCCCGGAACTGGGGCCACTGGATCCCGTCTTGGGCAGCCAGAAGAGAGGCACAGGTCAGCAGTAGAGCGAGATTCCCAGTCACTTTTCAAATACTATCAGTCTCGGGGGCAGCGGTATGAGCTGGGCGGAGGCACACGCCTGCGGCGCTCTGCGATTTCTGAAACCTTTCCGTCATCCCCCGGATCTCCCGCGGAGTGTCCTGTTATCTTCATAAGTAGGCATAAGTATGAAACATCTTCTTCTCATCGTGTCAGTGCTGATGCTAGTGTCCGGCGCCTTTGCGGCGCCGGAGGAGACTCAGGCGCCGCCGCCAATGCCGAACGTGCTGTTTATCACGGTGGACACGTTGCGCTCCGATCACCTGTCGAGCTACGGCTACCATCTGAGGACCAGTCCGAATATCGACCGGCTCGCGTCCGAGGGCGTACAGTTTCAGAACGCCTACACGGTGGTACCGCGCACAGGCCCGGCGCACATCTCGATGTTCACCAGCCGCTATCCTCAGGAGCACGGGGCCAAGATCAACGGTTTTTCGGCGCCGGAGAAGTCGCGCTGGCTATTTCTACCACAGATTTTGCGGAAGTTCGGCTACCGCAACGCCGGCTTCGTGAGCGCCTGGGTGCTGGCGGACAAGATCGTAGGGCTTCACCGCTGGTTTGACGACTGGGACCAGGAGATGAACCGTTCCTATCAATTCGTGAACTCGATGCGCAACGCCGAGGACGTCACCCCCCGCGCGATCAAGTGGTTGGAGAAGAAACGGAAGTCCCCCTTCTTCCTCTGGGTCCACTACTTCGATCCGCACCTGCCGTATGAGTTCCGGGAGGAGTTCAACCCGACCGCGGAGATAGGGCCGCGCGATCCGGTCTTCGCCACTTACAGCGACGAGATCCTCGAGAATGTTCGCAAGTACGATTCCGAGATTCTCTACACCGATCACCATGTCGGCAAGCTGCTCGGGACGATCGACGAACTTGGCCTGCGGGAGAACACACTTGTCGTGTTGGTGTCCGATCACGGCGAGAGCCTAGGGGAGCACGATTACGTGGGCCATGGCCGGGAACTTTTCGAAAACATTGTCCGTGTTCCACTCATCTTCCGGCTGCCGGGCCGGATTCCCGCCGGAAAGCTGGTGGAGGAGAAAGTCACGTTGCTCGATATCGCCCCGACTATCGTTGACCTGACGGTTCGCGAGCACGCGACGGAGGAGATCCCGGCAACTTTTCGCGGCCGGAGCCTCGCCGCGAGCTGGAGCGGCGGGGAGTGGACGCCCACCGAGACCATCCGCTACATAACCTGGGCGGGACAGCGCTGGGTGATGCCCACTTGGGTGTCGAAGATCTGGCTGCGCGGTTTGGATTTTCCGTTGCGGATCGGCTATGAACGGGATGATCGCAAGGTGGTTTGGTCGCCGGATGACGAACGGGTCATGGTCACCGAACTCGAGCCGGATCCCCATGAGTTGAGGAGTGCGGAACACGGGCCGGAGACGAGTCTTTATGAAACCGAAACCGCCGCGCTTCGCCGCTGGCACGACGCCACGCATCTCGAGGAAGGCGAAACCCGCATGACGGAGCGCGACGTCGAGATTCTCAAGAGCCTGGGATACCTGCAAGACTAGCCTGGCTGTAGCGGGCTAGGATCGCTCCGAGTACGTAAGGCTGATGGCCGTCTTTCCGCCGGATTTCGTGATCCGAACCACGGCGGCCCGGCTTCCATCCGCAGTCTGTCCCGTAACCGAGCCTTCTCCGAGGACGCCGGACTGTTCGACGGTGACGGTCAGGCCTGCAGCGCGCAACTCGCGATCATAGAAACGCACCACGGTCTGGGCGGGGTCCCGGGTTGTGAAGCGTGCTACCCCAACGATGCCGCCGGCTGCGTCGTTCACCATGTTTCCACCAGCCCGGGCGCCCGGGTAATCCGGGATCCACGAGGGTAGGCGCGGTCCCATACCGAGCAGCCGCGCGCCGGTGCGGAAGAGACCGAACAAGCCCCCTCTGGCGCCGGACCCTCCGGCGGGCTTTCCCCCGCCGAAGCCCTGACCGGCACGGGAACGCAATTCCTCCGGAGTGACGGATTCGGTATGGCCGGTTCGCTTTTCCCGCATTGTAAGGCGGTTCCGGAAGCGATCAATCTCGACGAGTTCGAGATTCGGGTTGAGGACGACGCCGAATGCGGCCGTGGCGAGATCCGGGCTTTGCCGGGCGAGTTCCACGGTCACACCTCCTTTCGAGGCGCGCAGCAACGTCATGCCGCCGACCGCGACCAGGACAACCACATTGAAAATGAGAAAACCGAAACAACCGAGCACAAGCAGGCTGTGCCCCTTGGGCGCGGACTGTTTGCGTTTCGGTCCGGCGGGGGCTTGTTTGGCCGAGGCTTCATCAAAATTCACGTCCGCACTCCCAGGACTCCGTTGATCCGAAGGTCTGCCGCTCGCCTCTGACATAGCCTGCCCGAAAGCTGGCGTACGTCGGGAGATATTAGCTTATCGGCCGGTTCGGATGGTTTGATTAGGCAGCCGGAATCCGGGGCCTGATGTTTTGGGTCCACGTTTTCAGGTGGAGGTGTCCTATTCTAGTAGGCGGAGGCGAACGATGACGAGCCGCGAACGAATTCTAAGCGCCCTTGATCACGCAGAGCCCGACCATATCCCGATCGATTTCGGCTCCACGGCGGTTACTGGAATCCATGTCAGTTGCGTCGCCGGGCTGCGCGATTACTACGGTTTGGAGAAGAAGCCGGTGATGGTTCACGAACCCTACCAGATGCTGGGGTTCGTCGAAGATGATCTCAAGGAAGCGATGGGGCTCGATGTCGAGGGCGTCTTTCCGCGCAAGAATATGTTCGGCTTCGAGAATACCGGCTGGAAGGAGTGGGGTTTCAACGGGCTTTCCGTGCTCGTGCCGGAGGCGTTCAAGACCACGGTAGACGAGAACGGAGACATACTGATCTACCCCGAAGGCGACATGTCGGTCCCGGCCAGCGGCAAGATGCCCAAGGGCGGTTTTTTCTTTGACACGATTGTCCGCCAGGAGCCGTTTGACGAGGACAATCTCAATTTGGAAGACAATCTCGAGGAATTCGGTCCCATCGCTGATGAGGACGTAGTCCACTTCCAGCGGGAGGTGGCTGCGGCGAAGACGAAGGGCCGCGCGGTGATCGCGACGTTCGGCGGCACAGCCTTCGGCGACATTGCTCTGGTTCCCGGTCCGTTCATGAAGCGCCCCAAAGGCATTCGCGACATCGCCGAGTGGTACATGTCGACGAGCCTGCGGCGGGACTATATCCATGGAATCTTCTCCAAGCAGTGCGAGTACGCCCTCGCCAACCTGGCGCGGATTTACGCCGCAATAGGGGATGGCGTCGACGCAGTGTTCCTTTGCGGCACCGATTTCGGCACGCAGAACTCCACCTTCTGCTCGACGGAAACCTTCAGCGATCTCTGGTTCCCGTACTACAAGCGGGTGAACGACTGGATTCACCAGAACACCGGCTGGAAGTGTTTCAAGCACTCCTGCGGATCGGTGGAGCGATTCATCCCCTCGATGATCGAGGCCGGTTTTGACATTCTGAATCCGGTGCAGTGCTCGGCGGCGAACATGGGCGCGGAGCACTTGCAATCCTCGTTCGGCGACAAGCTGACGTTCTGGGGCGGAGGCGCCGACACGCAGCGGACGCTACCGTTCGGCGCCGCAGCCGAGGTTCGCGAAGAAGTGTTGCGGCGGTGCGAAGTCTTCTCGAAGGGAGGTGGATTCGTCTTTAACACCGTGCACAATATTCAGGCGAACACTCCCATCGAGAACATTGCCGCGATGCTCGACGCGGTACACGAGTTCACCGGCCGAAAGGTATAGCGTTTCACCCGGCGGGAGGGCGGCGGCCGCATCCGCCGGTGGCACGTCTTGATACTCTGAGTAGCTATGGCGACGTTTCAGAAATCGTTCCGCTTGACCACCAAAGGGCACGGCGATGTCCTCAACATCGATGGAGAGGTGAAGCGAATCGTCAGCGAGAGCGGCATCCGGACCGGAATCGTGAACGTTTCCGGGCGCGGATCGACGCTCGGCGTGACGACGCTCGAATACGAGCCGGGCTGCGTGTCGGATCTCAAGCGGGCGCTTGACCAGATAGCCCCGCCGACCTCGAACTACGCCCACAACGCCCGGTGGGGTGACAATAACGGTTACTCCCATCTGCGGAGCGCGCTGGTCGGAACCGCCAAGAGTTACCCGCTGAGTAACGGGCAGATTGGCACCGGCACGTGGCAGCAGATTGTCCTCTGCGATTTCGACGACTCCGCCCGCGACCGCGAAGTCACCGTCACAGTGACGGGTGACTAGCTTGCCGTAGGGCCTCAAACTGGCATATCATCAACAACAACTCAGAGGGATTGCCATGTTTGTTATCCGGCTGGCTATGTTTGCCTGCGCGGCAGTTGCGTGGGCGCAGAGCGGCGCGCCGCGGCCCGAGTTCTCGCGCGACGTTGAACCCATCCTGCAAGAGAATTGCCATGCCTGCCATGGGCCGGGCATGCAAATGAACGGTTTGCGGCTGGACCGGCGGGAGGAGGCGCTTTCAGGTAGCCACAACGGTCCGGTGATCCTTCCCGGGAACAGCGCGGGCAGCGCGTTGATCGAGCGCGTTTCGACCAGCGACGGCGGGCGGAGAATGCCCCCCGCGGGCCCGGGTCTCAACGCGGATCAGATTGCAATTCTCAGAAGCTGGATCGACGGGGGCGCCGAATGGCCCCGACAGGAGGAGCCTGCCAATGCGGCAGAGAGCGGCGTCCATTGGTCATTTCGTCCGGTTGCCCGTCCTCCTGAGCCGGCGGCCGCGGATCGGAGATGGGTTCGCAACGCGATTGATTCGTTCGTGATGGCGCGTCTGGAAGCGGAAGGGGTGAAGCCCTCGGCTGAAGCGTCGAGGCGCACCTTGATCCGCCGTCTCAGCCTGGACATTCGAGGACTGCCGCCCGATCCAGCGGAGGTGCGAGAGTTTCTGGCCGACGAGCGCCCGGGCGCGTACGAGCGGCTGGTGGACCGGCTCCTTGCCTCCCCGCACTACGGAGAGAAGTGGGCGCGGCAGTGGCTGGATCTGGCTCACTACGCCGACAGCGACGGATACGAGAAGGACAAAGTGCGGCCGGACGCGTGGCGCTACCGGCAGTGGGTAATTGAGGCGCTCAATCGCGACATGCCCTATGACCGGTTTAGCATCGAGCAGATTGCCGGCGACCTGCTGGAGGATGCATCGGTGGAATCGCGGGCGGCCACTGGCTTTTTCCGGAACACGCTCACCAACAGAGAGGCAGGAGTGGACCGGCGGGAAGCCCGTTTCGAGCAGATCGTAAACCGCACCAATACCTACGCCACCACTTGGCTCGGCGTCTCGGCCGGCTGCGCCCAGTGCCACAACCACAAGTACGACCCGATCAGCCAGCAGGAGTACTACCAACTGTTTGCGTTCTTTGATCGCGCGATGGAGGTGGATATCGACGCTCCGCTGCCTGGAGAACTCGGCCCCCACCTGGCGGCGCTTCCGGAGTATCAGAAGCGCCGTGACGCTCTGCTCATGGAGAATGGGGTATCAGAGCTTGAGGCGGAGTGGGAAGAGTATATCCAGCAGGCGCTGCGTAATCCCGGCGAGTCTCACGAGTGGGACTTTGCGCTGACGCAGATGAAAGCGCTGGTTGATGGGGCGGAGCGGATCCTTCGCACTCCCGTGGAAGACCGGACCGCCCGCCAGCGCCGCCGCCTTACAGACTACTTCATTGGCGTACCGGGGCCTGTGCAGGGCCGGGATAAGGAGCGGTTGGGACGTCTGAAGGAACTGCGTAAGAAACTGGCCAAGCTCGATGCCGGATTTCCGGCGCTCAGCCAGGCGATGACGCTCGCCAGCGATCCCCAGGCGGGGCCGTCTTACATCCATGTGGGCGGCGCCTGGAACCGCACGGGATTGGAGGTGAGTCCCGGCACACCGGCCGTGCTTCCGCCGATCTCCGCCGAGGGGACGCCCAGCCGGCTTGACCTGGCGAGGTGGACGGTATCCCGCGACAATCCGCTGACCGCCCGCATCCATGCCAACCGCGTGTGGCAGGAACTATTCGGCCGTGGCCTCGTCTTCACTTCGGACGACTTCGGCACGCAGGGGGAGCGGCCGACCCATCCCGGACTGCTCGATTGGCTCGCCGCGGACTTCATGGCGCAGGGCTGGAGCCAGAAGCGGCTGATCCGGACGATCGTCACTTCGGCCACGTACCGGCAGACCTCGAACGCGCGCCCGGACCTGGCGGAGAAAGATCCGGAGAACCGGCTGCTGGCGCGGCAGGCGCGACTCCGCCTGACGGCTGAGCTCGTGCGCGATGCGGCGCTATTCGTATCGGGCCTGCTGAACCCTGAGATTGGGGGAAGGAGCGTCCGGCCCTACCAACCGGAAGGCGTGGCGGAACTCGGCTACTCGAAGAACGACACGAAATGGGAACCCAGCGACGGGGTAGACCGGTATCGCCGAGGCCTTTACATTCACTTCCAGCGCACGACGCCCTATCCGCAGTTGATGAACTTCGATATGCCGGATTCGAATGTCGCCTGCACCCGGCGCGAGCGCTCCAACACGCCTTTGCAGGCGCTAAACCTTTTGAACGACCCAGTCTTTTTCGAGGCGGCGCAGGCGCTTGCGTGGAAGATCGAAAATGAGGCGTCCGGCAGTTTCGCCGACCATCTTGACTACGCCTTTGCGCTCTGTTTCAGCCGAAAACCGAGTGAGACCGAGAAGCGGACGCTACGAGAATACTACGACCGGCAGACGACGATCTTGAGCCAGGAGAACAACCGGTCCTGGAACATGAGCTCGTGGGCCGGTCTGAGCCGTGTGCTGCTCAATCTCGACGAGTTCATAACGAGGGAATAAGCCGATGACACGAGACGAATTCAATGGTATCCGGTCGCGCCGCGCTTTTCTGAGAGACTGCGCCGGCGGCATTGGCATCGCCGCACTGGCCGACCTGCTTACGGCCGAAGGGCTCACCGCTGCAACAAGACAGAATCCCCTCGCGCCGCGCCCACCTCATTTCGAGCCGACGGCGAAGAGCGTCATCTTCATGTTCATGGAGGGCGGTCCCAGCCAGATGGATTTGTTCGATCCGAAGCCGGCGCTCGAGAGATGGCACGGCGAACCGGCTCCGGAATCGGTGGTCAAACAGTTACAGCTTGCGTTCATCAAGCCCACGGCGAAGATTCTTGCCAGCCCGCGCCAGTTCACTCGCCACGGCGCGTCCGGCACGGAGTTATCCGACTGGATCCCTTATACCGCTGAGTGCGCCGATGACATCTGCCTCGTACGGTCGATGCACACGGAGGCTTTCAATCATCATCCGGGGCAGCTCCTGCTGATGACCGGTTCGACGCAATTCGGGCGGCCGACGATGGGCGCTTGGAGCGTGTACGGGCTGGGGAGCGAGTCGAAAAATCTGCCCGGATTCGTCGTGCTGTCGTCGGGGAAGGGAACCAGCGGAGGGGCTTCTAACTTCGCATCGGGGTTTTTGCCGTCGAGTTATCAGGGCACGCTCTTCCGCAACTCAGGCGATCCAATTCTTTACCTGTCAAACCCCGAAGGAGTGAGTGACGCCACGCAGCGCGCCTCGCTAGACGCCATCAAGGCGCTGAACGAGGAACGCTACCGGGAGACCGGCGACGAGGAGATTGCTTCGCGTATTCAGTCCTACGAGCTTGCTTACCGCATGCAGACGGCCGGCCCGGAACTGGTAGATTTCTCCGATGAGACGGAACAGACCCGTGAGTTGTACGGTCTCAACGATGACACGACCAGACAGTTTGGCTCGAACTGCCTGCTTGCCCGGCGGCTGGTGGAGCGCGGCGTTCGCTTCGTTCTCATGATGGATGCCAGTTGGGACGACCACACCCAGCTCAACAAGAAGCTGAAGCGAAATACGGCCCGGACCGACCGCGGTACGGGCGCCTTGCTCAAGGACCTGAAAAGGCGCGGGCTGCTGGATTCCACGCTGGTGGTCTGGGGCGGGGAATTCGGACGGACCCCGATGTCGGAGATTCGCGATACGAGCGATCCGGACAACGCGGGGCGCGACCATCACCCGCTGGCCTACTCGATGTGGCTCGCCGGCGGCGGCGTGAAGGGCGGCCAGGTGATCGGCGCCACTGACGAACTCGGCTTCTTTATCACCGAAGACAAGGTCCACGTGCACGACCTGCAAGCGACCATACTGCACTGCCTGGGATTCGATCACACACGCCTCACGTACCGTCATATGGGCCGGGACTTCCGATTAACTGATGTCGCGGGGAACGTGGTGCGGAAGATGCTGGCTTGACGACTCGAGGGAAGTTGAGTGGCCCGTCAATCCCTCAAGGAACTCGTTGATCGAAGTAGCCTCTCGAGAGCAGCCGCATCAAGCGTGGCGGGACCCAGCCCTGCCGATAAAGAGCTATTCCGGAACTGAAGCAGCGGCCGAATACAGATTGCTGTTCGGTCTTCCGCTTCACATCGCCGAACCGCCTCAGGGCCGCTTCCTCGGCCGTCTCGCGTAAAGGCTTTCCGGTCTCCATTGCGCTGGCGATGAAGCGGCCGGCCGCCGAACGGAACCGCTGCTCGAAGAACGGGAGAATCTCTTGTGGCCGCCACCCGCAGAACTCCATGGTTCCTCCGAGCACACCGCCACAGTTGGCGACAAAATCCGGTACGCAGACGATCCCGCGTTGCCACAATAGCCGCTCCGCCGGTGGGGTCACGGGGCTGTTAGCTCCGCAGCTCAGGACTCTCGCCGGCATCCCGGCTGCGTCCTCCTCCCGTACGCTGTCGTGCCGTGCGCAAGGGCAAAAGATGTCCGCCGGGATCTCCTTCAGCCGGCTTTTGTCTATCCGCTTTCTGGCGTCGTATTCTTCCACGGAGGCGCCGCCCATCCGACTTGCCATCTCTTGCAGTCTGCCGATGTCCAGCCCGCCCGGGTCGTAGAGCCCGCCGAAAGTCGTGGAAATCGCTACCACCCGGCTTCCGGAGCGGACGAACATATCAGCGAGCGGCTGCCCCACCGCCCCGAAGCCTTCGATCGCCACTGTGCAGTTGACGGGATCCATTCCCTGCATCGCGGCCGCCGCAAGGGCCGACTGGAAGACCGTGCCCGCTGTGTAGAGGCCTGACCGTCCTCCCCGGTAGTCCCGACGGGAAACGGGAACTCCTATGGCTTCGAGCATTTCCCGGATTGCAGTGGCGCTTGTGCCCAT
The DNA here is from genome assembly GCA_964468205.1 of uncultured Solibacteraceae bacterium. Lineage (GTDB taxonomy): Bacteria > Acidobacteriota > Terriglobia > Bryobacterales > Bryobacteraceae > CAWELS01. The sequence goes on along the minus strand of CAYXVG010000068.1, from coordinate 11,428 downwards.
GTCAGAGTCGGGCACGTATTCTCCCCGTACAAGCGTTCCCAGAATTGCCATTGCAAACCGGTGCAGCGCCCGTTTGCGTTCACCGGCTCCACCTTCCGGATTCCCTAGAACACCGGCCTTTGCTCCTCCTTGTGGCAGGCCAAGCAAACCGTACTTTAGCGTCATCGCGCGGGCCAGCTTCGCGATCTCGTCTTGGGAGACGTCCGGCATCATCCGGAGACCTCCCCGCGCCCGGCCGTTTATGGTGGAATCGATGACCACGAAGCCGAGCGTGGCGCCGCTCTCTTTGTCCTTTACGACAATTGCGCGCGGGGTCTGGCTCATGGACGTCTTCTGGCTACCGCCGTGACAAAATGTCCAGTCCACTCCCGGGACGGGAGACGTCCCAGCTTCTCGAAACGCTTGAGCCATCCGAGCCACCAGCCGCCAGGCTCGCGAATTCCTCGATACCGTTCGATCCAGGTGCAGATGGCCACCACCAGGACGCGCGGTGCATGCATGATCGCTCCGGTTCCGATCACTTCGAATCCGGCCGCCTCAAGAAGTTGCCGCAAGCGCCGAGCGCTGCATGTCATCCCAACCGAATACGGCACGGCGCCGAGTTTCTGCCACATTGCTGGGAAGATGTTGCGAAGCGCGACGATTGGGTGGCGGGGATTGTCCATGGTCAACAGGAGAATTCCATTGGGACACAGCACCCTGCTCAACTCTTCCAGGGACCGCCGGATCTCCGCTTCGCTTTCGAAGTGATCGAGCGTTGAATCCGATATCACGCAGTCGAACTTCCCACCGCCGAACGGGAGGTCCAGAACGCTGGAGACAACACTGCCCCCGGACATCGCCCTGCGGGCTGCCCCGCGGGCCGTGGAAAACGCGACATCACAGCCGATCATCCGGTTGCCGCGCCGCTCGAACCACTCGGCGAGGCCATCGCCGAAGGCTTCATCGAAGAGGTCTGTTTTGAGCACGGTGGCGCCGTGCAGGTCCGCAGCCACGGTTTCGAGCCAGACATGGTGAATCGCGTCGCTGCAGCGCCGCCAAAGCTCACCTTGGCCGCCTGCACGCGATTCGCCGACGGCGTTCCAGTATTCCCGGCCATTTCCGATATGCTTCACCCGCGGCGTTGGAAGCGGCCTGGTGTCGTCAGACGGCCTTTCCGAAGCCCTAATCGCCATAGCCGTAGATTCCCAGCTTCTTGGCAGCCACGATTTCGAGGGGCAACTGATAGAGCAGGTTTCTCACCCGAATCCGCGCGATTGGGGCATAAGCCCGGGCCGCCGCCGAAGCCAGCCGGCTCGTATTCTTGAAAGGCTTGATGTAGCCGCGCTTGCCGACAAAGAAGGAACAGAAATCGAGCATCTGCACCATCTTTCGGGTGCGTTCAGGCAGCCAACTGCCCTTCGCTCCCAACTGGCGGTAGCTGAAAGAGAACCAATCCTCCATCCGCTCCGGCGGCTTCAGGCCCTCGGCGACAGCCAGCTCATACAATTCCGTGCCTGGAAAGGGCGCGTATGTATTCACCGATTTCCATGCCCGCGGATTCTCCGTGATCAACCTGGTGAAGAGATTCACCGTGGCGATCAATTCCTCAGGAGTCTCGGTCGGGTAGCCGAGCATGAAGAAATACATCGGCATGATCGAATAGCGCTTGAACCGCTGATTCATTTTCAGCAATTCATCCTCGTCCACCGGTTTGTGGAGTAAGTCCCTGATCCGTTCCGAACCCGATTCGACGCCCAGCGCGAGGCACTTGCAACCGGCCCTCTCAATCAATGAAAGATCTTCGTCGCTGAGCCGGCGCAGGGTGTCGAACCGGATATGAAGGCGCGTGAAAACCAGCTTCAGGTTCTCCCTTAGTACTCCATCGAGGATTGCCCGCGCCCGGTCGAGGTCGAGGAAGAAATTCGCATCCGTCGGGAATATGCCGCGGACGCCATACCGCCGCGTGAATTCCTTCAACTGCTGGACAGCCGTTTCCGGATCCAGCGCCCGCCAGCGCCGCCGGTGCACGGCCGTGCTGTAGCAGAACGCGCACGGGAAGCAGCACCCCCGGCTGGTGGAAAATGCCAGCCTTTCGACGCCGAACACCTTGCGCGTGTAGCTCGGCACGTCCACGAGATCGTAGTCGAGAAACGGCTCATCGTTCAGGTCGATGAACGGCCGCTGCCCACCGCTGACAGCCTGGTCCTGTTCCTTCCACCACACGCCGGCGATATTCCGCGCCACGCCGTCTCGTTCGAGCGCGGCTACCAATTCTTCAAAAGTCCGCTCTCCCTCGCCCTGCACCACGTAGTCAATCTCGGGCCTTTCGAGGGTTTGTTCCGGGAGAAGGGTGGCATGTATGCCGCCCCAGACCACCGGGACGTCCTGTCTCTGTTTGACAAGCTGCGACACTTGCAGCGCGGACCGGAGCTGCGGGCCGGTGGTCGAGGTCACTCCCACGCAGACCGGCTTCTCCGCCAACGCCTCCAGCAACCGCGGCCGCCAATCTGGCTGCACCCGCTGGTCGATGATCCGGACCCGGTATCCTCTGCGCGAGAGCGGGCTCCCCACGGAAATCAGTTCGAGCGGCAAATCGCACCAGGGCTGGGCGACCCACCGCCGCGTGGCTTGCGGATGCACCAGTACTACTGTTCGTTGCCCGCTCATGAAGGTTCGTGCCACTCAGTATATCCCGATCTGAGACCCGGCCTTGCGTAGCGGATTCCGGCGCTTGTTAAGATCGGCCGCGCTGCTGCGTCTAGTATGGGAAGTCTTTACAGGAGACGGAGCCACACTGCCATGAACCCGGCCAGCGGAGTGCAGACACTGGAGGAACAAAGCCCGGCGGAGGGACGTATCATCGAGATAGTGACACCAGTGATTGAGCTCGAGGGCCTAGAAGTCCGTTTCGGTAAGCGGACAATTCTCAAAAGACTATCCGGCTCGTTCAGCGGCCGGGCGATCGGGCTGCTCGGGCCCAATGGCGCTGGGAAGTCCACCCTAATCAATGCGCTACTCGGTTTTCATTTTCCTTCGGCGGGGACGGCCCGGATTTTAGGTCACGACGTTCAATCCGAGGCCAAGCAAGTGCGATCCCTCATCGGCTATATGCCCGAAAATGACGCCTTCATCGCCAATATGAGCGGGGTCCGGTTTGTGCGGCTGATGGCGGAGATCGCCGGCCTTCCTTCGGAGCAAGCATTGGAACGGGCTCATGAAGCCTTCTTCTACGTCGGGCTCGGAGAGGCCCGCTATCGCGAGCTTGGCACTTACTCCACCGGCATGAAGCAGATGGCCAAGCTGGCGCAGGCGATCGCCCATGGTCCGCGCCTTCTGTTTTTGGACGAACCGACCAACGGCCTCGATCCACCCGCCCGACAGCGGATGATCGACTTCATCCGGGACATACGCAACCGCGGGGATATGCGGTTGCTGATCTCCTCGCACCTGCTGCAGGACGTGGAAGAGACCTGCGACCAAGTGTTGATCCTCAAGGAAGGCGAGATCGCCGCTTTCTGCGACCTCGAAGAGGAGCGGCGCACCAACCGCCGCTTTCTGGAGCTCGAGACGCGGGGGGCCGGAAACGGGTTTCGCGCGGCGGTGGAGCAACTCGGCTGCGAGGCGGCCTGGTCCGCGAACGGCCGCGTCAAGCTGGTTCTCGCGCCGGGGGTGGAGATCCGCAATCTTTACGAGATCGCCGCCGAGCAGGAGGTTCAGCTCGTCCGCGTGAACTACAAGCGCGACTCGCTCGAGGACATCTTCCTGAAGGCGATGGGAGGACCGAATGGCCGTCTATAAGAAGACCTATACGCGGTATGAGGGACCGCTGACGCCGCAGTGGTCGCGCTTCCTGGTTCTTCCCCGCTACACGTTCGAGGAGATGCGGCGATCGCGGTTTTTCACCAGCTTTTTCCTCGCGACCCTGATCATGCCTTTGGTCTGCGCGCTCATCATCTATCTGCACCACAATTTCAGCGCGCTGGAATTGATGGGGATCAACCCGGACCAAATTATTGCCATTGACTCAAGCTTCTTTCTCTTTTTCCTGGGGTTTCAGAGCATGCTGGCTTTCTTCCTGACGGCCTTCGTGGGCCCGGGTCTCGTTTCACCGGACTTGGCCAACAATGCCCTGCCACTCTATCTGGCGCGTCCGTTCGAGCGGAAGGACTACGTGCTCGGCAAGATGTCGGTCCTGTTGATTTTGCTTTCGGTAATGACCTGGATCCCCGGGCTCCTGCTGTTCGGCTTGCAGGGTTACCTGGAGGGGGCTGGCTGGATGGGCGATAACCTGCGTATCGCCGGCGGGCTGTTCGCCGGGGCCTGGATCTGGATTCTCCTGCTCTCACTGCTGGTGCTGGCGCTTTCGGCCTGGGTGAAATGGAAGCCGGTGGCTGGGGGACTGCTGCTGGTGGTCTTCTTTATCGGCAGCGGTTTCGGCGCGGCGATTAATGAGGTTTTGCGTACCAAGTGGGGCAGTTTGATCAATTTGAGTCACTTGATTGGGATGGTCTGGGTCTGGCTGTTCGGGGAGCCGATGCGCGACGGCGCCGGCGCGGTCTTTTTCCGGATTCAGCAGGGGGCGGACATTCCGATGTGGATGATCTGGGGCACGTTACTGGTATTTTGCGCGATATGTTTCCACCTGCTTCGCAGTAAGATTCGCGGCATCGAGGTGGTGCGATGAGCGACCGGCTGATCACCTTCCACGATGTCTCACGCTTCTACGGCGAAGTGCTCGGGGTGAACCGTGTGACCCTCTCGATCAAGCCCGGGATCACGGGCCTGGTGGGTCCGAACGGCTCCGGGAAGTCCACGCTCATGAATCTCATGACGGGGCTCATTCGGCCGACGCGCGGCTCGATCTCGATGCTCGGGGTTTCTCCGAACCAGCCGGAGCTGTTGTTTCGAAAGACTGGATACTGCACCCAGTACGACTCGTTCCCGCGCGGGATGAACGGCTACCAGTTCCTCTACTCCTACCTGCTCATTCACGGCTACACTCCGGGCGAGGCGAACCGGAGAAGCTGGGCGGCCTTGGAGAGCGTGAACCTGATCGAGGCGGCGAAGCGAAAGATTGGCGGATATAGCAAGGGCATGCGGCAGCGCGTGAAACTCGCGCAGGCGATGGCGCACGATCCCGAGATCGTGATCCTCGACGAGCCGTTGAACGGCCTGGACCCGATGGCGAGGGCCGAGACGCTGGCTCTCTTCCGGCAACTCGGGGAGGCCGGCAAGCACGTGATCGTTTCGAGCCATATTCTGCACGAGGTAGACCGTATTTCGGATCAGGTGATCCTGTTGAGCAACGGTTACGTCGTGGCCGAGGGCCAGATTCAGGGGGTCCGAAGCGAAGTGAAGGAACATCCGATGCAGATTCTGATTCGCTGCAACGCGCCGGGAGAGCTTGCCTCGCGCCTATTCCGCGAGAACCAAGCCGTGGAGGCCAAACTGCATGCGGATGGAAAGGGGATTCTCGTCCGTACGCGGGACGCGGACGGCTTCTACCTGATGCTGAACCGGGTGGTGCTCGAATCGGGTCTCGAGGTGGAGAAGGTGGCTCCCGCTGACGAAGATGTGAACTCCGTCTACCAGTACTTGATTGGCAGCGAGGGAGGTACGCAATGACGGCGCAACAAGTGGCGGCGCTGCCGTGGGGAGTCTGGTGGACTCAGATCCGGGCAGTCATGCGCATCGAGCTTGGCCGGAGCTTCTTCAGCCGGCGCTCATGGTGGATCTATCTGGCCGTGATGGCCCCGGTGATTCTCACCGCCGGGCATTCCATCGCCGCACTGTACATCGAACGGGTGGGCCAGCATTCGCTGAGCACTGATGTGAAGGTCTTCGCCGGCATCTTTCAGTTCGGCTACCTTCGCGTGTTCCTCTTTTTCGGCTGCGCGATTTTGTTCACGAACCTGTTTCGCGGGGAAGTGTTGAGCAAGACGTTGCACTTTTATTTCCTGGCGCCCATCCGGCGCGAAGTTCTGGCCGTGGCGAAATATCTTTCCGGCTTACTGGCGGCAATGACGCTCTTTTGTTTGAGCGTCGCTCTCTGCCACGTCACGATGTTCATGCATTTCGGGCCGCAATTCTACGAGTATTATTTGCAGGGACCGGGACTTTCGAACCTTCTGTGCTACACGGGTATCGCCGCGCTCGCCTGCATTGGCTACGGTGCGGTATTCACGGTGATGGGATTGATGTTCCGGAATCCCATGATACCCGCGGCGATCGTGTTGGTGTGGGAGGGTATGAACGCTTTCCTTCCGCCGCTGCTGAAGAAATTCAGCGTCATCTTCTACCTGCTCTCGATGGCTCCGGTGGAGGTGCCGGCTCGTGGTCCGATCTCCTTCCTGGTCCAATCAGCCGACCCGGCGCCGGTGTGGCTGGCCGTACCGGGCCTCCTGCTGGTCTCAGCGCTTGCAATGATCTACGCTGGGTTGCGGACGCGCAAGTTCGAAGTCAGCTACGCCGAGTAGAGGCCACTTCGAATTCTGCGCGGAGCGCGCCGGGAGCGGATTCTCCTAAGCCGCGCTTGTGGCGCCCGGATGGGTCTTCTATTTGTCCTCGGAAGCTTGTCTCTGAGCGAGCATCCGGCTCGCTGCGTCGCTGCCGAGCGGCCGGCCGATCAGGTAACCCTGGATGGTGTCGCAGCCGGCTTTCTCAAGCAACCGCAGTTGGCTGAGCTTCTCCACTCCTTCACCGACCACTGAGAGGCCAAGAGAATGGGCGAGATCCACAATCGCCTTCACCGTGGCGAATATCGAATCCGGGGGGTACTCATCCTGGAGAAACGAGCGGTCGATTTTGAGGGTGTGGACCGGCAACTGGTTGAGGTAGCTGAGTGAGGAGTAGCCGGTACCGAAGTCGTCGATGGCGAGCTGAACGTCCAAGTCGCGGAGTTGCCGCATCACCCGGGCGGACTGCGCGACATCGCGCATGAGCGTGCTTTCGGTCACCTCCAGTTCCAGACTGCGGGGTTTCACATGATGCTCCCGTAGCGCTTTGGACACGAGGTCAACGAAATCCTGGCGCTCGAACTGCAGCGCGGAGACGTTTACGGCGACTTTTACGGACGGTAATCCGCATCGCCTCCAGGTGGACATCTGCCGGCATGCCTGTTCGAGAACCCACGCGCCGATGGGAATGATCAGGCCAGTAATCTCGGCCCGTGGGATGAACTGCGCGGCCGGAATCAGACCTCGCTCCGGATGCCGCCAGGCCAGCAGCACCTCGAAGCCGGTCAGCGAACCGGCCACGCTTACTTGAGGCTGGTACAGAAGGGAGAATTCGTGATTGGAGAGCGCCGAACGAAGTCCGGCATCGATTTGCATGCGCTCCATTCCACTGCTCTCGATCCGCGTGGAATAGACAGCGGCTCCGTCCCTGCCCCGGGCTTTCACTTCGTTCAAAGCCTGGCCGGCGCAGCGCAGCAATCCCAGTGCGCTGGCCGCGTGTTCCGGAAACTGGGCGATGCCGATGCTTACGGTCACCGGATGCTGCTGGCCGGAGACCGCGATCGGGTCTCTGGCGATTCTCAGGAATCGTGCCGCATCCTCGCGGACATCCCGTGGCTCGGAAGTTGCGGGCACAAGCACCACGAACCGGTCCGCCTCCATCCGTCCGATCACCTCGCCCGCGGTAGCTACCTGCTGAAAGCGCCGGCCGAGATTGCGCAGCAGTTCGTCGCCGGCTTCGAAGCCGAATTGCTGATTGTAGAGGGCGAGCAAGTCCACATCGATGATCAGTACAGCGAATTGCCCGCCGCCGTGCCCGGCGCTCTGGATGTGGCTGTCGATTCGCCGCATCAGGCCGGGCCCGTTCAGCAAGCCGGTCAGGGGATCGGAGTGGGCCAGCGACAGCTCGTCGTGAGCAAGCCGCCTGCCCAGGCGGGACGAAAGCAGGTGCAAGAAGCCTTCGTCTTCAGAGGTGGGGCGAGGCGCTCCGGGCCGCGACACGAAACACAACAGCCCCCAGGGCCGCCCAGCCACGTGAACAGCCGCGCTGATGAGAAAGTGATCGGCAGTTTCGCCGGTAAGCTTGCTTACATCAGCCGAGCGGGCTTCAGTGAGAACTTTCGCGAGTTCCAGCAAGTTGAGCTGGGCCAGACCGGACCGATCGGGGAAAGCGGCAACGGGGTGCATAAGGCCGAGTTGGACGACGCCCGCCTTGTGCTCAAACAGATAGCCGGCGTCTGCGTTCAGCGCGGAGCAACCGGTTTGCAGGCAATCGGCGGCGAGTTCCTGAAAGGAGTCGTGGCTGGTCCGGTCCAGCCGGCTGAGGAGGCTCAGATAGCTTCTAAGCTGCTCCAGCCGCCGGTCCATCTGGTCCAATGCGGACTCGGCGCGCTCGCGGGCGCGCCTTTCCTTCTGCTGGTGCGTTACATCGCGGGCAAATCCCATCAATCCGATGGGCCGCCCTTTTTCGAAGAGGAGATGGACCGTGGCCTCGGTTTCGAGAAAGGAACCATCGCTTTTCTTGAGGCGTAACGAATAAGTCTGGGAACTGCCTCCCCCGAATTGCTCCAAGAGAATCTGGCGAATTGTTTCGGATTGCTCTGGAGCGACCCAGTCCGAAAGCGGGCGATCCAGCAGATCGTCCCGGCTGAATCCGGTCAGGCGGCAGGCGGTAGCGTTGACAGCGGTGATGTGACCGTAGGTGTTCTGGGTGAAGACGATGTCCGTGACGTTCTCGAATAGCTCCTTGTATCGCTGGGTATCCGAATCAAAATCCCAGACTGGACCGTGGGTGGGACCGCCCTCGACCACCAGGTTCTCCCCGGCCAGTCGCGCGCAATCTCTCAGACTTTGCTTTTCTTCATCCGAGAATGGCATCCGTCGCGCACCGAACACGTAAAGGGCGAAGTCGCCCCGGCCGCTCACGGGGACCGCTGCGACACGATGATATTCCACGGATGAAGGCGCGAAGGCATCGATAGGCGAGCGAAAAGGATCCTCAAGCACCTGGAAGAATTCGCCGGAAGGGGGAAATAGGTCAGCAATCCGAGAGATGTCTACGTGGGACCAGCCCGCGGGAATCGCTGTCAGCGGAAGACGGCCGAACACGAGTACGCCCGCATCATTCGCCGAGGATCGAACCGCCAGCTCGACAAGGCGAGCCAGTATATCCCCCTGACCGGCGAGGGATAGGTCCTTCGAGCCGAGGAATAGCCCACTATCATCAGGTGGGACCGGGGATTTCATATCATGAGGTTGGCCTGCAACTTAGCTGCAGGTCAATCACATCATAGTAGCACCGGGCCAAACGAATCCACCCCGGCCGTCTTGCGCGGACTATGCTTGAGCCAGAAGCGTTCCCGGCCCCATCCGGCCCGTGTGCCTCTCCATTCGGACGCGGAGTTCCTTGCGGGCCCTTAGGAGGCGTGACTTGGCCGCCGCCACTGATATCCCGAGACGTCTGGCAACCTCGGGCATTGGCAGTTCCTCTACATCGCGCAGAACGAAGACGTTTCTCAGCAATGGAGGAATGCAACGGATTTCTGTTTTCATGACGCCATGCAGTTCGGTGTCCGCCAGAACCTGCTCCGGCGATTTCCGATCGTCCGGCAGTTCCAGTGTGCCCGTTTCTTCTCCGATCATCACATCATCCATGTAGAGCAAACGGGCCCGCTTGTTCTTGCGAATCTTCATTAGACACTGATTCACGACGATGCGGGTGAGCCAGGTGGAGAACCGGGCATCCTGCTGGAAGCGACCGATATGCTGGTAGGCTTTCCAAACCGCGTTCTGCACCTCGTCGTCCGCGTCTTCCTTGTTGCGGAGGATCGACATCGCAAGCTTGATGCAACTCGTGTAGTGACGGGCGACGAGCTCGCTGTATGCCCCGTCATCACCATTCTGTGACCGAACCACCAGAACGCTGTCATCAATTCCGGCCAATGCTGGATTCTTTTGCATCTTTTAGCCTCCCTGAAATGTTTTTCAATTAACTATGACTCTCATTCTGCCAGGGAGGTCGCTGTGAATCCAGAGAAGACTGAAGATAGTTTCAGTGACAATGAAGAAACGAGCGATTCTTCCACTGAAGCTAAACTGGGTGTCAGGATGACTGAAAGTTCGGACGAAACGATCCGCCGGGTCCTGTCCAATTACGACATTGGACCGAAACTGCGAAAGCTTCGCTTACGCAAGAAGATTGGCCTTGTCGACCTGGGCAAGCACACCGGGCTCTCCGCCTCGCTCTTGTCGCAGTTGGAGAACGGCAAGCTGATTCCGACTTTGCCCACGCTGGCCCGCATCGCGATGGTCTTCGACGTGAGCCTGGATTATTTTTTCAGCAGCAAGCGTCCGGAGGCCGTGTTCTCGATCGTCCGGGCGAACGAACGCATTCGCTTTCCGGACACCCCGGACGCAGCGAATCCAAATTTCTTTTTCGAGTGCCTGGCGTTCTCGGCGCAGAACAAGAGCTTGCAGGCGTATCTCGCCGAGTTTCCCCGGAGGGAAGATGGCAAACCGCTGACGCACTCCCACGAGGGAGCTGAGTTCTTTCATCTGCTGGAAGGATCTGTCGCGATTCGAGTGGCGGATGAGGAGCATGTGCTCAAGGCGGGCGACAGTGTCTATTTTGATGGGTCGGAGTCTCATTCCTACACGGGGTTATCGAAAAAAGCAGCCCGCGCCATTGTGATTACGACGCCACCCAGGGTGTAGACGCTGCGCCGTCATCATTTTTTAAACCCGCCGTTGTATCCCCGGCATATAAAGACGGGTAGGGTCAAGAGGCCCAAACTCAATTCCCTTGGAGGGGTTACATGAAGAATAGAATGCTTTCGCTGTTAGCTCTTGTAGCGCTGACGGCATCGATGAGCTGGGCGCAGCGTGTGCGGGTGGTTCATGCCAGCCCAGACGCTCCGGCGGTAGACGTATTTGTCCAGAACGGCAAGGCCGTGGAAGGGCTTCCGTTTGGCGAATACACCGACTATATCGAGGTTCCAGCCGGGCAGTTGGACTTTGCCATCTTCGTGGCCGGGACGGACGCCTTGGTGCAGTCCGGCAACATATTTGTCGATGGTGATTTCACGATCATCGCTTCCGGTTTCGCCGGCGGAGGAGAGCCCGCCTTCGGGCTGATTGTTCTCACCGACCGGAATCGGGAACCGTCTGCCGGCGACGCCCGGGTGCGCGTGGTTCACGCAGCGCCGAGCGCTCCTGGAGTGGACGTTTATTTCACACAACCTTATGGAGCGCTTGCGAATCCGCTGCTGACGGGCGTGCCATTCGGGGCGGCTTCCGGCTACGTGACGGTGCAGACCGGCATGAACCGGAAGCAGTTCCAGGCGCGGGTAACGATTGCCGGCACCGATACTGTGGCGATCGACAGCGGCCGGCTTCTCATACCGAGCCAGGGTATTCGAACCTATATTGCCATCGACCCGGCGGAGGAGGGTGGCTCATTCCGGATTATCGAACTCCTCGACATGAACTAAGGG
>CAYXVG010000067.1:0-31213 GCA_964468205.1 uncultured Solibacteraceae bacterium | reverse complement strand
AACTGGTTGACGCCCGCATCGGCCTGGGAACGGTGTACGAGCGGCAAGAAGAATTGGAGCAAGCCATCGAACAATACCGCGCGGGGGTAGAGAGCAGCCCGGATAATTCGGCGGTCCGATTCAAGCTCGGCAATGCCCTGCGGCGGGCCGGCCGGGCCGAGGAGGCGCGGCAAGAGCTGTCACGGGCCAAGGAACTCTACAACGAGGAGATGCGGCGGCAGGCCGGCGAGCGGGAGCGCCGCCGGTCACCCTAGACGCCACCAGACGGCCGGTATTCCCCCCCGGGAAACATAGACTGGGCGTCTCCTGGTGGCAGGAGTATCGAGTCTTTGAGCCCCCGGCGAGGCCGCCTTTCCACCGTCACATATAGGCCGGCACGCTGATGCCGAGGACGTTCAGCGTCCGCTCGAGTTGGTCGCGGAAATAGCGGCACATCCACAACAGGAAGGTCTTGCGCTCGGGGTTCTTCTCGTGGATGACCGGGTAGTCATGATAGAAGGTGTTGAAGGCCTGGGCAAGTTGGAAGGCATACTTCGCCACATTCGCCGGTTCCCCGCCGGCGACGGCGCGGGCAATGGCGACGTCAGGCTTCGATGCGGCGAGCAAGAGCTGCCAGAAATCCTCGGAAGCGAGTTGGCGGCCCATGACAGCGGCGTTCAGTTCGGCCGTGAAGTCCGGCAACGTCGCGCCGGACGCCTCGTACTTGGCGAGGATATTGCGCGCACGCACCGCGGCGTACTGGACGTACGGTCCGGTCTCGCCCTCGAAGCTGAGCGCCTCCTGGAAGTCGAAAGCAATAACGGAGTTCCGCGTGAACTTGAGCATGAAGTAGCGCAGCGCGCCCACAGCGATTTCGGTGGCTACCTGGCGGCGCTCCTCCTCCGGCGCTTCGGGGTGGCGGGAGTTCACCTCGGCGAGCGCGTTCTCGATCAGCTTGTCGATCAGGTCGTCAGCCTTCACACCAAGGCCCTTCCGCCCGGAGACCTCGACGTAGGAGCGGGACTTATCCTCGTCATTCAGCACAATGCCGAGTTCCACGCAGGTCCGCGGCGTGAGCGCCACCATCTCATAGGCGAAGTGGACGGACTTCTCGGCCTGTTCGTCATAGCCGAGCGCGCGCAACCCGGCGGCGACAACTTCCTGAAGGTAGCTCTGCCGGGAATCGATGACATTGTTGACTTCACTACCGCCGCCGAACGCCGGAGCTTCTGTTTCGCCGGGCTTGTCCGCCGTGACCCAGATCATGTGGCCGGCCACGTCCCTGATGAACGGCCGGTAGTGAAAGTCCTTGCCGAGCAAACCGAACTTCCAGAGTTGGTAGGCGATGTCCTTGCCGACGTACGTGACGGTGCCGTCGGAGCGGACGATGATCTTGTCGGAATCCTCGCCGGAATCCTTGCCGAAGGCGCTGGCCGGCATCACCCAACAGCCTTTGTTCTTGCCTTCCTGCTCGAAGTGGATCGCCTGGCGCTCCTTGAGCAGGTCAAAGGCGGTGGCCCAGAAGTCGAGGTGGAGGATCTCGCTTTCGCGGGGAAAGACGTCGTAGGTGACGCCCAGCCGGCCCATCGTTCGCAGGTGGCAGAGCATGATGGCGTCGGCGACCAGGTGTGCCAGCCCGGCCAGTTCGCCGCCGCCGGCTTCGATGGCGTGCAGCGTCCGCTGCCGCCACTGCCGCGACTCGGGATCCCGCTCGTAATTCGCGGAGGTGCGCGCGTAAAGATCCCAACAGAGGTAGTCGAACTTGGGCTCCGCGGCCAGCGCCGCCACTTCGGCGGCCGTCTTCTTCTCCAAGTAGTGGAACCCGGCGACGACGTCGGCCACCTGCACTCCGGTGTTGTCGATATAGTTTTGCACTTCCACCTGGCGGCCGGTGGCGCGGAGCATTCGCACGAAAGTGTCGCCGAGAACCGCGTTACGCAGGTGCCCGATATGCGCCGCCTTGTTTGGATTGATATTTGTGTGCTCCACGATCACCTTGCCGGGAATGGCGGCGCGCTCCGGGGTCCGTGGGGCGAGCATTCCGGCTCCGTAATGGCCACGGTCGAGGCGCACGTTGATATAGCCGTTCCCGGCGACTTCGAGGGCCGCGACGCCCTCAATGGGGCCAATGCCGGCGACGAGGTCCTGGGCGATCTTCCGGGGCGCCTGGCGCAGCTTCCGGGCGAGTTGGAAGGCCACTGGAATCGCCATTTCCCCGAATGAGGACTCCCGGGGTTGCTCCACTGCAAGCGGAACATCCTCAATACCATAGCGCTCCTTTAGGTGGGCTGAAATCACCGCCTGGAGTCGATTCTCAAGTATCTGGAACACAGGATTACAATTCTAGCACCGGGCTTCTGAAACCCCATGCCGGGTCCGGTGCGTCAATGTTAAAGTAGTGTCTTCTGAGGAGGGTACACTTCATGCGTGTACGTGCGAATCTCACGAAACTAGTGTTCGCGGCTCTCACCGCCGCGCTCCTGCTCGCGGCCTGCAACCGGGCCGGCGATTCGGAACAGAGCGCGGCTGAAGCGCAGTTTGTAGGGATGGAGGAACAGCTCGCGGCATTGCGGGCCGAGATGGAGGAGAGCGAGCAGGAGCTCGAGGAAGCGCGGCAGCGCGAACTGAGCAACAAGATTGCCACTCTACAGAACCAGCTTGCCGCCACCCGGGAAGAGATGGAGACGGCAAAGCGGGAAGAAGAGGCCGCGAAAGCGGCGGCGAAGGAGGCGAAGAAGTCCAGTCCCTCCAACGTCCGTGAGGTTGCCGGTGGCGGGAGCGGTGGAGTTTTGACGCCCGCGCCGCCAGCGGCTCCGATGGCGCCCACGCCGCTGGTGCACACGCCGGAGCCCGAGCCCGAGCCCGCGCCTGAGCCTGAGCCGCGCGTTGTCACCCTCAAGGCCGGGACGCCACTGACAATTCGCACCACGACGGCCATGTCCACCAAAACCGTCGAGACGGGCCAGACGTTCGAGGCTTCGCTCGAGGAGCCGCTGACCGATGGCGAATGGATCATCGCTTCCCGCGGCGCGCGGGTGACGGGTGTGGTGGCGGAATCAAGCAAGGGCCGCCGCGGCAAAAACGACGCCCGCCTGGTGCTTCGCGTCACGAAGGTTTATACCGATGACGGCCAGGCTCTTGATATCAACACCAAAACTGTCACCCAGACGGCCGTGGCGCCCAAGAAGACGAAGCAGGCCGCCAAGGTCGGTATCGCCAGCGGGGTCGGCGCGGCTATCGGCGCGATTGCCGGCGGAGGCAAAGGCGCGGCAGTCGGCGCGGGGGCCGGCGCCGGCGCGGGAGCGGGCAGCATCCTGCTCACGCACGGCCGCCCGGCGGAGATCGCAGCGGAATCCGTGCTGAATCTTCAGCTCGCCAACGATATCACGGTCACCGAACAGCGTTGACGCGCGCGGCGGCCAACCAGGCTGACTGCCCGCCGCTATCGGGCCATCCAGCCGCCATCGACGACCAGTATTTCGCCGTTCACGTAGTTCGACGCGGCTGATGCCAAAAACACCGCCGGACCGGCGAAATCGTTGGGGCTGCCCCAGTGGCCAGCCGGGATCCGGGCGGTGATGGCAGGATTGCGGACGGGGTCGGCGCGGAGCGCGGCAGTGTTATCCGTCTCGATGTACCCAGGCGCGATGGCGTTCACCTGCACACCTTTGGGCGCCCATTCGTTCGCGAGCGCCTTGGTGAGCTGACCAATGGCGCCCTTGCTGGCGGCGTAGCCGGGCACGGTGATGCCGCCCTGAAAGGTCAGCAGAGAAGCGGTGAAGATAACTTTCCCGGATCCGCGCTCCACCATGTCGCGGCCGAATTCGCGGCTCAGCACAAACTGGGTGTTCAGATTCACCTCGATGATCTTGTCCCAATACTCATCCGGGTGCTCGGCGGCGGGTTTTCTGAGCACCGTGCCGGCATTGTTGACGAGAATGTCAACGGGCGGGCATTCGGCCTTCACCTTGGCGATGAAGGCGTAGACGGCAGAGCGGTCGCCGAAGTCGCAGGTATAGCCGTGGAAGTTCCGGCCGAGCGCCGTGACTTCCCTTTCGACCTCGCTGCCGGGGACTTCGAGCGACTGGCTGACGCCGACGATATCCGCCCCCGCCTGGGCCAGCGCCACGGCCATGGCCTTGCCGATACCGCGCCTGCAGCCGGTGACCAGGGCGGTTTTTCCGTCGAGTTTAAATAGATCGAGTACATTCATTTCGCTGGTGACTTTTCCTCACTGGCAGGCGGAAACCGCTTGACCTGCCCGGTTGATTAGCTGCATTCGAGCAGCACCTTCATTACTTCGCCGCCCTTGTCGAGTTCGCGGAAGCCGGCTTCCAGCTCATCGAGCGGCCGCACCTTGGTGATCAACCTGTCGAGCGGAAGCGTCCCCGAATCCGCGAGCGCGATGGCGGCCTCGAAGTCCTCGGGTTCATAGACCCGGGCGCCCAGCATCCGCAGTTCGCGCCAGAAGAACTTGAACAGCTCCACTTTCGGCGGTTGTCCAAAGATGGCCACCACGACGATGCGTCCCCGGGTGCGAGGGAGCTTGGTCATCATCTCGGCGCCGGCCTGCGAGCCGGAGACCTCGAAGACGACATCCGCCCCGGCGCCTCCGGTCTGTTCCTCCACCAGATCGGGAAGGTCCACCGCCGACGGGTCCGCTGCTTCCAGTTCCAATTGCCGCGCCAGCTCGAGACGGAAGGGGTTGATCTCGGTGACGAGCACCCGGGCGCCGGCGTTCTTCGCCACGAGCGCCACCAGCACGCCGATGGGGCCGCCGCCTTGGACCACCACGAACTCGCCCGCCTTCACCTCGCCGAGCCGCACGTCGTGGCAGGCCACCGCGATGGGCTCGATGAGCGCGCCCTGCTCCATGGAAAGGGATTCCGGCAACCGGTGCAGCGTGTGGGCGGGAACGGTCCAAAGGCCCTGCATCGCGCCGGGCGTGTCAATGCCGATGAACTTCAGCTTCTGGCAGATGTGGGCGTGGCCGGCCCGGCAGGCCGGGCACTGGTTGCAGGGGTCGAGCGGCCGGACTGTGACACGGCCGCCCGTTTGCCAGCCGGAGACGCCCGCGCCGATTTCCGTGATCACGCCGGCCATTTCGTGGCCGAGCACGGCGGGCATGGTCACGCGCCGGTCCATGGCGCCGTGGAAAATGTGGAGGTCGGTTCCGCAGATGCCGCAGTGCGACACCTGGATCTGAACCTGTCCGGGTCCGGGATCCACCGGAGTGCAGGAGCCGATCCGCACGGTTTCGTTTCCTTCGTAAAACGCCGCTTTCATGGGTTCTCCAATTCGATTTCAGAAGCCTTGCCGATCATCTCACTGTACTCCTCCCGCGAATGGGCCCGCATGGCGGTGACGCGCACATTGCCTTGCGCCTGCACCGCCTGGAGGAAGGCGGTGGTGACCACGTTGTCAGGAGCCTCGGTGACGCTGACGTAATCGTAATCGCCTTCGAGGACGTAGAAGGCGATCAGTTTGCCGCCAGCCGCCTCCCACGCCTGGATTCCCGCTTCGATCCGTTGCGGAGCCGCCTTGATGTCGCGCGCTCCCTGATCCGTGAGTTTGTACAAAGTGACATAGACTCGCACTGCCTCCCCCTTTCGCCTTGGATCACGATTATATGCCGTTCCGGCAATGTGTCCAAGCCAGCCACGCTAGAATGGAAGTATGCCGAAAGTGACATTCATGCCCGCCAATATCACGGTGGAGTTCGAGCCGGGGCAGCTTGAATACAGGGACCACGGCCTTCCCGAGTCTCTCCTCGATATTGCGCTCAATCACGGCCTTGAACTGGAGCACGCCTGCGGAGGGAGCTGCGCCTGCACCACCTGCCACGTCGTCGTCAAAGAAGGTGACGACAACCTTTCGGAGATGGAGGACGACGAGGCCGACAAGGTGGACGAAGCGCCCGGCGTCACGCTGCACTCGCGCCTTGGCTGCCAGGCCGTCGTAAAGGGAGATGTCGTAGTCGAGATTCCCGGTTGGAACCGCAATTACGTGAGCGAGGGCGGCGGCTCGAAGAATCTCGGCAACGCCATTCCCGCCGCAAAGGAGAGCTGACCCGCAAGTTTCGGTTTTCTGTACCAATTTGTCTGGAATTGCCTTAAAATGAGAGTTGAAGGCTCTCATGAAACGGGACGAAGCAACTCGCCGTGAATTCGCCGCGGGATTTCTTGGCGGCGGTCTCATCTCGCTGGGCGGCTCCTCCTGCCGGGCCGCGGAGAACTTGCCTGTGATGCGCCGCAAGGACTTCGAGCCAGGCTATCTGAAGCTCGAGCGTTCCGGGGAGCTGAAGAAGCGCGTGGCCGCTCTCAAGGAGATCTACAAGTCCTGCCGCCTGTGCCCGCGGGAGTGCGGCGTCAACCGGGCGAAGTGGGAGACGGGCATTTGCGATTCCACCTCCCGGGCGAAAGTCTATTCCGCCCACCCTCACTTCGGCGAGGAACGCCCGCTGGTGGGCAGCGGCGGCTCCGGGACGATATTCTTCAGCAACTGCAACCTGCTGTGCTGCTTCTGCCAGAACTGGGAGATCAACCACCGCGGCGACGGAACCTTCATTGCGGACGACGCCCTCGGCCGGTTGATGGTGGACATGCAGGATCGCGGCTGCCACAACGTCAACCTCGTGACGCCGAGCCACATTGTTCCGAATATCGTGGCCGCTCTGCGCTACGCGATTCCTCGCGGGTTGCGGGCGCCGATCGTCTATAACTGCGGCGGATACGACTCGCTCGAGGTTATCAAGCTGCTTGACGGGATTGTCGACATCTATCTGCCGGACTTCAAATACATGTCCTCGGAGATGGCGGAGAAGTATTCCTCGGGCGCCGCGGGCTATCCGGAAGTGGCGGCGGCCGCGATCAAGGAGATGCACCGGCAGGTGGGCGATGTGATCGTGGACGAGAAGGGCGTCGCGCTGCGCGGCCTGATGATCCGCCACCTGGTGCTGCCGGGGAACGTTTCGGGAACCGGCAAGTTCGTGAAATGGGTGGCGGAGGAGCTCGGCCCCGAGACGTATGTCAACATCATGGCGCAGTACCGGCCGGAGCACCGCGCGGAAGAGTATCCTCCACTCGACCGACGGCTGAGCCGGTCAGAGTACAGCCAAGCCCTGGCGTGGGCGAGGGAAGCGGGACTCAAGCGTCTGGACAGCTAATCGGCTGGCCGGCGGCAGTGATAGACTGTCCTCTCGGCGGGCCATGAAAAAGAACGTTGCTTTCCTCTGTATTCTCGGAGCCGCTTTCGGCGTTGCCGCAGCCGTGATCACCGTGGCCGATACCCTGACCAAGGCGCAGGCTCCGGATGGCAGCTACATCTCGTGGCGGGAACACCTGATCGACGATGAGCAGATCAGCGGCATACCGCTTCGCGGCGCCGACGGCCTCAAGCTGGCGGATTTTGACAAGGACGGCCACGTCGATATCGTGTCCGTGCACGAAGACAGCCACCACATCCGCCTCGCGTTTGGCTCCGGCGATCCGGATCGATGGGAGTTGGTAACGCTGGCCGAAGCCGGAGAAGCGGCGGCCGCCGAAGACGCCACCGTCGCGGACCTCAACGGCGATGGCTGGCCCGACGTTTTGGTGGCCTGCGAACTCGCCCACTTGATCTACTTTCAGAATCCCGGGAAGGGTATCCGCGAAGGGAACTGGCCGCGCGTGATTCCGGCCGTTACCCGAAACCGCGGTTCTTTCATCCGCGCCTTCTTCGCCGACTTCGACGGCGATGGCCGCCCCGAGGTGTCGGCGCCGAACAAGGGCGAGCAACTGCCCGCGGTCCGGCCCGGCGACAACACCCAAGGCAAGTTTCCGGAGAAGGAGGTTTCCATCTTTCTCCCGCCCGCCGGCCCACTCCAGGCCGAGGGTTGGCGGGAACTGGTTTTGACGCGGACCGAGTTGCCCGAGAACGCCCGCCCGGTGGATCTCGACGGCGACGGCGACCTCGATATTCTCTCCGGCAGCCGGTGGAACGCGCGCACGTTCTGGTTCGAGAACCTGGGCGGGATGCAGTTCCGGCAGTGGGCCATCGATGTGCGCGGCCGGAATGTCCCGTGGATGCGCGGCGCCAAGCGCTTCGGCGCGTTCATGGTCGACTTCCACGACCTCAACGGAGACGGCCGCCTCGACATCATTACCAACGAGACGCCGAATGACCTCGTCTGGCTAGAGCAGCCGGATGACCCAACCAAGGCCTGGCCGATTCACCGGATTGGAACGATCGCTCCCGACAATACCGCCGGCATTACCGTTGCGGACATTGACGGGGACGGCGACCAGGACGTAATCACCGGCGGCTACAGCCAAAGCCCGCGCGATCATGACGGCGAGAACATCACCGCAAAGAGCCACACGGGACGCATCGCCTGGTTCGAGAATCCGGGCGATGCGCCGGCGGAGTGGACCCGCCACGATATCTCCCGCCGTAAGCGTGGCATGTTCGACGCCTTCGTTGCTCACGATGTGGACGGAGACGGCGACCTTGACTTCGTGGCCACCCGGGGCAACAGCGGAAACTACGATGGCGTATTCTGGCTGGAGCAGGTGCGAACCGCAAAACCGTTGCGGGCCTTTACGCCGGCGCGTAAATCCGAGAGCGAACCTTTGCCTCTGCCCTAGCGGGACTTTGGATCCAGCCGGGGCGGGCGGGAACCCCGCCCCGATCCGCTAGGCGAAATCCCACTGTTTCACGGTCGTCTTCCTGCCCGCGTCTGTTCGCACGAGCCGGATCCAGTCGAAGTCGATCACACCTTCGGTCTCCTTGAAGTTCAGGGTTAGCTGGGCCAGCCAGCCCTCCACCGGGTAGGCCGCGGAATATTCGTGCCACCGGCCGTCGGCCTGGAAGTCGACCGCGGCCGTGAACTCCGGATTCCGCAAGTCCTCGATGGAACCGAACCGCACCGATTCGACGGCTCCGGCCTTTGCCCGGGCCCGGAATTCGAGCGCCAAGTCTCCGCCTTCGGCCACGTAGGCCCGCAGCATGTGCGCCCCCTTCCCGAAGGTCTCCACCTGAATGCCGCCACTGGTTTTCGACACCAGCGCGTTGGTCCGGGTACACCAGCCGTCCACCTTTTTCCGGTACTTGTATTCGTCCTCGGGGAAGTCGGCTTCCGGCGTCTCGCCCATGTCGCCGGTCTCCTCGATCCAGTTGTCGAGGATGCCGCGCATCTCTTCGATCCTTGCCTGGTGCTCCGGCGCCTCGATCAGGTTGTTGATCTCGTGCGGGTCCGCCTGTGTGTCGTAGAATTCCTCCGGCGGGCGCGTATCGGCCAGGAAGAGCGCCGGCGGGCCGGTGAGCTTGCCTTCCTCCTTCAACTGCCGCATGGCCGCGAGCGTGGCATACTGGGTGTCTTTGTAGATGTTCTGCTGCGTGTAGGGCCTGTCCGGGTAGTAGTTGCGGATGTACTGGAACTGCTTGTCGCGTACGGAGCGTATACGGTCGCGGGTTTCGTCGCAGCGGTCGCGGGCGGAGATGGCGAAGCTGCGCGGCTCGACGCCAGGACCGAAGAAGGGGCGGCCCTCCATGTGCTCCGGCGGCTCCACTCCGGCCAGACGCAGCGTGGTGGCGGTGATGTCGATGGAACTCACGAGGTCTTCGAACAACTCTCCGGCCCGGTAGCCGCGCGGGCGGAGCTTCTCCGGGATGCGGGCGATCAGGGGAATGTGAATCCCGGAGTCCCACAGAAACTGCTTGCCGCGGGGCATCGCGCGGCCGTGGTCGCCGAAGAAGAAGACGATGGTGTCATCGGCGAGCCCCTCATCCTCGAGGCGTTTCAGCACCGCGCCCACCTTCACGTCGAGATGTTTCGTATCGTCGAGATACGTCGCCCAATCCAGCCGCACGGCCGGATGGTCCGGGTAATAAGGAGGCAGCGAGGTGAGGGTATCGGGGTTGGTCGGATTCTCTGGGAAGCGTTTGAAGGCGCGGTGAGTTTCCGAGAAATTGATCTGGGCGTAGAACGGCTGGCCGTCGGCCCGTTCGCTCCAGTCCTCGCCGTCGAAGAGCTTGCCCGGGAAGTTGTAATTGAGATCGGTCTTGCCCGTGCCCTGCAGCCCATGGGAGTTCCGCAGGTTGGAGGTATGGTAGCCGGCCTCCTGGAGATACTGCGTGAAAGGGCGTACCGGCTCCGGCAGCATGTAGTCGTCGCGCCGGTGGCTGCGGTGGTTGTGCCCGCCCACGCTGGTCTGGTACATTCCGACGGCCAGCGCCGAGCGCGCCGCCGAGCAGACGGGTGAGGTCATGAAGGCGTTGGTGAAGCGCATACCTTGCGAGGCGAGCCCGTCGATATTCGCGGTAGAGAGATCCTTGTTGCCGTAGCAGCTCAGATCCGGGCTGAAGTCCTCGGCAATGATCCAGAGGATATTCGGCTGGGCGCCGCCTGTTCCGCCGCAGCGCGCCAGCGACAATCCCGCGGCCGCCGCCGCGCCGCCGAGCAGTTGGCGGCGGCTGATGTGCGAAGACAAAGTGTTCTTCATATCGTGCGTCATTTTCTCACGACGTTGGCCGGCGCGGGGACTTGGTGCGCGAGGGTTGTGATTCATATGGGCTCGCGCCTCCAGCGTGGCGGGTCCGCATGCAGCGCCCAGCGCGTCAGATAAACTGGGGCATACGAGGGCGGGAGAATGATCTCTTACCGGCAAGGGAACGACCTCGATCTGGACGCGGTTATCGAGCTTTATCGCGCGTCCACCCTCGGCGAGCGGCGGCCGGTGGAAGACCGGCTCCGGATGCGGGAGATGCTGGCCAACGCCAACCTCGTGATCACCGCGTGGGATGGCGGCGTACTGGCCGGTATTTCGCGCTGCGTATCCGATTTCGCCTACGCGACATACCTTTCCGACCTCGCGGTCCGGCTGACCCACCAGCGGCGGGGGATCGGCCACCAACTCATCCGGGAGACGCGAAAGGCCGCCCCGCAAGCCACGATTATCCTGCTCTCCGCGCCGAAAGCTGTTGACTACTACCCCCACATCGGTTTCGCGCGCCACGATTCCGCCTGGATTCTCGCGCCGGACGCACCGCTCTGAATCTGTCCGGCTCCTGGCGCGCTACACTACCTTTTTGAGGACCTGCCCACATGCCCCAAACCACCGACGCCTACGTTGACGCTAACCAGGAACGATTGCTCGAGGAGTTGCTGGAGTTCCTGCGCATTCCCAGCATCAGCACCCTTCCCGAGCACAAGGACGACGTGCTCAAGGCGGCGGAGTTCACCGCCGAAAGCCTCCGGAAAGCCGGCATCGAAAACGTCGAGGTGATCCCCACCGATGGCCATCCGCTGGTGTACGGCGACTGGCTCCATGCGCCCGGCAAGCCGACCGTTCTCTGCTACGGACACTATGACGTGCAACCGCCCGACCCGCTCGAGGAGTGGGTGACGCCTCCGTTCGAGCCCGCGGTCCGCGACGGCAATCTCTACGCCCGCGGCGCGGCCGACGACAAGGGCCAGTTCTACACGCACATCAAGGCCGTGGAAGCTTTGCGCGCCGTTGACGGCGAGCCGCCCGTCAACCTGAAGTTCCTCATTGAAGGCGAGGAGGAGGTCGGCGGCGCCTCCATCGCGAAGTTCGTCCCCGAGAACCCCGCCAAGCTCAGGGCGGACGTGGCGCTGGTCTCCGACACGGCCATGTACGCCGAGGGCATCCCGACGCTATGCACCGGTCTGCGGGGGCTGATCTACATGGAAGTGGAGGCGCGCGGTCCGGCCAAGGACCTCCATTCTGGCCTCTACGGCGGCGCCGCGCCAAATGCGGTGTACGGGCTGGTTGAACTGCTCGCCAAGGCGAAGGACGCCGATGGAGTGATCCGGATCCCCGGCATCTACGACGACGTGGAGCCGCCCGCGGCAGCGGAAAAGGAGAGCTGGGCCAGCCTGCCATTCGACGAAGAGGCGTTCCGGAAACACGAAGTCGGCTCCGCCTGTCTCACCGGCGAGCCCGGACGGACGGTGCTGGAGCGCATCTGGGCCCGTCCGACGTTCGAAGTGCACGGAATCGGCGGAGGCTTCACCGGCGCCGGTTCGAAGACCGTCATCCCGGCCCGGGCCACCGCCAAGGTGAGCCTGCGCCTCGTGCCCAATCAGAACGTGGACAAGTGCGTCGCCGCGTTCAAGCAGTTCGTCGAGGAGAATACCCCGCGGGGCATCGAGATTAGTGTCCGGGTCAGCGCGGCCAGCCCGGCTGTTTTGGTCAAGCCGGATCACCCGGCTATTCGTACCGCCGCCAAGGCCTTCGGCGAAGTGCTCGGCCGGCCGGCTGTCTTTATCCGTTCCGGCGGTTCCGTCCCCATTGTCGGCGACCTCGATCGCCACTTGGGAATCCCCACCGTGATGATGGGACTCGGCCTGCCCGATGACGGGCTGCATTCGCCGAACGAAAAGTTCAGCCTCAACAACTACTACACTGGCATCAAGACGGTCGCCCGGTTCCTTGCCGAGTACGGGCGGACAGTCTAGAGGCCAAGGCCGGAGCGTCGGCGCTGTCGAACCACGAAGTAGAGATTTCGCAAAGCCAGCAAGTGGCTCGGTCGGGCGGAATTGTATCCGCCGCCGTGATGTTGAGCCGCGTCACCGGGCTTGTGCGCGAAATCGTCATGCTCCGCCTGTTCGGCGCGGGCATGACGTATGACGCATTCCTGCTGGGATTCCGCATTCCGAACCTGACCCGCGATCTCTTCGCCGAAGGCGCACTTTCGTCCGCCTTCATTCCTACATTCACCGAGTACCTGACGCAGCGGAGCAAGGAAGAGGCCGCGCGTCTGGCCAACCTCGTCACCACTTGGATCATTCTCTGTATCGGCGGCTTCTGCATCGCCGGCGTAATCTTCAGCCCGCAAATCGTCGACCTGTTGGCGCCGGGCTTCCGGGAGGTGCCCGGCAAGCGGGAACTCGCCATTACGATGACGCGGATCATGTTCCCGTTTCTGTTCTTTATCTCGCTCGCCGCCCAGGCGATGGGAATCCTGAACTCGTGCAACCGTTTCGCGATTCCGGCGCTCGCCTCCACCTTCTTCAATCTGGGCTCGGTGCTCATTGGCCTTGCTCTCGGCTACTGGGCCGGGCCCCATATCGGCCTCGACGCGATCCAGGGCATGGCGATCGGAGTCGTCTGCGGCGGGGCGCTGCAACTGCTTTGGCAGGTTCCCAGCATGCGCAAGGAGGGTTTCGGTTTCCGCCCCCGTCTCAACTGGTCTCATCCCGGCCTGCGGAAGATCCTGCGCATGATGGGGCCGGCCATCCTCGGCGCCGCGGCCGTGCAGATCAACGTGATGGTGAACACGAACTTCGCTTCTCAGATCGTGGATCCTATCCGCGGGGCCGACGGTCCGGTGAGCTGGTTGAACTGTGCTTTCCGCTTCATGCAACTCCCGCTCGGCGTCTTCGGCGTGGCGATCGCCGCCGCGACTCTTCCCTCCATTTCGCGGAGCGCGGCTTCGGGAAAGCTTGATGAATTCCGGCGCACCCTGTCGCAGTCGCTGGGGTTGGTATTTCTGCTCACGGTCCCCTCGTCAGTCGGACTTGTGATCCTCGGCGATGCGATGATCGCCGCGACCTACCAGGGCGGCAAGTTCGAAGTCTATGACACCCATCAGACCGCCCTCGCGCTCATCTACTACGCCCTGGGACTGGCTGGCTACTCCGCCATCAAGGTGCTCGCGCCCGCCTTCTACGCAGTAGGAGATTCACGTACGCCGATGGTGGTGAGCCTTTTGTCGATCGGCACCAATCTCGTCGCGGTGATTCTGCTGCTCCGGTACACCGGCCTCGGCCATGCCGGCCTGGCGCTCTCAACCTCCATCGTGGCCATCTCCGGATCGGTCGTTCTCTTCGGAATCCTGCGAAATCGCATCGGAGGCGTGTACGGCCGCTCCCTGTTCGCGAGCACGATAAGAATTCTGTTTGCAGCCGCCGTGATGGGATTGGTCGTATCCTATCTGAGCGGCTTTCTGCGCGCCATCCTGGGGGCCTCCCGCGGCGAGAACCTTCTGGAACTCGCTATTTGCGTTCCTGCCGGAGCCGGTGTCTTCTACCTCCTCTGCCGCCTGACCAAGGTTCCCGAACTCGAGATCGCCAGCAGCGCGATTGCGAGCCCGCTGTGGCAAAAACTAACCTCCCGGCGTGGTAAAATTCGATAAAGAATGGGGCCCGATATCGAACGAATCATCGCCTTGCAAAGCCTGGACCAGAGACTTATCAGGCTGAAGAAAGAGATCGCCGCCCTCCCTAAGTACATCTCCGATATCGAAAAGCAACTGGACTCCCACAAGCGCCGCCTGGAGAGGGACCGCGCCGCCCTTGCGGCCAATGAATCGGAACGCCGCACGAGAGACGGCGAAATCAGCGGCCATGAAGAGAAGATCTCCAAGCTTAAGGCGCAGATGCTCAGTGCGAAAACGAACGATCAATACACGGCGTTCCAACACGAAATCGACTTCTGTGAGCAGGCTGTCGCAAAAGCGGAAGACCGCATTCTCGAGTTGATGGAGGCCGCGGAACCGCTGAGCAAAGCGGTTCAAGAGGCCACGGCCGCCCTTGAGCGCGAGGAAGAGCAAGTCGCGCGGGAAAAGAAAGCTGTCCAGAAGCGCGCCGCCGCCGATGAAAACGAGCTCAAGCAGGGGATGAAAGAGCGCCAGAAGCTGGCGGCCGAAATCAGCCCGAAACTGTTCTCCGTCTACGAGCGGATCCGCAAGCGCCGCGGCTACCCGGTCTTATCCGAAGCTGTCCAGGGCAAGTGTTCGGCGTGCAACATCGCCATCCGGCCACAGTACCTCCAAGAACTCCGGCGAGCTTCCGAGCCGAAGTTGTGCGAAAGCTGCGGCCGCCTGCTGTATTACCACCCCACGATTGACGTGGAAGCCGGCCAGCCGGCGGGACATGAGGACGGCACACGCGTCGACATGAGCCCGAATCCAGCCAAGTAGCGCCCGCGGCCGCCGCGGGGAGGCGTCCACCGCAGTCTCTGTAACCGAGCCGCAATCAACATCGCGAATGTGCTAACATCCTCACTTTAGGCCGGAGTTCCGCCGGTCACCGCACCCCGCTAGGAGTAGGTTCAAAGTGAAAGTCTACGCAGGTACCGACATCCGGAACGTTGCTGTGGTTGGACACGGCAACTCCGGGAAGACATCCCTCGTCGCTGGAATGCTTTACGCCGCCGGTGTCACGAACCGGCTGACGAGCGCCGACGAGGGCAACACTCTCACCGATTATGACGAGGAGGAGATTAGCCGGAAGATCACAATTTCCACCTCCCTCGCGTATGCGGAGTGGAAAAAGCGCAAGATCAACCTGCTGGATACGCCGGGTTTCAATATATTCATCAACGACACCAAGGGCGCCGTTGCAGCCGCCGATGCGGCGGTCTCCGTGGTCGATGCCGTCGCCGGCGTCGAGGTGCAAACCGAAAAGACATGGAGCTTCGCCGAGGAGTTCAAGCTACCGCGCTTCTTCGTGGTCAACAAAATGGAGCGCGAGCGGGCCGACTTCAAAACGGCCACGGAGAGCATCAGCGAAGCGTTCGGGCGCGAGGCCGTGCCCGTGCAGTTGCCGCTGGGCTTCGAGGCGGCTTTCCGCGGAGTGATCGATTTGATCACGATGAAGGCGTACTCCTACGAGATTGACGGCAATGGAACCGGGAAAGAGGAAGAGATTCCCGCCGACATGGCCGACGCGGCTCAGGAAGCCCACGAAGCTCTCGTCGAGATGGTGGCCGAGGGCAAGGATGAGCTGATGGAGGAGTACTTTGAAAAAGGAACCCTGCCGCCCGCCAGCATCGCGGAGGGGTTGAGCGAAGCGGTCCGGGAAGGCCGCCTGTTCCCGGTCTTCTGTGCCTCCGCCTTGCACAACATCGGCACGGACCGCATTCTCGACTTCATGGCCGACAGCCTGCCCGCCCCGTGTGAACGCCCTCCGGTTCCGGCGATCGTGGACGGCGAAGAAACCGAACTGCCGGTCACTGACGACGCCGCTCCCGCCGCGTTCGTATTCAAAACCGTGGCTGACGCCTTTGCCGGCCGGGTGTCGTATTTCAAAGTCATGTCCGGCATCCTGAAGAACGACATCAACCTGACGAGCAGCCGCAGCGGCGCCAACGAACGCCTGGCCCACATCGGCTGCCTGCGAGGCAAGGAGATTCAGCCGGTCAATGAACTCCACGCCGGCGACATCGGCGCGGTGGCGAAGCTCAAGGACACCCTCACCGGCGACACTCTCCACGAGAAGGGTTCGGATGTCGTCTACCCGCCCGTGAATCTCCCCGAGCCGTCAATCGCTTTCGCCGTTACGGCCGCCACGCGCAGCGACGAAGACCGCATGGGCCAGGCCATCAACAAGATTCTGGAGGAGGATCCCTCCATGCGCTTCTACCGCGACCCGCAGACAAATCAGTTTCTTCTCGCCGGCAGCGGCCAGCAGCAGGTCGAGGTGATCGTCAGCAAGCTGAACAAGCGCTACAACGTCAACGTCGAGCTGCACGCGCCAAAAATTCCCTACCGGGAAACCATCCGGGGCGCCGCCGACGTGCATGGACGGCACAAGAAACAGACCGGCGGCCACGGCCAGTTTGGCGACTGCCGTATCAAGATGAGCCCCTTGCCGCGCGGCGCGGGATTCGAGTTCGTGAATTCGATCTTCGGCGGCGCCATTCCCAAGACCTTCATTCCGGCGGTCGAGAAGGGCGTCATAGAAGCGGCGGAGAAAGGTTACCTCGCCGGCTTCCCGGTAGTCGATTTCAAAGTAGAGCTTTACGACGGCAAATACCACGACGTCGATTCGAACGAAATGTCGTTCAAGATGGCCGGCCGAAAGGCCTTCCGTCTCGCCATGGAGCAGGCCAAGCCGACCTTGCTCGAACCCATCATGAAGGTGGAAGTGCAGGCTCCCGGCGAGTTCGCGGGCGACCTCATGGGCGACATGAACAGCCGCCGCGGGCGTATCTCCGGCAGTGAGGTGAAGGGCAACAGGCAGGTGATCAAGGCTTTCGCGCCGATGTCGGAAATGCTCACTTACCAGAACGATCTCACCTCCATGACC
This sequence comes from uncultured Solibacteraceae bacterium, assembly GCA_964468205.1. GTDB lineage: Bacteria > Acidobacteriota > Terriglobia > Bryobacterales > Bryobacteraceae > CAWELS01. Next base: position 14,199 of record CAYXVG010000067.1, on the reverse strand, counting down.
CAGGGACGCGCCTCGTTCAGCATGGAGTTCGATCACTATGACTTCGTGCCGCAGCAGATCGGGGACAAGATCGTCGCCCAGGCGAAGGCCGCGCGCGAGGGTATCGAAGAGGAGGAGGAGTAGCCATCCGGACCGGGCAGCCTCCCGCGGGAGGCTCTGAAGCCCGGGCCGCCGGAGCGCCATCTGTCCGGTTGCGGCGCCCGGTTCCCATCGTGTAAAGTCGGGAAACTGTAGGCAGGTGGCCGGGCAAGCTGCCTGTGTGTATTCATTGGAACGCCAGACAAGCATGAAACGACACAATCGCCCGACCCTGCTCTTCGGCGCCGTCCTCCTGGTGTTCGGCCTCGCGGGCTGTGGCCCCTTCGGCCGCGGCGGTGCGAAACACACGGTTCAGACGCCGCCGCCTCCTCAGCCCCAGAAATTGGAAGCTCCGGTGATCCGGCCGCAGATGGATCCCCGGTACGTCGCGCCCATCTTTCAGGCCGCCATCGAAGCGCCGCTCCGTACCCCCGAAACCGACGCCGTGTTGCGCGAGGCGGCTGACCGCTTCCACGCCGGAGAGGAGTTCTACGGCCACGGCGATATCGAGAACGCGAGGCGAATGTTCGATAGCGCCATTGACCTGCTGCTCGAATCCCCCGAGGACGCTCTCGACCGCTATCGCGTCACGGCCAAGTGCCGCGAACTCGCGAACGCCATCCACGATTACGACGTCGCGGGCCTCGGCGCGGCGGAGCACGACCTGGGCTTCGAGGAGGCGCCGGTGGATAGCCTCCTCGATGTCACGTTCCCAGTGGATCCGAACACCGAACTCACGGTGGTCGAACGTCTGAAGCTGCCCGGCTCGCAATTTCCCGTTGAAGTGAACGGCGAGGTGATGCGCTACATCAAGTACTTTTCCTCGTCCGGCGGCCGGAAGACGCTCGTCAGTGGCCTCCGCCGCTTGGGCCGTTTCAAGCCCATGATTCAGCGGATCCTCGACGAGGAGGGCGTACCGCAGGAGCTGACCTATCTGGGTATGATCGAGTCCGGCTACCAGGCCCGCGCCATGTCCCGCAAACGCGCGACGGGATTGTGGCAATTCATGAGCTACCGCGGCGAGGAATACGGGCTGAACCGCTCAAGCTTTTACGATGACCGGCTCGACCCCGAGAAAGCCACCCGCGCCGCCGCCCAGCACCTTCGCGACCTCTATGAGGCCCTCGGCGACTGGTATCTCGCCATGGCCGCCTACAATGCCGGACCCGGCCGCGTCACCCGGGCCGTACGCCGCACAGGCTATGCGGATTTCTGGGAGCTTTCCCGGCGCCGGGTACTCCCCCCCGAAACGCGTAGATACGTACCAATTGTGCTCGCCATGATCATCATGGCTAACTCCCCGGACGAATACGGGCTGGAAGGGGTCGTGCCGGACCCGCCCGTTGAATACAACACGGTCGAGGTCGGCTACCAAACGCATCTGGGTCTCGTGGCCGACATTCTCGGCCGCCCCATCGACGAAATCCGCGCTCTGAACCCGGCGCTGCTGAAGGATATCGCTCCGCCCGGCTACGCCATTCACGTCCCAAAAGGGTCTGGAAGCTTCGTGCTTGCCGCGCTCGAGACGGTTCCGGCTAGCCAGCGTGCATCCTGGCGGGTGCATCGCGTCGGTTACGGGCAGACTCTGTCGATGATCGCCGAGCTTTACGAGATCACCGCCGAAAGCATCGCCATCGCCAACGGCGGCGTTTTAACGGATCCAGAGGCCGGCGACTTGGTCGTAGTGCCGGTCAGCTACACTGGAACTAGGGGAGCAGACTCCCGGAGCTCTTCCTCGCAACCGGGCCGTCGTGGCCGGCCAGCCGCTGGTGCGAGTGAGCAGTCGGACGGCTAAACCAGAACCCCAGACGCTGCACCCCCGCCGGGCGATTCCGCAAGCCCGCACGTTGGAGGCCGGCGATTTGAAGAGGCCAAACCCTTGATTTTCACGGATATCGCGCTATCCTAGTGGATAATCATCGGCTGTGGTGGCAGTCTTGGCGGCGAGGCGGCTGGAGTATTCTACGATGTACAACCTTAGACACTTTGCTTTGGATGAGTGTGAGGGCTCGGGTTACGAAGCCGGCCCAATCGAGATCGAAGCGGAAATCATGCAGTACGATCGGGATGAGGAGGAAGAGCGCGATTCCGGCCAGCCGGAAAAAGCCGCCGGCGCTCCGATTCCGGACGCACCTCCCCCTCCAGAAAAGGTAAGTGCAGTCCTGCCGCCCGACGTCATTCCCACTTCCGATGGCGATACTCCGGCGCCCAAGAAACCGGCTGGGAAACAACCACCCTCCGCGCGTCCTTCTCGCTCAGAAGCTGTTGAAAAAAAGGCAGAAAAGGCTCTCCCAAAGAAGGCCGTCAGAGCCCGTGGCGGGACCACGCGGAAGCTCGCGCCGAAGAAGTCCGCACCGAAGAAGACCGCGACCAGGAAAAGCGAAGCGAAAAAGGCAGGCGCGAAAAAGAAGTCCACCTCGAAACGCGCCGGGAAGACCTAACCTCCGCTGCTTTCCCGCGTTTCCCAGTCGTGCTTACCGCGCCGTCACTTCATAATGCCGCCTGCCCGGCGCCCGATCGAGGCGGCACGCTCCACGGCCACGCCCGTTGCAGGATTCCAACACCGCCGCGGATAGCGAAAGCCCGCCCCCTACCCGGCTTTCCCGGAACCCGCTGGAATCTGGTACACCGCGTCCCGGCAGCGCTCAAATAATTCGAGCAAGGCCGCGGCTTGGTCATCGGCCGGGCGAACCGGCTGTTTTCCCGTGAATCCCGCTGCCGGAATCCCTTTCCCGTAGCCCGTTTGAATCGAGATGAACTTCATCAACTCCAGAGCTACCTCGTCCTTGCTCCGTGGCGCTCCTCCGGGTAGAGCCGTTTCTTCCGGCATACGTGCTTCCCTCCTGGCTTCTGTGGTAAACCTCTAGATTACCCCACTTTATGCTCGTCAAGGCCCGGCGATTCATCCGCAAAATGCGCGGCGGTGCGCAAGCCCATCTTCTCGAGGCGGATAACGGGCAATTCTACGTCGTCAAGTTCAAGAACAACCCGCAGCACCGCCGCATACTGGTGAATGAACTGCTCGCCGGCGTCCTGCTGCGCTACCTGCAAATCTCCTGCCCGGAGGTGGCTTTGGTTCGCGTGAGCCCGGAGTTCCTCGAACAATATCCGGAAGTCGGATTCCAGCTCGGTAGCCGCCATGTGCCAGTTGAGCCAGGATGGCAATTCGGCTCCCGCTATCCGGCCGATCCCAACACCCTCGCCGTCTACGACTTCATTCCCGACGTTCTGCTCCGGAAGGTCGTCAACCGCGATCACTTCCACGGAATACTCGCGTTCGACAAATGGACAGGCAACGCCGACTCCCGCCAGAGCATCTTCTTTCGCGCCCAAGTTTCCGAATGGCTGCCCGGCGGGACGGGCTCGCGCCAGACCGGCTTTGTCGCGCAGATGATGGATCACGGCTACCTTTTTGACGGCCCGCACTGGAGCTTCAGCGACTCCCCCATTCAGGGCCTCTACTACCGTTCCTCGGTATACGAATCGGTTCGCGGCTGGGATGACTTCGAGCCGTGGCTCGGACGCATCATCCACCTCCCCGAAGAGACGCTCGACGAAGCGGTCAAGCAGATCCCGAGCGAGTGGATTGAAGGCGACGAGGAGGCGCTCGAAAAGCTGCTGCACCGGCTGGTCCGGCGCAGGACACGCGTACGCGACCTCATCGAAGAGTGCGCCCGTGGAAAAGCGAACCCCTTTCCCAACTGGAAGTAACGGAGCCTCGAAACTTTGGTCCGGCCGCCAGTTCTGCCGCCGCCGGCCAGCGCGTTTTCGCTAGAATAACGGATTCATGCACCATTTCGTTCTTCATAATGACCAGGTTCAAGACGCCGGCGAACAGTCGCTCTCACCCGGTCAGACCGGCCTCGTCAACGGCTGGGGCGTCTTCTCGACGCTCCGGGTCATGGACGGCGTGATGTTCGCCTTTGAGCGGCACTGGCAGCGTATGAGGGGCGACGCCCGGCTCATGCGAGTGCCCTTCCCCGGCCAGCCAGCCGAGATGGAGGAGCCTCTTTACCGCTTGATCGAGGCCAACAATGCCCGCAATGCCACCCTGCGGGTGATCGTGGTCCGCAACCGCGGTGGGATGTGGGAAGGTCCCGGAATCGAGCGGGACTATGACATCATCGCCTTCACAGCGGAGTTGAAGAGATGGGGCGCGGGCGTCAAACTCGGCGTCGTGCCCAACGCTCGCCACGCGGATTCGCCCTTCTCCGGAGCGAAAATCCTCTCCTGGGCGCACAATTTGTGCTGGCTCGAGGAGGCCGAAACGAGAGGATTCGATGAAGTGATCCTGCTCAACGAGCGGGGCGAGGCGAGCGAGTGTACCTCGGCCAACCTGTTCATTTCGAAGGACCGGGAGATTTGGACGCCGCCGCTCTCCTCGGGATGCCTCCCCGGCGTCACGCGCCAGATTCTGCTCACCGAAATTGAGGCCCCAGGGGTGACGATCTCGGAAAAGACCCTCCGGCTCAAAGACATAGAGCAAGCCGACGAGGTGTTCATCACATCCACGACGCGTGGGCTGCTGCCGGTGATTGACGTCGAGGGGATCGAGATCCGCCGAGAGGGCGTGGCGCGCGAGCCCGTTCAATCCGCCTTCGCGCGGTACGTATCTTCCTATATCGCGGAGGCGAAGCGCCGCCGGTCCGCGCCAGCATAGCTCCTCCGGTTCGATGAAAGCGATCCGGCCATGTCCCGAGTGCGGCGCCCAAGTGGCGCGGAATTCTCGCCTCCGGGGCGTGAGGGAGCGGTTGTACACCCTGATTGGGTTCCAGTATGTGCGCTGTGCGGAATGCGGAGCACGGTATGCCGACCACCCCTGCCGCTGGCCGGCGGTGCGTTTCGCCCGCTGTCCCCGGTGCGCAAATATGAATCTGCGGGACTGGCAGGAAAAATACCACCTTCCGCCAGCACTCCTGCGCGCTCTCTGTAATTTCGGATGGAAACAGCAGCGGTGTGAAATCTGCCGCTACAACTTCGTCAGTTTGCGTCCCCGCTGGACCGCCACAAAGAAAAATGGTTCCAAGTGACCCTCTTCCCAGCGCGCTCACCCGCCTGCATGCTTGGCTCGAGCGTGGCATCCGAGCCGGTTTGGGCGTCTGGCGGTAACTCCTTCCGGCCGCTTTTGGCGACCGGCTCTCAACGTCCCGTGCGTCGCTTGCGCCTGCCCGGTAGAAGCCGGAATCTTAAAACGGCCTTTCACTCGCCCACAGCGACCAAGCCTCTCAGCTCTGCCGCGGCGGGGTCGACGCTCCCGGCCTATTCCTTCGACTCCTCACCTGACGTTCCCCGAATTCGTTCGATCAGAAACTACTCTCCTCGCCGTTGGCCGCGGCGGGGAGGATCTTCGCTCCTGACCCGTTATCCGGTTCTCGCCTGATGATTTCCGTCTTTCCCGAAGCTTCCGCTCCCCGCCGGGGATTTCACCCCCAGTCAGATCGTAGCGCTCAACTTCGTTCCGGACGGAATGGCTTACCTGTCCGCAACAACCACCTTCCTGTGCCTCCTGGAACCGGCTTCCTTTTGACAGGTCGCTAATTCCAGTGTCAGGCCCAAGCTGGCGCTGTTTCGTCAGGCTCGCTGTTCCGAAAACCTCTTGGAACCATCTCCAGAATGCGCTGAAACGCTTCTGTAGTCAACAGAAAACGGGCTTGAAAACTGGCTTTTCCTCAAGTTTTTGAAACCCTTGTTTTCAAGTGCTTAGAAGGAAAGGACATTGGGAAAGGTGTGGAAAAAACACGGACAGCGCAGATTGTTCCGGCCGTCCGGGCCACCGGCGCTACTCCGAAACCAGCCGCAGGATCATCCCCGTATCCGTGCCAATCCAAACGTTCGATGCATCGGCCGCCGCCAGCACCGCCCTTCGCGCCACCGCGCGGTAATCGACCTCCATCTCTTCCCAGTTCTCGAGGTCGCTGCTGCGCAGCACCACCAGCCGTCCCGGGATGGAAGCGTCAATCAGCTTCCCCGGCGGCTCGAATCCGGCGATATAGGCTGTGTCTCCCGCCAGCGCCACGCCGGTGATCGAACGATCCTTCTCCCGGAACGTCCGCTCGGTCTCGTTCTTCTGCAAATTGATCCGGTAGAGTTCCGAAGGCCACTCGAACTGATGCTGAAACCGCACCAACGCGAGTCCCGAGCCATCCGGTTTCATGCGCATCCGCTCGATTCTCCCGAACATTGAGGTCGTCGACTGCTCCCAGTTCCTGCCGCCGTCCTTTGTCTGCAGCACGATGGTCGACGTGGGCCACTGCTTTCGACTCGTCGCCCGCTCCGGGTCCATCCAATCGGGGAACCGGTTGCGGTCACTCCGCGGCGGTTCGCTGTAGCCGAGTATGGAGCCATAGAGCGGGTTGGCGAACTCGATCCACGTATAAACCGTATTCTCCTTGCTCGTTTTCGGCGCGGCCGCCGCCGCCACGGGAGTCCAGGTCTCGCCTCCGTCTTCGGTCTCCCACACGGACTTCTCCCGGCCCACCGCGAACCCTCGTTCCTCGGTCAGAAAATGAACCCGGAGCATGTCGCGCTCCTTGCTCACCTTCTCCCAATTCCGGCCGGCTTCGTAGGTTCGCCACAAGCCTTTTTCGGTGACCATCCACCCGATGCTGTCATCGAGGAAGAAGAGCGAATATCCCGGCTCCTTGATCTTCACCTCGGCCCACGTGCGTCCTCCGTCGCTCGTCACCACGGAATACGGACGGACTTTGTCGTTCTCGATGGTGTAGCCCGCCGCTATGCCGCGGGCCGGAGACGGAAACGCCAGATCCATAATGACAAACCGGGTATCGATGACGTCGAAGAAATACTGCAGTTCCCAGCGCTCCGCCGCCCGGGCTGGCGCCGACGCTATCGGCAAGGCCAGCACGCAAAGTGCAATCGTGCGTAACATGAACGTCAAAACTATTGCCGCAGTTCGCCGGGAGTCGCCGCCGCCAGCGCAATGCCGGAGTAGTTCACCTCTCCGATGCGGACGGGATCTATTTGCGTCAGCGCCAGCAGGCTTCCCAGTTGCTCCCCGATGGTTGTCACCATTTCCATTTCGCCGCCGCTATGGGAGTGCGGCACGCGGTGCTGCACGTTGAGAACTCCAACTACCTGGCACCGCGTAACGATCGGCGCCGAGAGAAAAGCTTCGTATCTGTCTTCTGGGAGGTCGCGGAAGAGCTTGAAACGGGAGTCGTTATACGCCTCGCGCGAGATCGCCAGCAACCTTCGCTCGCGCGCCACCCAACCGGTTAATCCTTCATCGAGCTTCAACCGGACCTGCCCGACCGTGCGGCCGTGCGGTGGATTCGCGGCGCACAGTACCAGTTCGGCCCGTTCGAGCAAGTACAGCAGAACCGAATCGCACTGTAGATACTCCGCAACGAGATCGACGGTGTTTTGCAGCGCATCCTGCAGGCTCGTCTCGCGCGCCATCATCCGGCTGATGCTCTGAAACAGTCGTAACTGCTGTTCAGTTTCCTGGAGTTTGGCCTCCAGCTCCTTGGTTCGGGGCACTTTGACTATTATCCCAAACTTCAAACTTGCATCAGCGGTATTCCATTCGCTAACCTGCGTCCCGTGATAGCACGGTTTGTCTCCAGCGGTGAACAGAGATTGTCGCGGCTACGAAATCCAGATCGACTTCAATAGCGCCTGCACAAAGTCGGTGTGCGACTGATCGAGGCGGCCATGTAATGCAAGATCGCCAATCAATTCGCATTGACAGTTTCGATTCCAGGCGATAATCTACGCACCGGAGAAACTACGATGCCTGCATTCACACGACGAAACTTCCTCGGTTCGGCGTCCGGCGGCACCACGGCGATGGCTCTCCTGGCGGGCGCTGGCTGCGGCTCCCCGCAACCCCAGCCGCGGTCCCGCATGTCGCCTCTGGACGGCGTTCAACGCGAGGACATCAGAATCACCGGCGCCAAGCTTACGGCGCTTGGATACCCGCTCAAACCGGAAGAACAGTGGCCCGACGGAGACAGCAACTTCATCATTCACAAAACCGAGACCGTGCTCATTGAAGTGTTCACCGACGCCGGCATCACCGGGATCGGCGGCGCCAGCCGTTATAACGGCCCCGAGGCGATGAAGGAGTATCTCGACAACGTCATCAAGCCGATCATCGTGGGGAAGAACCCTTTCGATGTCGAAACGCTCGCGGCTGGAATTACTGGTCACGGAGGCGGGGGCGCGTGGGCAGGCGTGGATACCGCTTTGTGGGACATCATCGGCAAAACGAAAGGGCTGCCACTCTATAAGCTGCTCGCGGCCAGCACGGAACCGCGAACACGCCTGCGCGTCTACGCGAGCGGCGGCGAATTCACGTGGCGGAAGGGCTCCCGCTTTGCCGGGCCGGAGAATCTGATCACCGAGGCCTTGACGTACCAGAAAGACGGCTACACCGCCTTCAAGTTCCGCATGGGCGGCGGCTTCGGGAAGCTCGGAATCACGATCCAGGACTTCATTCCTTACCTGCGGCAGATCCGGGATGCTGTCGGTCCGGATTTCGACCTCATACTGGAGGCCAACACCCGCTGGACGGTCGAACAGTGCCTGGAAATCTGCCCCGTGCTTGAAGAGCTGAAATTTTTGTGGTTCGAAGAACCCACCAAGCGGGTCATCGAAGACTATCTCGTAATCAAGAAGGCCCTGCCCACTGTAATGGTCTCGGGCGGGGAAGGCAGGAGAAACCGCGGCGAGCTCATGGAATGGGTGGACCGCGGCGCCTATGACATCGTCCAACACGGATGCGATGATGCAGGAGTCACCGAAGCCTGGTATATGGCGCGCATGGCTCATTCGCGGGGGAAGAAGCTCTGTGCGCACAACTGGCAGGGTGGACTCGTCACCATCGCCAACGCCCACCTGATGGCGGCCTCCCCCAACGCATTCCTGCTCGAATCCAACATGACGCCCAATCCGTTCAAGGAAGGGTTGTTTCAGCAGGAACTCGCCGTGAAGGATGGTTTCCTCGACGTGCCGGACCGCCCGGGACTCGGGGTCGATCTCAACGAGGGACTCGCGGAACAGTATCCGCCCATCCCCGGCCGCTGGAACATCCCCGACCCCAACATGCCAACCTGAGCGGCCCGGCGGGCCGGCCGCCCCGCAATGCACCGCCTTGACTCCAATGAACCAGACAGGCCGCAGAATCCGGTTGACAGGTTTCCCAATTCCTGGAATACTGGCCTGCGCATTCGGATTTCCAGATCGTTAACTGATCCAAGGAGGCAATCATGGCCGCAATCACTCGCCGCGGTTTCCTGGAGCTCTCGTCCCGCGCCCTGGGATCCTGCGCCTTCGGCGTCCCGCTGGCAACCGGATTGGCGGCGCAAGGCCGGCCCGGCGTTGAGCCAGCGAAAATCTACACCGTTTTATTCGGCACTGCTCCCTCTCGCGACGACACGGATCGCGAACCGATGACCCATGACGAAATCGTCCGGCGGCTTCAGGCCGCCTGCGGCGGGGTCGATTTCGTGGTCAGGGACCTCACTCGGGAATCCCGCCTGGAGACGGTGCTGAATGAATCGAAGGACCTCTCCGGGAAGGGCTTCGACGGGGTCATCATCTACGGCTGGCCCCGGGACTACGAGTTGTTGCGAACCGGCCTGCCCACCATTAACGTGGCAGTCCTGAATGACTTCATGAACAACCCGTATCCGCTGTACGAGAAGAACCGGGTGATCGATGCCTACCTGGATCCGTGGCGCTTCTGCGCCGACCCGGCTGTCACCCAGCGGATGTTCACCGATCTCGTCGACAAGATCAGCCTCATCCGGGCCTTGAAGCGGATGAAGACAGAGCGGATCCTCACCGTCACCGACTCGCAGTACGTCAACGTCACCTACGGCGATCTTCTCAAGCATATGCCGGCGGATTATAACGAGAAGATCCTCGGCGTAATCGAGGATACGTTCGGAACCCGGGTGACGAAGATCGGAACACCCGAAGTCGTCGCGGATGAGTATATCCAGCGCCTCTGGCGTGAAGATAGTCCGGAAGCCAACGAGATTGCGCGCCGGTGGATCCGGAATGCGGAGAAGATGATCTACACCACCGAGTCCGAGGTGGTCCGCTCCGCCAAGGTCTACCTCGCGATGAAAAGGCTGATGGAAAAGCACGGCGCCACCAGCATGGCGTTCCACATCCGGACGCTGATCAAGGATGCGCGCCCGGAAGACCGGGTGTTTCCCGCCTTGGCCACTTCGGAGTTTCAGTTGCGGAACATCGTGGCCAAGTGCCAGTCCCACTTGAATATCGTGCTCTCCGAGATGCTGCTGCAGTACGCCTATGGACGCCCCAGCATGTTGGGCGACTACGCTGTGGATCCCTACAACAACACCTCGATCGTGCAGCACTGCGAGGGGCCGTGGAACCCTTGGGGCGGCGAACGGAGAGTTCCCTACATCCTCACTGACCACCGCGAGCGGCGCATTAGAAGCCGCGCATCGGACGGCGTTGGAGCCGCCTCATGGGTCCTGTACCCCGGTGGCGAACCCGTCACTATGTGGCAAATCGACGTACAGAGCAAGGAGGTCCTCGTGCACACCGGAACCACTGTCCCAATGCTTTCCGGCGCCAAGAAATACGACGACCATCTGTACGAAATGATGTGAAGGACCAAAATCGTGGCATCAGTTGATGCCAGCAAGGTTCTGCGCTACGTCTACCCCGACAAATATGGCGTGCATCGCTGCGCCACGTTCGGTGATTACCGGGCACGGATCAAGGATCTGGCCACGCTCATCGGCTTCACCGTGATCGAGGAGGACGTGTAGCGGCTGAGGCGGAAGGCTATCCGCGGTGTCGAGCCCGCCTCACCCGTCCGGGGCGGCCGCGTTCCGCCGCCACTCCGCCATCTTCTTCTCGCGGTACTCGCTCACCTCCGCCTGCCAGCGCCCGGCCATCGTCCAGATGGCGAATCTCTGCTCCATCTCTTCGTTGATTCCCAACTCGACCCGCAGCCTTGCAAGCTCGGCCTGAAGTGGCGGAATCACCTCCGCGTACGCGGGATCCCGGTAAACGTTGCGCATCTCGTCTGGGTCTCTTTTGACGTCATACAGCTCCCAGTCATGAATCTCCCGGTACCAGTAGGCGAGTTTGTAGTCTTGCGTCCGGATGCCGTAATGAGGAAGCCTCCGGCCGTTGCCTCGGTTCGCGTGATAGATCTGGTAATAGAAAGACTTCCGCCAATCGCCGGGCGTCTGGCCCCGCAGTAGCGGCCGGAAGCTTCGCCCCTGCATGTCTCCGGGAATCGCCGCCCCGCCATAATCGAGGAACGTCGGGGCGAAATCGATGTTCAGCACAAAATCCTCGTTCACCGAACCCGCTTCGATCTCCCGCGGATAGCGGACGAGCAAGGGAACCCGGATCGACTCCTCGTAGATCACCTTCTTGTCGGTCCATCCGTGCTCCCCAAGGAAGTATCCGTTGTCCGAGGTGTAAACCACAATGGTGTTCTCCGCCAGCCCGGACGCATCGAGATAGTCGAGCAGCCGGCCGGTGTTCTCGTCCACCGAAGCCACGCATCCGAGCACGTCCTTCAAGAACGCCTGGTAATTCCAGCGCTTCGCCTCCCCGGGTGCCAGACCTTCGGGCGCTTCTTTCTGCCCCGGCCACCCGCGGTAGAGCGCGTGCGAATGCATGTCGGCCACGTTCAAATCGGATTCACGCGGCGATACCCGCCCCTCGTGCGTGTCATTGAAATTCTCCGGCTCCGGAAACGTTGCGTCTTCATACATTCGCTCATGCTTCTCGTCCGGCTCCCACACCCAGTGAGGCGCTTTGTGATGGCACAGCAGGCAAAAGGGCCGTTCCGCGGACCGACGCTCCAGCCAGTCGACTGTCAGGTCCGTGATCTTATCGGTCGTGTATCCGCTGTAGTTCCGCAGAACGCCATTTGCCACCATAACCGGATCGAAATACTGCCCCTGTCCGACGAGCACGTTCCAGTAGTCGAATCCGGCCGGCTCCGTGATCAGGTGCCACTTGCCGATCACCGCAGTCTCATAACCGGCCGCCCGCAGGATCTTCGGGAAGGTGGGTTGCTCACCGTCAAACAGCTTCGGTATCGTGATCTGGCCGTTCTGGTGGGGATATTTCCCGGTGAGAATCGACGCCCGGCTCGGCGCGCAGAGCGACGTGGTGACATAGGCCCGGTCGAACCGCATCCCCTCCTCCGCCAGCCTGTCAATGTGAGGCGTTCGGTTCAATTTGCTGCCGTAGCAGCTCAGCGCGCTGTTCGGGTGATCATCCGGCATGATGAAGAGGATATTCGGACGCGCCGCTTCCGGCGTGCAGCCAACGTGTGAGAGCGCAAGCGGTCCAGCGCCTTGCAAGAAACTCCGCCGCGAAAACCGGCGTCTGCTATCCATCTTCACCCAACAAGCTTACTCCCGTCGCTGTCCCAGGGTCGCGTTACCGGCATGGAACCGCCCGGAGTGACCGGGCGCTGCCCCGCTGTCCGGCCGCGGCGGGCATTTTTTTATTAGGATTGGGGAGCGTGTGGTGGTAGGGTAGATCCAGCCGGATTTGATGGGCGGAACCGCCATCAGGAGCCGGAGGAGGAGAACTCCCCAGGTGCTGGTAAAAAGCGGGGCCAGCACCCGAATCGGCGGTCCGCCCACATCCAGGCATCTCGAACCGTCACTTGTAATTTGAGAGCTTGATGTGGAAGATCCTACCTTCTACTTGCAGTGTACACCCCCGGGCGTCCCCATCCTAGCGTCCCAGGCCGTAGACTTGCCGCGGAGCCAGGTGCTCCGGAAACCGGTCCAGCAGCGCTTTCCTGACCGCGTAGCAGCAGTGGCATTCATCCACGTACCCATCCTCCAGGCGAACGCCATATTCTGACGCAAGTTGACGCGGTCCCCCGGCCGCGAGCGGGCCGCAGATCGGGTGGGCCCCGGCGCTGTACTCACTGACAAGCTCGGAAAGCGGCGCCTCCCACATGTTGACGATGCTGATCCCCTGGCAGATCTGCACATTCCCGTAGGCGTCCAGGTGGAGCCGGTCCGGCCTCTCCATGTCCTCATCGGGGCAAGTAGTCAATTCACTGCACTCAATTCGCGGCAGGCCGGCGGCAAGCTTCTCCGCGGCGCGTCCCCGGAAGCGGACGGTCCCTCCGGTCACCGGCCTCCCCTTCTCACCGGCCGCTGTCTGCTCGGGAATCGTCCGCGGCGGTTCGATACCTTCACTCGCTGCCCAGTTGTGACAAAATAAGGGCGGCGATAACCGGATGCGAAACGCCACTTCATAGGAGAGAGCCCATATGGAAAGCACTCGCCGCAATTTTCTTGGCTCGGCGGCCGCGATCGCCGCCGGCCCCGGCGCGGCAAAGGCCGTGCCCGCCACCCTGCCGCAGGTCCCCTTCGGCAATCACAAAATCAGCCGCCTCATCATCGGAACCAACCAGTTTTACGGCTACTCCCACTTCAATTCCTTGTTCTCTCAAATCATGAAGGATTGGTTCACCCCGGAGCGCGTGGCGGAGACGCTGCGCCGCGCCACCGAGTGCGGTGTCAACACCTGGCAGACGGGCGCCGGCGGCAGAACACAGTCCGACCTCGAACTACTGCGCTCGCAGGGCGGTGATATTCAGGTCATCTCGCTGGTGGGCCCGAAATTCGAGGACGCGGTGGCCCAAACAAAGCCCATCGGCATCGCCCACCACGGCGAACAGACCGACGTCGCCTTTCGCGAGGGCAAGATGGATGCGGTCCACGAATTCCTCAGACGCGCGCGCCAGACCGGAGCGCAGGTCGGCGTCTCGACGCACAAGCCGGAGGTTGTCGCCTATATCGAAGACAAAGGCTGGGATCTCGATTTCTACATGACCTGCGCCTACCACCGCACCCGGACCCCGGAGGAGTTCCGCAAGCTCCTCGGCGGCGAGATGCCGGTCTCCCACCGGGAGATCTATCTCGAAGAGGATCCCGAACGCATGTGCGAAGTGGTCCGCCAGACGCGCCGCACCTGCCTCGTCTTCAAGATCCTGGCCGCCGGCCGGCTGACAAATTCTCCGAAGCTGCTCGACGCCGCCTTCCACAACATCCTGACCAGAATCAAGCCGCGGGACTGCGTAATCGTCGGCACGTTTCCGCGCTTCAAAAACGAAATGAAAGAAAA
>CAYXVG010000066.1:0-31891 GCA_964468205.1 uncultured Solibacteraceae bacterium | reverse complement strand
GCGGATTATCTGGACGCGCCCGGCGCTGGCGGAACGAATCCGTTCCGCTTCGCGGAGCATCTTACAAAAGGGGATGTGTACTGTTATGCATAGATTCACGGCGCTAGCTCTGCTAGCCACGGGAGTGCTGTTTATGTCATGGTTCGCCGATCCGGCCCTCGCGCTGGACATTGAGAAATTCCCGGCTCCGGAACTCGACGCCAACGAGTCGGGCGGAAAGAAAACGGCCGTGCTGGCGGGCGGCTGTTTCTGGTGTACCGAGGCCGTCTTCGAACAACTCGACGGCGTCTCGGAAGTCGTCTCCGGCTATGCCGGCGGGTCTAAGGACACGGCCAGCTACAAGCTCGTCAGCATGGGCCAGACCGATCACGCCGAGGTAATCGAGATCACCTACAATCCTTCGAAGGTGACCTATGGGAATCTGCTCAAGGTCTTCTTCTCGGTCGCGCATGATCCGACGCAGTTGAACCGGCAGGGGCCGGACCACGGGCGGCAGTACCGCTCCGCGATCTTCTATGCCGATGAGCAGCAGAAGAAGGTGGCCGAGGCCTACATCGCCCAGCTCGAAAAAGCGAAAGTCTTCAACAAGCCGATTGTTACGGAAGTGACCTCGCTCGACAAGTTCTTCCCCGCCGAGGAATACCACCAGGACTTCGTGGAGCGGAACCCGTTCCAGCCGTATGTCATGGTCAACGCTCTTCCGAAGGTGAAGAAGACCAAAAAGTACTACTCGGAACCGCTGAAACCTTAATCTCCCGGCTGCGCCGGGACTTCTGTCACAGCGCCCTGCCGCGTCCCATGGCTAAACTGGAACTACGCATGGGAAAGAGGTCAGTCTTCACAGTTGGCGGGGCGGCCGGTCTGTCTCTCGGAATTCTGCTCGGAGCGCTGATCGGACTCGGCGCCTACACATTCGGCTACGCCCGCGGCTGGTCGTACATCAGCAACGATGCCTCCGCCTGCGCCAACTGCCACGTAATGAATGAGCAGTACGCCGGCTGGATGAAAGGCAGCCACGGCTCCGTGGCTGTCTGCAATGACTGCCACACTCCGGAGGGGACCGTACCAAAGTACGCCACCAAAATGATGAATGGGTTTTTCCACTCGTTGGCTTTCACGACGGGGAATTTTCCGGATAACATTCAAATTACCGATTTCAACCATCGGGTCGCGGAAGACGCTTGCCAGAAGTGCCATTCCGAGATCGTCGAGGGAATTGAAAGTGTACGCCCACATGGTGCGGGCGTCGCCTGCGTCCAGTGTCACGCCAACGTAGGCCACGAGTAGGCAAATGGAGAGATGAAAAGCGCATGAGGTCAAGGAACAGCACAGCCGGGCGGAGTTTCATCCTGGTGATTGTCGTGACGGCATTGCTCACACTGGGCGTAGCAGCCCTCCTGACGAATATCTTCGAACGGAAACAGGAAGCGCGCCAGACAGTCTTTCGCGTCACCGAGATCGACGACATGACGGACGACCCCGCCAAGTGGGGGGAGAACTTCCCGCTGCAATACGACCTTTGGAAACGCACCGTCGACATGAAGCGGACGCGCTACGGCGGCTCCGAAGCCATGCCTCGGCCCCCCTCTGACGCCGACCCCCGCGTCGTCGTGACCCAGAGCAAGATTGAGGAAGACCCGCGGCTCGCGAAAATGTGGGCCGGTTATGCCTTCTCCGTCGACTTTCGCGAAGAGCGCGGCCACGCCTACATGCTCGAGGACCAGACATTCACCCGCCGGGTCACCGAGTTCAACCAGCCCGGAACCTGCATCAACTGTCACGCCTCCACCTACGTTGCTTACAAGACGCTCGGCAACGGCGACATCTTCGCCGGCTTCGAGGCGATCAACCAGATGCCGTGGGAAGAAGCGCGCAACTACGTCGAGCATCCGGTAGGCTGTATTGACTGCCATGAGCCCGAATCGATGCAATTGCGCATCACCCGGCCGGCTTTCATCGAAGGCCTCCGCGCTTTCAAGGCCTCCCAGGGCATCGCGGACTATGACGTCAACCGCGACGCCACGGCCCAGGAGATGCGGTCCTACGTCTGCGGCCAGTGCCACGTGGAATACTACTTCAAGGGCGATGAAAAGCGGTTGACCTATCCGTGGTCAAAGGGCCTGAAGGTCGAGGACGCTCTCGCCCACTACGATGAATACGCCTTCAAGGACTGGACCCACGCCGAGACCGGCGCGCCGGTGCTCAAGGCGCAGCATCCAGAGTTCGAAATGTGGAACCAGGGCGTGCATGCCCGCTCCGGCGTGGCCTGTGCCGACTGCCACATGCCGTACCAGCGGACCGGCGGCATGAAGGTGAGCGACCATCAGGTCCGGAGCCCCATGCTCAACGTGAACCGCGCGTGCCAGGGTTGCCACAGCTTCCCCGAGGATGAGATGAAGGAGCGCGTCGAGGAAATACAGACCCGGTTCTTCAGCATGCGCAATCTCGCGATGGACGCGTTGATGGACCTCATCGACGACATCAAAGCGGCGCGCGAGGCCGGCGCGACTGACGCGCAATTGAAATCCGCCTGGGACTTCCAGCGGAAGGCGCAGTTCTACATCGACTACGTGGAGGCGGAGAACTCCACCGGCTTCCACGCCCCAGGCGAATCGCTGCGAATTCTCACCGAGGCGGTGGACTTCAGCCGCAAGGGACAGCTTGCTCTCGAGGCAGCCGGAGTAAGCCGGGCGGCGGCCGGCAAGGCCGCGTCTCCAAAGGCGGATTAGCGCCGGCCCTGTCAGGGGATCCGGAGCAGGTAGACATCCCGGACCCGGCCGAGAGGCTCGACGCCCCAACGGGCCGGGTCCGTGACCATCGCGCGTCCGATTTCGGCGAACACCGAGCCGCTGACCGGCGCCAAAATGTACTCGATCCCGTTGGACTTCAGCACCCCCGTGGCGCTGCGGCCCAGATCGACGGCCGGGTGCAGCAGAACGTTGGGTTCACTAGCCAGGCGAACCCACCTGCCCTCCGGCAGGCGGCCGAGAAACTCGATGTGGCGCTGGTTTTCGTCACTCGTGGCCACCACGGTGACGCCGCTCAGGCGTTCTGCGGAGCCGAAGTTCAACTGCAGATACATGTCTGGCCGCGGCTCCTCCCGGGCCGCCCAGCGGGTGATGAAATTACCGTCGGCGGCGAGCGGGGCTTCCCAGATATTGGGCCAGGCGGAGAGCGTCCACTGGCCGCGGCCCGCGGAGGCGGCCGGTCCGCGAAGACGGATCTCGTGGATGCTCCATTCCGGAGCGACGGATTCCGCGAGACGGATGCGGAGCGCTGTTATTTCCCGCTCGTCCCAGCGCGCGTCGAGTTCGGAATAGACTCCGCTGCCGGTCATCGCGCCGAGTCGCAGGGCTTCCCGCATCCGGCCCGCGGCCGCCGAATGCCAGGGGCCCACGGCCGCGGCGTCGTGGTAGGAGGACGGTGTTGCAAACAGTTCGAAGACCCGGCCGGCCGGGGGAACATGACGGTCCACGAGTTCGGCCAGCTCGAACTCCCAAAGCGTTCGGCGCAGGTACTCTGCTTCGGGCTCGGCGCGCACCGCCGCCGCTACCGGCAGCCCTCTCAGCCGCCACGCGTTGGCTTCGGCGTGGAGGGACATCATCGGCGGCAGCGCCAGGACGGCATGAACGAGCGCGAGGGCCATGGCCGGTCTCCTCGGCAGCGCCACGGCCAGAGCCATCGCGAGAAACACCAGTCCGGGCATGGCGAACCGCGCCCCGTGGTTGAGGAACCACGGGATCGAAACGGCGGCCCCGGCGAGGAGCAGTATGCGGCCCGCTGGCCGGCGGAGCCCGAGCAGCGCCAGAGGCGCCAGCAGGAAGACAGGCCCGATCAGCCCTTGCAGCTTCCCGCCGCGGACGGTGAGCTCGAGCGGAATCTCGTGCCAGCGGACGCCGGAGTAATCTCGGAGAATGGCGGAAAGCTGGCGTTCGGCCGCGATGTGGAAGTACGGGTTCTCGAAGACGGCGTTGAACAGAGGCGCCACCGGGTTGCCCGTCCAGACGGCGTTCCGCGCCATCCACGGAGCCACCATCAACGCCGCGAAGGCGGCCAGCAGCACAGCCGTCCTCGGGCGCCTTCGCCAGAGAAGGAACAGGAATGCCAGAGCCGGCGCAATCAGCCCGGTGATTTTGATCGAGTAGCAGAACCCGGCCGCCAGCCCGGCCGCGGCCGCGTACTGCCAACGCCGGTCCGAGTCCCAGCGCAGCAGAAGGTAGAAGACCGCGAGTAGGAAGAAGACCAGCGCGGCGTCATTGTAGGCGGACGTTCCGGCGATCCCCACTACCGGGGAACAGGCATAGAGGACAGCCGCGGCTCCGGTCTGCCAGGAGGCTAGCCGCAACTCCCGGCCGGTGGCGGCGATCAGCGGAATCGTGGCCGCGAGAAACGCGAAGTGAACCAGCTTGGCCGCGGAGTGCCGGCCGATATCGAAGGCGGGAGCGAACAGCATTTCGAGGCCCTGCGGCAGCGTCTCGTAGAAGCCGACCCGCGGCGGAAAGCCGTTGTGGATCAGCCATTCCCGCACGAGGCCGAGATGGTATCCGGCAGCGTCCGGTTGGATCTCCGGAGCCAGGGCGTGGATAAGATAGAAGGCTCCGAACACCGCCGCCACCGGGCCAAATACCGCGGTGTTCGGAGCCGCGGGCCACGGTGGCCGCGACGGCCGGACCCAGAACAGGGGGATGACGAGAACCAGCAGCACCGCGGTGATCAGCTTCGAGAAACCGATGCCGAAGAGGAACAGAACCAGCAGGCCGTGACTGAGGATCGTGGCCCCGAGGCCGAAGCGGACCGCCGCCGGCAACTCGAGGGAAGCGAAGACGAATCGTCCCAGAGAGTAGCAGGCGGCCACAACCAGGGCAGCGCCGAAAACAATAAGGGCCACTTCGAGCAACCTCTAATTGTGCCTCAACTTCACGCGCCCTCCCACGGCCGCCGGCCCCGCTCCCCGTGAGCGTCCGCCCCGGGCAAGCGCATCCGGCCCCCCGGCCCGCGCCCCCCGGCCCGCGCCCCCCGGCCCGCGCCGTCTGGCCCGCGCCGCCCGGCCCGCGCCGTCTGGCCCGTGCTGCCCCGGCTCGCACCGTCTGACCCGCGCCGCCTGACCCGTGCCGCCTGGCCCGCGCCCCCCGACCCGTGCCGCCTGGCCCGCGCTGCATAGCCCGTGCTGCCCGGCCCGCGCTGCCTGGCCCGCGCTGCCCCGGCTCCTGTAGGATTACGGATAGAGAAATCGGAAGTCGAAAATCATGATGAACAGGCGAAGCTTTCTCACTGCGGCCTCAACCGGCCCTTGGATTCTCGGCTGCGGCAGCGTCTCCCGCGAACTGTCCCAGCCCGACATTGCGATCGTCATCGCCGACGACATGTCCTACACGGACGTCGGTTGCTACGGCAGCGCTGAGGTCTCTACCCCGAACATCGACCGCCTGGCCGCCGAAGGCATGCGCTTCACCCGCAGCTTCGCCGGCACAGCCATGTGCTCGCCCATGCGCCAGCAGATGTACACGGGCATCTTTCCGGTCCGCAACGGCGCGTACCCAAATCACAGCCAAATCAAGCCCGGAATCAAAACCTGGCCCAGCTATTTCAACGAGCTCGGCTACCGCGTCGGGCTGGCCGGCAAGCGCCACTTCGGCCCCGTCGAACAGTATCCGTTTGACTACCTGACCAAGGGTGGCGAGCTCGACTTCGAGGCAATCGAGGAGTTTATCCAACGCGACCCGAAGCAGCCGTACTGCCTGCTCATAACTTCCAACGAACCCCACGGCCCGCACGATAAGGGTGATCCCGCCCGGCACCCGGTCGGGCGCATGGAGGTTCCGGAATACTGGGTGGACACCCCGGAAACGCGCAAGTCCCTCGCCGCCTACTACGCCGAATGCGAGTACCTCGATGGAGAAGTCGGCCGCTCGATGGACCTCGTCGGGAAGGGGCCGCACCCCGGTAACACCATCTTTATGTACTGCAGTGAACAAGGCTCCGGCATGCCTTTCGCCAAGTGGACCTGCTACGACCTCGGGCTGCGCCAGGCGGTTACCGTGCGCTGGCCCGGGCGTATCCAGCCGGGCTCGGTCGCCGAAGCCATGGTGCAAGGCGTCGACTGGCTGCCCACGTTGCTCGAAGCCGCCGGCGGCGTCGCGCCGGAGGGTATCGACGGCCGCAGCTTCCTGCCCATCCTCGAAGGCCACTCGGACGAACACAGTGACGTCGTCTTCGGCGTCCACACCACTCGCGGTATCATCAACGGATCCCGCTGCTATCCGGTCCGCTCCGTTCGCGACGGCCGGCACAAGCTGATCCTGAACCTCAATCACGAGACCGAATTCCGCAACGTGGTCACAAGCCCCGAACGGGAGAACTACTGGGACACATGGGTTGAGAAAGCGAAGACCGATGCTCGGGCCGCCGCGATCGTCCGCCGCTATCAGTGGCGGCCGGCCGTGGAATTCTACGATATCGTGGCCGATCCGTTCGAGCAAAACAATCTCGCCGGCAGTGCCGAACATGCGGAGAAGATCGAGCGCCTCACCGCCCGGCTTCGCTCCTGGATGGACTCTCAGGGGGACCTCGGCAACGAGACCGAGATGCAGGTGAAGCAGCACCCGACCGGCGAGGTGTAGCGCCGCTAAACCTTGGAAGTCCAGGAGAACTGATTGATGCTGACAAGAAGAGACTGGCTCCGAACCGCCGTCGCCGGCGTCGCGGCGGCCTCCCGTCTGGTGGCCGCGCCGCGGACTCTCTACGTCGCCCCGGACGGGCGGGACAACTGGTCCGGAACGCGGGCAGACTCTACGTCCACCGATGGCCCTCTCGCCACGTTGGCCGCCGCTCGGGATGCTCTCCGTGGCGGGCCGGCCGGCGCCCGGAAGCAGATCGTGGTCCGGGGCGGCGAGTACTTCCTCCCCGCACCCCTCACACTCGACCATCGCGACGCCGGCCTCTCGATCGAGGCCGCTCCAGGCGAAGAAGCCGTGCTCTATGGCGGGCGGCGGGTTACCGGTTGGGCTCCCGGCGGCGGCGGCCTCTGGGCGGCCCGCGTGGATCCCGGGTGGGACTTCCGGATGCTCATGGTAAACCAGCGCTATTGCCCCCGGGCGCGGCTTCCCGAAACCGGAACCTTCACTCACCTCAGCGAATTCCCCGTCCGCTGGATGAGCACCACGGGAGGGGGTTGGGAGCGCAAGCCCACCGGGGAAGAGCTAACCACGATGCGGTTCCAACCCGCGGATCTCGGTGAGTGGCTCGACCCGGAGAACGCCGAAATCCGCCTCTATCATATGTGGGACGAGTCGCTGCTGCCTGTCCGGTCGGTGGATCACGCCCAGGGAATTCTCCGCTTCGCTAGCCCGTCCGGTCATCCCGCCGGGGCCTTCAACGTCCGGAAGTACGTCGTGTGGAACATCCGGGAAGGGATGCGTTCTCCGGGGCAGTGGTACCTGGACCGCCGGGCGCGGAAAGTGGTCTACTGGCCCCTTCCGGGCGAGGACATGGAAGAGGCGGAGGTGATCGCCCCGGTGCTGGAATCGGTGGTGCGGATCGAGGGGACGGAGGCGTCTCCGGTGCGGGACGTGGCCCTGCGCGGGCTGGCCGTGTCGGCGACGAACACCCCGGCCGGCGCCGGCGGCTTCGGCGCGGCGCGCTACGACGGCGCGGTGGCGCTCAACCACGCCTCAAACTGCGAACTGCGGGACCTGCAACTGGTGAATGTGGGCGGGCAGGGAGTGAAGGCGAACGGCTGTGGCGGGCTGCGCGTGGAGCGCTGCCACGTCTTCTCCTGCGGGGCCGGAGGGCTCCGTATCGGGGGAAATCAGTTCACCGTTTCCGACAACCGCATCCACCACATCGGCCTCACCTACCCGAGCGCCATCGCCCTGAGCGGCCGTGGGAACGGAGGCAGCATCGAGCACAACGACATCCATCACACTCCGTACTCGGCCATCAACTCCGGCGGCGAAGACATCTCGATTGCCGGCAATCACCTGCACCACGCGATGCTCGAGCTCCACGACGGCGCCGCCATCTACGTCACCTTCTGCAAACGGATCTCGCTCACCGGCAACCACGCCCACGACATCCCGGACACGGGGGGCTACGGCTCATCCTCCTACTACCTGGACGAGCAGGCCGAGGATTGCCGGGTCGAGGGAAACCTCTCGGATAACGTCGGCCGCCCGTCCCACAACCACATGGCCCGGCGCAACACAATCAGCGGTAACGTATTCCTCTCGGATGGGGACATGAGAATGACGTTCCAGAAGTCGGAGGACTTTCGCCTCGAGCGGAACGTTCTGGCCGCCGGCGGGAAAATTACGGTGGTGAACGGGCAGTCGGTTACCGAATCCGGCGCCAACATTGCCTGGAGCGGCGCCCGGGTGTTCGAAGGCCTTCCGGAGAATACCCTGATCGCGAATCCCGGAGTGGAGAGAACCGGCCCCGGACGGGTTCGCTTCGCCGCCGGGTCGGCGGCCGGCGAACTCGGCATCGAGCCGCTCGACGTCAGCCGCGCCGGTTGCCGGCGCGAACCTTAACAGACCCATCCCGACTCCAATCGTCTCTTCGCTAAAAACCTTCCCCCGCCGCCCGATAAGCACTACAGCGGCCCTCACACGGCGCCAACGCAATGTGGGCAATTCCAAAACGGAAACTGGCCCGGCCGCGATGGAGAAACAAGACAGCCTTCGCCGGATTGCGAAGTTGTCACCGGAGGCGTAGCCGCCCGGGGCCGGGCCCGAAGTCTCAAATCACCATCGATAGGCGAGAGGAAAAGGATATGCAGTCAACACTCGTGGAAGCTGCCGGGGATTCGTCGGCAAAGCAGCATGATACGCGGGCAGGGAAATACCTGACGTTTCACCTTGACAAGGAAGAGTTCGGCATCCAGGTGCTGAAGGTCCGGGAAATCATGGGTGTCCAAGACATCACCGCGGTCCCCCAGACGCCGGACTTCATCCGCGGCGTGATCAATCTCCGGGGCAAGGTGATCCCGGTGGTGGATTTGCGGCTCAAGTTCGGTCTCATGGAGAAGGAGTTTACCCAGCGGACCTGCATCATCGTGGCGCAGGTGGAGGCGGGTGATCTTTCCCTTTTAATGGGGATCATCGTCGACGGTGTCTCCGAGGTGCTCAACCTCACGGGTGACGATATCGAAGATACGCCGGACTTCGGGCACGGGGTGGATACTCCGTATCTGCTCGGCATGGCGAAGGTCAAGGGGAAGGTCAAGATCCTGCTCGATATTGATCAGGTTCTCAGCGAGGCTTGTGCGATCGAAGGGCTGCAGAACCTGTTGCAATAGTCCGGCCGCGGGTGGAAGGAGAGGTGGGGAGTCATGACGATAGGAAACAGAATCCTTGCGATGGGAGCGGGGACGTCCGCGCTCGCGCTGGCGACCGCCATGGCCGCCGGTTCCGGTTGGCGCTGGGTGGTGGCGGGCGCGGCGTGCGCCGTCGCTGCCGGAATGGCGGTCTGGCTGATGAGGGTGGTCAACTCGGTTCTTGGCAATTGCGTGGACGATCTGAACCGGAGCACCAGCGAGGTGGCTGGGGCGGCCGGACAGGTGGCGGCCTCAAGCCAGAGTCTGGCGCAGGGAGCGAGTGAACAGGCGGCCTCGCTCGAGCAGACCTCGGCTTCGAGCGAGGAGCTAAGCTCGACCACGCAGAAGAACGCCGACAGCGCGCAAACGGCAGCCGACCTGATGAAGGAGGCCGAGCGGCTCGTTGACAGCGCGAATCAGACGCTCGCTGAGATGGTCACCTCAATGACCGAGATCAACAATGCGAGCGACAAGATCGCCCGCATCATCAAGGTGATCGACGAGATCGCGTTTCAGACCAACATCCTCGCGCTGAACGCCGCCGTTGAAGCCGCCCGTGCCGGAGAGGCCGGGAAGGGCTTTGCCGTGGTGGCCGACGAGGTGCGTAACCTGGCCCAGCGCTCCGCCCAGGCGGCCAAGGACACCGCCTCGATCATCGAGGAGTCGATCGAACGTTCCAACGAGGGAAGCAAAAAGCTGGACCAGGTAAAGGAAGCCATCAATGCCATCACCGAAAGCGCCGGCAAGGTGAAGACCCTCGTGGACGAGGTGAGCGTGGGCAGCCAGGAGCAGGCCATGGGCTTCTCCGAGATCACGAACGCCATCTCTCAGATGGAACAGGTGACGCAGAAGGCGGCGGCGAGTGCGGAGGAAAGCGCCTCGGCAAGCGAGGAACTTACGTCGCAGGCCGAGGCGATGCGGGAATCAGTGGCCATATTGTCCGGCCTCCTGCGGGGGACGTCCGGAACATCAGTCGAGCGCTTGCGGCCGCCGCGGCCGGCTTCTAGCCGGGAGGGTGCGTTGCAGCGGTCCGGTTCCGGACCGGCCGCGCCAGCGGTGCTGAGCAAACACCACGAGACCTTTCCCCTTGATGATGACTTCCGGTAGGCGGCGCGGCTGCTGTGATGGGCTGCGAATAGGGTGACGAACGATGGCGACCAATAGAACGCCCGAAGAGTGGAACCAGGAGCTCCGCGAGCGCGTGGAGGACCTGGCCAGGCAACTTGTCCTGGGCGAGTCCGATGGCTGGGAGGAACTGGATACGGAAGCCAGCGCGGCGCGCCAGGAATCCGTTTCGGCGGCGCTCCGGCTGATCTCGGAGGCCGCGGCGGAGGCCGGCTGCGGAGAGGTGGAGCGGCTGTCGGGGGGATTACTGAATCAGCTCGGCCAGACCGGCCCGGATTCGCTTGCCGCCGGACTGGACCGCCTCCGGCAAGCGCTTACGGAGGAGCCCGCTCCGGACCCCGAGGCGGCCGCGGCCGCCCCGGGGCTCGGGCAGGATCCGGAACTGCTCTCGGAATTCGTCATCGAGAGCCGCGAGCATCTCGCCAACATCGAGAATCAGCTCCTCGCGCTCGAGCGGGACCCAGAGAACGAAGACTCCCTGAATTCAGCGTTCCGCGGATTCCACACGATCAAGGGCCTGGCCGGATTTCTCGACTTCGCAGTGATTCAAGAGGTCGCCCACGAGGTCGAGACTCTGCTCGATCTGGCCCGCAACGGCAAGCTGCAGATCTCTTCCGAGGTTGCGGATGTTGTGCTTGAAGGGGCTGATTTCCTGAAGGCGGCGATCAACAATGTGGACGCCGGATTGCAGGGCAAGACGCCCGGAGTCCTGCCCGACCACCGCGAACTGATAGCCCGCGTCGCGGCCGCCCCGGCGGGAGGCCCTTTGCCTGCCTCGACGGCGCCCGCTCCGGCGGCTGAGGCTGGGGAGATTCGCGACGAGATTGAGGCTTGTCCGGACGCCACAGCCGCCCCGGAGCCGGGCTCTGGGACTTCGGCGCCATCCCTGGCGGCGGACCGGAATGGCGCTTCCAGCGCGCGCAGTGACGTCCAGGCGGTCAAGGTCAACACCAGCAAACTCGATCACCTGGTGGACATGGTGGGTGAACTCGTGGTCGCGCAGTCTTTGCTTCGCCACGATCCGAATCTCGCGCAGGTACAAAGTCCGCGGCTGCAGCGCAATTTGTCCCAGTTGTCGCGAATCACCACCGACGTGCAGCGAACCGCAATGTCCATGCGCATGGTGCCGGTGGGAAACCTGTTCCGGCGGATGGCGCGCCTCGTGCGCGATCTCGCCCGGAAGGAAGGGAAACGCGTCGAGCTCATCACTTCCGGCGACGACACGGAACTCGACCGGAACATTGTCGAGGAGCTAGCCGACCCGCTGATGCACATGGTGCGGAACGCGATCGGACACGGTCTCGAGACGCCGGCCGAACGCGAAGCCGCGGGCAAGCCGGCGGCGGGAGAAGTTCGCTTGTCCTCCTTCCACCAATCCGGTTTCATCGTGATTGAACTGGCCGATGACGGCCGCGGGCTGAACCGCGAGCAAATACTCAAGAAAGCGCGCGAACGCGGACTCATAACCAGCCATGCGGACCTCAACGACCACGAAGTCTACAGCTTGATCTTCGAGCCGGGATTCTCCACTGCCGCCGCCGTCAATGACGTGAGCGGGCGGGGCGTTGGAATGGACGTCGTCAAGCGCAACATCCTGAAGCTCAGAGGACGGGTGGACATTCGTTCGACGGCTGGAAAAGGCACCACCTTCACGCTCAAGGTGCCGCTGACGCTGGCCATCATTGAAGGCTTGGTGGTGGGTGTGGGCAACGAGCGCTACATCGTCCCCATTTACACTGTGCGCGAGATGCTCCGGCCCACGGCCGAGGCGCTGTCGACGCTCCAGAACCGCGACGAGATGGTGATGGTGCGCGGCAACCTGTTACCAGTGGTCCGCCTCTACCGCCGCTTCGGCGTCGAACCTCGATCGGAAGATCCCACCCAGTGTTTGTTGCTGGTAACCGAAAACCTCGGCAAACGATTCTGTCTGCTGGTGGATGATCTGATTGGCAAACAGGAGGTTGTCATCAAGAGCCTGGGTGAGACGCTGAAGAACGTGCGTGGTGTGGCTGGCGGAGCGATTCTCGGTGATGGTCACGTTGGACTGATCCTTGACATGGACGGATTGTTTGGAGCCGAGGCCGGTGTCTGACCTAACCTCTCTGCCGGGTGCGCTGCCGGCGCTTCGCGCGAACGAGTTCGACAAGATCCGGCAGTTGGCCGCCGAGCGTTTCGGGCTGGAGTTAAAGCCAGGCAAGGAGGAACTGGTCTATTCCCGCCTGGGGAAGAAGCTTCGGGAAGGCGGCTTCGCCTCGTTTGGAGACTACTACCGCCATGTAGTCGAGGACCGGACGGGAGAATCGCTCGTCGCGCTGATTGATGCGCTCACGACCAACTTCACGAGCTTCTTCCGCGAAGCCGACCATTTCGATTTCCTTCGGGCGAAAATTCTGCCGGAGTTGCGCCAGCGGAAGGAAATCCGCATCTGGTGCGCGGCCGCTGCGTCCGGCGAGGAACCGTACTCGATCGTATTCACGCTCCTCGAGGCTTTCGGCATGCAAGCCAGGAGCAAGATCAAGCTGCTGGCGACCGACATCTCGACGCGGGCGCTGTCCGTGGCCGAACGCGGGGTGTATCCGGAAGAACGATTTGCCGGCGTACCGCAGGCCGTCCGCCAACGTTATCTCTTGCGGGGACACGGAGACGCCGAGGGCTACTACAAAGTACGGCCGGATGTGCGCGCCTGCGTGGAGTTCCGACGCTTGAATCTGATCGAGCCGATGCGGCACCCAGAGATGTTTCCGGTGATCTTTTGCCGGAACGTCATGATCTACTTCAGTCCGGAAACCCGCCGGCATGTGGTATCGCAACTTCTGGAATGGCTGGAGCCCGGCGGACACCTTATCGTTGGGCACGCCGAGAGCCTGGGTGCGAAGGAGTTTCCGCTTGAATACGTCCGCCCGGCGGTTTACCGCAAGAGGCTCGATGGACGCTGGCGCAACAACCGGAGGAGAGACTAACGATGGGCAACGTTGTGGTTGGGGTGGCCGACTGCAGGTGCAGCAACGACCCGCAATCCGTCCTCATTACTTACGGATTGGGATCATGCATCGCCCTCGCTCTCCATGATCCGGAGAGGCGGATTGGCGGGCTACTTCATTTCATGCTTCCGGAGTCCCGGATCGACGTGGAGAAAGCCAAGCGCCGTCCGTACATGTTCGCCGACACGGGTGTCGCGCAACTTCTTCGCCAACTTCGGGAACTGGGCGCGGCGCCTCAACGGCTAACGGTGCGCGCCGCCGGCGGCGCGCATGTGCTCGAATCGGCCAGCAAATTCGACATCGGAAAAAGAAACTACCAGGCGCTGCGCAAAATACTCTGGCGGGCCGGGTTGATGCTTCATGCCGAGAATGTCGGCGGGACAATTTCGAGAACGGTTAGCCTGAACGTCGCCACCGGACAATTCTGGTGGCGCGAATCGAACGGACGGCAGGGAGAGCTTGCGCTCAACGGCCAATCGAGAGCGGCCCAGGCGGCGACTCTGTCGTCTCCGGGGCGGTTACAGCCGGGGCAGGGAATGCGAGGAAGGTGAGAGCGCTTCCCAAGGAGATTGAGCAAATGTCATATCGAGTGCTCGTAGTGGACGATTCCCCGGTGATGAGACGCTTCATCCACCGGGTAATCGATATGTCCGGCTTTGACTGTGCGGACTGCCTGGAGGCCGGAGACGGTCAGGAAGCTCTGGAGGTACTGGACCAGGAGAAGGTCGACGTCATTCTGACTGACATTAACATGCCGCGGATGAACGGAGAGGAGTTCGTCCGCCAACTGGAACGGAATCACGACCTAAGTTCCATTCCGGTGCTGGTGGTGTCAACCGACGCCACCGAAAGCCGGATTAAGCAGATGCTCTCGATGGGCGCGCGAGGTTATG
The DNA here is from genome assembly GCA_964468205.1 of uncultured Solibacteraceae bacterium. Taxonomy (GTDB): domain Bacteria; phylum Acidobacteriota; class Terriglobia; order Bryobacterales; family Bryobacteraceae; genus CAWELS01. Next base: position 17,579 of record CAYXVG010000066.1, on the reverse strand, counting down.
TCACCAAGCCATTCACCCCAGAGACGTTGCGCGGCCAGCTTGAACTCTTAGTAAGGAGGGACCAATGACGGACACGGAAACGGCCGGTGTGATCGGGGAGGCGGCCGCCCAGGTATTGGAGACGATGTTCTTTGCAGTGCCCGAACCGGAACCTTGCGAATCAACTTCCGGCGAAACCGTTTGCGCCCAGGTGAACTTCACGGGTAGCTGGTCCGGACGGCTCGAACTCTGCCTCCCGGCCGATAGCGCCGCCACGATTTCAACAGACTTCCTCGGACTCGATTTCGGTGAGGACGCCTCACCGGAACAGATTCGCCACGTCGTCGGCGAGATGGCGAACATGGTCTGCGGCGTCGCTCTCAGCAGGCTCGAGCCGGAGGGAGCGTTCGACCTCCACCCGCCAGAGGCGATCGAGGCGCTGACCGGCGAATGCACGGCCGCGCGCACCGATGTTTATCTGCCCGAAGGACCAGTTAGAATGCAGCTCATTACTCTATGACCGCCGCCCGCCCAATTCGTGTGCTGGTCGTCGACGACTCGGCCATCGTTCGCCGCGTACTCAAGGAGACGCTCGACTCAGAACCGGACATCGAGGTAGTCGGTTCCGCTCCGGATCCGTACGTGGCCAGAGACAAGATCTTGAAGCTTGAACCGGACGTCCTCACATTGGACATCGAAATGCCGCGGATGGACGGCCTCACATTCCTCAAGAAGCTCATGCGGTACCGGCCGCTTCCGGTGATTGTCATCAGTTCCATCGGCCAGTCCTCCTGCGCGATGGCCATGGAGGCGATGCGGAGCGGCGCCGTGGAGGTTCTGGCGAAGCCCTCGGGACCGTATTCCGTGGGTGAGCTTCGCACGGCGCTGGCGCTAAAAATCCGAGCCGCGGCGCGCGCCCGCGTTCGGGGTGTCAGGAACGCCCCGCCCGAGCCCCCGGCCGCAGAGGTTGCCACACCGGAAGGTCCGGCGCCCGAAGACGTTCTCATATCGATTGGCGCCTCCACCGGCGGCACCGAAGCGCTCGAAGCATTGCTCCGCGCGCTGCCGGGGAATGTGCCTGGAATCCTCGTCGTCCAGCACATCCCGGCCGGGTTCTCCAGGGCCTTCGCGAACCGTCTGCACCAGGTCTGCCGGATGGAGGTGCGCGAGGCGGCTCACGGCGACTATGTTGTCCCGGGGCGTGTTCTCATAGCTCCTGGCGACTATCACATGCTGCTCCGGAGAACGGACAATACCTACCGCGTCAGTGTGAAGCCCGGCCCCCGGGTCTGCTACCAGCGGCCGTCGGCCGACGTGCTCTTCGAGTCTGTCGCCGAAACCGCCGGGGGGCGGTCGGTGGGCGTCATCTTGACCGGAATGGGCTCCGACGGCGCGGCCGGAATGCTGAAGATGAAGCAAGCCGGCGCCTATAACATCGCTCAGGACGAAGAGACCTGTGTCGTTTATGGAATGCCCCGGGAAGCAGTCCGAAGAGGAGCCGTCGACAAGGTCCTTCCCCTCGACCGGATCGCCGCCGAAATGATGCGGCAGGCAGCCCGGCGCCCCGCTCCGTCCCGCCGGGCCGGATAACGGCCCTTCCACCTCGACGCTACCGTCTCTCCAGGGTGAAGCTGGCATTCCGCCATACCCACAGACGCCGCCGAGGCCCGGAAACCGGTATCTCGAGACCCTCGCCGGAAGCATTTCCAGGCCTCCATGCTACGCTCGATAATATGAGCCTTTCTCAGTCGTATTTCGCTCGGACCTTTGGTTTGTCCGAGCGGGATCTTGAGGGGTATCTCTCCGCCGCCCTGTCAGAAGGTGGGGATTACGCCGACCTCTATTTCGAATACCTGGCCACGAGCGCCATCACAATTGACGAGTCGATCGTCAAGAGCGCCACCCAGGGTGTGACCATGGGCGTTGGCGTACGGGTGATCGCCGGCGAACGTACCGGCTACGCCTACAGCGACGATCTCGCGCCGGAGAAGGTCCGGAAGGCGGCTCGCGTGGCCGCCCTAATTGCCAGTGGCCCGTCGCGGGAGGCCAAGGCAGGTTTCACCGAAACCGAGAAACACAATCTCTACCCAGTGATCTCCGCGCCCGCTAATACGGGCCTGGCTGAGCGCGTGAAACTCGTACAGCGGGCTGACGAGGCGGCCCGAGCTTCTGATCCGCGGGTCTTTCAGGTGCAGGCGTCGTTTACCGACAGCCTAAGGCACGTGTTGGTGGCCACCAGCGACGGCATATTGAGCCATGACCGCCAGCCGATGGCTCGTCTCAACGTGCTCGTGTTGGCCGCCGGGGAAGACGGCGGGCCGGAGCGGGGTTATGCTGGCGGCGGCGGGCGGGTGGAGTTCGAGTACTTCCTCAACGAAAAGACGCCGGAATACTTCGCCCGGGAGGCTGCGCGGCAGGCCATCATCCAGCTCGGCGCCGCGCCCGCGCCGGCTGGGGAGATGACGGTCGTCCTCGGCCCCGGCTGGCCCGGGATTCTGCTTCATGAGGCGGTGGGGCATGGTCTCGAAGCGGATTTCAACCGCAAGAAGGTCTCTGCTTTCAGCGATCGCGTCGGCCAGCAGGTGGCAAGCCCGCTGGTCACGGTGGTAGACGACGGCACAATCGTCAACCGCCGAGGCTCCCTCAATGTGGATGATGAAGGTCAGGCGACGCAGCGCAACGTTCTGATCGAAAATGGAGTGCTCCTTGGCTATATGCAGGACCGGCTCTCGGGCCGACTCACCAAAGCCGCACCCACCGGCAACGGCCGCCGCGAAAGCTACCAGCACATCCCCATGCCACGTATGACAAACACTTTCATGCTGGCCGGAGAAAGTGACCCGGAGGAGGTTGTGAAGTCCGTGAAAAACGGAATCTACTGCGCGACCTTCGGCGGCGGACAGGTCGATATCACCAGCGGCAACTTCGTGTTTTCGGCCACCGAAAGCTACATGATCGAAGACGGCAAGCTCGGGCGGCCCGTGCGGGGAGCCACCCTTACCGGCAACGGCCCCGAGGCGCTCAAGCACGTCAGCATGGTGGGCAATGACCTCCAACTCGACGAGGGCATCGGCATCTGCGGCAAGGAGGGCCAAAGCGTTCCCGTCGGAGTCGGAATTCCCACTGTGAGACTTGACCGTATGACGGTAGGAGGCACGAAGTGAGTAACGTTCCGCTCGAAGAACTCGCGCGCAAGGTAGTCAGCATGTCCTTGGAACGAGGCGCGAGCGACGCCGAGTGCGTCGTCTCCGAAGGCGACGAGTTCTCGGCAAGCGTTCGCATGCGGGAAGTGGAGAATCTTAAGGAGGCCGGCTCTCGTGGCGCTGGAGTCCGCGTGTTGTTCGGCCAGCGTAGCGGATCGGCTTACACCTCTGATCTGTCGGATAAGGGGATCGAACGGATGGTCGCCTCGGCGGTCGATCTGGCGGCCCTGACCACGGAAGATCCCCATGCCGGGCTCCCCGGCGACGAAGAATTCGGGTCCATCGACGGCGATCTTCGCCTTTACCACGAGGATGTATCCGCGCTCGAAACCGAGGCCAAAATCGCCCGGGCCAAGGAGGCTGAAGAGGCCGCCCTTTCTTTTGATCCGCGCATTACCAACTCGGAAGGCGCCTCCTTTGACTCGAACACCGGCGTTCACGTATTCGCCAATTCGCGGGGGTTCCTCGGTTCGTACCGGGCCAGCCGCTGCTCGCTGGCCGTGATACCCGTCGCCAGAGACGGCAAATCGATGGAGCGCGACTACTGGTTCACCCTCTCCCGCTCGGCCGTGGGCATGCAGGCTCCCGCCGAGGTCGGCCGCATCGCCGCCCAGCGTTCGCTTCGCCGGCTGCACGCCCGCAAGGCTCCGACCCAGAAGGCCCCGGTGGTGTTCGAATCGCGGGTGGCGCGGTCGCTCCTGGGACACATCTTTGAGGCGGTGAACGGGGATGCGGTCTATCGCAAGGCATCGTTCCTGGCCGGGAAGGTTGGCGAGGCGGTCGCCTCCCCGAATCTCACCGTGATCGATGATGGCACTATGCCCGGCTTGTTCGGCACCTCTCCCTTCGACGACGAAGGCGTTCCCACCCGCCGGACTCCGGTCATCGAGAATGGCGTCCTGAGCAGTTACCTCCTCAACACCTACACCGCCCGCAAGCTTGGCCTCAAGACCACCGGCAACGCCAGCCGCGGCATAGCGGGCAGCGCCGGCGTCGGCTACGGGAACCTGTTCGCCGAGCCCGGAGAGTCGTCGCCGGAGGAGATCATCGCCGGCGTGCCGAACGGGTTGTACGTCACCGAATTGATTGGTTTCGGCGTCAACATCGTTACCGGCGACTATTCCCAGGGCGCCGTCGGCCTCTGGATCGAGAATGGTGAACTCGCTTTCCCCGTGTCGGAGGTGACCATCGCCGGTAATCTCCGCGAAATGCTCTCGGGGATCGAGGCCGTCGGCAACGACCTGGAGTTTCGCGGCTCGGTCGCTTGTCCCACCGTGTTGATCGGTGAGATGACGGTGAGCGGCCAGTGATTTGTCTTCCCCGCTTCCGCCACCGTCGTTTTCCCGCTAAATTAGGTAGGTATCGATGAATCCAGCCACAGGACTACCACCGAAATCCCGTTCTCGCCCGCTCCTGATCATCATACTGATCGCGCTCGCCGCTGGAGGGGGACTTCTCTGGTTCCTAAGCCAGCCCGGCCCGGAGCCGGACGTGCCGGTGTTGACTCCCGAGGCGAAGGCGTACACGCGCAATCTCCAGCTTGCCGGCGTGGAGATGAAGGCGACCGAAAACCAGCTCGGGCAGACCTTGGTGGAGATTCTCGGCAACATTACCAACGCCGGCGACCGTCAGGTGCGGCACGTTGTGCTCCAGTGCATCTTCTATGATCCTTACGGTCAGGTGATCGCCCGTGAATTGACGCCCATCGTCCGCGCCCGTGACGGTGTGCTCTATCCCGGCGAGACTCGCGGCTTCCGGCTCCCGTTCGACTCGCTGCCGGATACCTGGAATCAAACCATGCCGCAGCTTGTGATCGCCGAAATTCAGTTCGCGGACGAGTAAAGGATATCGAATTGGCGCGACTGCTTCTCGTGGATGACGATCCGGACCAGCTCGAGATCAGACAGCTCATCATGGAGCAGGCGGGGCACCGCGTTGTCACAGCCCCCTCGGCCGCGAAGGCGCTCGCCGCCTTCGATGCCGGCGCCTTTGACGTGATCTTGATGGACCTGCGGCTGCCACACGCCGAAGACGGTCTGCTCTTGATTCGCCGCCTCCGGTCCCGGTCCGGCGAAGTGCGCATTCTGGTGCTCTCGGGCTGGCCCGACGACCTCAGGAACCAACCGGAAGCGAAGCTGGTGGATGAGTTCCTGCGAAAACCCATCCGTACCGCTCACTTGCTGAAGATCATCGGCCGGGTGGCGTAACGTGGAGGATCTGGAGCGGATGGCCGCCGAACTCGCCCACCGGGGAGAGATCACGCTCGCCGTGAAAGTGATCCCCAAGAGCTCGCGCAGCGAACTCGCCGGCGTTTTGCCGGATGGCTGCTGGCGTGTGAAGGTGGCCGCGGCTCCGGAAAAGGGCAGGGCCAACGCGGAGCTGTGCGCTTTCCTTGCTCAGTTATTCAGGGTTCCCAAAACGAACGTCGGCGTGAGAAGCGGTCACACCTCCGCGCTCAAGCGTGTCCGTATTCAGCGGAATGGATGACCTCAATGGGTGGTGTCCGGCGGGTCCGCGGCGGTCAATGAATCCCGAGCCTTTTTGACATCCCGCACGAGCTGCTTCGTTACCTTTTGCGCCACATCCGCGCTGGCGCCGTTCAGCTTCGCGCCACGGCTTTCCTGCACAGTAGACCAGATGACATCGCCGGCGCGATTCACCAGCCGCACTGCCGCCATCGCCTCGTGTTTTCTCTCCACCACGCGGCTGCCCTCGTTCTCCCCGATCTGGGAGTTGACATACAGGCGGCTACTCCTCGACGACGTGGTTGAACGCGACGGCGTCACGTTAATGGTCCCCCGGGCGCTCACGCTGTCATGTGAGTCGTGTGTTTCCGTGTAGATGAGGTCCTCGGCCGAACCGCGGAGGACCGCATCGGCGCTCTCGGCGTTTTCAGTCAGGGCGAACAGGCCGGCGCCGTGGAAGCCCGCGATGATCATGTCGCGAATCTGGTCCGCTGTTTCATCACCGGTAAGCTCTTCCACGTATATCCGTTTCACCTGAAGCAGCGGATTCGTGTCCGCTTCCTCCCCGGGGGCCGCCAGGGCGCAAATCATTAGAATCGCCGGCAGTATCCGCAACTTCTATCCCTTTCCCGCCTTTCGAGCTTCCTCGTCCTGGTAGTTCACCGGCAGATTCGCCTTCACCTCCAGAGATACGAGCAGCGCGCGGACATCGCCCTTCTGCACCCGAAAGACGAGCGCCTCCTGGCCGCCGCCGTGGGCCTCGAACCCGATGGTGAGGAAGTGCTTGCGGCTCTTGCTCAGCGCCAGCACCGGCGAAATCAGCACTGCCATTGCGAGCCGGCGGCTTACCTTTTGCCCGTATTCGATGAGGTTGATGCTCTCCCAGGGAACCAGATAATGGACCTGCTTCGACTCGTAGACCAGGTAGCGGTCGTTCACCGTCAGCAGGCGCCCCTTCGGCCCCGCCTCAATCTCCGCCACCGTGCCGCCGACGTACTCCACCTTCCCGCCGCTGCTCCCCGCATAGCCCGGCGTCAGCAAAGATGCCACCAGCAAGAGGCACACAACCCTCATACCAACCTAGTCCAGCCTCGTGGGGATTGTTCTCAGGAAAACTGGGAACCCACAGAGTACACAAAGAACCACAGAGCCTTTACGCTACTGGTCACGGCACAATACTGAAACTCTGTGGTTCTTTGTGTACTCTGTGGTTTCGTTTCTGTCTTACAGCAGGTCCGCCTCCCCGAAGAAGAACTTCGTCTCGACCGCCGCGGTCTCCGGAGCGTCCGAGCCGTGTACGGCATTCCGCTCGATGTTCGTGCCGTACATCTTGCGGATGGTGTCATCCTCGGCGTTTTCGGGGTTCGTGGCGCCCATCACTTCCCGCCACTTTCTAATGGCGTCCTCGCGTTCGAGAACGAGAACCACCACCGGGCCCTCGGTCATGAACTCGACCAGGTCCTGGTAGAACGGCCGCTCTTTGTGGACCGCGTAGAAGCCCTCGGCCTGCTTCCGGCTCATGGTCATCTTCTTCATGGCCAGAATGTCGAAGCCGCTCTTCTCGATGATGGAGATAATCTCGCCGGTGTTTTTCGCCGCCACGGCATCGGGTTTGATGATTGCAAACGTACGTTCCATAGGATGTTTCGGTCTCCGCTTGTGTGCGTGAATCTCGATTTCAGGAAAGCCGCTGTTTGAGCTTCTCTCCAATTACCGCCGGTGTTTCGCAGACGGTGATCCCGGCCGCTTCCATCGCGGCCATCTTATCGGCCGCCTTGCCGGAACCGCCCGAAATGATGGCGCCGGCATGGCCCATCCTCCGCCCCGGAGGCGCGGTTTGGCCGGCGACGAAGCCAACCACGGGTTTCTTCACATTGTCCTTGATGTAGGCCGCCGCTGTCTCCTCCGCGTTGCCTCCGATTTCGCCGATCATAACGATGGCCTCGGTCTCCGGGTCTTCGTTGAAGAGCCGGATTGCATCCAGGAAGGTAGTGCCGATGATCGGATCACCGCCGATGCCGATACAGGTGCTCTGCCCGATGCCAAGATTGGTGAGCTGCCCCACCGCTTCGTAAGTCAAGGTGCCCGAGCGGGAAACAACGCCTACTTTGCCTGGAGCGTGAATGTGTCCGGGCATGATGCCGATCTTGCACTTGCCGGGCGAAATGATCCCCGGGCAGTTGGGCCCGATCAATCGCGTGGAGCGGCCCTTCAGAAACTGCCAGGCCCGCACCATGTCCGCCGTCGGAATCCCCTCGGTGATGCAGACCGCCAGCGCGAGGCCGGCGTCGGCCGCTTCCATTACGGCGTCGGCCGCGAACGGCGGCGGCACGAAGATTACAGACGCATTGGCCCCGGTTGCCTTGACCCCCTCGGCGACCGTGTTAAAAACGGGCCGGTCGAGATGGGTAACGCCGCCTTTGCCCGGCGTGACACCGCCCACGACGTTCGTGCCGTAGGCGATCATCTGTTCGGCATGGAAGCTGGCCTCGCGGCCGGTGAAACCCTGAACCAAAAGCCTGGTGTTTTCGTCTACAAGTACGCTCATTGGGCCAACCTCACTACCTTCTCCGCTGCGTCCTTCATGCCGTCCGCCACCGTCAACTGCAGGCCGGACTCGGCGAGAATCCGGCGCCCCTCCTCGACATTCGTACCCTCCATGCGCACCACCATGGGAATGTCCAGGGAGAGGTTCTTGGCCGCGGCCACCACGCCAGTCGCCAGCGTGTCGCACCGCAGAATGCCTCCGAAAATGTTGATCAGCACGGCCTTCACGCTCTTGTCCGACGTCAGGATGTGGAAGGCGTTCTCGATCTGCTCGGCGCTCGCGCCGCCGCCGACGTCGAGGAAATTGGCCGGATTGCCGCCGGCGTATTTGATGATGTCCATGGTCGACATCGCCAGGCCAGCCCCGTTCACCATGCAACCCACATTGCCGTCGAGCTTGATGTAGTTGAGGTTGAATCTCGAAGCTTCCACCTCGAGCGGCTCCTCTTCGTCGAAGTCGCGCAACTCGGCCAAGTCCTGATGCCGGAACATGGAGTTGTCGTCGATGTTGATCTTGGCGTCCAGCGCGACCACGCGATTGTCCTTGGTGAGGATAAACGGATTGATCTCGGCGAGAGAGGCGTCGGAGGCCTCGTACGCCTTCACCAAAGCCGTCATCGCCTTCACCGCATCGCGCATGGCTTCGTTCGGAATCCCGATGCCGAAGGCCAGCTTGCGCGCCTGGAAGGGCATCAGGCCAACGCCGGGCTCGATTATCTCCTTCAGCAGCAGCTCCGGCGTGTTCTTCGCCACTTCTTCTATCTCCATACCCCCTTCCGAGGAGGCCATGAAGACATTCTTGCCGGCGGTGCGGTCCAGCACGATGCCGAGGTATAGCTCGCGCTCGATCGGCAGAGTCTCTTCAATGAGTACCCGGCGGACCAGTCTCCCTTCGGGGCCTGTCTGGTGGGTCACTAGGGTCATCCCTAGTATCTTTTCCGCAAGCGCAGCCGCTTCTTCGGCGTTCTTGGCGATCTTGACACCTCCTCCCTTGCCGCGGCCTCCCGCATGTATCTGCGCCTTCACAACCACGTTTCCGCCGAGCTTGTCGGCGGCCGTCTTGGCCTCTTCGACCGAGAACACAACCTGGCCTCTAGGCACGGGGACATCGTAGGAGGCCAAGATCGATTTGGCCTGATATTCATGAATTTTCATGGAGTTGTAGTCCCTATGTTAGGATTGCTAGTTAGTTTTAAGCCATCCACTATAACACCATGTCATTGCTGCCGTTCCTCCACCGGGTCGCCAGCCGCGAGAATCTCGCCGCGGCGGATGCGGAGCGTGCCATGAACGCCATTCTGGAGGGCGAGGCGTCTTCCACCCAGATCGGCGCGTTCCTGGTCGCCCTGCGGATGAAGGGCGAGACGGACGAAGAGGTTCTGGGCTTCGCCAGGGCCATGCGGGCAAAGGCGACGCCCGTGGACGCGGGAATCGCCGGTGAACCGCTGCTCGACATCGTCGGCACCGGAGGAGACGGCCACTCCACCTTCAACATCTCCACCACGGCGGCATTCGTGGCCGCCGGAGCCGGAGTGAAGGTGGCCAAGCACGGGAATCGCTCCATCTCGAGCCGCTGCGGAGCCGCCGACTTGCTCGAAGCCCTCGGCATCAAGCTGATCGAAGACCCGGAGCAAATGGGCCGCTCCATCCGTGAGATCGGCATTGGGTTCCTCTATGCTCCGATCCTGCACCCGGCGATGCGGCATGCCCAGCCCGCGCGGCGGGAATTGAAGATGCGCACGGTCTTCAACCTGCTCGGGCCGCTGACGAATCCCGCCGGCGCTACCCGGCAACTCGTGGGGGCTCCTTCTCCCGCGGCGGCTGACCTGCTGGCCAAGGTGCTGGCCTCGCTCGGCGCCGTTCGGGCGATCGTTGTACACGGTATGGACGGTATGGACGAGATCACCACCACCGGCCCCACCCTCTCCTTGAGCGTCCATTCCGGCGCCATTGCGCACCAGGACCTTACTCCGGCTGACTTCGGCCTCCCCGTGGCCCGCCTGGAAGACCTAAGGGGCGGAGACGCCGGAGAGAACGCGGAGATCACCTGGGCGATCCTGCGCGGAGAAAGCGGGCCCAGGCGGGATATCGTGATTGCCAACGCCGCCGCCGCGCTGGTTGCTTCCGGACGGGTGACGGATTTCCTCGAAGGCGCCGATCTCGCCGCCGGCGCTATCGATTCCGGCGCCGCAAGACGGAAAGCCGAGGAACTTGCCGACTTCTCCCAGCGCTGCTGAGGCCCGAAAGCGCCGTCTCCCCGCACGCCAGGCCGCAATCCAGAGCGAGCTTCATTCGTTCCTCGGCGCCACCACAGGATCGACCGCTGCCGCGCGGCGGGCCGGAAAATAGCATGCTCCCAGCGCTACGGTCGCCAGTAGCAGGCAGACGCCCGCGAATGTGGGGACGTCCCACGCGTCGATCCCAGCGAGAAACCCCGACAAAAGTTGCGCCGCCGGTAGTGCGGCCACCAACCCATTCCCGGCAGCCACCATTCGCATTCCGTCGGCGGCCACCATGCGCACCACATCGCCACTGCACTGTCCGCAATTGGGACGTGCCGTCCGCTTCCGGCGATTCCCGCTATCGGGCGTGGAAAGCCGTCACCGATCCGGCCGGAGCGGTATAAGACAGCTCGCCCTCCGCCAGCCGGGTGAGCCCCAGCGATTCGTAGCGCTCGCTGGCCGAGGAACGGAACGCGTTGTACTCGCGCGCCTGCGATCCCTTCACCGTGATCCGGGTCTCCTTCGACACCTCGCTCACGTTGATCACGACGAAGGCGTCCGGGTTCCGGGTCCCGTTTGAGGCGAACGCGATCAGTCCCAGCGCCGGATCGTAGGACCGAACCGCCGCCACCGCCATTCCCGGCTGCCCGGCGCGCGAAACCAGCCTGTAGAAGTAATAGCCAGGCAATATCCGGTACCCCCCGTCTTCGGAGATTTCAAAGGCGCCGTCCGGGTTCGGATCTCCGCCAATCCACTGCGATGGCCGTTTGGTTACCGCCCAGGGGATCAGGCCGTTCACCTTCGAGATATAGATGTTGCGACGGATGTTGTCGATGAACTGCGCGTCCATATCGCCCCAGCTCATGGACGTGACCCAGGCGTGGAGCTCGCCGCCTTTTCGCTCGCGCAGCAGATCAATGCCGGTGGAGCGCCAGTCGCCATAGTAGACGCTCTTCGGGATGTGCCAGGCGGCGAAGCTGTGCCCGGTGATCAATGACAGGTGTTCGAGCGCCTCGGCATCCTGGGCGATGGCTTGCGCATATCCCCATTCGTCGAAGCGCGACCAGGTTTGCGTCTCGCCGGGCGTCAGACCCACGTCCTTCAGCCCGTTGTGGTCGAGCATCCGCCGCGCGAGCTTCAGAAAGTCCACCACCAGATCAGGCCGCCACAGAGCGTTATAGTCCCGGTGGTCCTCTCCCGGGTTGGAACCGTCGCGCGGCCACCGGTAGTATGCATCCCCCTCGTTGTGAAAGGAAAGGTAACGAACCGGCAAGCCCTCCTTTTCCCGTAGGAATTTCACCCAGGAGACCATGTATTCGGCCACCTCCAGCTTCAGCTCCGGGTCGATGTCGCGGCCCAGCAGGAAGAGCTGCCTGGTCATCCAGGGCGGCGGACCGTAGAGCGTCGTCAGGATGGTGAGGTCCCCGCCCCACTCCCGCATGCGCTGCAAACCCTCGCGGTTGAAGTACCGCATCCATTCGGTCGTGCGCTCGTGATCGTAACCTTCGAGGTTGAGCGTCCACGGATCGCCGTTATCGTTATCCGCCCGGGTCTTCCCTTCGTGCCATGGATCGAGAAACATCTTCGTCAGGCCGGGTTTCAGTCCGTCCGCGCCGAAGATCAGTTCGAGTATTTCCTCCCGCTCGCTCTCGCTCAAGAGGCTGAAGCCGCCAAACTCCTGTTTCCAGACGTCGTAGTCGCGGGTTTGGGCCGTCTCGACATAGTTGACGCCGAAGCCATCCCAGCGCCGCAACCGCTGCCCGAAATCTACCTCCCCGATCGGGTCCGCAACCACTTTCACCTTGATTCCGGTTGGGGGTGTTTGCGCGGGCGCCTTTGTGGTGGCCAGAGAGAACACTGCCAATACGGCCGCGTGGAAAATCACAAGAAATCGCATACGCGATCTATTCTGGGCAGATTGGTTGCCACTCCGGGCGGCCGGAAACACACACACTCCAGGCGGTCCAAACTCCTCGCTGTCCGGTATAGACACGGCCGGCGTGCGCCTTCCGCCCATCGCGGCGGACTCAGAATCCGCTATCCGCGTGGCGCTTAAGAATGGTGGGTAGGTTCTGTGAGAATGCGGAGCGCGTCATCACGATGTCGCAGCCGGCGTCGTGAGCCTGCTTCTTGAGCTCTCCCTGAACATGCGAAAGGAAGCCGATAATACTGATGCGCTTCAGCTCGCCGTCATTCTTCAACTGGCTGATCATTTTTAGGGGATTCACAGCGCCGCAGTTCAGATCCAGAATGATCGCGGTAGGATCTTGCCGGGCCTTTTCGAGTACATCGTCCTCGGACTTGACGAACTCCACCGGTAAGCCCGCCTTCTTGGCGGCATCGTTGATCTTTGCCGTGAACATCAAATCTTCGACCACGGCGACGATTTTTTTCTTGTTCTGTCTTGGCATACGCGTAAGAACAGTCCTTGGGCGTTCTTGCAAGCGATTCCGTGTGCAGCATCCTTGGCTGAGTGGCGCACCCTCGGCAGGTATCTTGATGGTAGCTGGATTCGGAAGCGCGGCGCAACCCGCCCGCTCAGTCCACGTTGGACAACGCTCGCGCCTGCGCCGCCGCAGCCCGCGGCGATTTACGCTCCCAGCAGTTAACCCTGCCCGCGATTAACCTCGTCCTAGTAGATGGGACAGGGTTCTGAGGAAGGAACGGGTGTCGACCATCCTGGAATCACCATGGGAAGAAAGCGACAGCAGAAATACCTCCTACTGATAGCTCTTCCCGCCGCTATCATCGTGGGAGCGATGTGGACTCGCGGGTCTGGAAACGCCGGAGAAGCTGCGATCCGCCCGACTATCGAAACCGTCATCGCATCCACCGGGGATCTCGAACGCGTGGTGCGCGTCGCCGGAACCACCTCCGCCGTGAACTACGCTGCCGTCTCGGCGCCGCGGATGCGCGGCGGCTTTCGTGGCATCACGCTCTACAACCTGCGGGAATCCGGTGAAATGGTGAAGAAAGGCGATATCCTCGCTGAAATCGACAGCCGCTCGATTGAGGACCTGCTTGACGACGTCCAAGCAAACTATGAGGACGCTTTGGCGGCCACCCGGAAACGAAAGGCCGAGACGGTGATCGATATCGAGAATCTCAGGCAGGATGTCCTGGTCGCCCGCTCTCTGTACGAGAAGTGGCAGGTGGAAGCCGCGGCGGCGGAGATCCGAACCATCGTGGATCGCGAACTGCTCGCGCTCGGCGTCGAAGAGTCCGCGGCGTCATTCCGGCAAAAGCAGAAGGATCTCGGTTGGACCCAAACTTCCACCGCCGCCGATGTGAGGATCTCCGAAATCTCCGCCGAGCAGCACAATCTTTCGCTGTCCCGCTTCCAGCGCGATCTTGAGCGGTGCACGATTCTGTCTCCCATGGACGGCATGGCCGTTCGCCAGCAGGTTTTTCGCGACGGCGAATACGGCATCGTCCAGGAGGGAGACCAGATGCGGCCTGGAATGATCTTCCTGAAAGTGATGGATCTGAGCCTGATGCGGATCGAGACGGAAGTCAACCAGTCCGAAGGAGGCAGGATACGAGTCGGCCAGAAGGTGAGAATCGGTCTGGACGCCTATCCCGAGCGGTCCTTCACCGGCCGGGTTCACTCGATCGGCGCTCTGGCCAGGGGCGGCGGCGCGCGGAACAACTACGTCCGGACCCTGCCGGTGGTAATTCATATCGAAAGCGGCGGTTCCACGCTGAATCCGGATCTCTCGGTCTTTGCCGATATCGTCACGGACCGCGTCGAGAACGCTGTCACCGTCCCCCGCCAAGCGGTCTTCGGCGAGAGCGGGAGACGCTACGTTCTCGTCGCCGGAGACGGCGGCTTCGAGCGCCGCCCTGTCGAGGTCGCATTGAAGAATCACATCTCCGCGGCCATCGAGTCGGGTCTTGAAGAGGGCGAATGTGTTGCCCTTCGCCACCAGGAGTAAACTTGTTTACCGCTCCGATCGCTGGGCCGGGACCCATGCTACCGTGAACAGATGGAAGGGACAAATCCGTTCGAGGACCCGCTCCGCTTCGAGCGCCGGGTGCCGCCCTGTTCGCTGGTGATCTTCGGCGCGAACGGGGACCTCGCAAAACGCAAGCTGGTGCCGGCCCTGTTCCGGCTGGCCTACGAGCGCCGCCTCCCAGCCGGATTCGCCGTGGTCGGGAATTCGCGTACCGAACTCTCCGACGAGCAGTTTCGTGACAAGATGCACGATTCCGTTCGCGAGTTCCTGCCCGATACCCCCTTTGACGAGGATCTCTGGAGGAATTTTTCGGAATCGCTCTTCTATGTGGCGGGGAACCTGAAAGATCCCGCGCTCTATGAAGCGCTCGCCGGCCGGCTTCAAGAGATCGCGGATTCACGGAAGACCGGTGGAAATGCTCTCTTCTATCTCTCCACCGCGCCGCGGTTCTACGGCGACGCCTTCGAGGGGCTGGACGCCGCCGGCCTCTCCAAGGGAGACGGATGGCGGCGCGTAGTTGTCGAGAAGCCCTTCGGGCACGACCTCGCCAGCGCCCGCGAACTCGGTGCGGAAGCGCAGCGGCATTTCCCGGAAAAGGAAATCTATCGCATTGACCATTATCTCGGCAAGGAGACTGTCCAGAACATCCTCGCTTTCCGCTTCGGCAACGGCATCTTCGAGCCCCTCTGGAACCGGCGCTATATTGACAACATTCAGATCACCGCCGCCGAGTCGATCGGAGTCGAGGGCCGCGGCGGCTACTACCAGGAATCCGGCGTTTTGCGGGACATGATACAGAATCACCTGCTGCAGGTGATGGCGACCGTCGCCATGGAGCCTCCGCCCACATTCGAGGCCGAAGCCGTGCGGGATGAGCGCGCCAAGCTCCTCCGCTCCATCCGCCGTCTCCGCGAAGAAGAGATCGCCGCCTCCGCGGTAGCCGGACAGTACGGTCCCGCCCGCATCGGAGGCAAGGACATTCCGGGATTTCGCCAGGAAGAGGACGTCGACCCGGATGCGCAAACGGACACCTATGCGGCGGTGAATTTCTCGGTCGGCAATTGGCGTTGGGCGGGAGTGCCCTTCTATCTGCGGAGCGGCAAGCGGCTGCCCAAGCGCGTTACCGATGTCGCCATACAGTTCCGGCCCGCTCCCCACGCTCTTTTCTCCACCGACGACGGCGGCGGTGTGTGGGGCCGCCCGAATCTGCTCATCCTGCGCATCCAACCCGAAGAGGGCATCTCCCTGCGATTCTTCTCGAAACGGCCCGGCAGCGGGATGAAGGTACGTCCCGTCTCCATGGATTTCAACTACAACACAAGCTTCGGCGTTCGCGCTCCAACCGCCTACGAGACGCTGCTGCTCGACGCCATGGCCGGCGATCCGACGCTCTACACCCGCCAGGATATGGTCGAGGCAAGCTGGGCCGCCGTCCAGCCGGTGCTCGACTATTGGGCGTCCCAGCGCTTCGATTTCCCCAACTATGCCGCCGGCACTTGGGGGCCGGCGGAGTCCGATGACATGCTCGCCCGCAACGGCCATCGCTGGAGGACTCCGTGATGGCCGCCTCCATCCATACCGGCCGGATTCTGCGAGAGCTGGATCAGCTCTGGGCGGGGCTCGGTAGCGAACCGCAAGCGGACGGCTCGGTGGGCGTTCTGCGCGCCGGCGCGTTGACAATGTTTCTTCTGACTTCCCGCCCCGAAGGCGGCGATCCGACGCAGGACGAAGCCTACGTGCAACTGCTGCAGGAGTTTCCCGGCCGCATGGTCGTTGTCCATCTGGTCCCCGGCGAAGAGCGCTCTTTCGATGCCAAGGTTTCAGCCCAGTGCTGGATGCCATTCGGCCAGCGCCGGCACATCTGTGTGGAGCAAGTGGACATCACCACAACCCGGCCGGCTCTGGATGACCTGCTTCCGGTGCTCCGCGCTTTGCGCGCTCCCGACCTCCCGGCTATACTCTGGCGCCGCGAGACCGGGCTCCTCGACGTCCCCGGAGCCGAGTCGTTACTCGAGGTCGCCGACAAGGTGATCCTCAATTCCGGCGGCTGTGGTGATCCGGCGAAAACACGGCGGCGGTTGCTCGACTGGAGAAACGCCGGGACCCTGGTCGCTGATCTCTCCTGGACCCGCCTCACCCGCTGGCGCGAGACCATCGCACAGGTATTCGCCAACCCCGAACGCGCCGGATTCCTTCGCGCAATCGCCTCCGTCACCGTCACCTACTACGGTGACCGCCCTCCGCTCCGCGCCGCCTACCTCGCCGCCTGGCTGCGCAACACCCTCGGCGGCGAAATCGACTACCGTCTCGTCTCGGCCGGCGATCGCGAGCCGTGCCAAGCCGACGGCGAAGTGGCCGCGGCGGCGATCAGCGCCGCCGCGGAGGAACTGACCATAACCCAGGTGGAAGGAGAGTCGGTCGAAGTGCGGCTGGGCGATTTTCAACAGCGGACTGTCTTTCACGAACTCACCGCTGTGGACCTGCTCCGGGAAGAACTCGCCATCGAAGGCCGCGACGCCGTTTTCGACGCCGCGCTCGATGGCGCCGGCGAGTTTCTTCGGGAGGAGTAAAGCACTCGTTTCGTCTTGTCGGCCTAACTGGTATAACGGCTATTGAAAGTGAAACGCCGGACAATTCTAACGGCGCTCTTCGCGGCATTCGGTTCCGCCGCCCGAGCCGCGGACCGATCCGTGGCGAGAGCAGTCAAATGGAGTGATCTGCCTGAGCCGCTGATTCGCTTAGCCGGCCTGCCGTCCGATGAAGCAGGTTTCCGGAGGTGGATTACCAGGCTCGAGCAAGACACGCGCGAGCGAGTGGCCGCGGGCGAGTGGGAACATCTCATCTATTACGTTCTTCAGTCTGCGTTGTTCACCTCTCTACCCCGTGTGGAACCGGCAGTGAGTTCCAAGGACTTTGTGCAACGTATTGAAGGTTTGGAGCGCTCCTCGTTCCTTCGGGATGGTGGTCCGTTTGAACCGGAATGGGAGACAATACCTCCTTCGGCCCGCGCCAGATTGCGGGAATTTCTCGGCTCCAGACATCACATTAGGGGTGACAGGCGATTCACCTATTTTCAGCAAATGCTCGCGCCCTACGAGGAGGACGCAATTCGAACACTGCCTAAGTATCTTCAGGCCTTAGCCCGGCCGCTGTCGCGGAAGTTCAACTGACCTCGAATTGCGGATTGAAGGGAGAATAGTCGAGGAA
>CAYXVG010000065.1:0-33715 GCA_964468205.1 uncultured Solibacteraceae bacterium | reverse complement strand
GAACGAAAGGAAACAAATGAAGAGAGTTCAAGTTTTTGATCCACCGATGTGTTGCTCGACCGGTGTCTGCGGGCCGAATCCGGATCCGGTGCTCCCGCGTTTCGCGGCTGACTTGAAGTGGCTGGCCGGTCAGGGGCTGGTCGTGGAGCGTTTCAACCTTGCCGGGGAGCCACAAGCTTTCGCCTCGAATGAGAAGGTCAAGACAGCCCTGGTTGAGTACGGCAACGAATGTCTCCCTCTCATCCTCGTCGATGACGCTGTCGTTAGCCGCGGCTGTTATCCGAGCCGAGAAGAGCTTGCCGGCTTCGTCGATTTGCAGGATGACGAGATCTCTCCCTTGTATACCGATGCCGTCGGTGAACTGGTCGCGATTGGCGCGGCGATTGCATCAAATTGCGAGCCGTGCTTCAAGTTCCACTTCGACAAGGCTCGCAAACTGGGTGTCTCTCTCGCGGACATGGCCCGTGCCGTGGAGACCGCCCAGGCGGTGAGAGAGAATCCCGCGCGTTCCGTGCTTGAGCTGGCCAACCGCTTCTTGAAGCGGGACGAGCGAGCAAAGCCAGCGCCGGAAGGTCTGCCCGTAATGCAGTCGGATTGCAGCGCTCCGGGAACGGCTTCCGGCGAAAACGGAGGTTGCTGCTAATGGCTGTCGCGTCGCAATTCCTCGGCCGGGCCACACGGATCCTGTTCTTCACCGGCAAGGGTGGAGTTGGCAAGACCTCGCTCTCATGCGCCACCGCAGTGGCGCTGGCAAGTCGCGGGAAACGAGTGCTGCTGGTCAGCACTGACCCGGCCTCGAACCTCGATGAGGTCCTCGCTGTTCAGCTTTCGCCGGAACCAACGGCAATCCCCGGCGCCGAAGGCCTCTGGGCCCTCAACATCGATCCCGAAGCGGCTGCCAGAGCTTACCGGGAGCGGGTGGTTGGACCTTACCGCGGCGTCCTGCCGGATGCGGCGGTCAGCAGCATGGAGGAGCAATTGTCCGGCGCGTGCACAGTAGAGATCGCCGCGTTCGACGAGTTCACGAAACTGCTCGGCGATGGACAGGCGACTTCCGAATTCGATCACATCGTCTTCGATACGGCTCCGACTGGCCACACCCTGCGGCTGTTGAAACTGCCGGCGGCCTGGACCGGATTTATAGCTGAGAACACTACCGGAACATCGTGCCTAGGTCCTCTTGCAGGGTTGCAGGCGCAACAGGCATTGTACGAGTCGAGCCTGCGGACCCTTTCAGATCCGGCGAGCACAACTCTTGTGCTGGTGAGCCGCCCGGAGCCTTCCGCTCTAGCCGAAGCCGATCGAACACGGGCAGAATTGGCTCACACAGGCCTGACCAATCAACACCTGTTCCTGAACGGCGTCTTCGTGGCATCTGACAGCAACGATGCGGCCGCACTTGCGCTCGAAGATCGAGGCCGTGAGGCGCTGCGCGGCATGCCAACTACGCTCTCGGCGTTGCCGCGGGTAGAAGTGCCGCTGCTCCCATTCGCTCCTATGGGAGTTTCCAATCTCGGACGCGTGTTTGGATCAGAATCCGCCGTGGCGCAGCCTGTCATTACCGCGCATGCCGTCCTCAGCGAGTTCCCCGGTCCATTGGGTACGCTCATCGACGAGCTCGATCAGATGGGTCACGGCGTGATCATGACGATGGGTAAGGGCGGTGTTGGCAAGACGACCATTGCGGCGGCGATCGCCGTCGAATTGGCGCACCGCGGCCACCAAGTCCACCTGAGCACAACAGACCCCGCCGCTCACGTCAGCGCGGCCATTAGTGGCGCCGTCGAGGGCCTGAGGGTCAGCAGAATCGACCCGGCCGCCGAGACTCGGAGCTATAGCGAAGAGGTGCTCGCCAAGTCCGCCGCGCATTTGGACGAACAGGGCAGGGCTCTCCTCGAAGAGGACCTGCGCTCACCCTGTACCGAGGAAATCGCCGTTTTTCGAGCTTTCGCCGAAACCGTGGCGGGCGGCGAGCAAGGGTTTGTCGTTCTGGACACGGCTCCCACCGGCCACACGCTCCTGCTGCTCGATGCGGCGGAGGCATATCATCGGGACGTTCTTCGCTCGATGAGTGACGTACCAGACTCTGTGCGAAACCTTTTGCCTCGGCTGCGCGACTCCCGTTTCACGAGAGTCCTGCTCGTCACGCTACCGGAGGCCACGCCAGTCCACGAAGCCGGCAAGCTCCAGGAGGACCTGCTTCGAGCGGAGATCAAACCGTATGCATGGGTGATCAACCAAAGCTTTGCGGGCAATGGGTTCCGCGATCCGGTTCTCATCGAACGAGGTCGGCGGGAACTCCCGTACATCGACGAGGTTGGTGCTGAGTTCGCCTCCCGGCTCGCCCTGGTCCCATGGAAGCCCGAGGCTCCGGTGGGACCTGAACGGCTGAGGGCTCTTGCCCGGGCCGCCGGGCCGCACGATCCCCGGCCGGTTGCGCACGCCCTCGGCAACGTGTCCCGTAATGAGCACGTATCTGCCATGGAGACAGATAAATGAGTGAAAAGCTTGGCCAAAAACTATCATTCCTCGATCGATACCTGACGATCTGGATTTTCCTCGCGATGGCGCTCGGTGTGAGCTTAGGGTATTTCATGCCGGCATCCCACGAGTTCATCAGCCGCTTCGATGTCGGAACCACGAACATCCCGATCGCCATCGGGCTCATCCTGATGATGTACCCGCCGCTGGCGAAAGTGAAATACGAGGAGATTGGCCGCGTCTTTCGCGATTGGAAGATCCTCGGCCTGTCGCTGGCCCAGAACTGGCTGATCGGCCCGCTTTTGATGTTCGCGCTGGCCGTACTGTTTTTGCACAACCATCCCGAGCTAATGGTCGGTCTCATTATGGTCGGCATCGCCCGCTGCATCGCCATGGTACTGGTTTGGAACGAATTAGCCAAGGGAAACAGCGAATACGCGGCCGGGTTGGTTGCGCTCAACAGCGTCTTTCAGGTTCTGTTCTATGGTCTACTCGCCTGGATCTTTGTAACGGTCCTGCCTGGCTGGCTCGGACTGAATCTCGCGGTGGTCCAGGGTGTCGGGGGCAAGACGCTCGAGTCGATCACCGTCGGCGAGATCTTCTGGAGCGTCATGATCTACCTCGGGATCCCGTTCGGCGCCGGTGTGCTCAGCCGGGTGATCCTGCTGCCCACCATGGGGCGGGCTTGGTACGAACGGACATTCATCCCGCGCATTTCGCCGGTCACGCTGATTGCCCTGCTCTTCACGATCGTCGTCATGTTCAGCTTCAAGGGCGACAAGATCGTTCAGTTCCCGATGAAGGTGCTCCTGGTTGCCGTTCCTCTGGCCATCTACTTTGCGCTGATGTTCCTGGTCAGTTTCTTCATGGCGCGCCGGTGCGGCGCGGACTACAGTCGCAGCGCCACACTTGCCTTCACCGCCTCGGGCAACAATTTTGAACTGGCTATCGCGGTGGCGATCGCGGTGTTCGGCATCACGTCGGATGTCGCCTTCGCCACGGTCATTGGCCCGCTGGTTGAGGTGCCGGTGCTGATCGGACTGGTACACGTGTCGCTGTACTTCCAACGCCGTTTCTTTGGAGAACGCGACGCAATTGATGACGGCATTCGCACGGCGCAGGCATCACCGGTAGTTTCGAGTGTCGCTGAGCGCCGGCAATATGACGACGCTTAACAAGTAACAGGAAAGGAGTTCCCCCAACGTTTTCACGAGTCGTTGTCGCCACGGACCTCTCGCAAGCCTCGGACAGCGTTGTTGGCTGTCTGCATGGGCTCAAGCCGCTGGGCGCTCTGGAAATCATCCTGACTTACGCCCTGGGCATTCGTCACCTGGACGATCTGAAGTACGAGTTGGCGCGTCAAGCCGACCCGAAGCTTCAAGAGCAGAAGAAGTTGCTCGAGGACCAGGGGTTTCAAGTAACCGTCAGAATCGAACCGGGCTTGCCGGCGTTTGAGATCAACCGGGTCGCCCAGGAGGTGGGCGCATCCATGATCGTCATCGGCTCGCACGGCGCCACTCTGGCCCGGGAAATACTACTGGGCGGCGTCGCGACGGAAGTCCTCCACCAGTCTCGCCATCCCGTGTTCGTCGCACAGTTGAATATCGACGACACCAAGGACCAGATCCGTTGCGAGATGCTTTGCACCGACTTCCACCGCCACGCCTTGTTCGCGACCGACTTCTCTGATCACGCCGAGCGCGCTTTCGCCTACCTCGAGAAACTCGTCGCGAGCGGCGGGAAGCGGATCACGCTGGTCCATGTCCAGGACCGCTCTCGCATCGCTGGCCATCTGCACGATCGCCTCGATGAATTTAACCGGATCGATGAAGAGCGGCTGGAACGTATGAGGATGCGTCTCAGGGAACTCGGCGCCGAAGACGTGCGCATCGAGATTCCTTACGGTCACCCGGTTGAGGAAATCGTCTCTCGCGCGGATCGCGCAGGGGCGACGCTGATCGTGATGGACAGTCGGGGGCGCGGAGCGCTGGCGTCGGTGCTGCTTGGTAGCGTGAGCCACAAGGTTACACGCCTGACGAGTGTGCCAGTGCTATTAGTCCCGGCAATCCGCTGAACGGGAATCTCGATGCCGTCTTATGATTTTGCCATTCAGAATTGCGGTGAATACATGGCGTGGCATTTGGTGGCGTAGGCAACGCGGAATCACCATGGAACACTTTCGCCAGTTTTCTACGCAGAAGATCGAAGTTCGGGTTGTCGATGGCAGCGGCGGCATAGGCGGCAGGGTGTGTTGCGGCCGGATACGCTGTTCGGCCACGTCAGCCGTCAGTTCATCGCACGGCCCCTGACAGAAAGGAGATTAACCACGATGCTGAGTTCAGCAAACTCATGCACAGCAAACGAATCGGCCGTTTTCTCATGGGACAAGACCGTTCCCGATTCGTACGCAATCCGATTTTCCGACGGCGCCGAGGAGAATCACGGTAACGATCCACCGGCCTTCACGCTGGTCGTACGGGACCGCCGTCAATTGGAGCGGCTTCTACGGACTGATCCTTACTCAGCGGCGCTTTCGTTCGTCGGCGGTGAATTCGAAGTTCAGGGCGACCTGGTCGCCGCGGTTCGGTTTCAGTTCGCAGGAAGACACCGGACGTGGCGGGAGCTGTTGCGGGCGGCTGCGGCCCGGATCGGTCCCCATCGTCTTGAGACCTGGTTGCAGAGCAGGCGACGCGCGGCCGAGAACATTCGATACCACTATGACCGCTCGAACGAGTTCTACAAGAACTTCCTTGACACACGGATGGTCTATTCGTGTGCTTATTTTCAGCAGCCAAATCTGTCGCTGGATGATGCCCAGGTTGCCAAGCTGGAACGGATCTGCCGCAAACTGGATCTGCGGACCGGCGAACGGTTTCTGGATATCGGCTGCGGCTGGGGCGCACTGCTGCTGCACGCGGCCCAACACTACGGAGTGCGGGCAACTGGTTGTACTCTCAGCCGGAGCCAGGTCGAACACACCGGGGCGATCGCCAGGAATCGCACGCATGGGGCCGAAATCGACGTTCAGGAGGCCGACTTCCGGGATGTCGATGGACGCTTCGACAAGATCGCCTCGGTAGGCATGTTCGAGCACGTCGGCCGCCACCGGCTTCGCCGCTACTTCGAGAAGGTGAACGACTTGCTGGAACCGGACGGACTCTTTCTGAACCACACTATCGTAAGGCCGGAATTTGTCGGGAACAGCGCTCAAACCCTTTTTCTGCAACGAAAGGTCTTTCCCGGAGGAGAACTGGCGCATCTCTCCGATATCATTCGAGTCGCCGAGCTCACTGGCTTCGAGGTTCTGGACGTTGAAGATTTGAGGCCCCACTACGCGCTGACATGCCGGGCGTGGGTGGAGCGTTTGCGGCGGAATGCAGACCGGTGTCTCGAATTGGTGGATGCTGAGATCTACCGGGCTTGGCTGCTTTACCTGGCCGGTTCAGCGGTGAGTTTCGAAGACGGAGTCACCAGCGTCAGCCAGATAATGCTGGCGAAGCGGAGCAGCCCGGTACGACGGTTGACACGAGAATACATGTGCCTGGCGGAGTGCGGAGGCGGACGCGCCAGTCCGTGAACGAGACCCCGAGTTGGCGATGCGAAGCGCGGGCGAACCTCATTGCGGCTCTTGCCTGTCGAGACAGACCAGCCGCCTTCGGCAGTCTCCCGGCAGACGAGCGTCGGGCGGCGGAAATGGCCGCCCTCGCGCGACTCGGCCGGCCGATCGTGTCTCGGCGTTTGTTACTCCCCAGGGGCTTCAGCTGCATTTGGGGAAGGGATCCAGGGCAAACGCCTCATCGCACGTTCCGAAGTTCCTCCATGCAAGCCGTACTGCGGCCCCGGATCCGGATGGCTCGGCGGCTCTCGCCTGGGGCTTTCCGGTCCGTTCGGCGGGGCGGAATGGCCGTTGTGAGGTCGTCGTCTCAGTCGCAAGTGATCCGCGGGAAAGAGAGGGTATGATGACAGCCGGACGCAAGGCAAAGATTTTTCGGCGGGAAAACATCCCGGCCTATATGACCGTCGCCGAGGTCTGGATCGGCGTCTCCGCCCTGTCCGCCGTGGTCCTCAAGGCGGTCCTGCCGGAGGCGATTTCATGGGTGTCAGCCCTGAGCTTGGCCTTGGCGACGGTGATGGCTGGGATGGCCATCATGTTCGTTGCTAGCGCTCTGAATCTCAGAAAGCTGCGGAGGGGTTTCGAACGCCTCGCCCGGGGTGACGCCGATCCTCGGATCCCTCCGGTGTGGTACCCAGTGCTGACGATGGCCGCCGAGGCTGCTGTTCGGCTGCGGCGTTCCCTGCCGGAGACCGGGTCGCGCTGATGCGGTTTGATCTGAGCCTCGACGCCGCGGCTAGCGCGGAGGCGCTGGCCAGCTTCATCATGCGCGAGGTCACCGACCTTCGGCGCGGTGGCGCGCTCATCGGGCTGAGCGGGGGAATTGATTCGGCGGTGGTTGCCGCCTTGGCTGTCCGTGCCCTCGGCCCGGAGCGTGTTTTGGGCCTGATCCTGCCTGAGCACGATAGTGACCCGGAAAGCCGGTCTCTTGGTTGCAAGCTGGCCAGAGAGCTGGGGATCCGCCGCCGGACCGTCTGGCTGACGCCGCTGTTGGCGCTTATTGGCGCGTACTGGCAGGTGCCCCTCTGGCTGGTTCCCGCGCGGCGGCTCCGGGAAAAGCTGGTGACGGACCACTACCGGCGTTACGCCGAAACGCTGAAGGAGGGCGAGACGCCTTTCTCAACGGTGATGGTGGGGACCCAGGGACTCCAGAGTCCGTGGCTCAACGAAGTGATCGCCTATCACCGGTTGAAGGTGCGGCTCCGGACGGTGCTCCTCCACTATCACGCGGATCTGCGCAACTATCTGCTTCTCGGCACCTGCAACAAGACTGAGCTCGCGGTAGGGTTCTTTGTAAAGCATGGGGACGCCGCGACGGACGTGGATCCGCTGGCATCTCTGTACAAGACGCAAGTTCGCGAAGTGGCCGCCTATCTCCGCGTGCCTCAGCCGATCATTGACCGCCCTCCGTCCCCTGACGTTCTCCCCGGCCTGACCGACGAGCAGGCGATGCAAATCGATTACCCTACATTGGATCGTGTTCTCTGGGGGCTTGAACGAGGATTGGCGCATGACAACATCGCCAGCGAATTGCGCCTCTCGATAGAGCGGGTCCGGTATGTGGAGACACTCACGCTTCGCGCCGCGTTTCTCCGCGAGGCACCTCACGAGCCAACCGGCCGGGTTGCGTGAAAGGACGGTGATAATGCAACACCTTCCCCTTTTCGCCGGCCCTTCCGCTCCCAAACGTTGATGCTGAGGATCCGGGCAAGAATATCGTTGCGAGCATCGGGCATGGAAGTCTCTTGACTGCACGCTTCTACTACCCTCCAGTTTCGGGACCTGGAGCGCACATTCATCTGCGGACAGCGTACCGTCGAATATGCTGTCCTGCCGGGGTGATCAACGAACTGGTCTTCGAAGACATGCGAGAGGCTGATGGAGGCCATCGTATCTGAGTACTTGACGAAGGATGTCTTCACCCAACGACTCACATGGGAGGAGTTGCTCGCAATCGCATGAAGCTCCTCAGCAATCTGGCCCGGCGAAAACTCGCGAATATCCGGTGCTGAAAATCCACATAGTCCTTGAAACCGGCCTGCCGAGCCGCCATCGGATCAGCACTCTCCCGATTCACCATTGGGAGTAGGCACTCTGAACGCCACCCTCTGCTCAGGAGCGGGCCATAGAAGGGTTTGTATCTCCGTCTCGCTCCGGCAGCGTCCCTTTCCGCTATACTCATACCCAACCGAAGAATCCCATGCCCGAAACTCGCCTCCAAGCCGCCACCCTCGCCCTTGCCGCTCTTCTCCTCACCCTAGCATCCTGCTCCCGCACGCCCCCGTGGCAAGACCCCGCCGCTCCGCTCGAAAATCGCATCGACGCCCTGCTCGCGGAGATGACGCTCGAAGAGAAGGTCTCCCAGCTAGTCTCCGACTCCGCCCCCATCGAACGTCTCGGCATCCCCCGCTACAATTGGTGGAACGAGTGCCTGCACGGGGTGGCGCGCGCCGGGCGGGCAACGGTGTTTCCGCAGGCGATCGGCTTGGCGGCCACCTTTGATCAGGAACTAATGTACCGGGTTGCTACCGTTATCTCGGACGAGGGACGCGCCAAGCACCATGAGTTCGTTCGGCGGGGGAAGCAGGGCATCTATCAGGGACTGACGTTCTGGACACCGAACATCAACATCTTTCGCGATCCGCGGTGGGGACGCGGCATGGAGACTTACGGCGAGGATCCCTACCTCTCAGGCAGGATGGCCGTCGCTTTCGTCAAGGGCATCCAAGGCGACGATCCGAAGTATCTGAAGGCCATCGCGACCGTCAAGCATTACGCGGTGCATAGCGGGCCGGAGTCCGATCGCCACACCTTTGATGCCACGGTCGACGAGCGCGACCTGCGAGAGACCTACCTACCCCAGTTCGAAATGGCCGTCGTGGAGGCAGAGGTTCAGAGCGCCATGTGCGCCTACAACCGGTTTCGCGGCGAGGCGGCTTGCGCTAGTCCAGCGCTACTCGACGAAATCCTGCGCCGGGAGTGGGGCTTCCGCGGTTACGTCGTCTCCGACTGCGGCGCTATCCAGGATATCGACCGCAATCATAAGGTGGCCGATACGCCCGAACAGGCCTCGGCCATGGCTGTGAAGGCGGGCACGGATCTCAACTGCGGTGTCCAGTATCTCAACCTCGCGGATGCTGTCCGGCAAGGGCTAATCCGCGAAGAGGAGATCGATATGGCCGTACGGCGGCTGCTCGAAGCGCGCTTCCGGTTGGGCATGTTCGACCCGCCGGAGATGGTGCCCTATGCGCAAATCCCCTACGAGAGGAACGACAGCGCGGAGAACGCTGAGGTGGCGCTCGAGGCGGCGCGGAAATCGGTCGTGTTGCTGAAGAACGACAAAGGGACGCTGCCTTTTCGCAAGGGGCTTGGCAAGATCGCGGTCATCGGTCCGCACGCTGATGATGTCGAGGTGATGCTCGGTAACTACAACGGCAAACCGTCGGCGCCGGTCACGGTGCTCGAAGCCACCCGAAAGAAGGTCTCTTCGGAAACCGAAGTGGTCTACGCTCGGGGAAGCGAAATCGCCGTGAACCTGCCGTACTTCGAATCCGTGCCGTCGACGGCTCTGTTTGTCGAGGAGGGCGGTGAGAACGGTCTGAAAGGCGAGTACTTCGCTTCTTGCAACTTCAACGGCGAACTGCACCGGCCGCGCGAGCTGGGGTATCCAACCACGGGAGAGATGGTAGGCGAGGCGCCAGAAAACCCGCAGCCAGTGATGACGCGCGTCGACTCGCAGATCGAATTCGACTGGCGGGATGGCTCGCCCGGTGAGGGCTTGCCGGACGACGACTTCGGCGTCCGCTGGACTGGCTACATCGAGCCGCCTGTCACCGGTACGTACAAGATCGGCGGTTACGGCTTTAACGCCTATGACCTCTACCTCGACGGCGAACGGATCGTCCGATTCCACAACGTGCACCACCCTTCGTATCAGTACGCCGAGGTGGACCTTGAAGCGGGCCGGTTGTACCCAGTGAAGATCGAGTTTTTCGAGTTCATCAATGATGCGTCGATGCGCTTTGTCTGGAGCGTGCCGGGCCAGAACACGGACTATGTGGGCGAGGCTCTGGAGGCGGCGAAATCGGCCGACGCGGTCATTATGGTGATGGGGCTCTCGCCGCGACTCGAGGGCGAGGAAATGCGGGTCCCGGTCGAAGGTTTCGAAGGCGGGGACCGGCTCACGCTCGACCTGCCCAAGGTGCAGGAGGAACTCATCGCCGCAGTGGCGAAACTGAAGAAGCCAACGGCACTGGTACTCATGAACGGCAGCGCCGTCGCGGTGGTTTCCGCATCGCGGGAGGTGCCGGCGCTGGTGGAGGCCTGGTATCCGGGGCAGGCCGGCGGTACGGCTGTGGCAGATGTGCTGTTCGGCGACTACAATCCGGCTGGACGGCTGCCGGTCACCTTCTATTCCAGTGTCAAGCAGTTGCCGCTTTTCGAAGACTACGGCATGGCGGGGCGCACGTACCGCTACTTCAAGGGGACACCGCTGTACCCGTTCGGATACGGGCTAAGCTACACGACCTTCGGTTACAAGAATCTGAATGTGCCGGCCTCGGCGGCGCGCGGCGAGGATGTTCCGGTAAGCGTCGAGGTCGAGAACACGGGCGATTCGGCCGGCGAGGAGGTGGTGCAGGTCTACGTGGCGAATGCGAGGACAAACACTCGGGCGCCGGTCCGCTCGCTGGCCGGCTTCCGGCGGATTGCGCTGGAGCCGGGCGAGAAGCAAACGGTGGAGTTCACGATCGCTTCGCGTGCGTTTTCCCTCATCAATGCGGCTGGCGAGCGCGTGATCGAGCCGGGCCAGTTCGTGATCTCCGTGGGCGGCGAGCAACCTGGCTTCCGCGGCCCGCAGGATGCCCGCACAACAGAGACGGTCGAAGCCCGCTTGCGGATGGAGTGAGCCAAAGATGCCGGCGTAAGAGTGTAGTCTGTAAGGAAGAGGAGTTTCCAAATAGATGCTATTCAACCGGCGAGAGTGGATCGGGGCGGGCGTGGCATTGCCGGCCTTGCTCCGGGCGGGTGTGAAGCTTGATTCGTCCTGGATCAGCGTCATCACCGATGAGATTGCCAGGACGCCCCGGGAAGCGATCCTTTTTGCGCAACAGTATGGACTCGAGCACGTGGAACTGCGCGGCGTGCCGGGTGAGCGGCGGCACTACGCATCGATGACGCCCCAGGAATTGAAGTCCGCGGCAACAGAGTTCCGCGATGCCGGCGTAAGCGTCTCTTTCTTCAACAGCAGCCTGCTCAAGCACCGTCTGCCCGGGGCGGAGTTGGTGAATCCGAAGCACGAGCGCCCGACTGACGAGGAGCGCTTCCGCTCCCGCATCGATCTGCTGCGGCAGTCGATCGAGGCGGCGCAGATACTCGATGTTGACAAGCTCCGCGTCTTCGCCTTCTTCCGTGTCAAGAATCCGCCGGCCGTGCTCCCGCGTATCGCGGATATTATCGCGGAGTTCGCCGCAGTGGCCGAGAAGGAAAAAGTCACGCTCCTCATTGAGAATGAGGCCTCCTGCAATGTTGCAACGTGCGCTGAACTGGCGGCCATACTGAAACTGCTTCCCTCGCGCGCCATCGGCATTAACTGGGACCCGCTGAACGGCGCGAGGTTCGAAGAGCCGCCGATGCCGGAGGGCTACGCAAAACTGCCCAAGCGGCGCATCGGCAACGTTCAGATCAAGGGGAAGAGCGTCCTTCCAGGATGGAAGGAACTGCTTGACTGGCGCAATATTTTCCACACACTGATCGCCGGCGGCTACCGCGGCAAGTTCGGCCTCGAGACGCACATTTTTGGCGATGGCCAGATTCAGGCGTCGCACGATTCAATGACTGAGATCCTGCGCATTGTAGAAGCATCCTGACATGAACAAAGAAATCCTCAAAATGGCCGGCATCGGCGTTGCCGTGGTGATCGTGGTGGTAGTTGCAATCTGGTTCGGAACGCTCGGCTCGCACATCCGGCTCTCGGGCGAGATCCAGCGCGTACGTTTTCTCGGCATGCAGGACAACAGCACGATTGTGATCGTCGACTTCCGCTTTGTCAACCCCGCCGACTTTCCGTTCGTGGTGCGGGACGCCACCGTGCACCTGATCAGTTCCGAAGGAATGTCGACCAAAGGGACAGCGATCGCGGCCGGGGATGTGCAACGGTTGTTCGACTATTATTCGAAGGTAGATCCGGAGCTCGGGCCGGCCTATAACGAGGTGTTCAAGGCGCGCGACCGGGTGGAGCCGGGCGAGAGGCTGGACCGGATGATCGCTGCGCGCTTCGAAATGCCGAAGCCCGCCGCAGCCGGGCATGAGAAGGTGAAACTGCGCATCGAGGACGTCGACGGCGCTATCACCGAGTTTGAGAAAGAGCTGGAGAGCGAGTAGGTTGGCGCGCACGATCACGACGGGCTTTCTGGATGGTCCGGCGGGAAAGCTGGAAGCGCGGCTGGAGGAGCCGGGAGCTGGCGGCATCACGGACGCGGCCATCGTCTGCCATCCACATCCCCGGCACGGCGGAACAATGTTCAACAAGGTGGTGCACAGGCTGGCTCGTGGCCTGCGCCGAACGGGGTCGGTGACACTGCGGTTCAACTACCGGGGCGTAAACCTGAGCGAAGGCGAATACGACCGGGGAGTAGGGGAGGTGGAAGACGCCCGGGCGGCGCTCATGTTCCTGCGAAAAACCTACCCGGGGACGCCGCTGACAGCCGCTGGGTTCTCATTCGGATCGCGGATTGTCCTGAAGCTCGGCTGTGAGGAGAACAATATCGCCCGAGTGATCGCGGTGGGTTTCCCAACGGAGTATCAGAAGATGGAAACGCTCGGCGGCTGCCACGTGCCGCGCTATTTCATCCAGAGTACGAATGACGAGTTCGGCCCGCGCGGGGAGATGCAGCGCTACGTCGACGGGCTTGAAGGGCCGAAGCGGCTCATGTGGGTCTCCGCCGCGGACCATTTCTTCTCAAACGCCCTGGACATTTTCGAGGAGACCGTCACGCGCCTATAGAGACTGCGACTATCTCGGCCTCCCGAGTCCACCGTGCTAAACTGCCGGCATGTTGGGTAGCTTGATCGCTGCCCTCGTTCTCGTCGTCAGCATTGTGGCGGCGGAAAGCCCGCCGAATATTGACCGTCTCACCGCTCAGGGCATGCGACTCACCGACGACTATCACTTGCCCGAACTGCGCCCCACCGGTGCCGCCATCAGGATCGGACGCTAATCCCCGCGTACCGGAATATACGCGGTCGACTGTGCCACCAGGGGCTCAAAGAGTTCCGCCAAATAGTCCCAATGGAAAACCGGACGGTGCGATCCCGCCAGGCAATCCTAAGCTTAGCGAGTTCCCCGAGACCGGGGGAATTGGAGTTGTACGACCTCTCCGGAGATATCTCCGAGCAATACACCCGGGCGAAAGAGATACTGGGGCGGGCGACGGGATTTCAGGGTCAGTTGATATCGTGGCGGGAAGGGGTGAACGCGCCGACGCCAAAGCCGAAGTAGGGCTAATCAAGGGCCAATAGGCCCACACTGATTGCTAGAATGCGGTCAGCCCGCCTGCCGGAGTGCGCGCGCGACGCGGCGGCTGGCCCGCTCTCCGATCAGGTTCGCCACAATGGATAGAATCTCCGGGAGGTCTTCCGGGGCAATCAGTATGGGCTGGTCAATTCCTTCCGAACCAACCGGAGCTCGGCTGTCAAGCTGGGTGGACACCACTGCGGCGGCTGGCTTGTACGGCATGATTCTGGCGTGGGCCATCACCCGGTAGCCGGCCTCGAGAGATTCCATGCGAAGGTCGGTAAGCACAAGTTCGTACACGCCCTCGTCCAGCTTGCTGAATGCTTCGGCCGCAGATGCCGCGGCCTCGACATGATAGCCGCCCGCGCGGAGTACCGTCTGAAGTGCAAGTCGTGAGGCTGGGTCGTCGTCAACCAGCAAAACCCTTGCCATACCTTGGGAAGCCCTCGCTGGCTGACTCATACAAGTTGTCATGTTTTACTTCTTGCCTTCAGCGAACGCCCACCGCTCCCTCAAGGTATAACTATACCCGAAATCGGGTGAAACTGATACCCCAAATTGCGTGAAACGCCTACTAATCTTTGGCGTTTATGTACTACAAGGGGTAGTAGACCGGCTTACTGCAGCCTTTTGACGCCGACAAGGACGCCGTCGCGCAGAGGTAGTAAGCTTGAAAAAAAGTCCTTTGATGCGAACATCTTACGATCAAACTCAACCACCGTGCGCGAGGTCTCGTCCGCGGGGGCAAGAACTCGCTCATGCCACAAAGCGTTATCGGTGACAAAAATACCTCCGGGCCGGAGGCGAGCCGGGACGGCCCGGAGAACGTCGAGATACCCCTCTTTATCAACATCATTGAAGATGTAGTCGAAGTCGCCTCCGGTCTTGGCAAGGCTGGCGAGGGCGTCGCCGGTATGGATCCGTATACGGTCTGCAACGCCTCCGCGTTTGAAGAAATCCTGTGCCCGCAGCGAATTCTCCCTACTCCCATCGGAATAATGAACTTCGGCATCCTTCCCCGCCGCTCGGGCAAGCCAGATCGTCGAATAGCCGATGGCGGAACCGAGTTCGAAGATGCGCTTCGCGCCTGAGATGATCACAAGCTGCGCGAGAACCGTGGCGACCGCTGGCCCGATGATCGGAATATGCTCCCGTTCGGCCAGCGCTTCCATTTCACGCAGGACGCTATCGCGCTCCGGCAATAGATCGTCAATGTAGCGTTCGATTTCAGGGTCTACGATCATACGGGCTCTGCCTCCGCTCGGAACACGCGGTCGAAAATCTTGTCGACGTTGGCAAGCTGGCGCTCGACCGCGAAGCTTTCGGCGAGCTTCTCCGGTGGGATCAGGTCCTTGACCTCCGGGTCGGCGGCGATCCGTTCACGAAAATTGGCGCCTTCCAGCCAGGCCTCCATGGCGTGCTGCTGGACCAGCCCGTACGCCTTCTCGCGCAGCATTCCGGCCGCGGCGAGATCAAGCAGGAGTTGGCCGGAGAAGATGAGACCGCCAGTAGAGTCGAGATTCTGTTGCATCCGGTCTGGATCGACGCGCATGCCCTTCACAAGCCAGATCGATTTGGCGAGCAGGTAGTCCGTGAGAATCGTGGAGTCGGGCAGAATCACCCGCTCCACGGAGGAGTGTGAAATGTCCCGCTCATGCCAAAGAGCAATGTTCTCATACGCGGCCTGGACGTTCGAACGCACAACGCGGGCAAGGCCGCAGATTTGCTCGCATACGATCGGGTTGCGCTTGTGGGGCATGGCGGAGCTCCCCTTCTGCTTCTTCGCGAACGGCTCCTCCGCTTCGCGAACCTCGGTGCGCTGGAGATGGCGCACTTCGAGCGCGATCTTTTCGAGCGTGGCGGTGATGAGCGCGAGGGCCGAGAGGTAGGCGGCATGGTGGTCACGAGAGATCACCTGATTGGTAATGGGAGCCGCGCGCAGGCCGAGCTTGAAGCAGATCCTCTCCTCGGCTTCTGGACCGATGTGTCCGAAGGTCCCGACAGCGCCGGACATCTTCCCGACGCGGATCTCCTCGGCAGCATCCACGAATCGCTTTCGGTTGCGGCGCAGTTCGTCATACCAGTTGGCGAACTTCAAGCCGAATGTGATCGGCTCGGCGTGAACCCCGTGGGAGCGGCCTATCTGGACCGTGTGCTGGAACTCGAACGCGCGCTCCTTAAGCGCCGCGAGCAACTCGTCAACTCGCCTCAAAATAATCCCGGATGCCTGCTGAATCTGCAGCCCCTGGGCGGTGTCGACCACGTCGTTCGAGGTAAGTCCGTAATGAAGCCATCGGGAGGCGTCAGCGGCGCCAGCCTCGGCCATCGTCTCGGCGACCGCTGTCGTGAAGGCGATCACATCGTGCTTCACTTCGTTCTCGATTTCGAGGATGCGGTCCACGTTGCACTTGGCGTGTTGCCGCAGCAGTTGCGCGGCTTCGACCGGAACGTCGCCAAGCTCGGCGAGCGCTTCGCTGGCGGCGAGTTCCACTTCGAGCCACTGCTGGTACTTGTTCTCGAGGCTCCAGATCGCGCCCATCTCGGGGCGGGTATACCGTTCAATCATGATTCAGCTTTTCCTATTCGAATTCAAAACAGTCTGTCTTGCACCGGGGTTCGGCCACCACGAGCCGCGTTTCGAGATCCCTCTCCTCGAGCGCCTGCCGGGCCGCGACACGGACAATCTCCGGATGGTTGTTGTTCTCGCTGAGATGGCCGAGGACGAGGGTGCGGGTACACCCGGCAAGCTCCCGCAGGATGTAGTCGGAGACGACGTCGTTTGAGAGATGGCCTTTCCGGCTCATTACGCGTTGCTTCACCTGCCAGGGGTAGGGGCCGACCTTGAGCATCTCCACATCGTGGTTTGATTCGAGGATGAGAAAATCGCAGCCCTGGACGTGGAACTTCACGGAATCCGGGATGTAGCCGAGGTCGGTGACCATGGCCGCCTTCAGGCGTCCGGCTTGGAAGCAATAGCCGACAGGGTCGATAGCGTCGTGCGGGGTGGTGAAACTCTGCACGTGGAAATCGCCGATCTGGAACGCGCTGCCCGCGGGAAAACTGCGCAGCTCCGGCTCGTAGCTCTCCCAAGGGATGGTGGGTGCGGTGTAGCGAGTGAGATAGACAGGCGTCTTCCGCCCCCCGCGTACTTTATCGAAGCCGCGAAGAACCGGCAGCAGCGAGCCGATATGATCGGAGTGCTCGTGGGTAATGAGAATCGCGTCCAACGCGCCCGGATCTTCACCGATTTCCCGCAGGCGCTCGAAGGTCGCCTTTTTACTGATACCAGCATCTATGAGGATGCGGGTGCTGGCCGTTCTTACGAACGTCGAGTTACCCGAACTGCTACTGGCGAGAACGCAGACCTTAAAGATCACTGCCTCCGTCGAAACCTCTATTGAAGCAGGAAACCACCGGCTGCGACAAGCGGTGGCAGAGCCTCGCAATCATGGAGTGCAGACCACTCTGGAAGGCGCCTAATACCAGTAAGGTGTCTTCCGCGCCCACTCCGAATCGGGGTAGTTGCGGTGCAGCAACTGGAAGGCGGCGCGCGAGGTCTTCGTAGTCTCCCTGTCGGTGCATCCGTAGCGGGTGGCGCGAACCGCAAGGTGCAGAGCCTCGGGAACGCGCAAGTCATCCCGGTG
This sequence comes from uncultured Solibacteraceae bacterium, assembly GCA_964468205.1. Lineage (GTDB taxonomy): Bacteria > Acidobacteriota > Terriglobia > Bryobacterales > Bryobacteraceae > CAWELS01. The sequence goes on along the minus strand of CAYXVG010000065.1, from coordinate 16,464 downwards.
CTCGCGAGCGTGGCGGATCACGATGTCGCCCAGCAGGTTAGGCGCGGTGGGGAACCCGAGCAACCGATCCCACTCGGAATCGAACGCGGCCCTCTCCACTGGGGTCAGGAAATCCGGTGTTCGCGGTCGTGGGCCTGGAGCCACCGGAGCGCTTGAGGACTCGTTGGCCTTGAGAAACGGCCAGCCGTCGAGAGTAACCTGAGCGTTCATGGCACACCACCAATTGTCCCGATAGCTGTCGATCTTCGCGATTTCAGGCCGGATGTTTTCTCCGGTGACCAAATAGGGACGCAGCGCCGGATTCTTGAGGATAAACAGAGCGGCACTGAAGCGGTCGGCGATGTTGGCGTCCCATTCGAGACCGGCCTCCGGCGCGAGGCTTGCCGCCGTCGGGTAATCTTCCAGCAGCAGGGCCCGGACCAGTCCGGCAATGGCAGCTTCGCGCCGGCTGGAGGCGAGCAACTCCGGAGCTTCGGCAAACTTTGAAATCGCCATGACCGGAAGGCCCTGGTTCAACACCGCGACCGCAACGGGCCCGAATTGGCGCTCCGGCTTTCCTTCATCGGCAGCTCGAGTGAAGAACTGCTCCCCGAGCGCGCTCAGACCGATGACCTCCCGCTCGGCAAAATTGACCAAATCGTCGAAATCGCGGGCGAGTTCAAAGCGCTGTGCTCGAAATAGATTCCGGGTGGAGGCCGGTGCGGCAGCCCGGGCAGCCGGCAGGGCGGCGTCGAGAAGCTCCCGGGCACGGTCTCGCCGCCCCGATTCGATGAGCAGGCGGATGCGGTGATACGTCGCTGTGGCCCATGCAGATGATTCGTCTGAAATTACAGCTCCGGCATCTGACAGTTCAATCGCCTCTGGGTCGCGGGCATTCACCTTGCTCAAGGCCGATACGAGCCAAACCTGCTCACGGGTTTCAAGCCAGCGCCGCACGGCCTCGTCCCTCGCGTTCACCGAAGTATCTTGGAAGTTCACGACCCAGGCGATCAGCTCACTTTGCTCCGCGCCGTCTTCGAAGCCGGCGTTCTTGTCCATCAGCGCCTGGTAGTCGGTCAGATTGCGCCAAAACTCCTTTTCGCTGCTTGCCGATTTGCTCAGTTCGTCGCCGATCTTCGCCAGCCGCCGGCCCGGCTGAAGGCGCCCATTTAGGTAATCCAGCATCTTCTGCGCGGCCGGGTGGACCTCGCGGCGTGACTCGTCGGCCAGCAACTGTCGCAACTCGTGCGCCGCCCGCGAGAGCATGTCGTTATCGGCAAGCCCCGGCCGCGGATCGAGGGTGGCGCGCCGGATCAGGCAGCGAACGGCGATATAGGCTGCCCAGTCGCTCCACGGCGAGCCGTCGTCTTCAGCAATGGCGCGAAATCGCCGCTCGGCGCCGTGGAGATTCAAGGCGTAGAAGTGAGCCGCTGCGATCTGGTATTCTCGGTCCTTTTGAAGCAGCACGGGGAGATCGCTGCCCGCCGCAGCGGGGATAGCATTGCCCCCGGAGCAGTTCGAAAACACGATCTGCTGTGCCTCAATCCAAGCGCGGACCCCCTCGTGATCCGCTCCGAACTCGGATCTGCGCTTCTCGAGTGTCTCCGCTGCTTTGTGGAAAGCGTCGGCCGAACAGTTCAAGAAAGACTGCCAACTGGAGTCCGTGACCCGCCGGTAGGGATCCAGCCGCGCCGGCGCATCGATGCCAAACGTCGCCAGGGCGGCGCTCCATCGCTCCACCGGTTGCTGGCCCGCGCCGCCGGTGCCACCACCTCCGAGAAAGACGGCTCGCTCGGCAGCGGACAACGGTACGCCGGTCAGATTACGGTAGGCCAGAAACAGGAACCGTCGCCAGTAGCGCGGCTGAATGACGCCGATTCTGCCGTCCACCATCTCCTCGATCTCGAGTTGCGGAAACGATTCGAACGAGAAGACCGCTCGCACGAAGTACGGTCCGCAGGCCGGGGAATGGGACGAGTGGACTGATAGCAGCACCGCCACAAGTCCGGCTAGAGCGAATTCACGCCAGCGCAATCCATTACCTCCGCTGGGAGAAGAAATTGTTTGCCGCGGCGCGGGTCCACGGCTCGGGATGAAAGACGTACCACCTTCGGCCCGCCGGCGCCCTGGGCCGGGGCTCGTCGGTGGAAAGCCCAAGGCTCGACTGGCAAAGCTCGACCTGAAATTCCCGCCCCTGTTCCAGATGCCGCCGTATGGCGCCGTCATTGGCGCCCATGCGAAACAGCATGGGAACCGCCTCGTCCACGGGCAGGCCCTCGATCCAATTATCGTGGAGACACCAGGAGGCCAGGGCCGTCATCGACAGCCGGACGTCCTCCGGCAAGCGCTTCCGGATGCCATGAAGCACCTCCCGGTAGTACCCCCGCTGGGAAACCGTCGCGTCAAAGTCTACCTGAACGGCCGCCACCCGGCTCCCGTAACCAAGTTTGGCAATCTCGGTGGCAACCTCCTCGGCCGGCGTCTCAGGCTTCGTTCCGCTCGCCTCGATCCGCGCGGTCGCCACGGCCTTGCAACCTTTTGGGATCTGAATCGGCTGCAGCCTCGGCCGGACCTCCATGCGCTCATCATCCAACGTAATCGTTGTTGCCAGGAACGCAACGCCACCTTTCCGGCAGTCAAGAAACCGCAGATCCTCCGGGCGCTCCCAGGCCCACAGCATCACTGGTGGCAGTCCGCTCATCGGGTCGTCTGGCTTCTTCAACCAGCGGACCAAAAGCGAAGCTGCGTTTACCAGGAACAGAGTCCCGAAGATTATAGCCAGCGCCCTGAGTATCCGCCGGACTATGGCTCAGCCTCCCACGTACGGCGCGCCGCGCAAAGCAGCGTTCTCGGGCTGCCGCTTCCAATTCTCAACGGCGGGACCGCTGAGGCGCTTGGCGCGCTTCCGCAGTGCGGCCATTTCGGCTTCCGGCAATTTCCGGAATTGCTGTGCCGCCCGGACGTCATCCTCGATCTGCCCGGTCGTATTCGCGCCCAGTGTCGCGCAGTGGATGGGCAGGCTCAACACGTAACTGAGACACTCATCGATCGAGAAGCCGCGGAGCAGGTGCGCCACGCCGGTCACCTTCATCGCCTGGATGCCGATCCCCCGGTTCACTGCTTCCGGCAGAACTTCCTTCTCGAAACTCAGGTAGTACGGGTCCGCGATGTTCAACGGCATAAGGATGCTGTCGTACTTGTCATAACGTTTCAGCATCTCCAGATGGATATCGGGCGCCGTGTGGCCCGTGAACCCGATAAACCGGCATTTGCCAGACTCCTTCGCCGCCTCGAAGGCTTCAATGGCTCCCCCGGGCGCGAAGATTTGCTCAACGTCGTCCATGGTGGCGACAGCATGAATCTGCCACAGGTCGATGTAGTTGGTCTTCAGGGCCTTCAACGATGCGTGGAGATCCGCCTCCGCCGCCGCGCGCGACCGGCCGCCCGACTTCGTCGTTACGAAGACCTCTTTGCGGAAATCCTGCATGGCGGCTCCGTAGAACTCCTCGCACAAGCCGTCGCCATAGGCGCGCGCATTATCGTAGTAGTTGATGCCGAGTTCGTAGGATCGGCGGATCACTCGCTTGGCATTCTCAAGCCCCACGAGCCTCAGCCGGGCGGCTGCCAGACCCACGATCGTTAACTCCTCGCCCGTCTTTCCGAATTTCCGTTTGGGTGGCGGACTCGATGGCGGCGCCGCTTGCAGCGCACCCGCCGCGGCCCCGGCAATCGCTCCGCCGAAGAATGATCTTCGTTGCATAATCCCTCCCAGCGTCTGGATTACTCTCAGTCTTCCTAGCCTACCGCGCCCCGGACCGGCCCCGCCGGTCTGGCCCACCGCGTCCTACCGCGGCTCAGACGGTGGAAATCTCTACGGCCTCTCTAAGGCTCGTCATTGGATCCCGCAAGGGGATGAACTCATGGGCATAATAGCCGTCAAAGTTGAGGTCGGCAATAGCCTTGGCGATGGCCTTGTAGTTCAGCTCCTGGGTCTCGTCGATCTCATTGCGTCCGGGATTTCCGCCGGTGTGAAAGTGAGCTATGTAGTCGATATTGTCCCGGATGGTGCGGATGACATCTCCCTCCATGATCTGCATATGGTAGATGTCATACAGCAGCTTGACCCGCGGTGAATTGACACGCTTGCACAGTTCCACTCCCCACGGTGTTGTGTCGCACTGATAGTCCGGGTGGTTCACCTTGGAGTTCAACAACTCCATGATTATGGTGACTCCGAGATCCTCCGCCTGCGCCTTCACCTTGTTCAACAGCAGCGCGCAATTCTCCCACGCCTCCTCGTCGGAAATATCACGGCGGTTTCCGGAGAAGCAGATGATATTGGGGACCCCATGCTGTTTGGCCGCGGGCAGCAGCCGGCGAAAATTCTCCTCGATCTTGGCATGGTTGGCCTTGACGTTTAGGCCGTCTGCGATGGAGCAGATCCCACTGCCAACGGCGCAAACCAATCCGTATTTCTTGACCACTGGCCACTCCGCATCGGTTAGGAGGTCGATGGCGACGATGCCCATCTTCCGGCTGTTCTCGCAGAGCTGGTCCAGGGTGAAATCCTTATAGCACCACTTGCAGACGGATTGCTTCAGGCGGCCGTTCGGCGCGGCGGACGCGCGGGAAGAAAACAATGCGGCGCTGCTGGCGGCAGCGGCGATAACGGAGCGGCGGGTTGGTGTTTTCATGTTGGTCATGCCCGAATCTCGACTTTCACGACAACTATAGCGTAGGCAGCCCGGCACGTGGACGCGAGCGTTCCCGCTCATGCACGGTGGGTAACCGAGTGATACGATTCAAGTTTGGAACCTTCAGATGATAAACTACTGCTTTCACTCTACGGCCCTCACGATCCTGAGCCTCTTCATCCTCGGCGCAGTCGCCCCGGTAACTGCTCAGCCCGACCCCTTCCGGCAGAACGAGATTCTTGGACGAGGTGTGAACCTCCCCGGAGTCACCGACCGGGCCGGCACGCCCGTTCCTGACCCGCCGCTGCCGGCCGATCACTTCCCGCGCATCAGGAAAGCCGGCTTCGATCACTTGCGCGTGGTTGTCCGCTGGTCCGGATATTCGGCCACAGAACCGCCCTATACGATTCAGCCCGATTTCTTCAATAAGGTGGATTGGATCGTCGAGCAGTCTCTTCGGAATGACCTCGCTGTGATACTCGATTTCCACTACTACCCACTCATCAGCTTCACCGGCCTGACCAGAAGCCAGGAGGACCCAAAAACCAATCGGGGACGCTTCCTTGCCCTCTGGAAGCAGATCAGCGAACACTACCGTGACGCTCCAGCCGAAGTGATGTTCGGATTGCTGAACGAACCCAGCCGTGAGAATCTCGGTGTTGATGGCTGGAACCGCCTGATAGCCGACACCATTCCGCTCATGCGGCGCACGAATCCGGACCGCACGATTCTCGTCGCAACGGCGAACGGGGGCGGATTCGGCTCTATCGAGAACCTTGAGATCCCCGCGGAAGAGCGCAATGTGATTGTCGAGGTTCACTACTACAGCCCCGGGAAGTTCACCCACCAGGAGGCGCCCTGGAGCAAGAACCGCATATACAAGGACGTATCCTGGGACGCCACTGCCGAAGAGACAGGCGCCGTGGACGCCGATTTCTCGAAAGTCGCGGCCTGGGCACGGAAGAACCAGCGGCCGCTCTACCTTGGCGAGTTCGGCGCCTATCGCGCGGCCCCCATGGACTCTCGCGTCCGTTGGACAAGCTTCATCGCCCGTACTGCCGAAAAGAATGGGATGAGTTGGGCCTACTGGGGCCTATTTCGTTGCGGGTTCGAACTTCTCGATGAGGAAAAGAACGGCTGGAACCAGCCTTTGCTCAAGGCCCTCATCCCATAATCTCACTTGAGTCAGAGTGAACCGGCAGACGAGGCCGTGCAAATATTTTCCCGCCGGCGCTGGCGTTTCGCGTCCTGCTGTAGAAGAATAGGCGCGGGAGACGACTCATGTCACTACCTTGGGCTCGAAATTTCAGCCGGCGCGGTATGCTCCGCCGGCTTGTAGGCGCGGGGACCGGTGTGGCGACGCTGCACCCGGGTATAACCCAGGGGCTCGCGTCGCCCCAGGCGGCACCCGTCAACACGAACTCCCCGCCGAGCGACTTGAAAATCACTGACATGCGGGTCTGCACCGTAGCCGCCAATTACGACTACCCGATCATCCGCATAGACACCAACCAAGGTGTCTATGGTCTTGGAGAGGTGTTCGCCGCCGGGTACAAGGGTAGCGCCTTGATGCTGAAAGCGCACATTCTTGGCCGGAACCCGCTCGAGATTCACAGCCTCCTCCGGCGCATCCGGAATTCGGCTGGTCAACTCTTTTGGAACAGCGGCTACGGCGCGATCGACCTGGCCCTGCACGACATCGCGGGCAAGGTCTATGGAGTGCCAGCCTGGCGGCTGTTGGGTCCGAAGCTCCGTGACAAAGTCCGGATTTACGTTGACACCACCGGAAGCGAAGACCCGAAGATCTTCCAGCAACGAATGTTGCGTCGCCAGAAGTTGGGATTCACCTATTTCAAAATGGACCTCTACACCAGGCTTGTGGCCAAGAGAGCTGGCGCTGTAGACAGGGGCGTTGCAACGGACAAAGGCCTCGGCTACATGTGCGAGCTGATCGCGGCGGTTCGCGACGCTGTCGGATGGGACGCTCCGCTTGCCGCGGACCACTTCGGCCGGCTTGGCGTGAAAGACTCGATCCGCTATGCCCGCGCGTTCGAACCCTACAAACTGGCCTGGGCCGAGGACTTCATTCCGGAATGCTGGCTCAACTGGCGCGGATTCAAAGAGATCAAAGAGAACACCACGACGCCGGTCCTCACCGGCGAGCAGGCGTTCGGACTGGAGGAAGGATTCCGCGACCTGATCGATAACCGCGCGGTGGACATGATTCACCCGGATTACGTCGCTTGTGGAGGTATGCTGGAGCTCAAGCGCATCGCGGACTACGCCGCGGTGCACGGCATTCCCACCGCAATCCACATGCCGGGTTCACCCATCGGGCAGATGGCGATGGCGCACGTGGCCGCGACACTGACCCAGTTCGAAAGCTGCGAGCACCACGCCGCGGACATGCCGTGGTGGCAGGATCTGGTCAGCAAGCCCGCGAAGCCGATCATCCAGGACGGCTATGTCACGGTTCCTGACGCCCCCGGACTCGGTGTGGAACTCAACGACGAGGTCGTGAAGCAACACCTGCGGGAACCAGGCTACTTTGAGCCAACGCCGATGTTCGACAACATCATTACCTCCGGCTATGTGCACCACCGCGGCGGCTGGCCGCACTATGATGACGATGGAAACTGGTGCGATGACTGCATTTCGTACTAGAGGAGGAAACCTCCCATGAGCTACACATACTCCCGGCGGCAGCTACTTTCCTCGGCTGGAACGGCGTTCATCCTCACCGGGCGCACAGCCCGCGCGTCGGAGAAGCCGATGCGCGGCGCCTTCCCTATTATGGCGACCCCTTACACCGAGTCCAAGGAAGTGGATTTCGAGGATCTGGCAAAAGAGGTCGGCTTCCTTGACCAGTGCGGCGCGCACGGCATGGTTTGGCCGCAGTTCGGCAGCGAATTCGACAAGCTGACGAAGGAAGAACGAATGCGCGGCATGGAGGTGCTAGCCCGCGCCGCGAAGGGCAAGAAACCCTCACTTATCCTTGGCGTGCAGGACAAAGACACCGATGTCGCTTTCGAGTACGCCAGACGCGCCGAGGAACTCGCGCCGGACGGCATGATTTCCATGCCTCCCGAGGGGGCCAAATCGGTCGAGGACTACCGCGAATACTTCCGGGCCATGGCCAGGATCACCGAACGGCCGTTCTTCATTCAAACCAGCGGCGGAACGAAAGGGGTGGTCCCGGAGATCAGCCTGCTGGTGGACCTGGCCCGCGAGTTTCCAAACTTCGGCTACATCAAGGCCGAACACCCGCCAGTTATTGAACGAATCCGTAGGCTCGTCAGCCACAAACCTCCAATCCGCTCGATCATGTGCGGATTCAACGGCCGCAGCTTCACCTATGAGATGCGGCTCGGGACCGACGGCACCTGTCCCTTCGCTCACTCGGCGGACATTTTCGCCCAGATCTGGGATCTTCACGCCGCGGGAAAGGAGCGTGAAGCTCTGGATCTCTACAGCAAGCTGCTGTTGCTTATCAACCTGGAGGGCGTCATCAAGGGTACGCGCGAGTATCTGATGAATCGCCGCGGCGTCTTCAAGACGATGGTGTCACGGCAGCGGGAAGTGAATCTCTCGCCCGACGAGATAGCCGAGATCGAGGCGAATTTCGCCGTCTTGCGGCCCTATCTGCGGGCTTGAGCTGCGATCGCGTCAGCCCGCAGACCAAGGGAGCAATCGTGCCCGCCGCTAGAAGCCGCGGACGATGACGATTGGGTCGACCTCGTAGGTCGACGCGTCCGTGACCACCTTGATCGTGTACGCGTACTCCTCGCGGTCGAGGGCCTGGATCACGTTGCCATCGCTATTCTCGCTCCAGCCCCGCGTCTTGAGGCGGCAGCGCACGAAACCCTTCCGCGCCTGTACCCGCCGCCCGCGTATCCCCATCGCATTCCTGAACTTGCCTTCGCTTGTCACCACGTAGCACGGGGTGACGCCATTCTTGAAGTTGACCTCGACATTTTCCACCCGCTCTCCCTCTATATCGATGTCCCAAACAACGGTGTGAACGATGTCGCCCGGGCTGGGTGTCACCGCCTCAGAACGGCAGGCGGGGCCATTGGTGCAGCCGTCGAAGCTGAGGGTGTTCCCCGTTTTCGCGACGCTGACGGTCGCCTGCCGGGCTTCCGGCGCATTGATTCTTGGGCGGCGCTGGCCGAAAGCCGGCAGGCTGCAGAGCGCAGCAAGGGTGACGACAACCGCAATCTGGTTCATTTTGCTCATCGTGTTCTCCTCTAATCTATGTAGCTATTCGGCGGCCAGACTCCTGAAATCAGGGTCTGCAGTTAGCTGCGAAAGTTGCGGGTCTCGCATAGCTGCCTCCACTGGAAATCCGGCGGCGACGGCGTCTTTCAACAAGGAGAGCGCCTGCCGGCGATCCCCGGAAAGCTCATAAACAATTGCCGCCTGATAGTTTACCTGTGCGTTGGCGCCCATCAACTCCCGGGCCGCACCAAGGTATTCGAGGGCTTCTGGGCTATCGCCGACCTTCGCGCTGTATACCGCCAGCCCAAGCAGCAGGCCGGGGTCCTTTCTCGTGATCGCAAGCTGCCGCTCGGCGACTTTGATGGCGTGGCGATACGTCTCCGGAGCCTTGGCTGCGAGCTGTGGCACCGCCGCGTAGGCGTCGGCGAGATTGCCCCAAATGATGGCCGCCGACGGGCTCAGGACAACCGCCCGTTCGTACGCTTTCGCCGCTTCCTTGAATCGCCCGAGACTGAAGTAGAGAGTGCCGAGGTTCGAGAGGTTGTCACCCGTGGCCCGCACACCCACCGCCTTCTCGAGCATCGCCTCGGCCTCCTCATAGCGGCCGGTAAGCTGATAGACGGCGCCCAGATTCCGGTAGCCGGATTCGTTGTCCGTCGCCAATTCCGTCACCTTGCGGAACGCCGACTCCGCCTCCTCGAACCGATTGCGGTTCAAATAGAAGACGCCAAGTTGGCTGTAAGGCAGCCAGGCTTCCGGCAGCAGGTCGATCGCCTGCCTGTACGTCGCCTCCGCGTCGAAATCCCGTCCCGCGGCCGAGTAGGCGTCGGCCAGCGCCCTATATGCTTCCGGATTGAGCGGATCGAGATCCACGGCGCGGCGCCCGGCCTCGACAGCTTCGTCGTGGCGGCCCGTTCGCACGAACAAGCTAGCGAGATTCACGTGCGCCGGCGCCAGCGTGTCGTCAATGGCAATTGCCCGCTGACTCTCCACTTGCGCTCTCGCAAGCCACTGCGTTTCATAACTTTCTGTGTGCTTTGCCAAGTAAGCCTGCCCGAGGCCGGCACGGGCCAGGCCATATCCGGTATCGGCTTTGAGTGCGGCGTCAAAAGCTTCCACGGCACGGTCGAGATTCCCTGGCTTGTCAAATCGTTGCAGGTACCCCTGCCCTTGCAGGTAGTGTTCGTAGGCGGAGGCTACCTGCGTGGCGCCGCCTCCGGACAACACTTGGTCGGTGATCTCCAACTCGAGCATGCGGCCGACAGCCTCGACCAGACGGTTTTCGAGGGTTGGCAACTCGGCCAAGGGGGCATCCAGCGTTCGGGACGCCAACTGCCGCGCATCTACCGCGTCCACTAGGTTCACCGTGACGTTTACGTTCTCCGCGGAGCGGCGCACGCTGCCGGTAAGTGCAAGATTGACTCCGAAGGCGCCGCGGGCCTCGCGCACGCTATATACGGACTCACGGTGGACTTCGCTGGCCGGCACCACCCACAAAGAATCGTTGAACCGTCCCAATTGAGTAATAGATCCAGTAAGCGAATAAGTCAGGCCGTCGCAGAATGCCTGCTGCCCCGGGTCGTCCCCGACATTGTCGAACAGGAGCACGGCCAGCTTCCGCTGCTCGGCGGAAACGGGGCCCGGCAGAATCATCCGTCCGAGTGGGGTAAATAGCAGTCCGGCGCAAATGGCTAGCACAGCGAGAGCCAGAAGAGCTAGTCCGTGTCGCCGCCATTTGCCGAACTCCGGAGAATGGGAACTCATAACCGCGCCGCGGCCCCCTATGGAGATGGTCGCGGTATGGAAGCTGGCCGCGGAGCCGTCGTCACCGCTCACGCCAAGATCGGCCGAAAGCTCTTCCATGCTCTGATAGCGGTCGTCCGGCTTCTTCTCGAGACAGCGGCGGATCACCTGTTCGAGTGCCGGCGGCAGGTCGGGCCGCACCTGCCGCGGTGGAGCGGGAGCCTCGTGAAGGATCTGGTGCAAGACTCCGATCTGGGTCCCGGCCTGAAACGGCCGGACCCCGGCGACCATTTCGTAAATCACCACTCCGAGAGAAAAAATGTCGGACCGGCAGTCCACCGCCCCGCAGCCGAGGGCCTGTTCAGGGGACATGTACGCTGGCGTCCCGAGAGTTTCGCCGGTACCGGTGACATCCGCGCCCTCGCCGAGCTTGGCCAACCCAAAATCGGTGAGTTTGACGCGGCCCTCTTCGTCGAACATCACGTTTCCGGGCTTTACGTCACGATGAATGATTCCTTTGCGGTGCGCGTGGCCGAGGGCGGCCGACATTTCGGAGGTCCAGCGAATCGCGCTTGCCAATGGCAGCCCCCGGTCCACCGAACGCAGACTCGCCAACATCTGCTGGAGGGTACCGCCGGAGAGGTATTCCAGAACCAGAAACGTGTGCTCCTCCAATTCCTCGATAGAGTAAAGAACCCCGATATTAGGATGGTTTAAGCCAGAGACGGCCCGGGCCTCCCGCTCAAAGCGGGCCTTGGCTTCTGGCGATGCGATCAGCGATGGGGCAAGGAACTTCAGCGCCACAAGACGATGCAGGCGCCGGTCTTCGGCTAGGTATACGGCGCCCATCCCGCCCTGTCCGAGCTGTCGCTTGATTTCGTAATGGGAGAGTACCCTCCCAATCATCCGAGGCCCTCCCGGCACATGGTCCAGGATAACACCTCACGGCCGTAAGCCAGTAAAAAGAAACGGGAATCCGAAGAGCCGGTCCTCTAAAACGGGCACTCGGAGAGTCCCCAGTTGCGCAACACGTAGGTCCGGCCGTGGACCTTGCCGGCGCCGGTGGCCACGGTGAGCTTACGGGTGCGCACGTCTTCACGGAACTTCGCGGACGAGGCATCGGCCACGGCGTTGGCGATCAGAACGCGGCGTTCCCGTTCCGTCGAAACCGGGTTTGCCGCCAACTCGGCGTCGATCGCCTGCCGCGCCCGGGCCTTGATGCCTCCGTTCTGCACCTGAATGTCGAAGCAAAGTGCGAGTCCGAGCAAAGTGGCGAGGCGCTGCTCGCTCGCAGTGCGCTCTGCGGGCTGCAGGAATTCGCCCAGGGCGATACGGCACTGCTCTTCCCGAACCTCGGCGAAGTCGCCGAAACGCGCGAAGGCGTCCCGCCACGGTTTCGCAAGTCCGGTCTTGTTTGCGCCGATGCTGATGCTGTCGGCCCACTCCACAGCCTGGGATCGTGGCGCTGTCATCATCCTCAACAGTTTGTTCGCGTTGGAGCCAAACGCCTCGGCAACCAGTTCTGGGTGATCGCGGTTCACGTTCAGCACGATCTTCTGGATCCAGCCATACTTGAGCGTATAGCCGATGATTCCCCAGGTAAGCCCGGCGCCATCCCAATTGCCGTGGGCGGCGCTGAATCCGTGCCCTTCAAACGCCGCCGTCAGTTGCAGGCAGCGATCTCCCGCCGCGGGCGGATCGAAGCCAAGCACCTCGCGCCAAGTGACGATATCGACCTCGCCGGTAATTGGCAGGCCCCGGAGTTGCTGGAAAACCTGCACTGCTGCTTCGGTATCGTTCCCGTAAATACCGTCGACAAGTTCGAGCGGTACCTCGCGCGCCACCAAGCCCGACTGCAGTTGCCGGACTACCTCTCCGCGAGCTCCCTTGGCAAGCACAATAGTACTCATCGTTCCCTCTCCAGAGTCATTCGTAAGAGTATAGACCAAGATCGGAGCAGGTCGATCTGCTAACGTGAGCTAAGAGAGCCTCATGCGTCTGCTGCTTCCGTTTCTGGTCTTCGCGTCGGCCCTGATGGCTGCGCCCCCCGAGCGCGGCAGCGGTCTGTATCGCCAATATTGTGGGAACTGTCACGAGCCGGAGAAGGCCGGCCACACCCCGGACATCCGCATGCTCCAGACGATGCCGGCCGAGGCGGTGTTGCTCTCGATGGAATCCGGTTCCATGAAGTCTTACGCCGCCAAAATGACGGAAGAAGAGCGGCGCCTCGTGGCGGAGTTCATTACCGGAGAGGAGTTGGCGGGCACTCCGGCTACCATGCGTGTGGATTACGTGCATTCGGGATCTGCCAGCGAGGAGCGCTTCCGTCTCGATGGCGTCTACCGTGAAGGCGAATGGCCGGGACCGCTCGATAAGACCGAAGACATGCTGAACCTTGGCAAGTACAATGTGTCCGTGCGCGACGCCGCCACCGGCAAACTGCTCTATTCCCGCGGGTTTGCGAGCATCTACGGAGAATGGGAAACCACGGCGGAGGCGAAAGAGCGCACCCGCGAGTTGCACGAGAGCGTGCGGTTCCCGTTTCCCAAGGCTCCGGTGAGGATCACCATCGGCAAGCGGAACTCGGACAACGAGTTCCAGCCGGCATGGACCGAAACCGTAGATGTTGATGCGGCGCAGCCGGTGAGCAATCCCGTGCACGACGGCGTCTGGAGCGTGGTGAACAATGGACCACCGCCTGACAAGGTGGATGTTCTGCTCCTCGGCGACGGCTACACGAAGGCGGAGATGAGCAAGTGGCGGCGGGACGCGAAGCGGGCGGCCGAAGCGCTCTTCCAGGTATCCCCATTCCGCGAGCGGCGGCGCGATTTTAACGTTTGGGTGATCGATACTCCGTCCGAAGAAAGCGGGATCGCGCGGCCGTCGAATGGAGTGGAGCGGGACTCAGCAATCGGCGCCGCCTACGACGCCTTCGGCAGCGAGCGCTACGTTCTAGTGTTCGACAACAAGCGCCTGCGCGATATCGCCGCGGCGGCCCCGTACGAGTTCCTCATTGTGCTCGTGAACGACCGGAAGTACGGCGGCGGCGGAATCTATAATCTTTATGCGACGGGGGCCGCGGACAATGGTTTCATGGAGTACCTTGTGGTGCATGAATTCGGACACCACTTCGCCGGGCTCGCCGACGAGTATTACACCTCCGAGGTGGCGTATCAGATTGATCCCAGCGTCCCCGAACCGTGGGAGCTGAACGTCACGAAGAATCCGAAGACGCCAAAGTGGAGTGATCTGCTGACACACGGCATCCCGCTGCCAACTCCATGGCCAAAACGGGAATTCGAAAAACGATTGGAAGAAGTCCAGGCGAAGCGCAAAACGTTGCGGGCCCAAAACGCTCCCGAAGAGGAGTTGGAAGCCCTGTTCCGCGAGGAGCAGCGCTGGACGACACAGCGCCTCGGCAAAGCGAAGTACGCAGGTCAGGTGGGCGCCTTTGAGGGCGCGAACTACTCGGCTGAAGGATACTACCGCTCCCAGGTCGACTGCCTGATGTTCACCCGCGACGAAGTCGGTTTTTGCGCCGCCTGCCGCCACGCCATCGAGCGCGTCATCGACTCATACTTGCCCTAAACCATTCCTATCTGGAATTCGGAATTCACCCAGGGCCCGTTTTGCGTCTCCCCGCATCGCGTGGGATTCTTGAAATTAGGACAAACCTATGAAGAAGCTGACCGGACTGGTTTTACTTGCGTTGACGATTCAGGGCGCCGCCCTCGCCGATGAAGGCATGTGGCGGCCGAAACAACTGCCCGCCATTCAGGAAAAGCTGAAGGCTCTGGGAATGGAAGGCGACCCCGCGGCACTGGCCGATCTCCTGGACCACCCCATGAACGCCGTCATCTGGCTCGGCAATTGCACCGCCTCCTTCGTATCGCCCGAGGGGCTGGTGATTACCAACCACCACTGCGCCTACAGCTCTATTCAGCACAACTCGACCGAAAGCAGAAACCTGCTGCAGAATGGCTTCCTTGCCAAATCGAAAGCCGGCGAACTGCCGGCGGCGCCGGGAAGCCGCGTGCTCGTGACCGTGGCCGTGGAGGACGTGACCGGCAAGATCTTGGCGGCCGTGCCGGCCGGCGCCGTTGGGCTCGAGCGCTATGAGGCGATCGAAAGCGAGAAAAAGAGGCTTATTGCCGCCTGCGAAGAGGACGAGGGACACCGGTGCAGCGTATCCAGCTACTATGGCGGCGTCGAGTATGAGCTCATCAAGCAGTTGGAAATTCGCGATGTGCGGCTCGTTCACGCCCCTGCCGGGCCCATCGGAAAATATGGCGGGGACATCGACAATTGGATGTGGCCGCGCCACACCGGCGACTATTCCTTCTACCGCGCCTACGTCGGCCCGGACGGCAGCCCGGCCGATTACGCGAAGGAAAACGTCCCTTTCCGGCCGAAGCACTATCTCAGAACCACGGACGCTGGTGTGAAGGACGGCGATTTCATCATGGTGGCCGGCTATCCTGGCAGCACCAACCGCTACCGCCTCTCCAGCGAAGTGGAGAACGTCATCGAGTGGTACTATCCGGCCAGAAAAAAGGCGTTCGAGGAGTGGCTGGAAATTATCGCACGCCAAACTGCCGAACGGCCAGAGGCGAAAATCAAGTACGCCTCAACCGTCGCCAGTCTGAATAACGCGGCGAAGAACTACGAGGGCATGCTGAACGGATTCGCCAAGAGTGACGTTCTGGAACGTAAGGAGTCGATGGAAGAAGACCTCCAGAAATGGATTCGGAGCGACTCCGCCAGGAAAGCGAAATACCAGTCCACCATGGACCGTCTCCGGCAGCTCATCGCCGAAAGCCAGAAGAAGCAGGAGAAAGATCTCTACTACGGCTACCTCGGCGGCCGTTCCGCGCTTCTGAGCGCCGCGCGCACGCTGTACCGGCTTGCCCGCGAACGCCAGAAACCGGACATGGATCGCGAATCCGGTTACCAGGACCGGGATCTGACGCGCATCCGGGAGCAGATGCAGCGAGTTTCGAGAACCTACTCGCCAGAGGTCGACAGGGCCGTCTGGAAGCACTTCATTCAGCGCTACGCGGTGCAGGCGGCGCCGGTTCATGTAAAGCCGTTTGATGACTGGTTCGGGATCAGCGGTTCCTCCGTGGACGAGACCAAACTGGCCGCCCGTCTTGACAGGATGTACGCCGAAACCGGACTGGACAAAGAAGAACAACGCCTGGCTTGGATGGAAGCCCCGCCGGCCCGCTTCGAAGAGAGCGGCGACCCCTTCATCCAGCTCGCGGTCAAGCTCTACGAAAGCGACATGGAACAGGAACGCTATGACAAGGACCTGACGGGCCGGTTCAGTGAAGTCCGTCCGGAGTATATGCGCGCGCTGATGGCCTTCTATGACAGCCAGGGGCGGCCGCTTTACCCGGACGCCAACAGCACCCTTCGCGTCACCTACGGCAGCGTGAAGGGCTACTCCCCGCGGGACGCCGTCTACTACAGGCCATTTACCACCCTCAAAGGAATTCTCGAAAAAGACACCGGCGAAGATCCGTTTGACGCACCGAAGAAGCAACTCGAGCTGATCAAAAATCGCGAGTTCGGCGAGTACTACGTGAAAGGCCTGGACTCGGTGCCCGTGAACTTCCTCACAACCCTCGACGTCACCGGAGGCAACTCCGGCTCGGCCACCCTGAACGGCCGGGGGGAGCTTGTGGGACTGGTCTTCGACGGCAACTGGGAGAGCATCATTGCGGATTGGGACTTCATCCCGGCCATTACGCGTACCATTCATGTCGACATGCGCTACATACTCTGGATCATGAAATACGTCGACGGCGCCGGCAATCTTATCAAGGAG
>CAYXVG010000064.1:0-34414 GCA_964468205.1 uncultured Solibacteraceae bacterium | reverse complement strand
CGCTCCCGCGTGCCTTTCGCGCCGCGTGGACACGGCTGCCTGTCCCCGCTCTTCCATTCTGTCTCCCATTCCCCTCTCCCCCGTTCACAACCTTTTCAAAAATTCTAACCACATCCCCCTCAACGCCTTACCCCGGATTCCCATCTCCACCTCTCGCTCCCCCGCGCTACCCTACACACGTGGGCGGATTCCAATCCTCCCACCTTCGAGGGGATCTTTATGAAAAAGAAAATCAAACTTGACTCCGGCGCCACGTTCACCGGTAAAATCCTGACCAACCCGGAACACACCGGGCACAAACCGGCGGACGAAACGCCGCTGGCCAGCAACCAGGGCGTCGTCGACCAGTACGGCATCCGCTATCACATCGACCCCAACACGCCAGGCCGAAACTTCGGCGCCGGCGACGGCGTCATGACCTTCTTCCAGCCGAGGAACCAGCACTCCAGCTCCGGAATGCTCACCCTCACCAACCAAACCTTTGCCGATCTCATGCAAAACTGGCGCGGCCAAATCAGGCGACACCAGGAACGCATGGCGCGCGCCCACGAAGGCATGCGCTATGATCCGGTCACCAAAACCTACTACTAGGCAAAGTAGACTCAAACCACAGAGCCACCCAGCGCAACGGAAGACCAAAACGACTCTCTCTGTCCTCTGGGTCTCTGTGGTTTCTTCTCCTGTTACACTGCTGGTAAGAAAACCTCTGTGCCCTCTGTGTACACTCTGTGTGAACATCAGGAACCGCTCCCTAGGAAACCAGCCGCCTCACCCCCGCCCGCAACCGCGCGATCTGCTCCCCCCCGAACCGCGACTGGTTATAGTGAACCTCCCACTCCGCCACCGCCTTCTCCCAATCCCCCAGCGCCCCGATCCGCTCCCAGAACTCCCGGAAATCCTTCGCCGCCGTCTCCAGCCGGAAGTCCATCTTCCGCGTCTTATCCTTCAGAAACAGCCGGATGTTCGCATTCACCGTCTTCACCAGATCCCTCGCCACATCCAGCGCCTCCGCCTCCGGCTCCAGGTAGATCCCGGACCGGTAGCCGGCCATCAGCCGCAAATTCCCCCGCTTCGCGAAGCTCCGCGCCGTCTCCTCTTCGTCCCGCATCAGGTGTACGTAAAACCCCGCGTCCCCGTACGCCTCGTCCAGCCGCCCCAAAAACCACGCCAACCGGTTATCCGCCTCGATGTGCCCGAACGGATACTCCAGCCGCCCCGGACCCACCTTCCGAATCCGCGACTCGTGCCCGGCCGTAAAGTTCGTAATATGCTCGCAAGCCTTCACGAACGTAACCGACCCGCACCTCCCCGTACAAAGCACAAACACATTCATCTAACTTCTCCTCAGTGCCCTCCGTGCCAAATCTCTAATACTCCCCCCCGTAATACCGATACCCATACCCGTAATGCCTCCCCCCCCCACTCTTCTTCGGGTCATAATAATTCAGGATCGTCCCCATCACCTGAGTCCCGTCCTCCGCGAACCGCTGCCGCGCCGCCAGCGCCGTATCCCGCATCGTCTTCCCCGCCCGCAGCACCAGGATCACCGCATCGCTCATCCGCCCCAGGATCCGCGCATCCGGGATCTGCATCATCGGCGGAGTATCGATCAGGATCGTGTCGAAGGCGTCGTCGAGCCGCCGCAGCAGGTCCTCCATCCGCTCGCTGTAGAGCAGGTTCGTCGAGCCCGAGGTGATCGTCCCCGCCGGCAGCAGGAACAGATTTTCCACCTTCGTCTCCCGGATCGCGCCCTGCAGGATCTCGGCGCCCAGCGGGGTGCGGTCGAGCAGCAGATCGCTCAGCCCGCGCTCCCGGCTCACGCCGAACACCTCGTGCTGGCGCGGCTTGCGCATGTCCGCGTCGATCAGCAGCACCTGCCGGTTGATCTCCGCCAGCGCGATGGCCAGGTTTGAGGCCACCGTCGTCTTGCCCTCGGAGGGGCTCGCCGAGGTCAGCGTCAGAATGTGCGGCCGGTCGCCGTTCTGCCCGGAGAAGAGAATCGAGGTCAGCGCCGCGCGGAAGCTCTCGGCCATCACCGAGGGCTGCCGCTTCCACACCGTCAGCTCCACCGGTGTCCGCTCGCCGTTGGCCTCCTCCTTCTCCCCGTTGTCGAGCGGCCCGAGCCCGGGCAGCTTGTTCTTGGAGCGGTAGATCACCTTCAGGCTGCGCTTGTCGCCGCCCGCCGGGATCACGCCCAGCTCGGGCAGCCGCAGGTAGAAGTTCGAATCGCCGGGGTCCTTGATCGCCGTGTCCATCCGCTCCCGGGCGATCACGAACGCCACGCCCAGGAAGCCGCCCAGGAACAGCCCGAGCAGCGCCTGCCGCGCCAGGTTCGGCTTGTACGGAATCTCCGGCGGCTGCGCCCGCTCCACCATGCGCACGTTCGAGGCGTCCAGCGCCGATGCCACCGAGGACGACTTCACCTGCTCGAGCATCATCTCGTAAAGCTCGCGGTAGGTGTCCACGTCGCGCCGCAGGATGTTGTACTGCACTGACCGGCCGGCCTGGTCCGAGACCACCGCCGCCTGCCGGTCATAGTCGTCGCGCAGCAGCGCCACCCGCCGGTTGGCTTCCTCGTATTCGTTGCGGATCCGCTGGATGATCGCCGCCCGCTCCCGGGCGAGCGCCGCTTCCACGATCTCGATCTGCGCCCGGATCCGCTGCCGGCTGCTGTGCTCGTCCGTGAAGGTCGTCGAAAGTTGCGCGTCCTCGCTGCGCAGGTTGGTCAGCGTGGAATCGTAGGCCCGCAGGCTCGCGTCGTTCAGCACGTCCGGCAGAGCGTCCGCCGGGCTCTTGCTGATCAGTTCGAAGCGGGAGAGCTTGGCGATGCGGTCGGCCTCCGCCTCGGTGAGACTCTGCTGGAGCTGCCGCAGCTTGTCGTCGGCCACCGAGCCTTGCGTCTCGGTAATCGTCAGCCCGGCTTTCCGGGCGTAGGCGTGGAGCTGCTCCTCGGAGCGCTCCAGCTTGATGCGCATCTCGTCGAGCTGCTGCGTCAGCCAGTCTCCGGTCTGCTGCGCCATCGTCCAGCGCGACTCGCGGTTGTAGTCGATGTACTCCGCCGCGAAGGCGTTGGCGAAATCGGCCGCCATCCTCGGATCGGTGGAGTCGACCGAGATCTCGACGATGCGCGTGCTCTGCCGCGGACGGATGGTCGCGTACGTCTCGTCGAGCGTGGCCTCCCACTCGTCGACCTCCTCGGCCGTCGGCAGGTTCAGCGCCTCGCGCCACGCCGCCGCCCGCGACTTGCGGGCGCTGTAGTCCAGCGGCCTCGTCTGCCGCAGGCGTTCGGTCACGCGGTCCCGCAGCTCGGGCGCCTGCATCACCGCGATCTTGGTCTCGATGTCCTGGTTGTTCCAGTTGCTCCCGCCCTCCTGGATCGGGTTCACCTGGCTCATCCCCATGAACTGCGGGTTGTACTGCAGGATCTCGATGCTCGCCATCGCCTTGTAAACCGGCGTCTGCGGCATCGTGTAGAGGAAGAAGGCCAGCCCGCCGAGGAAGGAGGAGAGGATGATGAGCCCTTTGCGGCGCATCAGGATGCGCCAGTACTCCATCAGTCCCTCGCCGCCGGGCTCGTCGTAGTAGTCGTAGCCGCCGTAGCCGTAGCCGTAGTCCTCGGCCTGCAGGGCGGCTGGCCGGCGCGGGACAAGCTGCGTCTCTTCGGGTGGCTGCGGCGGTTTCCTGCGGTCACGCATCGGCTAGTACCTCATACTCGTGTAAATGACCGAGGAAGTGGCGGCGGCCACGGCCGTCCGGGCCAAGCCCACGCCGAAGTCCCGCCAGGCGTTGTGCGGGACGTAGAGGATGTCAGAGGGCTGCAGCACGATGTCCTCGCCGCCGCCCTCGAGCGTCTGTTTCAGGTCGACCGGGATGATGCGCCGCACGTCGGTGCCCTCCTGCACCCGGAGGATCGCCGACTTCTTCGGCTTCGAGTGCGGCTGGTAGCCGCCGGCCAGCGACAGAGCCTCGAGCAGCGAGATCGAGCCGTTGGTGATAAACCCGCCCGCCCGGTGGACGTTGCCGACCACGTAGATGACATCAGCCGTGGAGACCACCACGGCGTCGTCCTCCTTCAGCTCGATGTTCGTCTCCGGGTTGCGCATGTCCATCACGTCGCGGGTGTCGATCTCGATCGTGTAGTATTTGCCGCTGGCGTCAACCTCGGCTCCTTCGAGCGGAATCTCGCCGCGCTCGACCCGGCGGGTGATGCGGATCTTCTCGCCCGCCTCGTTCTTGAAGCCGCCGGAGTCGGAAACGAGCTCCCACAGCGTCTTCGGACCGCGAAGATACGCGACCCCGGGCCGGGTGACCGCCCCGAAGATCGAGACCGGCCGCGGCCGGAACTCGGCGATCGACACCGTCACCTGCGGGTTGACGAGATACTTCTTCACCCGGTCGGCGATCTCGGTTTCGAGCTGGTTCACGGTCTTGCCGCCGGCCTCCACCGTGCCGATCAGCGGCAGCGAAATGTTGCCGCTCGCGTCGATCCGGAGCGGCTCCTTGGGGAACTCCTCGAGGTCGAGCACGCGGATCGCGATCTGGTCCTCCGGACCAAGGATGTATTGCGTGGCAGCCTGCAGGCCGGCAAGCCCGAGGCAAAGAGCGCAGCAAATGCAAGCAAGAAGACGATTCATGAGAGACTAATTCGAACTTCCGTTCGCCCCCTCGCAGAGGCGGCCGAGCTCGACAGCGAGCTGCTCCACCTTCTCTTCGAGGGTCCGTAGCCGGCCGGTAATCGAACTATCATCGGCCGGGCTGGTGTGTTCCATCCAGAAATGGACAGCTTCGCGGGCGACGTCGGACAGGCTGCGAGCATTCGTGGCCACACAGGTCTCGGAAAGCTGCTGGTACTCCTCGTCCGATACGCGAAAGCTGACCATACGTGTCATCCGGTTCGGTTGTGCCATGGAAGTCTTTGTTGTAAAACGGGTTACACGCGCCGGCTGGCTGCGTTTAAGGGGTTGTGACCTGAAAATTGAGACAAAGCTACCGCTCCGTCAGTCCCATTTTCCAGGTCCTTACGACCGGTACTTGCGGACTTGGTAAAGATTACCGAGAAACGGGTCCGCAAACACCGGAAAGCTGAAGGTACCACACATGTAAACTTTCGTCAACACGAAAAGAGAACTTTAGGGCGATATATAATATTTCTGGTTTCATTTGTCTTACACCTGGATTTTTTCGTGCAGCCGGGCGAGAATAGAAAGCGCTCTTTGAGAATTAGCGGATGTCCCGGATCATTCTTAGTCTATTTTCCCTTGGGGTCATAGGGATTGCTGTCGCCCACCTGCTGGTGATGCAAGACCGCGCCGCGGCGGACCGTTTGACGGACCCGGCTGCTGGCTGGCGGAATGAGCCGCTGACGCCGGAAGCCGCTCTGGCCGGGGATCCGGGCAATCCGTACCGCTGGAGCGACCTCGGCGAATCGCTGGCTGCGGCCGGCGATCTCGATCGGGCGAAGCGCTGCATGCGCCGGGCCGCCGAGCTCGGCTCCGACGTCCCGCCGGTGCTGATGCGGGCGGCGAATTTCTGGATCTCCGAAGGCGAACGTGCCGAGGCAATGGACTTAATGGCCCGTATACTCGTGCAGACAGACGCCTTCGACGGCGTCATTTTCAGCTACTACCGGCGTCTCGAGATCGCAATTGCAGACGTCCTGGCCCACGGATTGCCCGAAGATCGCCGGACCTGGGAATCGTATTTTGGCAACTTGCTTGCGTGGGCCGAACCGGACGCCGCCGCCCTCCCCTGGACCTCTCTGCGCCGGAAGGGCTGGACCAGCGATGACACCGCCGCCGCCTACACCGGATTTCTGATCAGGAATAACCAGTATGAAGACGCCGTCGCCGCCTGGGCCGCCCAACTCGGCCCTCGCGCCGGCGATTTCCCCGCCGCCAACCGCCTCTTTAACGGCGGCTTCGAGCGCGAACTCACCGGCGCCCCCCTCGACTGGGTGATCCGCCCCGCCGAGGGCGCCCGCGCCGTCCGCGTCCCCGAAGGCGCCGATGGCGGCTGGGCCCTGAAGGTCACTTTCGACGGCGCCCATAATCTCGTTTACCGCCACGCCGCCCAGACCGCCTACCTCCCTCCCGGCTCCTGGCGCATCGAGGCCCGCATCCGCACCCGGGCCGTCACCACCAACGAGGGCCTCTACCTCCGCCTCGCCTCCCCCCGCCCCGGCCTCGCGTGGCAGTCCCAAAAACTCAACGGAACCTCCGACGGCTGGCTCACCCTGACCCACACCTTCCGCACCACCGCCCCCTCCACCCCCGTCACCCTCACCCTCGCCCGCGACGAATCCCTAAAGATCGACAACAAACTCGCCGGCTCCTCCTGGCTCGACGACGTCACCCTCGCTCCCATCCACTAACCCCCTCACCCACCCCCTGCCCGGCCGCCCCGCTACCCCGGCTGCCCGGCCCCCCGGCCTCGCCGCCGCCCTCCACCCCTCGTGGCCGCCTGCCCGGCCGCCCCGCAACCCTGCTGCCCGGCCCCCGGCTGCCCCGCCCGGCCTCCTCGCCGCCACCCCGGTGGGCCGCCAAATCAGCTAGTTGTCATCAAATTGACATATGACATATGCTTTCATGAAAAGTTATGAATGCCGTCGCAAAACCGGTTGTCAACCCCGCGGTCGTCCTTCGCGAGGAGTTTGACGACTGGGCGATTCTGTTCAACCCGGACACGGCGAACGCCGTCGGAATCAATCCGGTCGGAATCGCCGTCTGGAAATTGCTCGATGGAAAGCACGATTTGTCATCGATCGTCGCGGCGGTCGAGGAGGAGTTTGACGAGGTGCCCGCCTTCGCGACGGAACACCTCGGAGAATTTGTCGAAGATCTGATCAAACAGGGCTTCGCCGGATACGAAGCTCCGTGCGAAGCCTGAGAAACGCAACAGATTCGGAACGCACAGCGAATGACCTGTTCCACGTGCCAGGCGGCGCCGGCGATGCGCTCGCCACGCTCGATCGACGTCGAGATCACATCCCGGTGCAATCTGCGCTGCAAGTACTGCTACTATTTCGAGAACCCCGCGGTTGAATACTCTGATCTTCCTCCCTCCGGCTGGCTCAGCTTTTTCGAGGAGTGCCGTGACGCCGCGGTGATGCACCTCTGCATCGCCGGGGGCGAGCCGTTCCTCCGGGAAGACCTGCGCGAGATCCTCGATGGGGTGGTGCGCAACCGTATGCGCTTCTCGCTGCTCTCAAACGGCGGACTCATCGATGACGGGATCGCCGAGTACCTGGCCGGGACGGGCCGCTGCGACTGCGTGCAGATCTCCATCGATGGATCCCGCTCCGAGACTCACGACGCATGCCGGGGCCGAGGATCGTTCGACGCTGCGGTCCGGGGCCTCAAGACGCTGCAGCGCCATGGCGTGAACGCCGCTGTCCGGCTGACGATCACGCACCACAACGTCGATGATCTGGAATCGGCCGCCAAGTTCCTCCTCGAGGATCTCGGCCTCAACGGATTTGGTACCAATTCGGCCGGCTACTTGGGCGCCTGCCAGCGCAATGCGGGCGGCGTGATGCTATCGAACGACGACCGCTGTCAGGCCATGGAGACCCTGGTCCGTTTGAACGAGCGCTACGGCGGCCGGATCAGCGCCGCGGCCGGGCCACTGGCCGAGGCAAGGATGTGGAGGGAAATGGAAGAGAAGCGCCGGAAAGACGCTCCGCCATCCCCGCGGGGCGGACGCCTGACGGCATGCGGCTGTCCCACGAATAAGCTGGCGGTACGCGCCGATGGAGCCTACGTGATCTGCAACATGCTCGCGCACACCGTCCTTGGTTGGATGAACCGGGATTCGCTGTTGGAGGTCTGGCAAACGCATCCGCACCTGCAGGCGATGCGCCGGCGTAGCGAGATTCCGCTCGACAGCTTCGAGTACTGCCGGGGCTGCGACTACATCGGTTATTGCACCGGCAACTGCCCGGGTCTGGCCTACTCGCTGACGGGGAAGATCGACCACCCATCCCCGGACGCGTGTCTCCGCCGCTACCTGGAAAGCGGGGGGCGGATTCCCGGACTGGATGCTCAGGCACCGGTTAGAGGAGCGCGGGCATGAGCGGCAACGGGAAACCGCCGGAGAAGACCGCGGAAGAGAACGGCGTGCCGCCGCTCACGCAGCTCTATTTCTATCTCACCCAGGGCTGCAATCTCGCCTGCCGGCACTGCTACCTGGCGCCGAAGTTCGATCCTGAGGCGAAGGCCGCACTGTTGTCTGTGGAACACTTCGAGACCGCCATTCGCGAGGCGACGCCGCTGGGCCTGAGCGCTGTGAAGCTGACCGGCGGCGAGCCGCTGCTGCACCCGCAGATCGAAACCCTGCTCGAGTTCGTGCAGAGCGAGAACCTGTCGATGCGTCTGGAGACGAACGGAGTCCTGTGCTCCTCGCTACTGGCGAAGCGTATCGCCGCGTGCAGGAACGCCTTCGTCTCGGTAAGTCTCGACGGAGCCGACGCGGAGACCCACGAATGGGTGCGCGGCGTTCGCGGCTGCTTCGAGGCGGCCAAACAGGGGATCCGGAATCTCGTGGACGCCGGTTTGCCGCCGCAGGTGATCTTCACCGTCATGCGCCGCAATGTAGACCAGATCGAAGCGGTGATAGCGCTCGCCGAAGAACTCGGTGGCGCCTCGGTGAAGTTCAACATTGTTCAGCCGATGGGGCGAGGTGATCCAATACGCTATGTGAACGGCGCCGGGGCTCTCGACGTGCGGGAACTCATCAGGATCGGCCGCTGGGTGGAAACGGATGTGCAGCCGCGCACGAAGCTGCGGCTCCATTTCGACTACCCGATGGCGTTCCGCCCGCTCAGCCGGATTGCGAACGGTAACGGCGGCGCGTGTGGCATTCTTAGCATTCTGGGAGTGTTGCCGGGCGGCCACTATGCGATCTGTGGGGTGGGCGAAAGCGTCGCCGATCTGGTATATGGGGAGGTGGGCCGCGACCGCCTCGACACAATTTGGCGCCGCCATCCGAGATTGAAGCAACTGCGGGAAGGCGTCCCGGAAGCCCTTGGCGGGATCTGCGGCGAGTGTCTCATGAAGCGCCGGTGCCTTGGTTCCTGCGTGGCGCAAAACTACCAGCGATCGGGCAGTCTACTCGCGCCCCACTGGTTCTGCGTTGAGGCCAACAAGGCCGGACATTTCCCAGCTTCGCGGCTGGGTGTCAGTTATTCGGAGAAGATTCGGTAATGAGCAAGAAGAAGTTTGAAAAGCCCGTCTTGCTTCCGCTTGGCGCCCTCGTCCAGGGGGCGGCGGCAAACTGCGAGCCCGGTTCCAGTGCGACGCCGAACTGCGAGCCCGGCGGTTTAGCCGGCGGATGTGAGACCGGTAACGCAGCGGGCGGCAAATGTGAAAGTGGCATCCTCGGGCGCAACGGAGAGCTCGCGAGCGATAGCTGAGCGATACCTTTCACGCAATGTACATAGAACTGGCGAGTGGAGCGGCGTGGCGGTTTTCGGGAGGGGACGCCTCCACTTCGATGCTAATCGACGACTTGGGCAGTGTCTTCTCGGGTGATGACTCCGCCGTGGAACTCGCCGCCGATCGGTTAGCTGAACCCGCATCGGCGGAAGCGATGCCGGGCACGTTGGGCGCGGCGCACCTGGCTCGCAAGTTGAATGGCGCCACGAAGCATTTTCTGATTTCACCCGATGGCACGCATCCTTTCCGGCTGCGGCAAGGGATCGTGCAACTGATGAGCTTCGGCGAGGTAACCCGAGGCGGCTTTCCGCTACACGGCGCCCTCGCGGACCGTCTTGGCCAAGGTGTCGTGCTCGCAGGTCCGGGCGGAACGGGGAAAAGCACCGCTAGCGCCAGGCTTCCCAATCCCTGGGAATCTCTGAGCGATGACACAACGCTGATCGTGGAGAACGGCAGTTACCGCGCGCATCCATGGCCCAACCCCGCTTCAGTGCTCGGGGTGGAGGGCCGTCGCAGGATCGACGTGAAGCGCGTGACGGCGGCCCGGGCGGTTTTTTTCCTGTCGCAGGCGGAAGAGGATGCGGTTCAGCCGCTGCGGCAAGCCGAAGCGGCGTGCGCCCTGCTCGAGTCTTTCAGACAAGCTGCGGCGATTCCCGGCGACCTCCGGCATGATCCGGACCTTCGCTGGCTCTGCGAAACCGCTATGGACAACATCTGCCGCTTCGCCAAAGAGACGCCTGCCTACCGGTTGCGACTCAGCCTCACGGGCAGGTTTTGGGAAATGATCGGGAAGGTGTTGGACGAACAGTGAATCCGGCAACCCAATCCGGCCAAGCGCCGTTGTTCGACATTGAGACTACCGGCCGGAAGCGGTTCCGCTGCTGCGCTTCGATCGGCTCGAGCATGGAGCCGGTGTTGCGGGGCCGCGAACTGCTCGAGGTGGAGCCGTACGGCGATCGGCCGGTGCGGGCGGGAGATGTGGTTCTGTTCCGGTCGCGGCGCAATCAACTCCCCGTGGTTCACCGCGTGATCCAGGTTGCCGAGAATGGAATCCGTACCCGGGGAGACAACAACCGGTTCGATGATGCGGAAAGAATTGTCCAGGGCGACATCCTCGGACACGTGGTTGCAGCGTGGCGTGGGCAAAAACGGTGCGTTATTCACGGCGGGCTCGCCGGGCGGCTGTTCGTCACGTGGAGACGGTTGATGCGGAGAGGGTTGCGGCTTGGGGGGCGATGGCTCGGACCGGCGTACCGGGCGGTGGCGCGGAGCGGAGTGTGCCGCCACCTGCTGCCGGAGCGTTGGAAGCCGAGGGTGGTTTCGCTCGTGCTCGACGGTGTTCCCGTTCGGCGCCTCTACTGCGGTTCCCGCATGATCGGCGAGTACGACTCGCGTACCGGAAAATGGCGTATCCGGCGGCCGTTTCTGCTGTTCGTGGATGCGGCGGCCTTGCCTTCGAGTTGAAAGCCTACCGTCCGACCAAAGCTCGCAGGGGGGGCCGGCTAGCCGTGCGTTGTGATGGCAGGGGCCGGCGGTTCCGCTCACGGCCGCGGGGTTGGAACTTCGAGCCGGACGAGCTTCTGTTCGACCAGTTTGCTCAGGAGTTCGGTAATGTCGGCGCCCAGCGTTTTCTCATCGACCTCGTACTCCTCGAGCAGTTGCTCGTAGGCTGCTTGAATGGACGCGGAGCCAGCCAGCAAGTTCCACATCCGGGTTCCGACGGGGTCCAGGCCGTAGTAATTCTGGGTTTCAAGGCTTAGGATCACCGACTCGCCTTCGATTTCACGGAAGAGGGTATCCTCGGGGACCACCACGCGTTGGGAGAAGTCGAGTTCGGTCATCTGCCGGCTTTCGTGCCCCACAGCGCTCGGCCTAGCTGGAGCAACATGTCGCAAAGTCCCATTATGATCGATATTGGATTCCATGCATAGATCGGGCGGCGAAGCACGGCTCACCCCGGAGGAGATCCGTATTTTGCTGGCGGCCTGCCGCGGGGAGAAGGTTGGCGCGGCGGGGCCGTTGCCGCCGGAGTTGTGGGAACTCGCGGAAGCCCACCACGCCGGGCTGCTGCTGGCCGCGGCAGTGCCGGATGGCCGGGAACGCACCCTCCGCGGAGTGGCACGGAATATGGCGCAGGGTCACCGGTTGCGGCAACTTCTGACCGCCTTCCAGAAAGCCGGAATTCCGGTGGTTCCTTTCAAGGGGCCGATCCTCGATGCAATCCTCTGGGGGCCGCGCTTGCTCAGGGATTATTGTGACCTGGACATTCTTGTCCGGCGAGATGCGGTTGCCGACGGCTGGAGCGTGCTGGAAGCATGCGGCTTTAGGGCCGAGGCGCCCGGGATGCGCCCCGACCGCAATTGGATCACTCGCCAGAATGGACAACTCCTTTTCACTGACCGCAAGGACTGTGCCGTCGAATTGCACTGGCAGCTTCATCGCGAGCCGACTCCTTGTCCGCTCGATACGGAGTCGCTCTGGGCACGGTTGCAGACGATGGAGTGGGAAGGCATCGAGACGTCCGTTTTCGATCGGGACGACCTGGCGCTCTACCTCTGCTTTCATGGCTGCAAAGAGTACTGGCAGCAACTGTCGCATGTGTGTGACCTGGCGCGGTATATGGTGGTGCGGCCGGACATCGACTGGGGGCGCGTAACCCGGCAGGCCGAGGAGCGGCGCTGTTTGCGGATGGTGCTGCTCGGGCTCAACCTCGCGGCGGAGCTTCTCGCGGCGCCGGTTCCTCCCGGCCTCCTTGAGCGGAGCCGTTGCGATCCCCACGTGATAGCGCTCAGCCGGTCGATTCAGGACCGGATGTTCCGTTTGAAAGCCCCGCGCCAGGGTCCGCTGGACGGGATCCGATACTACTCAAGGCTGAGCGGCGGGATGAGCCCAGCGCTCCGTCATGCTCTTTATGGGATCTTCCATCCGACGATCGCGGATTGGCGGGCATGGCCACTGCCGGTGCGGCTGCAATGGTTCTACTGGTTGGCGCGTCCGGTGCGTTTGGCCGGCAAATACCTGGGGGTCTGGCCGGAGCGTCCGAGGGGACCGGAAAGAAGCTCCGCCACGGCGGGCAGTGAGCTGAACTCGCGGGAGTAACGGAGATGATAGAAAGGTACCCGGCGAGCAAGTTCGGTGGCCCAGTCAAATTCGCGCCGGATCTGGGCATCGGACATGGGCTTCAGACGGAACAGCGACAGTATTGTTTTCTCGAAGGCCTGATGGCGGTGAACGGGTGTCATACCAGGAGTTGCCTTGTCGCCGCCGTCCTGAGCGGCTAGCAGGGCGATGACGTCGAGTTTCACTGGATCGTTGGTGAAGGTGATGGCGCCTGCCGGGTCAATCGTGATTCGGAGCTTGGCCGTATAGTGGGCGACCGCCTCGGCGTCCGGCTGGCGGTGAGGAAACAGATTCGCCAGGCTGTCAGGCCATAGCCGAGGCGGGCTGGGGCAGGGATGGCATAGAACTCCATCCGGCGCGAACTCGAGCCGTACCACGTCCTCGGTCACAAGCGGCCAGCCGCGCAGTGCCAGCGCCGTGGCCATGGTGGTTTTACCGGCGCCAGTTTCCCCGAGGAACGCGACCGTGACGTCAGGGGCGGCGACAACGCTGGCGTGCAGCATGAGATGGCCCTCGTTGGCGAGGGCAAGCGGAATCACCTGGTTCAGGAGGAGGTGGCCGAGGGTCGTCTCCGGCACTCCGGACTCCGGCGTGGCATGAATGCAGCGGTTTTCCGGGCTCACCAGGAACCGGGCCAGGTCGGGAAAAACCAGGTAGAGATCCCGTGCCGAGCGTCCAGTGCGCATCCAGGCGGGAGCCGGCTCGCTAGGATCGGCTGCGTCCCATCGAATCGCACTCTGGCCGAAGGCTGCCGTTGATTCAAGGCGAATGCTCCAATCGGGGAGAGCGGGTTTTGCCGTGGTATGGAGCGGCAGCGGTATGTCACTCACGAGGCTCAGACCGTGGCAGCAGTAGAAGGCGTCCGAGTTGTGGGCTGATTCGGCCAATTTTAATTATCGCTAATCGAACTCTTAGGTTGCCCTGGAAGCATAGTACTGATAGTAGCGTTCATAGGGGCCGTATTGTCCGGAGCGCTCGGGGTTCCAGCAGTTGAGGATGGAGCCGAGCACGCGGGTACCGTCTTCGGCGAAGCGCTGGCTGGCGACCAGAGCGGTTTCGCGGTTGGTCTTGCCGGCGCGGACCACCAGAATGACGGCTTGGGAGAGACGGCCGATGACGCGCGCGTCGGGCATTTGCATCATCGGCGGAGTGTCGATCAAGACGGTGTCGAATTCCCGTTCGCCAATTTCAAGCAGAGGGGCCATCCGCGGCGAGTGGAGCAAATTCGTGGGGTCCATCACCGGGTTGCCGCCGGGCAGCAGAAATAGTTTGTCAATCACGGTCTGGTGGATAAACCGTCTGATGGAGTCCGGGTCCACGGGACCGTTCTCGCGCAGCAGGTCCACGAGCCCCGCGGTGTTCTCGGTGGCAAAGACTTCGTGCATGCGGGGTTTGCGAAGATCGGCGTCAATAACGAGCACTCGCTGGTTCACTTCAGCCAAGGCGATGGCGAGGTTGCTGGTGACCGTGGTTTTTCCCTCGTCCGGATACGGGCTGGTGACGGTCAACACCGAAGGCCGCCGTCCGTGCTCGCCGGAGAAGAGGATGGAGGTGGCGGCGGCCCGGAACGACTCGGCGACAAGCGACGGTCTGCCGTGCGCGGTGATGGACTCGATGCAACGCGGCAACGCCGGCGCGGCCCGGGTGAGCGCCAGGGGTTTTGCTGGATCCTGCGGTTTTGATCGCTTCTTCGGGCGGTAGATGATGCGCAGTTTGCCTCGCGGAGGGGCGGCTGGTATCGTTCCGAGTTCCCGCAGATTCGAGTACAAGGTCAGGTCGCCCGGATGCTTGACGCTCCGGTCCATGCGGTCCCGGCCAATTACAAAGACGACTCCGAGGAACCCGCCGAGCATCAGCCCCACGAGGCCAGACCGTAGCAGGTTCTTGCCGACGGGGGAGCCGGACGGCTGGGCCGGGTCGACTACCCGAATGTTGCTGGCGCGCAGCGCGGAGGCAACGGCCGCTGACTTTACCCGTTCGAGCATCGTTTCATAGAGCTCACGGTTCGAATCCACTTCCCGGCGGAGGATGTTGTACTGCACAGACTTGGCGGACTCCTCGTTCACGATCGTGGCTTGGGCCTCGTAGTCCCGGGCCAGGAGCCGTTCGCGCCGGAGGGCCTCTTCGTACTCGTTCTGGATCCGTTTCACGATGGCCGCGCGCTCGCTTTCGAGGGCCGATAACAGCGCGGCGATCTGCGCATCCACGCGCTGAACCTTGGAATGCTCGGCGGTGAACGTCGTCGCCAAGTCGGCCTTCGCGGTGCGCAGTTCGGTGAGTTTTGCCTGATACGCCCGGAGGGAGTTGTCGGCCAGGACGTCGGGCAGAGCCTCCGGCGGGCTGGTGGTGACCATTTCATAGCGCGACTGCTTCGCGACGCGGTCAGCCTGCACCGCCGAGAGAGAGTGCTGTAGCTGGCGCAGTTTATCCTCGGCAACGCTGCCGGAATCGGACGTGTACAGCAGACCCGACTTGCGCGCGTAGGCCTGCAATTCCTCCTCGGACCGCTCGAGGTTGACCCGCATGTCCTCCAGTTGCCGCTGCAGCCATTTGCCGGTACGCTGTGTCATTTCCCACCGCGATTCGAGATTCTGCTGGACGTATTCCTCGCTGAGTGTATTGACAAATTCGGCGGCCACCGCCGGCGAGGTGGATTGGGTGCTGAGCTCGACGATGCGTGTTTCTCCCCGGGTTCGCACCTTCAGGTTTCCGGCTGCTTCGGCGAGCGCGGCGGCGTGAGGAGTAGCGGGCTCCGGGGCGGGCAGATTGAGTGCCTTGCGCCAGGCGGCGAGGCGTCCGGTTTCTACAGCGTAGTCTTCAGCGGGACGGCCCAGTTTTGTAATCACTCGGTTGAGCAGCGCCTCGCTCTGCATGATCTCGATTTGGGTCTGGATGTCCTTGTTGTCCCAGGATTGCGACGAGTCGTCAAACATGTTGACCTCGTACATCTTCATAAACTCGGGATTCAAAATCTGGATCTCGAGCGTAGTGGAGGCGCGGTATACAGGTGTCTGCGGAATCGTGTAGAGGAGAGCGAGCATTGCGCCGGCGAATGCGCAGACGATGAGCAGCCCGATGTGACTTCGTAAGATGTGCCAGTATTCGAGCAGGCCGCCGGTGTCAGAGATATCGTCCCTGTAATCATATACGTACTGCGCCTCGGCAGAGGATGTCTGCAGCGCCGTCGCGGCAGGAGGCGGAACAGGGCGGGCGCCGCCGGACTGGCTCCCTGGGATCAAAGTGGCCATGACAAGTTGACTACGGTTGTAATTCGTAATTTCGGGCGGCGGGCGGCATTACTTTAGGGATGGCGGCTGGCGGGAGGTGTAGCAGGCGTAAGGTTTTCGGCGGTATATGCCGATTCTGTTCGAAAGGATAGCCGCGGCGAGAATCATGAGTGGTATTTCAGGCGTAGTGCGGCGGGAAGGGGCCGCCGTTGACGAGCGGATGCTTGACGAGATGGCAGTGCGTCTCCGTCCGCAAGGCGACCATGAGCGTCGAGGCATGCCGGAGCCCAACGTGGCGTTGGCGGTTGTCGAGCAGGCGAATTCCGGCACTCCCAATTGCGGGGGGCAGGCGCTGTCACTGGATGGAACCATCTGGATCATAGCCGACGCGCGGTTGGACAACCGGGGAATCCTCCGGGCGGATCTCGCGCGGGCGGGAGAGGTCATCACTACGGACACCGGTGACGTCGAATTGATTCTCCGGGCGTACCGGGCGTGGGAAACGGATTGCGTTGAACGATTGACCGGCGATTTTGCGTTTGCGATCTGGGATGCCGGCCGGCGGAGGCTATTCTGTGCCCGGGATCAGTTCGGGTTCAAGCCGTTTTACTTTGCGGAGAAGAACGGCGATTTCGTTTTCAGCAACACTCTGAGCTCGATCCGGCGGCACGCGGCCGTGTCGAGCCGCCTCAACGACCAGGCGGTTGGCGACTTCCTTCTGTTTGATTTCAATCGCGATCTCGAATCGACATACTTTGCCGACATCCGGCGCCTTCCGCCGGCGCACTGTTTGAGCTGGTCGGAAGGCCGGGTGGAAACCCGCCGGTACTGGCGTCTCCCCGTGGACGAAGAGCTTCGCTATCGCGACCCGGAGGACTACCTGGAGCATTTTCGGGAACTGCTGCGCGTGGCGGTGCGGGACCGGATGCGATCGGACCGGGTGGCGGTTCTGATGAGCGGAGGAGTCGATTCCACCGCGGTGGCCGCGGCCGCGGCCGAGTTGGCGGAGCGCGCGGGGTACGCTTGCTCCGTCCGCGCATTCTGCACGGTTTATGATCGTGTCATCCCGAACGACGAGCGCTTTTACGCCGAGCTGGCAGCCAAGCATATCGGGATTCCCGTCTCCTTCCTGCAAGCGGACGACTATGAATTCTTCAGACGGCCGGCGGGTTCCCTCTACCGGCCGGCGGAACCGCAGAACACGCCGTTTTACGCCCTCTGGATGGATCAGTTCCGAATGGCGGCGGAGTTCTCTCCGGTGGCTCTGCACGGGAACGGCGGTGACGAGATACTCGACCAGCGGGAGGGACAACTTTATGCGATGCTCCGATCCGGAAACCTGAGAACAGCGGCGCGTGAGTATGCCCGGTGCCTGACGGCGCACGGGTGGCTGCCCCGTACCGGTATCCGGCAGGCATTGCGCGGGAAGCTCGGAGGGGACTCGGATTGGGAACCGGCGTTTCCGGCGTGGTTGGATCCTGACTTCGAAGCCCGGTTCGATTTACGCTCCCGCTGGAGGGGGGCGGAAGAGCAATCCAGTCCGGAGCACCCGAGGCATCCCGCGGCCTACCGGCTTCTTCGGGACCCGATCTGGCCGGCTTCGTTCGAGTCTTTTCACCCCGGGGCCACCGGCTGTAATCTGGACGTCCGGCACCCGCTCCTCGATGTGCGCCTGGCGAGGTTCTGCCTTTCCTTACCGGCTTCTCCGTGGATGGAAGACAAAGGACTGCTGCGGGCGGCAATGAGAGGCCGGCTTCCGAGCAGTGTTCTGCGCCGGCCCAAGACAGCTCTTCCCACCACACCGGAGGAAGTTCACCTGCGGCGGGGCGGCCGGTTTGAAGCCGCGATCCATCCGGAAGTTCGCCGGTATGTCAGTCAGAGTTTGCTCGAACGCAGGCTGGCTTCGGGCAGCGTTGACGTATTCGTGGATCTACGTCCCACGGCTCTCGGCAATTACCTCACGGATCTCGAGGCCGTAGAGCCGGGACTGATTTGGGGGAGTCGCCGTGCGGCATAAGGACAGAGAGAAGAGGTTGCCATACGAGAAGCCTAAGTTCCAGTGCTTTGGGAGTCTAGCGGATCTCACGGAGAGCATTAAAGGTGGTCCGAAACGGGACGGTGGAACGCCGCCGTTCCACAAGCAAGGGAAGAAGAAAAGCTAGATTCGGATCATGCCGTTCGATTACATCGCCTATGGCTTGCAGATTTCCTCGAATGCGCCCATACCCGGATTTCTTCGGGAAGGACGGAAACCGGAGCCTGATGTCGTGGTCGAATTCATAAACGAGAAGACCGCGGAACCATCCCCGCACTGGGCTGCGGAGGAGCCCTGGTTCCGCAGCGGCGAGTGTGGCATCGACGGCCGGCCGCATCTCCGCATCTGGCGCCGTGCGGGCGGGTATTGCTTCGTCTACGACGACGGCACTCGAATCGAGGTAAGTGGCGCGGCCAGCCGCATTCGCGCGTATTCGCCCGCGGCGCTCAGCTTCGCGGATACGGCCTGTTACGTCGCCGGCCCGGCGCTGGGCTTCGCGCTCCGGCTGCGCGGGGTGACGGCAATACACGCGTCGGCGATCCTATGCAACGCGGGCGCGGTATTGTTCACGGGGGATTCGGGGGCGGGCAAATCGACGATCGCGGCGGCGATGTCCCTCAGCGGTTGTCCGGTTATCACGGAAGACATCGCGGCAGTGGTGGAGAGCGGGGGGCGGTTCGGAGTCCGGAAGGGTTACCCGCGGGTGAATCTTTGGCCGGATTCGGTTTCGGCTTTGTTCGGTTGTCCTGACGCCCTTCCCGAGATTGCTTCTCCGTGGCCCAAACGCTACCTGGCTATCGATGTGGATGAGTTTCGGGCGATGGAAGACCCGGTTCCGATCCGTGCCATCTACTTTCTTACGGAGCGAACGAAGACCGCCGGAATAGAGGTGGCCGGGATGAAGCCGTCTGACGCAGCGCTGGCCCTGATCGGCAACACTTACCTGAACCATCTGCCCGGCGTGGAACATCAGCGGCGTAATTTTGATGCGCTTGCACGGCTCGCCGGCCGCGTCCCGGTGCGGCTGTTGCCGGCCCGGGGTGGAGATACCGCGGGGCTCTGCGCAGCCGTGTTGGAGGACTTGGAGCGGTCAGCCGTTCCGGCGGCATCAGTTCAGAGGACAGGAGACGGTGAAGTGTACGGCGCCGTCAGGGTCCTCGTGGGCGTCGAGCCGGCACCCGGTCTTGCCAAGGATGCCGCACGCCAGCTCATAGGTTAGTGGATCCAGGCGAGGCATTGACGCGGGACGTGTCACTTCGATGGACAGCCCGCGTCCTTCGTCAGCCGGACCGTTGCTGGTGCGGACGAGAATCGCCCGTTTGGATTCACCGGACGGGTTGAGCAGTCTGGCCATGACGATTCCGAGATAAGCGGTCTCGACGCGGACAACCGGATGTTCGGCTTTGAGTTGCAGGGTGACGCGCTGGCTGCCTTCCGTGGAGGCGGTTTCGGGCAGACCGCGCAGCCATTCATGGATATCGACTGCACGGCCGCGTTTGGAGGGAGTGCGGCCGACGATTTGGAGGATCTGCGCCAGACCGGCGAGATGCTCTCCGCTCGCCCGGATCTGATTCACGTCGCCGCGATTCGAGCTTTGGCCGGGAAGGGAACCGAGGATGACGTCGGAGTAGCCGAGGATAGTGGTGACGGCGGTGTCGATTTCTTTGCCGGCGTGTGTGATGAATCGGTCCGGCCAGTCGACTTCAGGGGAAGCGCCGCGGATCCCGGCTGCCGCCGGTTTTCGCTCGCGGCACATGGCCAGATAGATACCGCGGGAGCCGCGCTCGAAATGGGTGACGTGGAATTCCACGGGCAGTTCCGAGCCGTTCCGCCGGCGCCCCGTCAGTTCGAGGACCATGCCTTTGCGGTCGTGCGTCTGTTCCAGGGCCCGGGCATCGGAGAACTGCGTGGTCGCGTTAATCAGTCGGAACAGGGATTGGCCGGCCAGTTCGCGCACCGGGTATCCGAAGAGTTCCTCCGCGCCCTTGTTGGCGGAGCGGATGAGCAATTGGTCATCGAAGATGAACACGGCATCGGGGGTGGCGTCTCCGATGGGTTCGGTCCACCAGGGAGCGGCAAGAGGGCCCGGTTCCGGGCTGCGCTTACGTCGAAGGGCCGGCAAGAACAGGAGAAGGAAGATTAGCAGGGAAAACCCACAGACGAGCGAGGCACGGATTCGGTGCACAACCGATTCGGGGTCCGCGGCCTCCCAGTCCCCGGAGACCAGTATCCAGCCGCTGCCCAGAGCCAGCAGCCCGGAGAGCACAATGGCGATCCAGATTGCAGCGCCGGCGCGAGTTTGTTCGTGGTCTTCGGTGGATGGCATGGATCACCGAGATTCTATCGGAAGCCCGGTCCGGACTCCAACGCCCGGCATCCGGCCTATTGAGACCCGGTGTGGCCGTGCGTACACTAGGGAAGATTCCATGGGTGTTTGGTTCATCGAACGGTTCCAGCGTTTTCTACGGCTGCCGTTTTCACGGAAGATGATGTTGTTGGAAGCGCTCGGCTTTCACTGGGCGGCTCGCGCTGGCTTGTCGCTCGTTCCGTTCCGGAAATTGGGGGCCTTCGTGAACGGCCTGGGCGGCAGCCGCCAGGCTGGAGCGGGCGGGGTTTCAGCCGATTACGCCGCCTGGGCCGTATCCGCGAGCAGCGCCCTTACGCCCCGCGCCACCTGCCTGACGCGGGCGCTGGCGCTCCAAGCAATGCTGCGCAGGCGGGGTTATCCGGCGGCACTGCGCATCGGGGTGGCGAAACCGCGGGATCAAGCGCTCGAAGCGCACGCTTGGGTGGAGTTGGACGGGCAAGCGTATTTGGGCGGCCCGGAACTGGACCGGTTTGCCCCAATGCCGCCGGCGGGGGCAGGCGTTTAGCCCGCCGGCGAGCCACGGCGGGAAGCGTATCCGAGCGCCGCGAACATTCGACGTCCAGGTTGTATGATGTGAGTTCTGTTTGTGAGGAACCTCCTCCAGTACGTTGACGAACGGCTCGCCAAGCTGCGAAGCCAGTTACCCTTTGTCCCGCGGGCGCTTCGCCTGGTGTGGGCGGCGGCGCCCGCCTGGACGGTAGCATCGGCAGCGCTGGTGGTGGTGCAGGGTCTGCTGCCGGTAGCGCAGGTCTATTTGACGAAGGCGGTAGTGGACAGCCTTGTCGCTACCGTTCAGGGCGCGGGAGAAGTGAGGCTCACGCTGGCGCTGGCCGTGGGAATGGGATTGCTGATGCTGGCCGCGGAGGCGATGGAAAGCCTGGCAGCCTTGGTGAGGACGGCGCAGGCGGAGCTGGTGCAGGATCATGTTCAGGCGTTGATCCACGAACAGGCGGCGCGGGTGGATCTGTCCTTCTATGACTGGCCCGAGTTCTACGACCATCTCCACCGCGCCAGGACAGACGCTTCGTACCGCCCGGTGCAACTGATTGACGCCGCCAGCGGCATGGCGCGGAGCGCACTCACGCTAGTGGCGATGGGCGCGGTTCTGCTCCGGTTCGGCTGGTGGGTTCCGGTCCTGCTTCTGGCGGGAACGGCTCCGGCCCTCCTGGTGGTCTTGCGGCACACTGTCCGGCAGCACGAGTGGCGCCGCCGCCGGACTCCGGATGAGCGGGCGGCCTGGTACTACGACTGGCTGCTGACCGACCGCGGCACGGCGGCGGAGATGCGGCTCTTCGATTTGAGCGGCCACTTTCGGGACGCCTACAACTCGGTCCGGACGAAGCTGCGTACGGAGCGGCTCCGGCTGATTCGCGACCAGGCGCTGGCGAAGACAGGGGCGGGAGTTCTTGGACTCGTGGTAATGGGCGGCGCGATGCTCTGGATGTTGTGGCAGGCGATCTCGGGGCGCGTGACGCTGGGCGACGTGGCGCTGTTCTTCCAGGCGTTTCAGAAGGGTTTGCAGCTCATGCGGTCCCTGCTGGGCAACGCCGGTGAGCTCTATACGAACATCCTCTTTCTCGGGAACCTGTTCGAATATCTTGACCTCGATCCCGGTGTCGTGAACCCGGCCGCGCCGCGGGGAGCGCCGGCGGTTCTGCGGGAGGGAATCGCCTTCCGTGGCGTCCGCTTCCGTTACCCCGGTGGTGAGAGTCTGGCGCTGGATGGCTTGGATCTGACGGTTGCGGCTGGGCAGATTGCAGCGGTGGTGGGGCCGAACGGAGCCGGCAAGAGCACGCTCATTCGTCTGCTGTGCCGCTTCTACGATCCAGAGGAAGGCCGGGTGGAGTTGGACGGTTGCGACATTCGCGGCTACAAGATGGAAGAGCTGCGGCGGGTCATCTCGGTAATGTTTCAGCGGCCGGTCCAGTACAACGCGCGGGCGGCTGAGAACATACGGGCGGGAAACTGGCGCAATGACGAGCCCGGTCATGTCGAGCGGGCCGGCGAGGCGGCCGAAGCCGACTCGCTGATCCGGCGTCTGCCCGAGGGCTACGCGACAATGCTGGGCAAGTGGTTCCTGGATGGCACGGAGTTGAGCGTCGGAGAGTGGCAGCGGATTGCGCTGGCGCGGACCTACTACCGCGGCGCTGCGTTGATGCTTCTGGATGAGCCGACCAGCGCGATGGATCCGTGGGCGGAGGCGAACTGGATGCAGCGGTTCCGGCGGCAGACGGCGGGAGGAACTGCCCTGGTGATGACGCACCGGCTGACCACGGCCAAATTCGCCGATACCGTGCACGTCATGCGGGAGGGCCGGGTGGTGGAATCCGGCAGCCACGGCGAATTGCTGCGGCGGGATGGCATGTACGCGCAGGCCTGGTCCGCTCAGGGGCAGTTCTCATGACGAGGTAAGAAGGCTCACTTTGTCCTGAATCCGAGCGCCCCTGGCCACGCTGCCGCTGCACGGCCACGATGCCCTGGGGCGCACAATAGTGATTAGTACCTCCGGCGGGTGCGAAGAACGGAAGGAGTTAACCGGGATGGAATCACGGACGCTGCAGCACACAGATCTGACAGTTTCCCGCATTTGCCTCGGAGCCATGACCTTTGGCAGGCAAACCGGCGAGGCGGAGGCGCGGAGGATGCTGGAGACGTGCCTCGAGTCCGGTGTCAATTTTGTGGACACGGCGAATGTCTACACGGCTGGTGTTTCGGAGGAGATCACGGGACGCCTGTTGCGGGGCCGGCGGAAGGACGTAGTGCTGGCTTCCAAGACCGGCAGCCGGCCGGCGGGCGCGACGGGTCCGCTGCTCACCCGCGCGCAAGTAGTCGCCGAGGCGGAGAAGAGCCTCCAGCGTCTCCAGACGGATTATCTCGATCTCTACTATCTCCACCAGCCCGATTATGAAACGCCCATCGAGGAGACGCTCGAGGCGATGGACGCGCTGGTGCGCGCGGGCAAGGTGCGCTATCCAGCCACGTCAAACTATTCGAGCTGGCAGGTGGTGGAGATGCTGAATATTGCACGGGAGAAAGGCTACCAGCCGGCTTGGATCGCCCAGCATATGTACAATCTGCTCGCCCGCCGGATAGAGCCCGAGTTCCTGCCGATGGCCAAGCGTTACGGCGTCTCCGTTATCGCCTACAATCCCCTTGCCGGAGGCCTGCTCACCGGCAAGCATGTTCGCGGCGAACCCACCGTGGGAACGCGGTTCGAGGAGAACAAGCAATACCAGGAGCGTTACTGGCACGGCACGAATTTTGACGCCGTCGAGACGCTGATAACCGCGGCGTGGAAGTGCGGCAAGACGCTTGTCGAATTCTCGCTGGCGTGGCTGTTGCATCACACCCCCGCCGACGTGGTGATCCTCGGCGCCTCGCGGCTTGAGCACCTGGAGCAGAACCTCGCGGCCAGCGAATCCGGCCCCCTGCCGCCCGAGGCGATCGAGGCGATCCAGAGCGCGTGGGCCGAAGTCGGCGGCATCGCGCCGCTCTACAATCGTTGATGCGCGGGGATGGCGGCTGGCGCGCGCCGCGGGAGTCGAGGGAAGGACCGGCGTGGGCGAAGAGGCCGGCGCGGGCGTGGTAGAGTACGGGTTTGCCCCGGCGGCGTGATCCGCTGCCACGCCTCTTGGCGTTCCGGCGTCCGCGCGGGGCAGCGCCGCGAACTGATCATACGCAATCTGGAGGTGATGAGAAGATGACCGGACTGATTCCATATTTCCTGCGGCTCGCCGTCTCGCTGGTCGCGG
Organism: uncultured Solibacteraceae bacterium; assembly: GCA_964468205.1. Lineage (GTDB taxonomy): Bacteria > Acidobacteriota > Terriglobia > Bryobacterales > Bryobacteraceae > CAWELS01. The sequence goes on along the minus strand of CAYXVG010000064.1, from coordinate 10,481 downwards.
CTGCCGGACTGGTTCTGGCGGCGCGGCCGAACATCGTCATCATCATGGCCGATGACATGGGTTTCTCCGACATCGGTTGCTACGGCGGGGAGATTCAGACGCCGAACCTGGACCGGCTCGCGGCCAACGGCCTGCGCTTCACGCAATTCTATAACTCCGGCCGCTGCTGCCCGACGCGCGCGGCGCTGCTGACGGGCCGGCACCCGCACCAGACCGGCATCGGGCACATGACGAACGAAGCGACGCAACGGTTCGACCTCGGCTATCCCGGCTATCGTGGTTTCCTGAACCGCGAATCGGTGACCATCGCGGAGGTTCTGAAACAGGCCGGCTACCGGACGCTGATGGCTGGGAAGTGGCATGTAGGCACCCACGAAGGAATGTGGCCGGTGGACCGCGGATTTGACCGCCACTTTGGCATCGTCCGCGGCGCCAGCAATTTCTTCCAGCCGAATCCCGACAAACTGCTGACGCTTGACCGGACGCCGGTTGTGCCGGACGAGGACTTCTACACGACCGACCGGTTCACCGATTACGCCATCCGGTTCGTGGATGATGCGGAGCGTGACGACAGCCAGCCGTTCTTCCTCTATATTGCGTACACCGCTCCTCACTGGCCGATGCACGCCTGGCCGGAGGACATCGCGAAGTACCGCGGTAAGTACATCTCCGGTTGGGACGAACTGCGCGCCTCGCGGCTGGCCAGGATGCGGGAGATGGGATTGATCAAAACCGAGTGGAAGCTACCTGATCATGACCGGCTGCCGTGGCGGATTCTGCCGGAGGAGACGCGGGAGGAGATGGACTACCGGATGGCGATCTATGCCGCAATGGTCGACCGGATGGATCAGAACATCGGACGGCTCGTTGAAACGCTCACCCGGCTCGGCGAACTCGATAACACGCTCTTGTTCTTCCTGGCCGACAATGGCGGCTGCGCCGAGGGCGGCAACCTTGGTGGTGGCCCGCGGGAGCAGCTCGGAACGAAGAAGGGTTATTTCCTCACGTATGGCAAGGGCTGGGCGAACGCTTCGAACACTCCGTTCCGGGAGTATAAGCACTGGGTGCACGAGGGAGGGATTTCGTCACCGCTGATTGTACACTGGCCGGCCGGCGTTGCGAAGAACGAGTGGCGCGACGAGCCGGCGCATGTGATCGATCTAATGGCGACGAGTCTGGACGTTGCGGGAACGAAGTATCCGGCGGAGTTCCAGGGCCACCGGATCGGGCCGATGGAAGGAGAGAGCCTGCTGCCTGTTTTCGCCGGCCGGCCGCTCGGCCGGGAGGCGCTCTATTGGGAGCACGAAGGGAACCGCGCGGTCCGCATGGGAAAATGGAAGCTGGTAGCCAAGAACCAGCAGAACTGGGAACTATATGACATGGATGCAGACCGGACCGAGACGAGCAATCTCGCCGCGGAGCATCCGGAGATTCGCGACAAAATGATCGCCATGTATGACGTCTGGGCAAAGCGCTGCAATGTGCTGCCCGGACGGCCCAGCCGCAAACCCGGCTACGAGCCACCCCCGCTGCCCTATCCTGAAACAGCGGACTACGAAGGATGGGAAGACTAATGCTCAAGAGGAAGGGGCTGACGGCCCCATCTTTATCCCTATTCGCAATGATGATCGGATGCCAAGCAACTGACCGGCCGCAATGGCCCAACGCTGAACCGCCCGTTGCCAAGGATGTCCCAAAGGAACTCGAAGCGCACGGCGACGTTCGCGTTGACAAATACTATTGGATGCGCGAGCGCGAAAACCCCGATGTGAGGGCCTATCTCGAAGCTGAGAATCGCTATACGGAGGCGATGCTCAAGCCGGCCGAACCGCTGCAGGAGGTCCTATTCGACGAGTTCAGGGAGCGCATCAAGCAAGATGACACTTCGGCGCCTTACCTCGACAACGGGTACTATTATTACTCGCGGACGGAGGAAGGCCGCCAGTATCCGGTCTACTGCCGCAAGAAAGGCTCGCTGGAGGCTCCCGAAGAGGTGATCCTCGACGTAAATGAACTTGCCAGGGGACACGAGTACACCAACGTCTTCAATCGCAAGGTGACGCCGGATAACAAGCTGCTCGCATACTCGTTAGACCATGCCGGCCGCCGCGTGTACACGATCCGGTTCCGTGATCTTGCCACGGGAAAGGACTTGGATGAACAACTCGAGAACGTCACCGGCCTGATGGAATGGGCCGCCGATGGCAAGCATCTCTTTTACGGCAAGCAGGACCTGCAGACGCTTCGCTGGCACCAAGTGTGGCGTCATGAGTTGGGGACGGATTCGGCACGTGACGTCCTGATCTTTGAGGAGAAGGATGATACCTACGGTTGCGGGGTGGGGAAATCCACCTCCGATGAGTACCTCGCGATCATCAGCCGCCAGACCGTATCAACCGAAGTCCGGTTCCTCAAGGCGAGCGATCCGAAGGGAGAGTTCCGCATCTTGCAGCCGCGGCAGCGGGGCCTCGAATATGACGCCCAGCCGGTGGAGGGTTTCTTCTATATCCGAACCAACCACCAGGCGAAGAACTTCCGGCTGATGCGCGCGCCGATCGACCGTCCCGGCATCGAGAACTGGGAAGAGGTGATCCCCCACCGGGAGGACGTCTACCTCGATGACATCGAGGTGTTCAAGGACTACGTGGTTTTGGAGGAGAGAAAGAACGGCTTGATGGAATTGCGGGCGCGGAAGCACGATGGCTCCGGCGATCACTATCTCGACTTCGGCGAGCCCGCCTATGACGCCTCTCCGAGCGCGAACTACGTCTTCGACACGCCATTGCTCCGCTACCGCTACACTTCGCTGACCACCCCCGATTCTGTCTATCTCTACGACATGGGTTCGCGCGAGAAGACGCTGGTCAAGGAGGACGAGGTTCTCGGCGGTTTCGACAAAGCGAACTACACGACCGAGCGCGTGTGGGCGGAGGCGCGGGACGGAGCGAAGGTTCCCGTTTCGCTGGTCTACCGGAACGACAAGTTCGCGAAAGACGGAACGAGCCCGCTCCTGCAGTACGGGTACGGCTCCTACGGCCTCAGCATGAGTCCGGCTTTTAATCCATATATCATCAGCCTGCTCGACCGCGGCTTCGTCTACGCCATCGCTCATATCCGGGGCGGGCAGGAGATGGGCCGGCCATGGTACGAGGCCGGCAAGCTACTCCACAAGATGAACACCTTCACCGACTTCATCGACGTGGCCGAGTACCTCATCGAGAACAAGTACGCCGACCCGGACCGCGTCTTCGCCCGCGGCGGTTCGGCCGGCGGTCTCCTGTTGGGAGCGGTCCTGAACCTGCGGCCGGACCTCTGGCGCGGGGTTCACGCGGCGGTTCCGTTCGTCGACGTGGTGACGACGATGCTCGACGACTCGATCCCGCTCACCACGAGTGAATACGACGAGTGGGGCAACCCGAACGAGAAGCGGTTCTACGACTACATGCTCTCCTATTCGCCCTATGACCAGGTGGCGGCAAGGGACTACCCGAACATCCTCGTCACCACCGCTTTCGAGGATTCGCAGGTGCAGTACTGGGAGCCCGCGAAGTGGGTGGCGAAGCTGCGGGCGATGAAGACGGACGACAACGTGATCCTGCTGAAGACGGAGATGGCCGCGTCTCACGGCGGGCAGTCCGGAAGATACGACCGTTACCGCGAAATGGCTCTGCAGTACGCCTTTATTGTGTGGCTGGCGGGAATCGAGAAGTGAAGCCCGCGCCGCCGCGGCCGAGAATCAATTCACGAATACTACCGCATTCAACGGCGAGGGCTCATCGCCGATAAACAGCTCGATCTCCAGCCTGCCCGACAGCCCGGCTGGCAGTTGCAGATTGATCTGCAGAAGTCCCGCGAATCCCGGCGCCAGGCCGGCGAACAGCGGGTTGACGGGACTGCCGTTCACGAGCACGCGCACCGCGGCTTCAGGCGCGGGAAACGGCGGGGCGGAAGGCGCCGGCTGGCCTGTCGCCAGCGCCGGGCTGACGGCGCCCGCTCCAGTGGCGAAAAGAAGCACGACGCTGGCGGGCGGTGCGGGCCGCTGCTCGGAGTTCACCGAGCCATCCGGGTTCACGGCCCCACCCCACAAGCCTGGATGGGTTGCCTGAACCGGTAGCGTGACGGGGCTGCTGGCTGCGCCTTCATACTCGACGCGTACTTCCACGCGCTCCCGCCCCGCGATCTCGTAAGGCGCCTGAACGTTGTGCTGCGAGGCCTGCACGTAGAATAGCGGGGCCGGGATGTCATCAAAGAAGACGCGCACACCGGCGAGCGACACCGGCAACCTCCCGGTATCCGGGTCGAGGCCGGCGGAGACTCCAACCGCGGGGCCGAAGTTCTGGCCGAAGAGGGAGACGATCTCTCCGGGCGAGACGGCCGCATTGCGAAACGTGAACGCGTTTACGATACCGGCGGAGGCAGCGGCGGGCACGCCTCCCGTGGGCTTCCATGACGCGCCGCTGTCGGTTGTCTTGTAGACGCCGGCATCGAAAGTCGCGGCGTAGACGATGCCGCCGCTTGCGGGATCGGCCCTCAGTTGGCGGACCTCGGCGCTCTCGAGGCCGTTGTTCGCGGGGACCCAGTTCGCGCCGTTGTCGGCGCTCCGGAAAACGCCGGCGGCCGTGGCCGCGTAGACCGCGCCCCCGCCATTGGCATCCACGACGATCGAGCTCACGGTTACATCGCCGCTGTCGGGGAGTCCGTTGTTAATGGCAGTGAAGTTTTCGCCCCGGTTCACGCTACGAAAGATCCCGCTCACGCTGCCGAGGTACAGGCGCGAGGGATCGGTTGGATCGATGGCCAGATCGGTGAACGGGACTGTGCTGACATCGGAGCCGAGCCAACTCCCGCCCGAGTTCGAGCTCCGGGCGACCTGATAGACCGCCGGGAAGGAAAAGGGGTCGCGGACGATCAGATAAAGGTTCTCGGGGTCGGCCTGATCAATGCGTACCTTGAGGACGTCGAGAAAGAATAGTTCTCCCGCGCCTCCGGTGACGGTTTGGAGGCTGTCCCCGCCGTTCACGGAAATGATGAGTCCCGGTTCACCAGTGAACCCGTTGGTGGGTGTGCCCAGGTATACGGTGGAGCCATCGGTGGGATGGGTGGCCACCGAAAAGACGGCGAGTCCAGCGGCGCGGGTCTCCCAGGTGACGCCACCGTCGACGCTCTTCAGGAACGCGCCGTCGCCCGGGTTCACCGGATTGGTGGTACCCGCGTAAACCGTGTCCGGGTTCCGCGGATCGCGCTCCATTGACGAAATCTGAAAGGAGAACAGACCCCCGCGGGACTCGTTCCAGACATCGCCGCCGGTAGTGGAGCGGAACATTCCGCCGCCGGTGGTGGAGGCGAGCAGGTCGCGGGTGTTGGCCGGATTGATGGTGAGCGCCGGCACGTCCGCGGCGCGCATCCCGGCCGCGCTGCTGCGCCAGGTCGCGCCTCCGTCATGGGAGCGGGAGACGCCGGAACCGGCGAATCCGGCATAGAGCGTTTCCGGCGTGACAAGAAGGCGCTGCACGATAGCGCGCGGCGGCCCGGAGCCGGCGAGCACCCAGTTGGCGCCTCCGTCGAAGGACTGCACCACGCCGGAGGCGCGCGTCGCCGCGTGGACGACCTGCGAGTCGGCCGGGTCGACCGCGACATCCTGAAACTGGGTACCCGGGAGAATCGGCCCGTCCAGGGTAGCTCCGCTGTCCGGCGAAAGGAAGAGCCCGCCTGACGAAGCAATCCAGACGATGCCCGGATTGGCGCGCGAAAACCCAAAACCGTTGAAAGCGGCTGGTCCGCTGATCACCTGTTGCCAGGTTGTTCCGCCATTGGTGGTGCGGTAGACGCGGCCGGTGCTGGAGTCTCCGCTGAGATTCGAAGCGAAGAGCAACTCGGGGTCGTCAGGGGAGGCGGCGATCTCGAAGTAGGATCCAGCGTCGATCCCCTGGCTCACCGAGGTCCAGGCGTCGCCACGGTTGAGGCTCTTGTAGATGCCGTCCACGGCGCCGGCGTAGACGATGTTCGGGTCAGTCGGGTCCGTTTCCACGGCCAGGATGTCGAGCCCCTCGATCTGGTTTGTCACGGCAGTCCAGGGTCCGCGGTCCACTGAGCGATAGACACCACTGGTGCGCGCCGCGGCGTAGAGGATGTTGCCGCCGCCCGCGACGCCGGGGATGTCGAGCCGGGGCAGGCCTTCGTCATGAGCGGTCCAGATCTCGCCCGCCGAATTGCTCACATAGACGCCCCCGTTGGTGGCCGCGAACATCATCTGGGGGTTGTTCGGATCCAGAGCAAGGTCGTTGATTTCCGCGCCGGGAGGCCCGCCCTGGGCCAGCAGCGATGCGGGCAGTGTCGTGGCGAGTACGAGCAGAAGGAAAATGCGGCTGAAGCTCACGCTCATTTTAGTAAGGACGGAAAATCCCGTCCGGCGATACGCGGAGATTGTCAATTTGTGAGACAGGCCACGGAGCCTCACTGCACGGCCACCCGCAGGTGGTCGCCGCGCATCACAATCTTCGGATGCTTAACGATGGCCCGGTACTGGTATTCGACGCCCGAATCCAGCCCCGTAACTTCGACCTCGAAGCGGCCTTCGGAGGTCATCCGCCGCGTTGGAGTGGCGATCCACTCGGTGTTGTACATTGCCTCGGCGAAACCGCCGTAGACTTGGTACTCGATGCCTACTTCCACTTCCGGAGCGCCCCCGAGATCGACCAGTTCGCCGCGGAAGACGGCCGTCCCCGGGGCTTCCGAGGCGCCGGGCACGGTCTCCGCGTAAGGCGGCTGCGTGATGGCCGGCCTCACGTCTTCGAGCTTCACCACCACCGGGTTGTGCCACTTGTGGTTGTTGTAGAGACGGTGCGCGCGGACGATCGAGATCTCGAGTCCGTCACCGGTCTGCCGGAAGCGGGGCGTGCCGTCTACCTCGGGCATGTACTCCACCCGGCGCCCGCGCTGGCCCAGCACGCTGATGCGCGTCGCCGCCGCCGCCTCCACGGAATGCAGGATGAACTCGCGGCGCTCGCCCCGCGGCCACTCCGGCTGGCGGGTGAGAAAGACATACACGGTATCCTCGTCCTTCTTCTTCGTGAACCAGATGTCCTCTTCCCGGGGTACGACCCATGGCCGCGTGCCGTGGATCGATTCTCCATTCGGAGCGTGCCACAAGGCGACCTCGCGCAACCGCTCCTCCTGCTCGATAGGCAGTTCGCCGTTCGGCTTCGGCCCGACGTTGAGCAGCAGCGAGCCGCCCTTGGCCCGGGTCTCGATGAGAATCTCGAGGATTCGCGTGCCCGACTTGTACTCGTCGTTCGTGGGCTTGTAGGACCACTGTGTGCCCATTGTCAGGTTCGATTCCCAGGGGCCCTCCGGCGGGCGGCCGGGCACGAACTGCTCGGGCGTCTCGATGGCTCCCCGGGTGATGAGGGAGTCGGGCTGGAGCGTCCAAGCGGTCTTCTTGGTGGGCAGTTCGCCCTCGCCGTCGATGAAGAGAACGTCCACCGGGCCGTAGTTGGTGAAGAGTTCGGTCACTTGGCGCGTGATGTGATCGACATAGGCGGGATCCTTGTCGGGGTCGGGTTCGAGCTCCCGCCGGCGAACCTCGAATCCGTTGCGGTACAGCCACGCGAAGTCCTCGGGCGAGTAATAAAAGCCCACGCCAAGGCCCTTCTGCCGGAGCGCCCGGGCGTAGCCATAGAGGACGTCCTGCCCGTAGGGCGTGTTGGTGATCTTGAAGTCCGTTGTCTTCGTGTCCCACCAGCAGAAGCCGCTGTGGTGCTTGGTCGTGAAGACGACATACCGCATGCCCGCGAGTTTTGCGATCGTGGCCAGCTCGTCCGGATCCCAGCGCGTCGGGTTGAACGTCTTCGGCAGTTCGTTGACGAACCAGTCGAGGTAGCTGTCCGATGCGCCCACCATGCTGTGGCTGATCACGCTGCCGATCTGGCTGTCGTGGCTCCAGTGAACGAACATGCCGAAGCCGGCGTCCTGGAGCCATTCGAGGCGATCCAGTTTGTTGCCCATCCCGGGCAGGTCCGGATCCTCGCGAATCTGCGCGGCGGCCGGGGTGTGAAGGCAAAGAGCGGCCAGCGAAAATCCGAGGAGGAGGGGGAGACGTTTCATCATGCGCATTGGCTCCGTTGTACCGTGAAGCGCGCGGGTGCTGCAACGTGCCGCCCGGCGGGCCTCTCCGCAAAATTCGTACTCAAAAGGAAAAGGCCGCCCCTCGCGGGACGGCCTCTTTCATCGGTCGAATTGGTGCGAGTTGCCTAGAACTCGTAGCGTAGCGCGAATTGCATAACGCGCGGCTTAGTAAGCGTGTCCTGGTACTTGCCGAAGGTGCCGGAGTTCGACAGCGTGGCCGAGATGCCATACGGATCGAAGCGGGTCGTATTGGTGATGTTGAAGATCTCCCAGCGGAACTGAATGCTGTGACCTTCCATCGGCAGCACGAAGCGCTTCATCACGCCGAGGTCGATGGTGAAGAACCCATCACCCCGTAGGCCGTTGCGCTGCCCGGACTCGCCGGCGAGGGACGGGCTCCAGCTTTCGATGGCCGATTCCGGATTGCGGAAGATGTTCGGTCCGGGTTCGCCGGCGATCGCCGGAGCATTCTTGAAGACGCCCTGCTCCGGGGTCGGTCCGGTCTGCGTCGCGTAGCCCGTGATGTTCCAGTTGGTGGGCCAGGAGCGGCCGTTGAACACGAGGCCTGGCAATCCGGAAGTATGGCGATAGAGCCCGGTGAGCTGCCAGCCTCCGAGGACAGCGTCCGCGGCGGAATTCCAGCCGGAGCCCCACTTCTTGCTGCGGCCGAACGGAAGCTCGACCACCCAGTTGGCGTTCAACTGGTGACGCATGTCGTAATCGGAGACGGCCTTCAATTGATGTGGCTGCCAGGAGTTGACCAGGAAGCCGGAGAAGGAGCCGACGCGCTCGGCGGTGGAGGCGAGATCCAGCGACTTGGACAGGGTGTAATTCAAGTCGAACTGCACGCCCTGGCTCCAGCGCTTCCGCAATGTGAGTTGCCCGGCGTGGTAGTTGCCGCTGCCGACTGAACTCCATGCGGCGAGCGCCGAGTACTGCTCGTTGTAGAAGGCGTAAGGACCGAACTTGCTGGGGCTCGGGTACTCGAGAACGTCAAACAGGTACAACCCGAAAGTGTAGTCGGGCGCCACCAAAGAGTACCAGTCGTAGGCATTTTGGGTCGCGGTCAAGCCGTCCATGGCCAGCCCCGGAAAGATGTTTTCCCAGAACGGCATGGGGGCCACGTCCTCGATGGCGACTCCATCGTTAGCCATCTGGCCGAGGGCCTTGGCGGCCTGGAAGTACGTCTGTCCAGACTCTGGATCGGCCATGTCGATGGGCTGGGACATGTCGCGCTGAATCAGGGAGCGACGCGAGAGCCGGCCCACATAGGACGCCTCCACGAAGAAGTTCTTCGGCAGTTCGCGACCGATAGAGAAGTTCAGAGCCATCGAGTAGGGAGGTTTGATGGTGTCGTCTACTCCATTGGTGATCGCGAAGACCTTAGGAGCAGTCTGCGGGAAGCCTCCCGGAGGCGCGGGCTCAACCAGTTCGGCCGGGAAATCCGTGTAGCCGGTGAAACGTGGCGCAGTGGAGGTATCGAGTACAAACGACGGATTTGTCAACCGCGTCGAAAGGCCAAGAGCGGTGGTGTCGGCCAGCCGCATTAGACCCTGGCCGAAATTGTCGTAGAACATGCCGAAGCCCGCGCGGATCGAGGTTCTCCCCGGACCGCCGAAGAGTTTGCCGAGGAAACCGTCGGTCACCTGCGGCGAGTAGGCCAGCGCGAGACGGGGAGAGAAGTTCTTCTTGTGATAAGGGTACATGTCGCGGCCTCGCGGATCATCCTTCAGCACATACTCAACATCGCCCGCCTCGGATTGGGGCCGGCCCTGTTGCATGAGCGTGCCGCGAGAATTGAAGAACTCGCCGAGGGACGGTATCGCGGAGGTCTGGAATCCGTTCGCTTCGTAAATCGGAGGAGTCAATGCCCAGCGGACACCAGCGGTTACGGTAAGCGCGCGGTTCACGCGCCAGGTGTCCTGGATGTAGAGCTCGTAGTTCTCCTGAGCGAAATTCCGAAGTACCGGGGCCCCGATGGGAAGCGTGTTGCCCTGAAGGTCGTAGTTGTACTGCGCATCGATCTGCGTTACAAGACCCAGCGCCATCGTCATTGCATCGCGGTAGGCGATGCGGAAACTGCGGGCGAGATTGTCCACGCCCTCTTCCAGCCCTTCTCCGGAACCGAACAACCAGGAGGAGTTCAGCGATCCACTGAAGAAGGAGTTGCCGAAGTTGTCACGCTTGTGGTCGATAAGCCGGACGACTCCGCCAAACTTGAGCGTGTGGTTGCCCTTGATCCAGCTCAGGTCGTCGCGGAACGTATGCACCGGCACGATCCGCACCAGCGAGCGGGTTTCCGGGAAGAAGTCGGAGATGTTCCGGAACGAGATTTGGCTGACGGTGCTGGCGCCGGC
>CAYXVG010000063.1:0-34974 GCA_964468205.1 uncultured Solibacteraceae bacterium | reverse complement strand
GACGTGCCGGAGGCCGCCGCGGGATACGTGTCCCGCGGGGGTGCGCCGTCAGGCGGCGCGGAGAGGCGACCTGAAATAGCCCGTCTGTACCCCTGTAATTGAGAAAAGCCGGGAGATGCTGCACGAAACGGATAAGGAGCCTGGCGATCCATTCTACCTGAAGATTCCCGGACCGTTGCCGGCAAGCGTACGACTAACGGCCCAGGATGCGCCGGATAGAGGTTAGAACGCCCCGTAATGGAGCAGTGAGACGCCAGCTTAGAGACTCCTCGATCTCCTTCACCCGCTGCTCCAGCCGGACCGCCCGTTCCCGGAGTTCGGCAAGCTCTTCCCGTTGAACTTCCTTGGTTTGTGATAGCTGTTCCGATTCGGATTGCTGCTGCTGCAACCGGAGCCTCTCATTCTCCAGTTCGCTGATCAGGCTGGCGTGACTTCGCTGGAGCTCGCAGAGCCGCCGATCATAGCTCTGAAACCGGGCGAGATTCGACACTTCCACTTCAATGTGCCGCTCGATTACTTGCGCGACAGCACGGAGTCGCCGTATTTGCGCGGCGTTGGCTGTGATTGCCGAGACCTGTTCTTCCTTCCACGTCACGCCGGCCGCAGCCACTGCCAGAATCCGTTCCAGGTGGGTTTCGAGCACGAAGCGGCTGAGATCCTGGCTGGAAAGCTGCTGGGCGAACCGCGCCGCCGATGGATACCCCTCGATGATCTCCAGAGCGATTTCCCGCCCGCTGAGCTTGCGGCGGCAACAGCGTCCGGCGAAATTAAAATACTCGGCCAAATCAAAGTTCTGTTCTTTCAACCAGCCAGGACCTCCAAACACTCCGTAGCAGTAGACCGGCGCCGCTGACAGGAGGGCGTATTGTGCGCTCTTGCCGATCGTCATTACGGCATCCGCATTTCTGATGTCTTCCGGCGTCACCCGCCGCACCAGCCCACCGAGGCCGATATGTTGACAGTGGACGCCGGACTCGCGGGCGAGTAGATCCACCGCCCCCCGCATCTCGGGAAGCATGTGGTTGGTGATCACCAGGAGGCGTTTTAGCGTGCCGTGGAGAGTAGCCCGGCGAAATTGAAATTCTGCTGGCGCGGCGTTGGACAAGATTGTCACGCGATCTCCCGGGATGCCGGCTCCGGTCAGGGTGTCCCGGGTTGTTGGACTATTAGCCAGAATCTCGTCAGCCAGTATCTCTTCGAGAATTGGGAGCGGCGCTTCATACGGTTCAAACGGACCGAGATGGACGAAACAAAAATATGGACGCCGGCCGCCGGCAGTTGGTGGAGAGTCGCCGATGAGTAGTGGATAGACGAAGTGCTGTGACCAGACAAGGTCAAAATCCTTCAGTTTCGGACGGCTTCCAGCCCGCACCGGCAACTCCGCTTCCGCAAGGTGCTTGCGAACAGGGTCCGCGATGGCATGAGCAAAAAGAACCGGCCGGTGGCCCTTCTTCCGCAGCGCGTGGGCGACTTCAATTGCAGTGATTTCCGAGCCCGCGAAATTCGTGAGCCGGGTTGTCGCGATAAGTGCGTTCATTTCGACCGGCGTGCAGCGTGACTGAAGGTCTGCTCACCCCGGCCTCCCGGCGGGGAACCCATAAGTGCTAGTGTATCTATTCGAGTGATTTCTCGTTTGGATCACTCCGCACACGGCCGTAACGCCTTGTTGAGATGCGAGCAGTCTGCACAATCATCACTAAGAGTTATCTCGCGCAAGCCCGAGTGTTGATGGACTCGGTCCAGATTTGGTGTCCCGGCGATCGCCGGTTTGTTATCCTCGTCGACGATATTGAAGGCCGGTTTGCACCAGAGAATGAGAACTTTGAGCTCATCACCCTACCCGAGTTGAATATTCCCGGAACGCCATGGTTGTGTTTCAAATACACGGTGGTCGAGCTTTGCACAGCCGTCAAGCCTTACGCTCTTCGTCACCTCCTGGACCTCTATGGTTTCGAAAGCGTCCTCTACCTCGACCCGGATATGCTGTTGTATCGCGACGTCCGTGACGCGTTCCCTCCGCCGGGTGGGGCGTCGGTAGTGCTGACACCGCACCTGACGTCGCCGGACACCAAATTTACCCATTCGGAGTTGGAAGTTCTCAGAAGCGGCGTCTTCAACCTCGGTTTCATCGCGGTTTCGAACTGTGAGGAGACCCGCCGATTTCTCGACTGGTGGTGCAACAGGCTGGGGGACTGGTGCAGGATCGATGCGGAAAAGGGACTTTTCGTGGACCAGCGGTGGGTCGATCTTGTGCCAGGCATGTTCACACGGGTACATATACTCCGGTGTCCGTCGTACAACATCGCCTACTGGAACCTTCACCAGCGCCCGATACGAGTGCGAGATGGCGTATACCAGATCAACGGAAAGGATCTCGCCATTTTTCATTTCAGTGGCTACAGTCCGGCCATGCCCGAACAGATATCGCGGTATCGCAAGGGAGAGCGGGTCTGTTCCGTTCTGTCAGGGCTTTTCGAGGACTACCGGAGGAGGCTGCTCGAGGCGGGATGGGAGGAGTCGAGTTCGTGGGACTATAGCTATGACCGGTTTGACAACGGAATTCTGATACCGGAGGTGGTTCGGCGAATCGGCGACGAAATTCCGTCGATCGCCGAATCCGTCGGCGACCCCTTTTCCGGCAACGGATTTAGCACGATCCAGTCGCGCTGGAATGAGCTGGTTCCGCTCGACACCGAAAATGGAACGGGCGAACGAGTTCCGCGGCTTGCGCGGAGGATTCTTCGGAGTCACCTTGGATCCGCGGGTTCAGTCACGGAGATTCGATCCTTCTATCAATGGCTCAATACGACTGGCCGCCGGAATCTCGGTCTCCACAACGTGTTTCTTGCTCCCGTGATGACTGCCTTGTTCGCGCCAGCGGAAAGGGACGTTGCCTGGGTTCCGGATGTGACTTCACGGCTGCCCTCCGGGCCTGATAGCAACGTATCCTCCGCATCGGATAGTGATCCGCAATTTCACATCCTCCGAATCGCCGCGGCTATCTACGATGCACGGGAGGATCTGCGACGCCACTTTGAACACCGTGGCGGTAGGAATGGGCTACTTTACACGGACTGGCTTCTTACCTATGGCCGCTGCGAGTACCGTTTGCGGGAGGCGGAAATTCGGGCTCTTGAAGAGCTTCGCCGATCTCGTTCCCGAACCGCTGAAACAACTCGATTTGCCGGCGGAAACAGGCTTGGCTCGCTGGCCGGCAAAGCTTATCGAAGGTATCTCGGCTCCCGAGGGCGGCGTGAACCGCCGTCCACCGCAACTCGACTGCGCCTGATAGGGCGATTTGACTCCGACCGCCTGAGTTGGAACGTCGCCAGGCGTCTGGCGGATATCGGGAGGCGGAACGGGATTGACGTCACCGCAGCCAACATGGACCGGGATCCCATCAATCTCGGTGAAGCAGCGACGTCATCTTTGCAGTTCAATGTTCTCATCGGTTCCATTTCCGATATGGCATCGATCTTCGATCGCGGTAACTGCTCCCAAGGTGGAGCTTGGGTCGCTTACCATACCGAAGGGTGCGCTGAATTTCACGGACGGCACAATGGGAAGCTGCCCAGTTTCGCCGAAATATGGGTACCCAGCGCATTCTGCCGAGGCCTGATACAACATGAGACCGATGCTCCAGTGGCTTGCCTGCCGCCGCCGTTGGTTCACCCTGCGGAGTGCGCCCGCACCAGATCTTCGTTCGGTCTTCCCCCGGAACGGTTTGTTTTTCTGACACTGGTCGACTTACGTCGAAGCCCCAAGGCGCAGAGTGCTTTGGTCGCTATTGAGGCGTTTCTGGAGGCTTTCTCTTCCTCGGAAGCCTGCTTGCTGAAAGTCGTGGTTCGGAATGCACATCAGAATCTGGAAGCTCTGCAACACCTGATCGAGTGTTCGAGTTCCGACAACATCGTAATTGAGACCCTCGAGGAACCGTTCCAGGACACTCCAAGCTTGTTGAAAGCGGCGGACTGCCTGGTCTCCTTCGAATGGCAGCGGTGTTTCGACTTAGATCTGGTCGAGGCGATGGGGCTAGGGACACCGGTGATCGTCGGTCAGGCGGCCGGCGGGCTGGATTTCATCTCTTCGGATAATGCATACACCGTGAAACTGACTGCCTGGGGGCAATCGGCCGTTGTCCAGCCGTCCGTGGAAATCGCAGCGCGGCAGATGGTGTCAGTGATGCAGGACAAGGAGCTTCGCCAATCGCGAATTGCGTCCGCAAAGAGAGTGATCGCTGAGCGATTTTGCGATAGAACCATCGGAGAAGAACTCCGGAAGCGAGCGAACTGCATTGTCAACCAAACGCTGAGTGGGTAATGACGGGGCAACCGGTAGACTCCACCGGCCCGATGTGCGCTTGGGCTAATACAGCCCACACGGGAGCTTGCATCTGTTGCACTTCTCGACAACCAGAGGTGCCAAAGCGCACTTTCCTCTGGGGGAAAAGCCCTACGGTTTGGCTTGAAAGCCCTTACTGGTGTTGACTTGGGCGGGTTTTCTCCTATTCCTGTAAAGGAATATTCTGTCGTTGTCGATAGCCATAGGTGAAGGGAGTTTCTGAGCATGTATAGTTCAACGTTGCGTAGTGCGCTCTTGTTCTTGCTCTTGTTCTTGTTGGCTTTGCCGCTGTCGGCGGCTCTGGTATCAGTGGAGCCGGATCTTTATGCGGATGGGACTGATTTAGGTACGCTGTTTCCAGAACTTACGCTAAGTGCGGTTGGGGGAGGTCTCGGTGCGGGTTCAGACCCCGCCTCGGTTCTATCAGTGGATCTATTGACAGTTTCCAGCACCGGGACTAGAGTCTTTGGTCATCCGGCATCTGTTGTTAACTTCGACCCGCAGCCGATCGATGATTGGCTCGATGGGAACGCGACTCTGGGGACTCTGAATCTCCGGATCGACTTCCACGAGTGGGTGGACTTCATCTCGATCGACGTGGTCGGAAACGACAACGGCCCTGGCCTGACGGATTTCGGTTTTTTAGCGGTTTATGATGGGTCCGATGCATTGCTTGCCCAAGTATCGACGGCGGCGCTCTCGTTTGGCCAGATCGAGACTCTCACGCTTTCTGGCGGGAGTCCTAGTTGGGCCTATGCGATCGCAAGTGGTTTAGGTGGGGAGTCCGTTGTATTGGATAATCTGAACGTGAATGTAGTGCCCGAGCCGTCTTCGGCCGTGTTGCTCTTCGCCGGGATAGCCGCGATTGCCATCGGAACATTTCGTCGTCGTCGCATTCGTTAATCGACTGACATCGAGGCCCGAATCCTGCCTCCAGGCTAGCCCCGGCGGGCAAGCTGCCGGCGCCTTGTAGTCAGACGGCGGACCGGTATAACCGCGGAACAGTGATCGGCTTGGCCGGGGTGCGCACTCCCCAGGCCACTTCGCCCCCGGCCGGTGGAGAAGGCCCGCGTCAGGTATCGTCGCGGCAAACCCCAATGCAAAAAAGAGATGGGATGACCTTGGCGCCCGAAGCGCGCCGCAGGGAAGCAAAGAATCGGAATCGGTGATCGCAATCGGGGCTGAAACTGGTGGCGCTTGTGTTGCGGGATGGCCCGCAGGAGAAATCCACCCCATGCTGCAAAACCCGCACTAGGTCCACTCGCCGAACGTGTGCGGCAGGCGCTTCAGATGCCCGGCCATAAGTTCCTGCATCTCCTTCATAATGTTGCGGTAGGCTGAGTCGCCGGCAAGATTGTCCTGTTCGAAGACGTCGACTTCCAGATCGTAGAGCTGATCGTCGTCGAAGTAGTGCGGAAAATCGAGATTGGAGTTGAATACCACGCCCTCCTGCCAGTCGTGCCAGCTTGGCCGGCCGGCTAGGTCGACTCTCCGGTAGCCTCCCTTGCGCGCGACTTTGCGCGCGTCCTCGTCAAGAGCTTTTCGCGTTTTCGGATCCACGCGATTGGCCACGTACTTCCATTGTTCACCCACCACTGCCCGGATGTTGGAGCACTCGAGCAGGAGGGTGTCGCGCCAGCCGGAGGGTTTGGGCTCACCCTGGAGTACAGAAGCGAAGCTGCTCCCGTCTTCGCTCATGTCGGCGGGAGCGGCTGCGCCGGCCAGTTCGAGAAATGTGGCCGGCAGATCGACGTTGGCGGTCAACGCGTCAACTCGCAATCCAGCCCGGATTCCCTTCGGCCAACGGGCCATGAGCGGGACCCGGGATCCCTCGTAACAACAGTATTTGCCCCGGCTCTGATGATCGCTGGCAAAGATGAAGAGCGTGTTATCGGCGATTCCTAGTTGTTCAAGGCGGGCCATCAACGTGCCGGCATAGTCATCGATCCAGGTTGCGGGCGCATTGCGTTCGTTGATGCCCATTGCCCTCAACCGCTCGAAAACGCTTTCGCGGGGCGGCATTACTTCTGGAGCGCTCTCCAAGACGCCCGCGGGGCAGTAACGCGGATTATCCCTCAGCCAGTTGGCGCTGTACTGACCGTGAGGAGTGGTGAGGGGCGAATAGAGGAAGAAGGGGCGGCTCTTGTTCTCGTCGATGAACCGCAGCGCCCCTTCCGCCACCCACTCGAGGTTGTGAACCTGCATCTGCTTGGGCAGCCCCATCTCTTCCTTGTTTCCGAAGTAGATTCGGTCCACGTAGTCAAACCCTGTGTTTTGGCGCAGGTAAGCCAGTCCAGCTTCGTGGTTTTCGCGGATCGTGCGCTGCACGGCAGCGGATTCGGGGTCTGCATCTGGCGCAAGGCTGGAACTCTTTCCGCCCTGCTGTCCGTTGTGCCATTTCCCGACCATGCCGGTGGTGTAGCCCGCCTTGCCGAGTTCTTTGGCGATATTCGATTCGGAAGGGTCGATGGGAGTGTTCCACTGAATGGTGGCATGGGTTCCGGGAGGATAGGTGCGGCAGAATCCGGGACTGCGGCTGGCGAACCGGCCGGTGAGTGTCGAGTAGCGGCTGGGCGTGCAGATCGAAGTTGTGACGTAAAACCGGGAGAACGTCACTCCCTCATTCGCGATCCGGCTGATGTGCGGAGTCAGCATCCGCGGGTCGTCGTAAGCGGGGTTGCCCTTCCGTGGGAGATAACGCCCTTCGAGCTTGGCGCCCGTATAACAGGGAAACTGCCGGGTCGGGTAAGGCTCGAGTTCGTCGAAGTCGAGGTCGTCGGCATAGATGAAGACAATGTTTGGCGGAGTGGCCTGGGCTGCGCCTGAGCGGGTCGCGAGCGCTGCCCCTGCCGTGCCGAGGAACTGACGTCTACTAAAATCGGTCATAGCAGTCTGATACTATCGCAAGGCGGGGGGTCGCTGCGAACCAATCTGAGGCCGACCTGGCCCGGCGAAATCTGAGTGAACACTCCACGTTACCTGAACCAAACCCTGGATCCCGGAGTCCTGTCGGGCGGGGCCAGAACCGGCCAGCCAAGCCCTGCGCGCCAGCCTCTATTGGAGCGTCACCTGGCAGGACGAGTAAGGCTTGGCGTCACCGCCGCCGGCGGCCATTCAATCACCGCTTCTGGACGGCGTGTCCTATTTGACACACTGTCTGACCGTTTGCTGTAATTAAGGAAGCCAACAGGCTTCCTGCTCCTCAGTAGCTCAATCGGTAGAGCATTCGGCTGTTAACCGAAGGGTTGTAGGTTCGAGTCCTACCTGAGGAGCCAAAACTTTGTCTGGGTACGTCTCACACCCCGGTTGTTAACGAGTCTGGCTCGGCGTGCGTCCGGGCGATCCGCGCAGAGATATCCCGTGTTTCCGCAATAGCTTGGCGGGGGTGCGGCGGAAGTCTGCGTTCTCAGTCTAGAGAACGGCCCGATCGGGCAGCGACACTAACCCCGGCAATTTCCTTCTAGCCCGAGCACTCTCACGTCGAACTCTCAGTTTCTCTGGTTAGCAGGTTGCGTTGGTTAACAGGGTGTCGGGCTTGGGGTGTCGAGCAAGTTACGAACTTGGAAGCCCAGTGGCGGCCGCCCGCGAGCACACAACGCCGAGGAGGCACACCACGCGCACCCGCCGCCTCTAAACCTTTAGGCCCGTAGGCCGACCCTGCAAAGGGAATAAGTTTAAGAACGGCGGTAAGCGACGCGCCGCCCGGCGGACACCTCGATATACTGCATATTTTAAAAGGCAAACTGACCCCGTTCCGTCGAAGAGGAAAGTCCACGACGGGTTGATGGATGGAGCCGATGGTATCCGCGAGCACAACGAGCCCTGACCGCGCAGCAGCGAAGCGCTTCATCGAGGAACTGCACTCCGAGAATCACGCGTTCTACTCGGGAGACCTTGGACGGGGAGCCCTCAAGGACCTCCAACAAACCTTCGCGCACCCGTGGTTGTATGTCGGCGAGCTCCTCCAGAACGCCGTCGATGCAGGCGCGAAGAAGATCAGCCTGAGGTCTGAAGACTCGACGCTCGTCTTCGACCACGACGGCGGGGCATTTTCTGAGCCCAACGTCAAGGCGCTCTGCGCGCGCGGTCTCTCGACGAAAGGCGCCGGCACCGTCGGCTTCATGGGCATCGGGTTCAAAGCGGTCTTCCAGAGCTTCGAATGCGCGGAGATAGCGTCCGGCCCGTGGAAGTTCCGCCTCTGCGTCAAGGAAGAAGTGGGAGAGGAGTACGGGGACCGCCAACGCGACTGGCTGGGCTGCGTCCTCCCCGAAGACGCCGAAGAACTGAGCGAGCCCTCGACGGGAATGCGCTGCCGGTTCACGCTCCGCAACCGCCTCGATGGACTCGGCCCCATCCACGACGACGTGCAGAAGGTGCTCTCTGAGGACCTGCTCGTCCTCGCGCTGCTCGCCCGCCGAGGAGTCGAAGAATTCCGGTGGAACGGACAAACGTGGACGCTCAGCCAGTCCGAAAACCCCCTCGACGAGCAGAACACGCGCGTAATCCTCACAGCGAAGGACGCAGCCACGGAAGAGGAACGCCGGTGGGTGCTCTTCAGCACCACCTACCAGCCCACCAAGAAGGCGATACGCCGATTCCTGGAACACCGCCAAATACGGCCAAAACCGGAGGAACGAGAGAACGTGTACGCAGAAGCCCGGCAAGAACGCTGCGTAGACGTCTTCTGCCTTCTCGACGAACAAGGCATGCCTGCGCCGTCAAAGCACGCCCAGGCCTACGCGCTCCTCGCAACCAACGTAGCCGCGCCCATCGGCCTCCACCTCCAAGCCGACTGGCTCCTCGTCACCAGCCGACGAGAACTCATGGAAGTCGAGACCAACGAGTGGCACCAAGAGATCCTCGCTCGGCTCCCCACGCTCCTCCGCAGCTACCTGAAATGGGTCTCCAGCCTCTCCGAGCTCACCGACCAACAGCTCGCGAACGCCTACGCCGTCCTCCCCGACTGGGAAGAGACCGACGGAGCACTCGGCCCCTACGTCAACGCCGAAGCGTTCCGCGACGCGCTCCGGACAGCGCTCGCAGACCTCGACTTCCTGCCCGTCAGACGGAGCGAGGGAAGAAGCTTCATCGCGCCCAACACAGGAAAGGCGCTGCCGCCAGCCCTGCGAGAGTTCGACGACGACGCGCTCCTCCCGTGGGCGCTCTTCGGCGGAGACACCGTCAGCACCGCGCTCCTCGGAGCCCGCACCCGACAGTCGCTGGAAGCGCTCAACCTCCTCCAACCACTCACGCCGGAGGACCTAGCGCAGCGCTGGAACAGCGGCGAAGTCGGGCGGTGGCGCGAGCAGCTCGGCGACGACGCAACAAGGCAGCACGTGCGCCTCCTCGGAGCGCTCGCAAGCCTCGACGAAGACGAATCATGGAGGGAAGCGCCACTCCGTTGCCTGCTCACCGCAAGCGGCGACTGGCTCGACCGACAAAGCGCAACCGGACTCCCGAAGGACTGGGACTCAATCCCGGAAGAACCGCCGCTCCGAACATGGCTCGAACCATACCTCCCACCGAGCGAGACCCGCCTCGAATGGAGCTTCGACCGCGCCGTCCAACGCGACACGGACGCAGGACGATACACCGCAGACCTCACACGCGCCGACCTCGACACGGTCTTCCAAGAATGGTGGGACGCCCTCCCAGACGAGCCCGACGAGGACGCGTGCCTCCAAATCCTCGACACCACGCACTGGGTGCTGGAGAAGCAACGACAGCGACCGGGACTCGTCAAACGCGTCCTCTGCAACGACCAAGGCCGCGCCGTCCTGGTCAAGCTCCCGGACGCCGTCCTCGCAGAGCCGTACGCAAGCGGCGCACGGCAACACTTCTTCCCCAGCCACCCGCCAGTCACGGAACGCTACCTCGAACACAAAGAAGGACACTCAGAAGCGGACTGGCGCTCGTTCTTCGAAGCAACGCCCGTCACCGGCCCGCTCCGACTCCAAGAGGAGGCCCAGGAACTCTCGAAAGAGGGGCTCCGCGCCGCCCTCTCGGACTACGAACCGCGTGAAACGAGGGCCACGTGGATGCGAGCACGCTGGGAAGGACACACCTTCATCGCATACAACTACCTGCTCACCAACGTCACCTTGCCCGAGGAGCTGGGCAGCATCCTCACAGGCACCGTCACCCCCGAGGATGCGCGCGCAGCAGCGGCGTGGCTCAACGAGGCACGACAGCAGCTCCCCAGCAAAGCAAAGCGCCGAGTCGTCTACGTGCCGTATGGCACAAGCTACACATCACGAGACACGACAAACGAGCCGACAGCGTGGGTGCAAACGCTCACCACGGCCAGGTGGATCTTCGAACGAACGGGCGCTGGCCCGTACACACCCGAACAGGTGCTCGCCCGCACCGACCCAGCACGACCGGACGCGCCAGTCGCGGACCTGCCGGAAGAACTCGTCACCATCCTCGAACGCTGCGGCATCGCGTTCGGTGGCGCGCTGCCGGATGTCGCCTCAATCGACCGCCTGCAACGAGAAGGATCAACAGCAGACACGGAACGCCTGCTCGAACTCCTCGACCAAGCACTCGCCGACACAAAGGAAGACGGTCGGGACGAGCTGGCAGCAGTCCTCCGAACCACGCAGCTCGTGCCCGTGCCAGTCGAATCCAACCTCATCGACGGAGCAGCGCGCGTCAGGGCCACACGCCTCGTCCAACGCACTGCGCCCGGCGCGGAGCTCGGGGGCTGGCTCATATCAACCCAAGCAGCCACCAAAAACCGCAGCCACGACGACCCGTACGCGCGCCTCCTCCAACTGGTGAGCGACGCCTGCGACATCCCCGAAAACCCAACAGGGGAACAAGCCCTCGCGTTCCTCCAATGGATCTGGCGAAATAGACCAGAAGCGGACCGCGTCCGGCGCATACTCCCCAGGCTTTTCCGCCTCGTCGCGGACGATCTCCGATCAGGATCGCTCGAACAAGACACATGGGACGCAGCACGCGCCGACGCTGCGGTCTACACCGCGAACCGGCAGTGGGTCCGCACCGACCACGACAACCTCTACCTCGACGACCTCGACGACGACCATGTCAAAACGATGAGGAGCGAACTCATCCTCGCCACACCCGGACATCTCGGAGAATCAGCGAGCGACCAGCGACGAGTCGCAGCCCTCCTCGGCGTCACGCTCCTCTCAAGCCGGTTCCAGGTAGCGCTGGATGCCGAGGACGAACAGGCCCTCCCCGAAGGTTGGCAAGCCAGACTGGACGGCATCATCGAGCTCCTCCGGTCATACGCGCAAGAGGAGGAGGACGCGCCCGCCATAACGAAGCCGGACGTGCAGTACTACCGGCGCATACAGAAGGTGCTCGTCGAAGAAGGCGCGGAAAAGACGCGATGGGACGTCCACGCCGCGCGCTACGAGGATCGCATCTGCCTCGCGGGTGACCCCGACGATTTCGCAGCAGACTTGTGCGGCGTACTCCTCAGTTGGGCCGGCCTCGCCGGCCGCCGAGACCTTCACCAACTCGCACCCACGCTTACCCAGCTCATCGGCTGGCTCGGGAAACCAAAGAAGTTCACGCGCCGCCTGAAAGAGCTCCGCGCCCAACGAGGACTCACACCCAGCGAGGAAATCGAGACGCCAGCACCAGAGAAAGAGCCGGAGCACAAGCCACCAGAGAAGCCCGAAAGAAAGCCGCCCGGAAAAAGCGAGCCGATACCCGACAAGCCGGACACGCCAACGCCTAGTCCTGACGAACCGGACAACGAGACGGAACCAGAGACACCAGAGTCTTCCCCGCCAGACGACGAAGAGGCGGACATCCCACCGACGAAACCGGGAGGACGGCATACGCCGCGCGACCGCGAGAGCCGCCTCCGAGCCATCCGCAAGAAACGCGACGCCCTCAACGCGCAACTGGAGGAGCTCCTAGCCGCGGGACCCCTCCCTGCCGACTCCCCCGAAGACGACGAGGAAGACCACGAAAAGGAACCCGGCAAGTTCGAATCGGACGAGCAGTATCGTCAAGCAACCGTGGAGTACGAAGAACGCGAAGGCCGGTTCGCCGAGAAGAAAGACACGGACCAAGCAGGGTACGACATCGACAGCTACGACAAGCCGCTCGACGACGCCGAACGGAAGCTCGTCCGGCGCATCGAAGTCAAAGGACGCGGCCGTCCATGGGAGGACGATGAGACGGTTTTGCTGAGCGACCGCCAATTCCGCGACGCGCTCACCAGGAGGGCTGACGGCGTCACGCTCGCAGACGACTTCGACTACTGGCTCTACGTCGTCGAACGACGAGAAGACGGCGCGCTCCACGTCATCCCCATCAAGAACCCCGCCCTACGAGCCGCGAAATTCGAATTCAGAGGCGGCACCTGGCGCGAACTCGCAGACGAGAGTGAGACCGACGACGAGTAGGAGCAGTGCGACGAAACCAGCTAGGCCGCAGGGGAAGGACGACGCTCGATCTCAGCAAGCTCGCCGTCCTGTTCCTCCCGTAAGCTCCATCTGGACCGATTTTGCACCTGGAAACCGGTGGCTGACAGCTTGGGGGCCTGGACTTGGGCTACGATCGGGCAAACCACCAGCCGATATTGGCGCAGATCGCTGTCATCCAGCGCCGGGCTGAGTTCCATTAGGTTCAACAACTCACATTCAACGATCAGCCGTGCAGAACTCGGCCGTAGAGCAGCTTTCCAGCGAGCTTAAACTGATGGAAGCCTCGTCAGGCTGCACGCCGCTCATAGCGGAGATGCAGGCTGCCGACTTCCGGGATTACAGCAATCTTCCTGCCTGATCGCGCCGGTCCTCCCGTAAACCCCATCTGGGCTACTTCAGCGCGTTAAATCTCGCGGCTGACTGCTCGAAGGACTGGATTGAATGGACATAGTTGCGGATTCTGTCCGTTCAGTCGGGGCAGACCGCTGTAACCCAGCGACGAGGTTAGGCTCAAGAGTGTTGAAGGCTGAGGTGGCAGTTGTATTGCCTCGACTGGAAGAGCAGCGGCGCGACCTGCTGTCTCGATTCACTCCGCTACTGAGGCTTCCGTTCACAACAAGATTCGGGGAAAGCATTACAAATCCCTTCGATCTCGAAATCGCCCACATCGCCACGCAGCTGCGCCATCCACGGTCCGGATTAGACACGAAAACCAGACGCCGACTTCAGCGGATGGCTGATGTTCGCAATAAGCTTGCCCACATGGAGCTACTCGATCTTGAAGACCTTGAGGTTATGGATTGAAAAGTCGGATGCAGGCATTCAATTGACTTGTCGCAGGTGCCCCGCTGCGACCATCGCCTCGAAGAAGCGTGCAACCTGGTCCGCGATGTGCATTGAATGCAACACCAGCCCTACCTCGATGTTACGTTCGTGAGCGGCTTCGGTGAAGTTGGCCGAGGAGATGAATACATGGATCCCGTCGACAACAACGCACTTCGCGTGGAGGATCGCTTTCCTGGCCCGGTCTGTCTCAAGTGACCGGGGGTCGAAGAAGATCTCCGGCAACGGCCGGTCCTGGGGCCATTGGCGAGTTCGGAATTGGACCTTGAAGCGCGAGACAAGTTGGTCGGGCGATGTCGTATCGCCCGCTCCTCTTTCGATATCGAGGAACATCCGCATCTTCAGCGTCGGAACGGTAAGCATCCGGTCGGCCAGGGTCTGGAATACCTTCTGCCCCTGGAAGACTCGAAATCCGGCGATCAGAACGCTCCGCTCAGCCCGCCGGAACAGTTCCTGGACAACGACGCTGGTGTCCCGGTTGGTGACACCTTGCGCTTCAGGTCCAGTCGTCACCAGTTCCACGAGATCCTCGAGGTGGCCACGCCGTGTGTAGCCGGCGGCCAGTAGGTCGAGCGCCTGAGCGATGGCGGAGGATGGCATTCCGGATTCGGAAAACCCATGCAGATCCTCTGACACCTCTCCGGTTACAGATGAGCCGACGTAGCTCTGCAAGCTCACCGGCAGAAATGGTGCAGCCAGCCGGCCAGAGCGCAGGCCTGCCGCGATCGCTCGCAGCTCGGACGGGTTCAGGCCGAGAAGCGCGTCCATCAGAGACTCAATTCCGGGAAGAACTCGGTCCCCAGGCTTTCGACGGTCCGGACTACCAGGGCGCGGTCCAGGAAGTCGTTCTGCTGTTCGCAACTGGTCTCCGAGATCAACACACAACCGTGGCACGCCGCACCGTGGAGGTAGCGATGCTCGTGGCCGCTTGCCGGATCGTGCTGGGCGCAAACCGGGTCGTTGGAACAGAGGAGACCCAACTCGATCGCGTTTCGCACCGTTTCATGTATTCGGCGTCCGACCTGGACCAGACCGCCGAGCGTACCCTCAGCATCCGAGCTGCCCGTGTAAAGCAATATCCCGTAGCCGATATTCGGCAGAGCGTAAATGCGCTCGCGGATGGAACTGGACGGGTAACCGCATTCAAGAGCGACCGCCGTGATCAGGAGATGCGCGCATGAGTGCAGCAGCAGGTACGGCAGGCCCGGAAACTCCCTCTTGCTGCCTTGGTGTTCCCGTTTCCAGGCGTCGAATCCCTCCTTGAGTTTCAGGCCACGTTTCTCGACGGCGGGTTTCTTGACCCAGTCCATCACTGCTTTGGAGCTGAACTGAATGAAAACCCCCTCACCCTTGTTCTCGATAGCCGGCACCCATTTCGGTTCCCGTGAGAGAGCAGCGCTTCTGACCCCAAGCTCCAGCTCGCCTTCGATGTCCGGAGCCGCGGACTCGAACCGGGTGAACCCCACCTGAGCGACCACCTCCCGAAGACGGTGCACCAGAACCACACGCTCAATAGGGGCCATCCATGGGCGGTCCCAGATCTCCCGCGGTAGGAACCGGGCATAAAAGACACCTTCGGGCTGGTCTGTTCCAATTTCTTCTTTCGCCGCCGCGAGGGTCTCGAGTTCGGCTTGCTTGACGGACTTCTCCTGCTTCGGTGTCCCCATCTTTCGGGCCAGCACTTCAGCCAGGACTTCTTCCGGCGCAACGCCCTCTAGTGCTTCCTTCACCTTCGACCGCTTCAGCTCCCGCTGAAGGTCGTCCATGTTTTCGACGATCTCCAGGAAGTCCCACACCGCGTCGACCGCTTTTCGAACGGTCTCGTCGCGATCGGGCAGCGAGATCACACTCATCAGTTGCGGGAAGTAGGCGTTCGACGCGCTCCGGATCAACAGGCGGTTTGGCTCCCCACACGGCTCTCTGGTGTATGGACCCAGCCAGGGCCGGTTACCTTCACAGTTGCCCAAGGCTCTCTCTTGAAAACGGGCGGCCTGCGCCATGGTCCGTTCCGCCTTGCCACAGTCGCATCGCACCCATACCTCGGTCAGGTCGCCGCTGGTGCCCCGTTCATCCATGTAGAGCTGGCGTTGGCGCTTGGCACATTCCGACGGCGCTTGATGGACGAACGCATACCAGTCAATGTCCCCGATGTGTCCGGCGCGGCAGGCTCGAACAAACCGGACCGGGACTACCGGCCGCCGCTTCTTGTTGGCGTCGATGTATTTCCCTCGGGTTAGCGCCTTCCGATGAACCAGCAGTCGGGAGCGCGTGGTCTGCCCATCTTCGTCACGTTCGAGGTCCTGGGTAATGAACCACTCCGGAAACTGAAATGCCTCGACCGGAGTCAACGGAGCTAGTGGATCGTCATCGGCTGGAGGCGGGGTGCGCAGCTCGATCCTGGGAACGCCCAGGACGCCGGCGACCTTTGCGGTCAGGCGAGGTTCCATGATCGTCTCACCGCCCGCAGACCAATAGTCGAGGCCCCCGATAATCACGGAGTGATTCGGCAAGTCCACCATCGATCCCGGTCCGAACGTGGTGACCACCTGGCTCTGACGGATCTCTCCATGAGGCTTCACGAACTTGTTTTGCCTCATACCGCATCCTCCTCAAGGTCCTCGCGATCGAGCGTCTTGACCATGATGTTCACGTTCGGCTCAACGTCTCGCAGGGACCGGTTGGCACGGAACTTCATCTTGCGGTTGCTGGGCGGCAGGTTCTTCAACTCTGGGCTGAGGAAGTCGTAGAGCAACTGCCGGGCGGCGCCCGCCTCCGCCGGGTTGTACTGGAGGCCGACCCCAACCTGCTGCAGATCCATGACCTCGCGGCTCCACTCGTCGAGAAGATCGCTAGCCCGCTCACGAACCCGCTGCCGATAGCGCTCTTTCTCATCGGTTGGGAGCATCGAGTGACCATAACCCCTCTCGCCGAGCGCATCGATGACGAAATCCAGCCGCGCTCGCTCATTCAGAATCTCACCAGCGCCGCGTGGTGGCGTCATTGGAAGGTGACCCTGCCGGGCCAGCCCGACCAACGTACCCGCCAACCCCTTATCGAGTGCCCGAGGCGAGAACGGGGTCACACTCGTGACCTCAACGCTCCGGTAAAAGGTCTCGTGGTAGGCCGCAAAGCGCTCGTAGTGCGACCGGTCGCGCGGCTTATGGATATTGAAAATGGTCGCGACGAGACCTGGCCGGTCCGGATCCCGCCCGACGCGGCTGGTGGCCTGGATGTACTCGGCACTCGTCTTGGGCTGGCCAAACACCACCATGAGGCCCAGCCGGGTGATATCCAGGCCGACCGAGATCATGTTAGTGGCGATGGCGACGTGGACGGGTTTGTCCTGCCCGAACTGCTGTGCCAGCCGCCGTTTCGACTCAGCGACCTTGGCAGTGTTCTCCCGGCTGGTAAGCTCCACCGGTTCGTAATCGATCTGCCGATTCACAAACAGCCCTTCAGCCTCGCCCACTCTCCGGCGGGTGGAATACCCGACCAAGCGGTTCCGAACCTCGTCCTCGATCAACCGCCGCGCGCCACCCAATTCCCGGAGGGCGTTGTAGTAGCCGACGAGCGTCATATACGGATCGGCTGGGTTCTCGGCTGCTCCTTTCTTCTTCAGCCGGTCATACCATTTCTGTGACGCGCCAAGGAGAGCCATGTACACCCGCAACATGGCCACTTTCGGGCTCCGGCCCTGGGCCGCCACGCCTACGTATAACCTCGCGTTGCTCCGAGATGAAGGGAGCGTCTCAGCAAAGAAGGAGTCCTTTCGGTCTGGACCCGGCGGTGGGAAGATATCGACTGTCGTGCGATTGAACAGAGCCCGGATCTGGTTTTCGGCCCGCCGAACGGTCGCGGTGGAGGCGACGATCTTCGGCCGAATCTGCCGGCCGTCCACTTCCCGAACAGCCAGTTCTTCAAGTGCCGTTTCGTACAGCCCCGCCATGGTGCCGAGTGGCCCAGAAATCAGGTGCAGTTCATCCTGGATGACGAGTTCCGGCGGCGGCAGGCCGTTGTTGGGCAAAGGAGCCCCTTGCGGCGAGTCGCACGGGCCGTAGAAGCCGTTCTTGTCGTATCGCTGTACCCGCCCGAAGAATGCGCCGACCGAGCCGTTCCATGGGAGAGCCGCGAACTTGTCTACCGTGGCGATCAGAAAGCACGGCAGCCTTCGATAGATCGGCTCGTCCACCGCGAGTATAGGCAGATTGGAGCCTCGCGAGAACTCGCAGGTCCGATTGACACAGTTGATGCGCAAGTCCGTTGGCTCGTCTGGATTCGGCAGCAGCTTGAACGAAATCGGCTTGAACTTGGTGCCACACCAAGGGCACTCCTCGAGCGGGATGGGGGATGGCTTCCGGTCGTCATTCCTGAACGCGATGGTCCGCGCACGAGCGGTCTCCTGCTTGTTGTCGCCTCGCTTTCCCATCTGATTTGGCGTCGCCCCTCGGCCCACCCAAAGCCCGATCTCAAAAGGCCACGTTCCAAGCTTGTCCACGTCGTTCTGCCGCTCCAGTTCGAGGGCGCAGATCAGTGTCGAGGCACGGCTCAACTGGTCCAGCGTCAGCAGCCGCAGGGTATAGCGCATCAGGACACTGACACCGGCCGACGAGATTCCCTTGTTCCGCAAGCGGCGCAGAACCAGTGTGAACGCCGTCAGACCCAGATAGGCTTCGGTCTTGCCGCCGCCCGTGGGGAAGAACAGCAGATCGACAACAGCCCGATCGTCGCTCTTCGGCTCCGCAATGCCGGGCAGGTTCATGAGAAGGAACGCCAACTGGAACGGATACCAGCGGGGCTCAACCTCCTCCGTCGGTTTGCCCTGCATTCCCCCGAATCTCTGCCGAGCGGCAGCAGCCATCGCCTTGTTAGCCAACCGGAAGGCTTCCAAGCATTCCTCATCTCGGAGGAGTGCGATGCCCTTTTCGATGCGGTTCGCGGCTACCTTCGCCCGCTTCGCCAGCTCGTTTCCAGTTTCCTGGCGCCTTTGAGGTGAAGTTGGGATGCTGGCCTGCTGTTGCTCAATCCACTTCCGGTACTCAGCGACTAGAGGCTGGAGCTTGGTTTCCGCGTCGTTTGCATCGCTGAGCTCGCTCAGGACATCCATCGACAGCTCAACTCCCGGAATCGCCGCCGGCGCCACACGCTCCACCTTTGTCTGGGGAATCCATCGAGTCCGAACCATTCGGCAGTGTCCACCCTCAACATGGGCTTCCGTGGCAACGTTATGGCCGACGGCGAACTCGCCGACTTCGCGATATTGGAGGTCCGCAACCCGATCATCCCAATCTCCACTCGCGAGGCTCCGCAGGTCAGGCCTAGCCAGGAATGGCGTTTCAGTAATGACCTCGAGCTGTGCCTGAAATGCGAATGCGGTGTCCTTCGTGACGTCGGGAGCGGGCCTGCGGCGGTTCACGAGGAACACAGAAATCGTACGCGCGCCTGTAAGCAGCCCGGCCTCAATCGCGGCCGTCTCAACGGGACGGACGGATAGGGCGACCCGGAGCCCTTGGCTGTCTGGAACCGCTGTCTCACTGGGAGTCGTCGTACTGTCCGGCAGTTTCAAGCTCAATGCTGACGCACGAGGAATCCGTGCCCAATCCTCCGGCCCCTCATCGGATGGCCGATAGTCTCCCCAGGTAACCTTCACCTGAAGTGCCGTAGCCTCCTTGGGCAGGAGGACGCTCACGCCCATCGAAGAGGGAAAGAACCGCTGACGCGCCGGCCCCTTTTCCGGAACCAGATCGTCGTCGAGGCCGCCACTTTCACCGGCCTGGTCCATTTCCTCGGTGACGTCCTCCTCCACCTTCTGTGTCGGGTCCGATTCGATGGGTGCCAGGAACCCTGTCAAGTACCAGCGGGAGGGCGCCTGCGGGAGGACCTCGCTCGGGTCGCCGAGCGTATTCCGGGGACCAACCAAGTCGAGTTCGAGTGCTTCCACGAGTTTGGTTCGAACGTCAGCGGAGGTCATCGGCTCTGCCATCTGTCACTCCTTGATTTCACCCAGCAGATCGAGCAGGCTCTGTGCGCTCGTCGCAACAGGCCTTCGGGTCTGGGCTCGCTTTCGCTTCGGAGTGTTCTGCACCCTTGGCACCCCAGTCTCCTTGAGAAGCGCTTCCTGTTGATCTCGCTCTTGGTTCAGGGCAAGCAGTCTTGCCAACACCTCGTCGTGGATTTCGTCAGGCCAACGATAGCGGTACTTCTGCTGTCGCCGGGTGTCTTCGTCCGCGTGGTCTTCGTTGAAAAGCGGGATAAACTCACACGCCAGCTTGATATCACTCCACTCATAGGAATCCAGCACTGCACGGTCCATCTGGTCATGTAGTTCTCGGAGCCTCACAAAGTCGGAGGAACACTCTCCGGGGTCGTGAAAGCGATTGTAGGTTTTGGTGAGCCCCTCACTGTTCTGCTGCATTATTGAAGCGCGATGTTCGTTGTAGGCGTGACCGGCTCTTTCCAGTTCTTCATTCTCGTCAAACCTCCTTGGAAGTGGGAAAGTCTGGAAGCAGTCAGTTGGCGTGTAACGTAGTCGGTCTTCCAGGGAGGACGCAAAGAATCTGACCCATACTTCATGCACACGCGCCTGGAGAACACAGAAGGCGCTGGGGGAGTGGAAGGCGACAACAACAAGAGTATTGGCAAATATGGTCCTGCTGTCTAGAAAGCAAAATGACATGTGAGGAGTTGCTCCGCAGTTTATCGCAAGGACTTGAGGCAGGTCACGGATACTCTCATACAGATCGACGCGTTTCTCTGCATATTGCCACCAATATCGTCGATAGGACTCCCGATTGTCCTTGAGACGGAGGGGTCTCACCTTGTGTTCTACAAGAGCCAGCAGACTTGGATAGTCGGTTGCGACTGCCTCAGGGTAGTCAAGAGGGACCACCCCAGTCCGCAACCATTCTCGTCGCTCCTTGTCAGTGGCATCACGCCAAGACTTTCCTTTATCTTCCCGCTGAAGAGGCCAGTCTGCGAAGCTGATTGCATAGCGATGATGATCGTGAGTAGGTGAGTTGTTCACTTCCTCGCCACCAACGTAAGGGAGTATCCGCTCCTGGTTGCGCGGGTCTTCTTCGATCAGGCGGTGCATTTCGGAGATCGGTGTAGCGACGCCCTTCTTGTCCGTGTCATCGAAAGTGAAACCCATGCCGAGCACGATGCTGCCCTGAAAACTCTTGTCTTCGTTGGCTTTCAGCGGTGCGGGATCCTCATGGCCGCCTGCATGGAACAGGTAGGCGGTGATGATGGGCACCTCCCTGTTGTCGAGCAGGAATGGCACTTCCATCTTGCCCTTGCAGATGTGAACAACACTGACGACCACCGCCGCCTCACCGGGCCACTTGTGCCGCTTGCGTGCCCGGTAGATAGTCCCACCATGGGTGCAGATCCACCGTAGGCCCGTCGAGCGGGTATCGCCTTGTGCAATCGTGTTGGTGGCGATCAAGCCAAAGCACCCGGCTGGCCGGAGCAGTTTGAATGCCCGGCGGTAGAAGTGAGCCGCAAGGTCGGCGTTCCCATGGCTTTCGTCGTGAACGGTCTTGAGCCAATCCAGGTAGCCGTCCGCGTGCGCTTCTATGAGCGTGTTCTTCCCAGCAAATGGCGGGTTTCCAACGATGGCATGGAACCCTCCCGCGCGCTTGCCGCGACTATCCGGCTGAAAGACTTCTGGGAACTCAAGTTCCCAGTGAAACGAGGGAATCCCTTTCGGCCCGCTGCGCAGGCCTCTCACCGTCCTCTGTAGTTCATCCTCGAGTTCGAGGTCAGTGACTCGTTCCCGCGCGAGCTCAAACTTCTCCGCGAGTTCTTTGCGCCGCTTCTCGCGAGACTTGTGGGAGTTGCCCTCGAAGAAAGCGGCCACTGCCAGGTCCCCGGCTAATCGGAGATCGGCCATCTGTTCTTCCACCTTGGCCAGCTTCTGCGCAAGCGTGTCGTAGGGCGTGTCTTCGGCTGCGTCGAGGATCTGTTTCCTTGCATTGAGGATGTGCCCGAGTCGAAGCGGCAGGCCTTCGAGGAGCTTTCCCTCTTTCGGCGGCTGCCAGTTCAGGGCCTCGACCTGTTCAGCGCTCAATCCCACGAGAGAGTCGCCGTGACGCAGCGCGTGGTCCAGGAACGTGAACGGATGGTCCTTCGCCAGCGTTGCCAGCCACAGCGAGAGCTTTGCGAGATCGGCCGCCATTTCGTTCTTGTCCAGCCCATACAGGCACCGCTGGGCGACGACCCGTCTGGCGTACAGCAGTTCGTCTTCGTCGGAAGGAATCACCGGCAGGCAGTCATGCACTCGCCAGGACTCCAGCAACGCTTCGCCAAGTTGCCGGCAGGCTTCCACCAGGAACGCACCGGACCCCATCGCCGGGTCACACACCTCGAGCTCAAGAATCCGTTCGGGCCGGGGCTTCGGTCCTAAGGTCTTCAGGACCGGTCCGAGCGCCGCCTCCACGATCGGCTGGGTCAGAGATCGAGGTGTGTAATGGGAGCCGCTACGGCGCCGCTCGCCGGATGGCTGGAAGATCATTGACCCTTTGGTGACCGGGTTTGGTGTCACATGCCTGGCGATCCGGCGATCGAGCGCAGCGAGGAGATCATCGATGGTCTCGGCGGACTTCAGCGCCGTGAGGGCCTGCCCGCTGAGGGTCTGGTCGGCGGTGTTGGAAAGCCATTTTGGCCGGTCCGCTGGCTTGGCGGCAAGCAGCGCCTCAAGATTGATCGTTGCAGGAGCGCCGTGGGCCTTCTTCGCCTTCATGGCGATAGACCTGCCCTGGGCGACCTCAAGTTCGAAGCCCATGATGGCTTCGTAGACGCTGCCGATCTGCTCGACGTCCAGGTTGCGGTAGCTGATCCGCTCGCCATCCAGGACCAGCAGATTCCGCAACACCTTGAAGAGCACCCCGTCCGAGACTCTGGGGATCGGTAGCGGTCCGCTTTCGTCATCTGCTTTGCTGCCGAGGAGGCGGCCTTCCAGGAAGGGGTAGCTGTCGGGGTCGAAGAGATAGCCCCGCCGGGCCGGGACGTCGAGACCGCCGTGGCTGCCGCCGTTGTACAGTAACCGGAATAGCGTCAGGAGTTGGGCCCACGCGCCGTAGCGTTGGTCCATCGTGTCGTGGTGCTGAGCATCGTCTTCCCGGAGCCGCTCGAACAGGCCGCCGACGGAGTAGTAGTTGACGTACACCGGGTCCGCGGACAGAAGGCCCTTGTCCTCTGCGAAGAGCACGAAGACGAGCCGCATAAGGGTCGTGACCAGCCCGGCGTAAACCTGGTTGGGCGCCTTCGCGAGCACGTCTTGCAGGAGCTGGCCGTTCGACTGACCGTGCGCGGACTGGAAGCCTCGGAGCAGCTCGAAGAGCGCCGCCATCACTTGTCCAGCCAGCCGGGTGGAAACTTCGTTCTGGTAGAGGCGGCTGTTCTTGAGAATGGCTGGTAGCCGTTCGTTCTCTCCAAGGCTGTAGAGGCGCTCGGCGCAAAGCAGCATGTGCAGTGCGCCGAAGATCGGTCGCCCTGCCACCTGGACCATCTCTGGAAGCCGGAACGTGATGTGACCGCTCGACTCACCCCGCGGGGCGTAGACCAAGCGGATGGCGTGCCGATTCACGAGGAGACCTATCGGGACCTCGGTCTCGCGCAGAAGACGCTCGATCCTGGCCTGCGGACTGGCTTGCCAACGATGGGAATCGATGTCGCCTACTTCGTCGAAATCGCCGGACACCGTTTGGACCAGCAGGATCCATTCGCACCCGTTCACCGGTGGCTGATACTCCCGGAGCGCGTAGGTGGGCCGCAGAGTCTCGTTGTAGTCCGGCAGGGGGACTTCGAGGGCGTCTGGTAGCGTCGGACCGCCGGGCGAACCGTGGAGATCCTCAAGAGTCCACTCGAAGACCTTCTGCGCAAACGCAGGGAAGTCACGGATCTCAGGGATCGGGTCACCGTTTCGGTCGATCGGCAGGGCCTGAAGAAACGACCGGTGTTCGGGCCCGAAATTGCGGTTGATGATCGCCTGAGCCTCGATCAGCGCGGGGATGGAAACGACCAGGCCAACAGGCTGCACATAGCCGAGCCATTCTTCGTGGTCGCGTTTGATCGTATCCGTTGGCATCTCTTACCCTGTGATCGGCCAGAGGTAGACCAACCCAACCGGCTCTACACGCCGGGCCTTGACCTCGTAGATCCCGCGGATGCGGTCCGGTTCCGTTTCCAGTTCGTTCCGCAGCGACTCAAGACGGGATCCCCAATAGCGGCGGTTGGATTCGAGCTGGCGGCGTTCCTCGTCTTTGAAGAGGTGTAGCTGAGTTTCCTGGTCGTGCTTGGCGACCGTGGCTTCCAAGTGCTTCTGTTGAGTTTCCAGGATCTCCCGCATCGCTTTCGCTTCTGTATCCGCGCGCTTCTCAAGTGCGGCGCGGGCGTCCTTCTCGTATTCGGCACTCCGGGACTCGAGGTGCGGGAGAAGTTGCTGGATGTCGTCAGCAGTGGCGGTCTGCAACTGCCGGGAGATCACCTCGGTGATCTTGTGGCTCCGTGGGGCCTTGAGCGCTTCGTCCAGCAGGTGCAGCGTTTTCGTTTCGGCTTCTCGTGCATAGGGCGAAAGGGGGCCTTTGCGGATCTTCGGATCGGTCCAGCGGGCGGTGATGGGGATCAACTCCTCGTGCAGTCGCGCGGCGCCGGGACCGTACAGGGCAAGACGCCCTACAAGCACCACTCTTGGGATCGCGTCGGTCGTTTGGGTGAGGCAGGCCCGTGAGAGGTCGTGATGGACGAAGCCCTGAGCGACGAAACGAGAAAGCAGGCGCCGCACGACTGGGTGTTCCAGGTGAAGCTGAACGACCTCCTCGGTGACTTCGCCCGGGTCCTCGAACACCACCTCCCGGATTGGGGAGTCACGTCTCCAGTCCCAGAACCGCTCATCTCGCTCCCTGGGCTTGCGCAGGGCATCCAGCGTGTTCGCCCAGGTCGGGTCAGCGCCAGCGCGCTGATCGACAGCCGGGAAGGTCCAGCGGTGAGGCTTGCCATTTTCTGGTACGGTTCCGCGAGTCAGTGGCTCCGCTCCCATCAGTTGGAGCGCGCAGGAGATGGTAGATCGGAAGTGCTCCTCGCTGAATGCAACCGCACCTTGCGACCGGCCAAGCATGGTCTGGAGCCGATGGATCTGACCACGCAGCTCATCCTGGCGCTCGCGAGCCGCTTCCAGTTCCTCTTCGACGGTCTGGCGCTGATCCGCCTCAAGATCGGCGACTTCAATCTCGTGTTCAAGCTGATCCACGGTCTTGCGGCGGATGCCGCCCTTCATCAGTTCGTTCAGACGGCCTTCAATCACCTGGGACAGGCTGCCCAGCTCTTCGCGTATACGCTTGGTCTTTTCAACGAGAACCTTCAGAATGCGGTCTTCAGGCCGCTGTGCGTAGTAGAAGTAGTGGCAGTAGACTTCATCTTTCGGCTGAAGCTTGCGGTCGATGCGCCCGTTGCGCTGCTCCATCCGGCTGGGATTCCAGGGTACGTCGAAATGGAAGAGGTTCCAGCAATGGGCCTGAAGGTTGAGGCCCTCCCGGGCCGCGTCCGTGGCTACCAGGATGCGAAGCGGGTGCAGTTTCGGGTCCGTATTGAAAGCTGTCTTGATCTTCTCGCGCTCAGGAATCGGGGTCGGGCCGTGGTAGACGGCGATTCGCTCCGAGGCGCGATCGGTGCCCGCGATTGCCGCCCGGAGTTGTTCTAGAAGGTAGCGCTTGGTGTCATCGTATTCGGTGAAGATGATGACCCGGGTGTCGTTCCACTTGGACGGCGTCGCCGGTTCTTCGCCGTCCTCCGGAAGTTCCGGACACATCTTGTCTCGAAACCAGGCGATCAGCTTTCGAACTCGGGCATCGGGGACGTGGCGGCTCTCGTTAGCGAGCTCAGCCATCTCCTCGATGAGTCTTTGCTCCTGCTCGAAAAGCCGGCGTGCTTCTGCGCCCGCGACGGGGCCAAAAGCAGATTCCGAGACCGCGGTGATCTGGCTTTCCTCTTCTGCTTGAACCTCTTCTTCGCCCAGTGCCGCCCGGTCGTCATCGGCGCCAAGACCTTCGCCGATCAGGTCAGGCTTGATGTCAAGCTCTTTCTGAGCGGTGTCACCGCTGGCCAGCCACTCCGCCCACTGTCGCTTGACGGTCTTTCGGTGGACGTTTAGGGTTCTGGCGAAAGCTTCAACGGAGGAAAAGAGACGCTGTTGCAGCCCACAGATCAACAGCCCGGAAGCCGCCTGTTTTCGTTTCGTTTCGCCGCTCAGGCGCTGCTCTCGGAGATTTCGGTATTCGTCGAGGAGAGCGGCCAAGCGGAGTTCCGGTGCGTCGTCCGGCAGGCCCTGGAGATCCACTTGGACAACCTGTCGCTTCGGGAGTCCACCGACGATCTCACGAAGGTCATCCTTCAATCGCCGCACCATCACGTCGTCGAGCATTTTTTTGTAGACGCGCACGCCGCGGCAGAAGCGCTGCGGGTCGAGGATCTCAAGCAACGCGGAGAAACTGTTCGAGTGGCCGTTGTGGGGTGTGGCGGAGAGGAATAGGCGATGCTCGAAGCGGGGAGAGATGTCCCGGATCGCCCTGGTGATCTGGGAATCGATGGCGTACCGCGCGCCGCTTGATGGGGCGGCGTGATGGGCTTCGTCGAGGATGAAGAGGCTGCCGGCACGGAAGTCCTCCAGCCAAGCGAGCAACGGCCCGGAGTACGCTTCATCGATCAAGAGCCGATTGGAGACCAAAAAGCGGGAGTGAGTAGCCCACGGGTTGACTCCAAAGCCGCGCTCCTTGCGGACTCGCTGGACATAGGATTTGTCCAAGATCTCGAAGATCAGTCCAAAACGCTGCTCCAGTTCGTCCTTCCATTGGAGGAGCATGGACGGGGGACAGGCGACGACGATCTCCCGAACCTTCTTTCGGAGCAGCAGCTCCCGGGCGATCAAGCCGGCCTCGATTGTCTTGCCAAGGCCAACATCGTCCGCGATGAACAGATTGACCCGCGGAAGCTTGAGGGCCTTCCGGAGGGGCTCAAGCTGGTATGCGTCCAGCCGGATGCCCGCCCGGAAAGGGGACTGGAGCAGGTTGGGGTCTGTTGACGTAACGCAGTTCCAGCGCAGCGTGTTCAGGTAGGCTGAGAACAGGTCCGGCGGATCGAACCCCCGCTTGACGACCCCGTCCCACTCGTCGCCGGAGAGCACTGCGGCATCGATTTCCCGGTCCCACAGCACCTCGAGCTGCTGCCCTTGTGCGTCATCCTCGATGCATGAGAGCCTGACCAGGGTAGACTGCCCGGGCTTCGGCGGCGGCACACTATTCTCTACAAGGTACAGCCGCTGACGGATGCGGGCGATCTGGCCTACTTCAGGAAGTACAGGCGTTGTGTCCATGCGACTCCAAGATCTCTACTGTATCAACCCATTTCGGGGCCAAGATTTGACCTGGGAGTTTTGATTCACCCATTAGCGACGATTTCGAGCTTGGAGAATGGAGTGGCCCTTAACCAGCATCACATCAGAAGCCTGCTATATCTTCTGTGTTCGGCACTCGCCGCGCCACGAAGATCCCGTAGGTCTTCGTGGCCGGGAACACTCGTCGGAGGATCTGCTGAACCGCTTTGAAATGTGCTCCTGTCGTAAGAACGTCATCGACAATTCCAATCACGCGTGGTTCCGGGAGTAGCAGTGACTCGACAATCGCGTAGTTGTCGCACAACTCGTCAGTCCGCGGCCGAGAATCAACAGAATGTGCGGCCTCCGTGCTCTCGCGTTGAAGGACCAGTTCACGCACATCGAGCTCGATTCCCTCTCCCATCACTTCTAGCATCTGAATGAGCCGGTCATCGTAAAGAGGATCAGCTCGGATTCTCGAAGGGGGTATGGGGACCAACGTCGCGAGTTCGAGCCAGCGCGGATTCAGCGCGTCGATAGCCCGCCGAAGTTGACGTCCAGCTTGCTCAATGGCACGGCGTTTGTATTGCCACCCCGGTTGCCCGCGGCGATCCATCGGTTTTTTCAGATTGAATATAAGGTTGTTCGTGACACTGAACTGGTATCCCATCCTCGCGGTGTACTCACCCAGATACAAACACTCGTCCACTGCCTCGAGGAAAGTATGATCCGGACGCGTCAGATCGTCGACTTTAGATAGGCGAATCGACAAGGTGCTTTCGAAGATCTTCGTAGTCCGCCACCCGGATAGCACCCATTTGCTCAAATTTGTGAGGCCATGTGAGCGAGGGGTTATTGAAATTGCTCTCAAGGATGAAGAGCTTCTTCTGCTGCTTGATGGCGTGTCGAGCTTGTATCAATGTGCCAGAGGTTTCGCCGGCTTCGACGATCACCGTGGCTTCGGTAAGGGCCGACATTGTGATATTTCTCTCTGGAAAGAAAAATCGATTCTTTACAGGGTTCGGAGTCTCGTAGCGAACTACTGGAACCTGGCTTAGCACCAAGAAGCCCTCCGCGATTGTCCGTTGAAGTCTAGAGTTTTGTTTCGGGTAACGGACGTTGAGCGGAGTACCGATCACTGCAATGGTTCTTCCTCCACATCTGATCGCTGTCGCATGGGCTGCCGTATCGACGCCCGCGGCCAGCCCTGAGACTATCGTGAATCCGTCATCAACGAGATGCCGAACGAGTTTCCGGGTACGGGCGATGGCTTCTGTTGATGGATGCCGTGTACCGACGACAGCAACGGCGCGACTTTCGACAAGGTCCCACCAGCCTTGGTAGTAGAGTAATTCGACTGGATGATCCGCGACGCGCAGTTTCATCGGATACTCTCCCGCCCCATGCACCCGAATACCGAAATGGTCAATTCCAGCTTCCGACAGCGTCGCTATGGTCTTCCGCGCGAACATGACCGCAGTATCCTCGGGAACGAAGTCGGATGGAACTGAACCCGGATGTTCCCGGAATTTGTCTGCTATCCACTTGAAGCTAGCCTTTGTTTCCGACCAGAGCGCCTCATAGGCCCCCATCTCCCTAAATGGCGAAATGGGGCGGATCGTGCCTTCCGCTCTCTCAAGTGCACAGTCGGTTGGCATAGGACCTACATTTACCACTATTCACGGCCTCGCAGTATCAACTGAGCTGCGAAGCGATTGTCAGCGGCCCATCAACTGGAGCGTGTAGGGAAGATCTCAGGAGGTAATGCCCCGTTGATCCCGCCGAAATTCCTTATCCAGATTGTATGGCGAACAAAAGACGAACACAAGTCTACTGATGAACGTGGTCAGGTGATTGCCACCCTGAGACACTCCCCACCCATTTCCGGTAACTCATAACCGAGTACAACAAGAAAGGACCACCGCAACTTGGCAGCCCCACACGACTACCCCGACGACATCTCCATCCTTGCTTCCCTCCTCGCCCGTGGTTACCTCCGCCACCGCCGCTCCCAGCCGCCGGAATCTCCCGACAAACCACTTGCTTCTCCGCCCGAACGGAGCGTTCATGTGACTGTGGTTAACGCTCAGGAGACGGATGAGAACGAATGAAGACAAGTGTTTTGAAGGATATCGACCAACTCAAGCGGATGACTGTGACTGACCTTCGCCGGCGGTATAGAGAAGTGTTCGGCGAGGAAACGCGATCGCATCATAAGGCGTTTCTGTACCGGCGCATCGCCTGGCGACTGCAGGCGGATGCCGAGGGCGATGTGTCCGAGCGGGCTCGGCGACGGGCTTTGGAGATCGCCAACGATGCCGATTTGCGCACCCGGGCGCCTCAGTCAACGGCCGAGGATGCCGGTGACCGGGCCCGCCGGACGACAGTCGCCAAACTCAACGGCGTGCGTGATCCTCGCCTCCCGAAGCGTGGTGCGCAAATCTCCCGGGAGTATAAAGGACGCACCCACTTTGTCGACGTGCTGAGGGATGGCTTCGGATACGAGGGCCGCCGCTACCGGTCGCTGAGCAAGATCGCTCAGGAGATCACCGGGACCCGCTGGAATGGATTCACGTTTTTCGGCCTAACCGGGAAGCAGGAGAACGGCCGTGCTTAGGCGCCGCGAAGCAGAGCCCGAAGACTCCTATGTCCCCGAGCATCCGACCCGCTGTGCGATCTACACCCGCGTGTCAACGGACGAAGGCCTCTCGCAAGAGTTCAACTCTCTCGATGCCCAGCGCGAGGCGGCGGAAGCCTACATCCGCAGCCAGCGGCATGAGGGATGGGTGGCGCTTCCTGAAAGTTACAACGACGGTGGATTTAGCGGCGGGACTATGGACCGGCCAGCGTTGAAGCGATTGCTGGCGGACATCGAGGCTGGCTCGATTGACTGCGTGATCGTCTACAAGGTCGATCGACTCTCCCGGTCGCTGCTTGATTTCGCCCGGATTGTAGCGACCTTCGAGGAGCATGGCGTGAGCTTCGTGTCGGTGACCCAGCAGTTCAACACGACGGCGTCGCTCGGGCGATTAACGCTGAACATCCTCCTGTCCTTCGCCCAGTTCGAACGCGAGATCATCGCGGAGCGCACCAGGGACAAGATGTGTGCCGCGCGGCGCAAAGGAAAGTGGATAGGTGGCCACCCTGTGCTCGGCTACGACGTCGACCCGCAAGGCGGCAAGCTGGTGGTCAACGAAGATGAAGCCCAGCGGGTCCGGACGATCTTCGAACTCTACCTGAAACACCAGTCGCTGATGAGCGTCGTCGAAGAGTTGAATCACCGGGGCTGGACGACGAAGCGATGGATCACGAAGAAGGGGGTTGAGCGAGGCGGCCTGCCACTTAACAAAGACATCGTCTTCCGGATCCTCTCGAACGTGACCTACACCGGTCGTGTGAACCACAAGGGCGACATCTACCCCGGGGAGCATCCGGCGATCGTTGAGCGTGAGCTCTGGGAGAAGGTCAACGGACTCCTGCGGCAGAACGGCGTCAGCGGCGGTCAGCAGATCCGCAACCGCCACGGAGCGCTGCTTCGTGGCCTTCTGCATTGCGAGCCGTGCGGCACGGCGATGACGCACACCTTCACCGCGAAGAACGGCCGCCGGTATCGCTACTACGTCTGCACGAGCGCCCAGAAGCAAGGGTGGGACTCCTGCCCGAGCAAGTCTCTACCGGCGGCGGAGATCGAGGAGTTCGTCGTCGATCGGGTTCGAGAGATCGGGAAGGACCCGGAGATCATTGCCGAGACCTTCCACGAGGCGCAGCGGCAATCGCGGTCGGAGAGTGCGGACTTGCGATCAGAACTCACGACCCTCGAGCGGAAGCTACGGCGACTGACCAACGACACGGCGAAGCTGCTCGCAGCACCGGGCCCGCGAAACGGGCACCGAACGGACCGGATGGCGGACCTGCAGGACCAGATCCTGGCTGCGGAGGCCCGAGCAACCGAGATCCAGAAGGAGTTGGCGGCGTTGCCGGCGGATCAGATTTCCGAAGCGGATGTCGCCGCAGCGCTACGGGATTTCGATCCGGTCTGGAAAGGACTGACCACCGACGAGCGATGCCGGATCATCCGGACGCTGATCGAGCGGGTCGGATACGATGGCCGGACTGGTAAGGTGGCGATCAGCTTCCGGTCGGAAGGGTTCAAGGCATTGTGTGAAGGAGCCGGCGAAAAGGAATGATGCAAAGCAGACAGAACATGACGCGCGTGTGGGACTTTCAGCCTCAGCCGGTACGTGGGAAGAAGAGGCGTGAGCCGCGTGCGGGCGCCGAGGGGCCGCATGCTGATGTCGGCCGGATTCCTCGCATCTCCCGCCTCATGGCGCTGGCCATCAAGTTCGACGGACTGATCAAGGAGGGTGTCGTGCGCGACTATGCCGATCTCGCCTGTCTCGGCCATGTAACCAGGGCGCGAATGACGCAGATCATGGGGTTGCTGAACCTGGCGCCGGACATTCAGGAGGAGATCCTGTTTTTGCCGAAAACCAGACAGGGGCGGGATGTGGTTCATGAGCGGCAAGTAAGGGACGTGGTGAAGGTGCCGGAGTGGGGGAAGCAGCGGAGGTTGTGGCGGGAGGTGCTGGGTAGGGAGTGATAGGAGCTGCAATTCGAGGCAGCGTTGAACGCGATCCGCTGGCGTGATACAACATCAACCAGAATTGAGAAACTCAGGAGCGGATACCGTCTGCCAGTCCGGCAAATCCAAACGCGGTATTCGCTCTCGTGCTTTTGTGGGGGGCAGAGTTGGGGCTCGACGCGCCTGACGCCCGCGGTGGGCGTTCCGCTCGGACGCTACCCCGAACTTGACGTCGTCATCGATGACTTGGCCAGCATTCGGCCCGATCAACCGGAACTGCTGGTCAATCTCCTGAGCCTGGCCCAGTACCCGCGCGTCTACGTCAAGGTTTCGCACACCTGGAACATTTCGGACGAGGCCTATCTTTACCGGGACACGTGGGAGTAGGTCCGCCGGGTCAAGGAGGCATTCGGGGCCAACCGCACGATGTGGGGCACCGACTGGCCATCAGTTGAGAGCAAGTGCGGGTACCGGAAAGCGCTGGAACTGGTTCGCGATCAGATAGATTTCCTGAGCCGCGAGGACAAGGAGTGGATGCTCGCCAAAACAATCGAGCGGCTTTAGAAGTTTGCATAACAATGCGGTTCCTGACCCGCCGCGGATCCGCCATCGCAGGTCAGGCGATGGTGAGTGGTATGACTTTCTCGAATACGTCGCCGATGGGCTCTTCTCACCGACAACAATCGCCAGGCGACCGTACCGATCCGTAGGCAAGAAGATCACGCTCCGGCGATTATTTGAGCAGCCGACCCGGTGCCGTTGAAACCTCAAAGTGACTGGTTTCGCCGAACTTTAGACGGCCTTGTTGCGGGATCTTGCCCGCCCCAGCTCGAGCTTATTCGCTCCGCAATCAGACACTCCGTAATCGGATTGTAGCGTTTTAGGCCCTATTTTCGTATAATGTGATTTCGCGCTGAACGCGAGTACTGGTATTCCCATATGGTGAGCCCGTATTCCGATGTCACAACGTTCATGTTCAACAGGCTCTGACGCTCCGGCCGCAAAGCCATCAACTCTGTTCTCGCTGGGTGATGACTGATATGTAATAGGCCGCAGAGCAATTCATTCCACCTCCCCCACTGATCCCTCTGCACGGTACACGTATTCGAAGTGCGTCCGGAGACAGAACCCAGAAAGGAGTTATTAATGAGTGATCCAGAACCTGTCAACCCGCGGCATGACGATGCCCTGAGACGATCCGAGTCATGCCGTTACAAGTGCTTCGCGATAGTTTGCGAGAACGTCGGTGATGTGAGCGAAAACTTCGGGATCGAGTCCCAACTTGAAAGGATCTTGCCTCTCAACCAGAACCTGAGAAACTGCATGCGCTCAGGGGTTGTACGTGGCGCGATCAAGATCCGGGAGGCTTTGCGAGGCGAGATCTATTGCAGCATCGAGCAGGTGGCAGTGTGTTTTGGGCGGCAACTTTTGGAGATTCTGGCGCCGGTAGTTCTGAAGCGGTCATCAAACCAGCGTGAATTAGCAGCCAGCCTTCGGAGAATCAAGATCGCAATCGGGGACCAGGTGAAAGACGTTTACCTGGAAGCACACGATGAGCTCATCGTTCGTCCGGGTACCAAGGTTGTCACACACGCCTTGTCCTGGGGCTCCAGCCATTGGCGTCTCAAGTTCCTGCGCGAAATCGACGCGCGTTCGTCTGACATCACACCTCCGCCCTCGACAAACGGGGTGTCGGCGGAACCGAAGAACGGCCGTAAGATGACGCATCCGCCGTCGGCCGTCCGGGGCCGATCCATCGT
Source organism: uncultured Solibacteraceae bacterium (assembly GCA_964468205.1). GTDB lineage: Bacteria > Acidobacteriota > Terriglobia > Bryobacterales > Bryobacteraceae > CAWELS01. Next base: position 1,671 of record CAYXVG010000063.1, on the reverse strand, counting down.
CAGCATGCCCGCAGCGGCCCGAACCCGTCGATTCATCGAGCGGCGGGATATGACCATCACGGACTTTGCCAACCAGGTTGGCACGACAGGTCGAACAATGAGTAGGTTTCTGTCGACGGGCAAAGTCACGAAATCGATCTTCGATCAAATCGCAGCATTCCAGGGCACGTCCCGTGCGGAGTTGTTGGCTGACGACGCCGCTGAGGACGCAGCCGGCTGATCTGAAAGCTGGCTTTTAGCGATAACCTGTTAACGTCGAGCGCGCCGGGGAGTCCGAAACCTTGCCTTCGTCCGGCGCGCGAATCGTCCTGCTTGCTTCCACTATGCTTTCGGTTTGTGTCCTGGCACTGTCCTGTTAGCTTCCGCTATATTTCCGTCAAGTTTCCGGTAACGTTCCGGTCAGTGTCCGGTTTGAGCCCAATCTTCCGGTGAATCTTCCGGTTTGGCCGCGAATCTTCCCGTTTGCTTCCTCCAAGCTTCCGGTTTGTGTCATGTCTCTGTCCTGTTTGCTTCCGCTATACTTCTGTCAAGTTTCACTTTTGCGTCCTTCAAATTTCCGGTGAATCTTCCGGTTAGGGGTGTATCGCCGGCCGGAGAAATCCTGCATCCTCGATGCTTGGCTACCGAACCCACCAACGTCCGAACCCCCAAAACAAGCGCTCGACAGACCACGGAATCTACTCCTTCGGCCGTCTTCCGAGCGGTCTACCGGCACAGTAAACCCTATGTCGAATCCCGGGCGATCGCTGTCGTCTTCGTGCTGGGTCTACCGCTGCCGGATCGCGAGGATCTGGCGCAGGAGCTCTGGCTCAACCTGTGGATCCGCCTCCACCGCTATGATCCCGGCCGCTCTTCGGTCTTCACCTTCTCCCGCCTCCTCATCAGGAACGGCGCTGCCTCGATCGTGGATCAGCAACGGATGCAGCGACGGGATGTGCGCCGTTGCCGGCGATCGCTGAACGAACCCGTCGAAACCGAGAATGGCAGGGTCGAACTCGGTGATGTTGTCACCCACCCCAAATGGACCGGGCGCCAGGCAGAAGCACTCGACCTCCGAGTGGATTTTGCCAAGGTTCAGGCACGGCTGCCGGCGGAACTCGCCCAGCTACTGGGCGAGCTGGCGGTGGCGGACCTAAGTGAGATTCGGCGCCGGACAGGATACTCCCGGGCGACTCTCCATCGCCGGATCCAGAAACTCCGGACATATCTGACGAAGGCTGGCCTGCACAAGTATCTCCGGCGGGGTTCGGAGGTTTCTCGTGGCTGAGTCTCTGATTGAGGTCCTCGCTGCCGGCGAGTTCATCCCGAACTGTCAGACCATCCCTTGGCGGCATCAGCTGGAAGCGGTCTCGTTCGTGAGTGATCTGTATGCCCGGGGCAAAACCGGCGCAATGATCGCCGCGGCGATGGGCACAGGCAAGACCGCGATGGCAATCTACATCGCCTTGAAGCACGGCTTTCAGAAAACTCTCATCATCTGCCCTCTTCGCGTCGTGCAGGTCTGGAAGCCTCAGTTCGAACTGCACAGCGCCATCCCATTCCAGGTCGTACCACTCGGCGACCGGTTCTCGAGCGCCCATGCCAAGCGCAAGGAAGCGGAGCGGCAGAGCCGGCTTGCCAAGGCTCGCGGCGTACCCGTGGTCATCGTCATCAACTATGACTCGGTCTGGC
>CAYXVG010000062.1:0-38920 GCA_964468205.1 uncultured Solibacteraceae bacterium | reverse complement strand
GAGCGGGAGTTGGCGAGGTTAGCGTCTGCGCCGGGGCAGGCAGAGGAGATCGGAATCGCCTTTTGCCGCTTCCGATTCGGCGAGATCCTTGAGGGTGTACTGCTGGAGCGTGTTGGTGACGGCGTCATTGATGCTGCGCCAGACATTAATGGATTCGCACATTTCGGCCCGTTCACAGGAGCCGGGGGCCTGGACGCATTCGATGATGGAGAGCGGTCCGTCGACGGCTTCCATAATTTCGAGGAGGTTGATTTGATCGGACGGCCGGGCGAGGACGTAGCCGCCCTTGTTTCCCCAGACGCTGCGGAGTAGGGCGGCGTTGCGGAGCGGGGTGGCCAACTGGGACAGGTAGAGCTTGGAGAGGTCCTGGCGGATAGCGACATCCTTGAGGGGCACCGGGCCGCCGTTGCCGTGCTTGGCTATGTCTGCCATCATGCGGATGGCGTATCGGACTCTCGTATTGATCTTCACAGCGACTCTCGAACGCCCTGGTTGGGCGAAGCATCGTCTACCTATTTAGGATACATTGATCTGAACACGGATACACGCCTGGACTTCCTCCCGAAATGGGGCTGGCCTCAAAGGGTGGCGGTTAAGCCTTTGATATCAAGCAAGTAATGACGCGGCGAAGCTTTCTTGACTTTTCTTGAATTTTTTATGACGGGTTTGCCGCCGGTTCCCGCATGTGTAAGTGAGGGGAGAGGAAGACAACAGCTTCCCAGCCCTCGACACCAAGCCAGGAGGGAATCGAGAATGACAACCGTGACAACAACGGAAACGAAGTCGACAGCCATCGGGCGGGCCGCCACAGCGATCTACGGGGCCGTAGCCTACACTATTTTCTTCGCCACATTCTGCTACGCGGCGGGTTTTTTGGGAAATTTCCTCGTGCCGAAGTCGATTGACTCCGGCACGCCCGGCCCGTTGTGGGCATCGATCGCGATTAATGTGGGATTATTGGGACTTTTTGGCGTACAGCACAGCGTCATGGCGCGGCCGGGCTTCAAGCAAGTCTGGACGAAGATTATTCCGAAACCGGTGGAGCGGAGCACCTTCGTGCTGGCGACGTGCGTTTGTCTGGGGCTAATGTACTGGTTCTGGCAGCCGCTGCCGCAGACTATATGGAGCGTGCAGGATCCGGCCGGGCGCGGGGTGATGTGGGCGATCTGCGCGGCGGGGTGGATGATGGTGTTCCTTTCCACCCTGATGATCAACCACTTCGATCTGTTCGGACTGCGCCAGACGCTCACGCATGCGATGGGCAAGCGGTACGAGCCACTTGGTTTCCGGGTGAACGGCTTTTACAAGTTCGTGCGGCACCCGATCATGGTGGGCTTCATGATCGCCTTTTGGGCGACGCCGGACATGACGGCGGGACACCTGCTCTTCGCCGTGGTCTGCACCGGCTATATTTTGGTGGCGCTGCAGTTTGAGGAACGGGATCTGGAGAACCACCTGGGCGCGCGGTACCGAGAGTACAAGCGGCAAGTTGGAGGGCTGGTTCCGGTGGGCGTGTACAAGGCTCCGCGGAGGGAGACGGCGGTTTCACCGGCTGCCGGCGACTGAAGGAGGCAGGCGATGCGAAGACCAAGGATGCAGGATATGGCGGCGGTGGTTCTGGCGCTGGTTTTGGCCGGGCCGCCTGCGTGGTGGGCCGGCGAGGCTTTCGCCGCGGCGAAGGAGTCGGCCGCCATGGCCGAGAAATAGGATCAGGAAGCATGTTGGAAACGCGAGGGGCCGCCCGGAGGGGCGGCTCTTTTTGTTGCCGGCGCAGGTTTAATGGGGAACACGCGGCCTGTCCCCGGGTTTTGCCCCGGGTTTTCCCCGGGTTTTCCGGGTTTTGCCGGGTTTTGCCCCCACCGGGTTTTTCCGGGTTTTTCGGAGGGGGGAATGGTGGGGGGATGGGGTGGTTGGGGGAAATGGGGAACACGCGGACTGTCCCCGGTTTTTCCCCGGTTTTTCCTCGGGGGAAATGGGGAACACGCGGACTGTCCCCGGTTTTTATTGGGACCAGTTGATTACTAGGGCTGTGAGGGGGCGGTCGTTCGCGCGCACTGAGAGGCGTGACCAGCCGGTCGCCTCTCCCGGCAACTGCAGTACAGCGACGCCGGCGGCGCGGTCCGGGGCGTGCCGGAAAACGGTGCGGTTCCAATAGTTGTCCGGCCCCGGAGCTTCGATGGCTTCGCTTGCGCCAAAACTTGAGTCGCCACTAAAGACGATCAATCCTTCTCCGGTGAGTTCGGCAGGTGATACGGTGACGCGAATCGGGACACCGGGCCAGCGGCCGTACATCGTCCCCGTGGAGGCGCCCGGAGCGCCAAGCACGAGGATCTCGCCCGCGGGGACGAAGCCGGTCCAGATGATCCTTCCCGAATCCGGGCCCTGGTATGCCGGCTCGCCGGAAGCCGCTCCACGGCCAGCGGCCGGCGGGAGGGAAAGACTTGGCGGCCTCTCCTCCAGTACCGGGGCCGGAGGAGGAGTTGGAGGAGAGGCCGGAGTGGAATCGGTGGGCGCGTGAACGGAGGCGGCTGAAGAGGATGGCACAGCGGACCGCTCGCTGGCTTGCCGGAGTTCCCGCAGCACCACGAGTGTTTCCTCGAAGGCGGCGTTTTGATCGCCGCTCCGGAGAATGGCGGTGCGAAGCCGCTCGATCTCGGCCCGCACGGTGTCAACTGTTTCAACCGTGCCTGATTCATCCGTCCCGGAAATCCCCAGACCTCCGCAGAAACGGGTACTCTCGGCGACCGGCCCGGCGTTTTCCCGATGCACCGTCAAAGTGATGCGTAGATCGCCGGAAAGGCGCAGATGACTGTGAGAACCGAGCATTAGAGCATTTAGATCGAGTGGTACCGACTCAATGTTGCCGCCACTATCAATCGTAAGCACGGCGCTTGTGGCGCCGAGTAGCGCCCGGGAAGAGGGGTCCCAGCGAACCAGAATCTGCCCGCCAGAGCCGATTGCTCTCAGGTTCATGTCCATGTTGACGGCGGCGACGGCTGCCGTCCGCCAGAATTTCCCGGCGCTTGCCAGATACTTGACCGCAGACTCCTGGTAATACTTCGCGGCTTCCCAATACTCCGGCGGCGCGAGGAAAACGTACGCGGCCCAGAGGGAGCCGAGCGCCGCCGCAACCGCGGCTACGACTCCAATCCATCGCCCAGCGATCCGCCGGGAGCGCGGCTCGGAGGGTCCGCTGAAGCTGGAGAATAGCGGCGCCTCATCGCCGGCGGCGTCCTGATCCCGCGGCGAATTCAGCGGCAGCGCCAGTTGTTCCTCTTTTTCTCCCGCGGGCGGTTTCGCGGGGGCCGTCTCGGCGTCCGGCTCTGGAGATGGAGGAGAAGAGAGACGGCGGGAGCCGCCCGAACTATCGGCCACAGCCGAGTTCAGATCCTCCACGAAAAAAATCGGCTGCGACGGAAGCGAGCCATTTTGCTGCCGCACGAAGATTCCGGCGCTGACGGGCGCGTCTTCGACCGGGCGAACGATCAGCGACAGTTGCCATGGCTCCGGAAAATGCCGCTGATGCACACTCAGATCCGCAGGAGTCATCGTCAAGCCGCTGCGGGTGTGGGAATGGAACCACCCAACCGGCTCCAGACCCTCGAGTTCGGGATCGTCCGCCGCGCTGGCAAGCACGGTATCGAGGGCGGCGTGGTCGTTTTCGGAAAGCGTGAATGACGGGCCGGCGCTGTGTTCACACGGCATAGGCCGAACAGCCAGAATCCGCACCAGATGGCGGCCTCCCTGTCCGAAAAACACTCCGCCGACCGCAATTCCGCCCATCGGGAACTTGCGGAACCCGGCAGTCACGTCAGCAATGATCTGTTCGATCACCGCCTGGGAGTACTCGATAACCTGGGGATAGCCCTGCAGCCGCCAGGCCCCAAACTTCGAGTTTCGTTGTGCGCCAAACATGCCCGAACTTTGATATCACTATTGGAGCATACCGGAGCACTGGCGGTTCCCCGCCGCGGGACGGCCAGGGCCGGATCAGGGACGGCCGATTCCTGTATGACCGGGCGAAGGATTGGATCATCTCCACGGAGCAGGCAACGTGATGACACTAAAACAGTACGCAGAGCGCTACCGCGCGGAACTTCTGGAACGGGTTGTACCATTCTGGCTTTCTCATGCGCCGGACCGGGATTTCGGCGGATTCTTTACTTGTCTCGACCGCGAGGGCGAGGTCTATGACACTCGCAAATACGTCTGGCTCCAAGGGCGGAGCGTGTGGGCATTTTCGCGCCTGTTCAACGAAGTAGAGGCACGGGAGGAGTGGCTTTCGGCGGCGCGCTCGGGCGCGGAGTTCCTCCAGCGGTATGCCGTCGACCCCGGCGGACGCTGCTACTTCAGCCTCTCGCGCGAGGGGCGGCCGGTATTCTTCCAGCGCAAGCCCTACTCCGCGGTCTTCACGGCGCTCGGTTTTCTGGAGTACGCGCGCGCGAGCGGGATCAGAAGCTTTCAGGAAGAGGCGCTCGATTTGCTGTGGCGCATTCAATCGTGGATTGAGTTCCCCGGAATGCTCGGCCGGCCCGTGTTGAACGGCGAGATCCCCTCGAGCAAACTCGCCGACGTGATGGTGCTGTTAATGCTCAGCCTGGAGTTCGCGCGCGCTCTGCCGGACCGGCGCATCTGCCAACTGATCACCGATGCGATGGACGCGGCGATGCGGCACGCCGATCCGGAATACCAGGTCTTTATCGAGGAAGTAGCTCCGAACGGAGCGAGGCGATTCGATCTGCCGGACGGACGGCTCTGCAGCCCCGGCCACTCGATCGAGGTGGCCGGCCTCATGTTGCAAGCGCTGGAGCGGTATCCCGATCCGGAGCGGCGGGACCAAGTGCTCGCGTTGCTGGAGGGCTCGCTCGAACTAGGTTGGGATGCGGCGGAGGGCGGGCTTTTCTATTTCGTTGACGTCCGTGGCCGGCCGACGCTCCAACTGGAGTCTTCCATGAAGTTGTGGTGGCCGCACGCCGAGGCAATTCACGCCGTGCTGCTTGCTTACAGCCTCACCGGCGAGCGCAAATGGCTGGACTGGCATGGCCGGCTGGATGAGTACACGTTCGCGCACTACTCAGACGCCGAGCACGGCGGCTGGTTCGGCTATTGCGACCGTCACGGAGACCTGACGAGCACCTGCAAGGGAAACAACTATAAAAGCATGTACCACACGGCCCGTTCCCTTCTCTTCTCAAGCCAGGTATTGGAGAGAACCGGGCAACGGGTGGGACAGGAGGCCGAGTGAACGTTATCGCGATCGGAGCGCATCCGGACGACTGCGAGTACTACTGCGGCGGTACCGCCGCGAAGCTGGCGGCGGCCGGGCACCGGGTGAAGTTTCTCTCCGTTACAAATGGGGATGCGGGGCACCATGTCCTATCCGGAGACGAGTTGGTCCGGACTCGCAGGCGCGAGGCGGACGAAGCCGCGCGGAGGCTCGGCATCGCCGCGGCCGAGGTGCTCGGCCATCACGACGGCCTGCTCGAACCAACGCTCGAGGCGCGGCGCGAGATCATCCGGCAGATCCGCGATTGGCGCGCGGACCTCGTGATCACCCACCGGCCGAATGATTACCATCCTGATCATCGCGCCACCAGCCAGCTTGTGCAGGATTCGGCTTACCTGGTCCTGGTACCCAATGTCGGTCCGGAGACTCCGCCTCTCCGCGCCAATCCCGTTTATCTTTACCTGGAAGACGACTTCCGGAAACCCATCCCCTTCTCGCCGGATATCGCCGTGGCGGTTGACGACGTATGGGAGCGGAAGCTCAGCGGCCTGGACGCGCACGCGTCGCAGATGTACGAGTGGCTGCCGTGGGTGGACTGGGGCGAGGAAACGGTTCCGAGTGGCGATCAGGAGCGGCTACGCTGGCTCGCCGTCAAGATGTCGCGGCCCATCAGCGAGGCGGTCCGGGACAAGCTCACGCAGCACTACGGCGCGGAAGCCGCGGCCGTGGTGCTCCATGCGGAAGCCTTTGAGCTTTGCGAGTACGGCCGCCAGCCTGGCAGTGAAGAATTGGGGGCCATGCTCGCACCGTAGAGCGCCCCGCCGTACGGGAACGCGGAGACGTCGATAAAGCCGTTCCGGCCAGCGCTCGACCGGCCGGAACGTGTATGGAAGGTGCGCGCCTCCGCTACCAGATCAGTTTCAAACCGAACTGGAGGTTGCGGGGAGCGCTGGCGGAACCAATGGTCCCGAACCCGGGGTTGCCCAGGGACAGGTTCGGCCCTCCCCAGTTCGGGTGGTTGAAGGCGTTGAACGCCTCAAACCGGAACTGGAGCCGCAGCCGTTCGGTGAAGGTGAACTGCTTGTAGATGGCCGCGTCGAAGTTCCACGCGCCCGGCGTAATGATGATGTTGCGTCCCGCGTTGCCGTATGTGTACTGAGGGGGCGCGGCAAAGGCGGAGGTGTTGAACCACTCGGCCATTGAACGCTCGTCCGAGGAGAGATACCAGGTCTGGCCGTCGACCACGTTCGGCCGGGTCAGCGTGCTCGAGTTCGACGGATTTCCTTGTACGGAAAGCCCGGCGGGCCGGCCGGTGCGAGCGGTGATAATTCCGGCGACGCTCCAGCCGCCGAGCACTGCGTCGACGCCGCGGTTCCACCCGGCTCCCATCGGCTTGCCGCGCCCGAAGGGCAGATCATAGATGAAGCTGGTGACAAACCGCTTCCCGATGTGCTGGTCGGCAAGCGACCTTTCCAGCTTGCGGTTCCGCGGATCCTGGATGCCGGAGTTCGCCGCGCTGCCGGTGGCCGCGAATCCATTGACATCGCCGATGGTTTTGGACCAGATGAACGAACCGAGGATGGTGAAACCGGAGGAGAACCGCTTCTCGATCTTCGTCTGCAGTGAGTTGAAGTTCGTGTTGCCGTTCCAGTGGTGGGTGAAGAACTGGCCAAGCGGCCGCACCACAATATCCGTCCCCGGCCAGAACGCTTCGGTATAGAGCCGTCTGTTGTTGACGTTCCCCGGCCCCGGCAACGCGTAGTTCCCGTCGATCCGGTTGATCAGGTGGTTGCCCTTGTTCCCGAAATAACCAATCTCGAACATCCAATCCTGGGCAAGCTGCTGCTGGATGTTGAAATTCCACTGGTGCGAGACGGGCATTTTCGGCTCCCGGTCGTAGGTGGAAAACACCAGACTGCGGGCGTTCTCCGGCGTCAGCGCATCGGCGGGAACGCCTGTCTCCAACTTGAGAGTCACATTTCGGGAGTCAGTGGATTCCTGGACCTTGATGTGATTCGGCGGATTCGTTTCCAGGAATTGCGCTCCGCCCGGCGCGGTGTAGTTGGCCACGAACATTCCGTAGCCACCGCGCAGCACCGTCTTGTTGGTGAGCCTGTAGGCGAAGCCGAAGCGCGGCACGATGAGGTTTTTGTCGTCCTGGATCAGCGCCCGGTCAAAGCGGCTGCCATCCTGCGCGAGAATGAACTCCAAGGTTCCCGGTTGGGAGAGATCCGGCATGGAGATTCCGTTGTCCTTCTCCAGGAAATGCCGGTTCAGCTCGTAACGGACACCGATGTTCAGCGTCAGCCGCTGATTCACGCGCCACTCGTCCTGGACGTAGAACTGGTACCAGGGCGCCCGAAGGTTCATGTAGACGCTGTCGGAGAACTGGGCGCGTGTCATCGGGCCGAGAAGCAGGTCGGCGACAGCGTCGCCGCCCGAGTTGTTGGTTGTGTTCCGGGTGTAATTCCCGGTGAACTGCAGATTGCCAAGCTCCTGTTGCGGGTTGGAGAGATAGCTCTGCAGCCAGGTAATATTGAGGCCGAACTTCATCGAGTGGCTGCCCTTCGTCCAGGTGGTGTCGGAGACGATCTGCCGGGCCTGCGAGTCGGCCAGATTCGGGTTCGTGTTGCCGGTTCCGACATTCTGGTAGCCGGTCATGGCAAAGACAGTGACACCGGCCAGGGTCTGGTTCAAACCGGGGATTCCGTAGCGTGACGGGCCATTGTAGTCGATGGGAGGGTTCCGCTCGGTGAACATACGGTTCCAGCCGGCACGGGTAGAGGTGACGACCGACGGGTTCCAAACATGGTTCCAGACCAGCGCCATGTTACGGCCATGATGATCGAAGATGGAGCTGTTCGCCGTGGCGTCGTAAGCCGGGGCGGGCATTGCCGGCGACGGAGGATCCGTCTGCTCCTGGTGGGAATACCGGAAGTAGATGGTGTCGTTGGCGCTCAGATTCCGGTCGATGCGGACATCGAACTTATCCACGTCGGAGATGCGCGGCGGGTTCGCCCCGAAGTTCCGTACGAGTCCGCCAGTGGTGGGGTCCGGATACAGGTTCACGATCTGCGTTCCCACCGGATCCCAGGCCGACTGCGGAATGATGTTATTCGGAAACGGCTGCCGGGTGGTCCCGTCGAAGGAGAACGGGTCGTAGATGGCGTTGCCCAGCCCGCTGAAATCGCCTGACTTCATTTCCGTTAAGGGCACGTTTACGTTTGTCGTACGGGATTCCCGGATTCGCGTGGCTTCATAGTCGAAGAAGAAGAAAGTCTTGTTCTTCCCGTTGTAGAGCTTCGGAATGAGAACCGGCCCTCCGATTGAGAAGCCGTACTGGTTCCGCTTGAACGGTGGCTTATCGGCGTCTACCGGATCGAAGAGATTCTTGGCATCGAAAACCTCGTTGCGGAGGAACTCGTACGCCGTCCCGTGAAAATCATTCGATCCGCTTTTGATCGACACGTTCACGATGCCGCCCATCGCGCGGCCGTACTCCGCGGAAAAGGAATTCGTGGATACCTTGAATTCCTGAATCGCATCCACCGACGGACGGACCGCTTCGGCCTGGCGGCCCTGGTTGGCGATCTGAACGTTGTTGTTGTCCACCCCGTCGAGCATGTAGTTGTTTTCGGTGGTGCGCATGCCGCCCGCGCTGAAGCCGCCGGTCCGGGCTCCGCCAAGCGGCTCAATGGTTCCCGCACTCAGTAGCGCGAGTTGGATGTAGTTGCGGCCGTTCAGCGGCATGTCGACCATACGCGCGTTATCGATCACTTGGCCTTGGGTCGCCTGGGCGGTTTCAAGGAGCGGCGCGGCTGCCGTGACGTCAATCGTCTCAGTCACCGCCCCGAGTTCCATGATGGCTTCGACAACCGCGGTTTGATTCAACTGCAGGACAATGCCACTGCGCACGTATCTTTTGAAGCCTGGCGCCTGGACCTCTACACGGTACTCGCCGATGCGTAGCGGAACGGACAGGAACCGGCCGTCCGCCCCGGCCTCGGTGGAGTAAACCGTGTTCGTCGCAACGTGCGTGAAGGTCACCTCGGCTCCCGGAATTACGGCTCCGGAGGCATCGGTTACGGTTCCGCTGATGCGCGCTGTTTCGGTCTGGCCGAATGCGGCGCCCACCGCGAGAATAAACGTCAACAGCAAGACACTTGTAACGGTTGCTTTGCGAAATTTTGACATGAGACTACCTCCTCGTACTCATTCTGACCTGGCGCTGACTGGGTGTTGGAAGAGACTGATTTCAAACGCAGAAACCGGGGTAAAAGCGGGCTCCCCCAAACCCGTTTTCCTACCCTTCCCCACCATCACCGGCCAACGACCCCTTCTTCCCGCGAGACCGTGAGGCCGCGCGGCTTACAACCCGCGCCGAAGCACGTGTCGTGTTTCGGCCCGATAAGTATAGCCTGAATAGGCTATTTTCTTTACCCTGTTTAGGGGACCTGGCTGATTGTAACATGAGAAACCCTAGCCGGAGTCTCGAATCAGTCGGCCAGGGTAAGGGAAGGAGGAGATAAAGGGAGGCTGGCTATCAGGTTCGGCCGGGACTGGCCGCCGGCTCACTTTCTCTTGAGCCAGCCGCCGGGATTCGACGTCATGATCAGCGTCTCGCGGGTGAGGTCCCGCTCGAAGTGTTCGGCGCCGCCTTCGGAGAGGAACGCGCTCACGGCCGCGGCGGGGCCGGGGCCGAAATCGGGCTGGGTTGGGATCGCGTCATAGTGCGTATCCTCGACGACGAGATAGCTGCCGGGAGAGACCAGCGGCGAGTAGAGCCTTATTTCCTCGCGGACGTGGGTCATGGAGTGGTCGGAGTCGAGGAACACAATCACCCTCGCGCCACCGGCCCGCCGCTGGATCTCAGCGGCGATCTTCGGGTCAATGGAGCTGCCGAGAAAGAACTGCACGTATCCTTCCCAGAGGAAATGCTTGCTGGCATCCCGGGTGTGGTCGTTGATGTCAACGGTGAAGACGCGTGAGCCGGTGAGCCCCATTCCGTGGAGAGCTTGAGCCCAATAGAGGGCTGAGCCGCCGTACCAGGTTCCGGTTTCGATAATGAAGTCCGGCTGCACTTCGTAGATGATCTGCTGCATCATCCACAGATCGAGCGGATTCTTGATAATGCGGACACCCTGAAACCACAGGTTATTCCACACGTCGAGATCGTGGAAAAGCTTCATTACTTCTTTTTGCTTCTCCACCGGAAACTCGACGTTGCGTTTTCGCAGCAGTTCTTCGTAGTCGCGGTGCGCGGCGGCGAGGCGCTTCCGGCGGTAATCCGCGGACTGCTCGTAGCTTTTGAAGGCGGCGGAGACGACGATCAGCCCGCGCTCCTCACCGTCGATCTCGACCGTGGCGCTGGTCTCGAACAGCACCTCGACCGGGCCTTCGGCGGCGGACTTCTCCGGGACCTCCCGCGAAAACAGATACCGTCCCTCGCCGCGGTAGGACTCGCTACCCACCTCGATCCCGTTGACGCGGGCGTTGAGGACCGTTTGCGAGTGCTTGCTCGCCACCTCCGCTGGAAACGAGAAGTCGAGTTCGAGGTACAACGGCCGCTCGCCGGGTGGCGGGGTAAGCGTGAAGGCGAACTGTTTCCCGGTCCAGCGCCAGGACTCTTCCGGACTGTGGAAGCCCCGCAGCAGCGCGGACTCCCGGCCATCCTGGCCGAAGCTGATCCGCGAAAGGTCAGCGTCGGCGGAATGCCGGCGGCAGGCCGGGCTTAGCGCCACGCACAGCACGACGGCCCAACAAAGGCTCCTATTCGGCGTGCACGGATTCCGCATAGAGCAGTTCGCCAGTACGTCCACTGTAGTATTGCATCACCACATGGGGCCGCGGGAAGGCGACCCAGCGCTCCTCGCCCAGCTTCTTCGGGTTGTTGAAGACGTTGTTGACCTGAACCACTGTGTAGACGGTGTGCTGAAGCTGATCCCGCGGGATGTCGTCCCGGAAGAAGGTTGACCAGCGAATATCCACCTTCCGCGGCCCGTACTGAAAAGCTCCATTCGGAGGCCGGCCGCCCTCGTCCGTGTACCAGTGGTTGTTGGAGTTGTGCGGCCCCGAGGCAAATTCCCAGACACGGCCGGTGATCCGGATGGCGAAACTGTTGTGGAGATCGCCGGTGAGCACGAGCACGGGCTTGCCGAGCTTGTCCCACTCATTGATCAGGTGCTCGCGCTCATCGAGGAAGACCGTCCAAGCGTCGTCCTTGTTGTCCGCCCGCACCTTGCCGCCACCCACGTGGGGCACCATGAAGTTGACGCTCGAAACGACAAACAGGAAGTCGGCGCCGGAGTTGCGCATGCCATCGAGCAGCCATTCTTTCTGCCGCTTTCCGATCATCGACAGCCCCGGCTTGTCCGGCTGGCTGGTGTCGTGCATCTCGCGGTGACCGCGCGTGTCGAGCAGGAAGATCTCGGCGTTGGCGATCTTGAGCTTGTAGTAGTTGCGGCGGCCGATCGAGTAAGAGACTTCGGCCGTTTCGGCGGCCGGGTGGCTGAGCTTGACGCGCGTTCTTCCGAGCACTTCCGCAATGCCGTAGACGCCGGCGTTCGGGATGCCGCCGACGCCGTCGAGAGCATTGTCGTTGACTCCGGCGGTGTCCTCACCCCAATGCACGTGGAGGTTCGACATTTGTTCGAGATCGAGGCTGGTGAAGTCGGCGGAAGGATCCTCGAGGATGTCGCTGCCCTGTTGCATTCTTCCCCGACCGAACCAGATCGGCTGGGTGAATTGGGTTGGATTGGCCCACCCCAGATAGTCCTGCCAGCCGCGGATGCCGATGTCGCGGAAGACGGCGCGCCGATCGCGCAGGCCTGGCGAACCGGCTCCCCAAATGTCGTTCAGCATTTCATGATCGTCAAAGGTGAAGAAGTGAGGCATGTTGCGGTGGTAGGCCGCAAGATGTGCGGCGCGGCGGAGATAGAGCTTGTAATTCTCCCAGACGCCGGCCAGGGTGGGAGCGACCTCGAGGACGCGCGGCATCTGGTCCGTGGTAGCGCCTACCTGCTTCAGCCAGTCTTGTGGGTTGTACATCCGCTGCTCCTCGTAGAGCCAGTCGCCGTTGAGGATCGAGAAATAGATGCGGTCTTTCAGTTCCCGGAGCATGGTCTCATAGGCCGGAGCAGAATGCCCGGCGCCGTGCCAGGGAGTCTGGTTGTTGCCGCAGGCGAACTCGAAGCGGAAATTGAACAGTCCGCCGGGGTTGAGTTCGGCGTCGCGATAATCCTCCGCGTTGGGGAGCGTTCGGAAGGTTCCAACGGGCACGTTGTTGTGGCTGGCTGTTTCCACCCGGTAGTAGTAGCGAGTGTCCGGCTCCAGTCCCTTGATTTCGACCCAGCCGGTGTTGTCGTGGCCGAGCGTCGTGCTCACGGCGGCGGTTTCCCGGTTGAGCTGCTCCGGGGACGCGCCGTAGATCACGCGGAACTCGCCGGGAGAATTGGTTCTGGCCCATACGCCCACGCTCGCGTGAGTGAGGCGGCCAAGAATCGGTCCGTGAGTAATGAATGTCTGCGCCGGCAGCACGGTGGCCAGCAGAAGCGGCAAGGCAATTAATCTCATGTCATCCCTCCCGATTTGAATAGAGGCCAAAATGCTCGGCCTATGCCAGTTCCATACAGACTAGCTCATTCACCGGTATCCGCGGGAGGGTGAATTCCACCGCCCCGGAGTTTAGCGCGCGAACGTCCACCTGGCCGCCGGCCACGACCGCGCGCGCGGAGGCGGGGCGCAGAGGCAGATTCACGCGAACGCGAACGCCGGTGAGCGGGACTGGATCTTCGTGGAAGTCGGGATGCTCAGGCGAGCTGCGCAGCGCGGAGTAGTTGACGATGTGGACGAGATAACGCTCGCCGTGCCCGTTACCCGCGGCTTGGTGCGTGAGTGAAAGCTCCGCGCTGAGCGGGGCATTCGTCTCCAGAAGCCGCGCCGGATAGACTCTCCGCAGCAGCGCCTGGAAGGCCCGGCGGTAAACCCAGTAGCCGTGGTTATAGTAGCTGAGACCAAGCGGGAAGCCTACCAGGCCAGCCCGTCCGCTGTGGGCCAGGGCCGCGTAGCGCGTGGCGTGATCGAAGGGCGTCTGGCGGTGGCTGGTGTAGTGTTCCTTCGACCGCTGAAACGCGGGCTCGCCGAGCGCCGCCAGCGTTTCCACGCCCGGGCCGGCTTCCCACTGCGATGCTCCCTCGTAAAGGGCGTATTGATAGGCGGGGATGCCGCCGGTGAGTTCCTCTTCCGCGACCAGATAAGCGGGTTTGAACGGAGAGGCGCCCCGGTAGCGGAGGCCCCGCGCCTCGAGCCAGCTTTGCCGCTTCCCCTCCAGGAGCGCGCTTTCGTGGTTGGCGATCACGGCGCCACCCGCCTTCAGGAAAGCGTCCAGACGAGTGGCGAGGGCCGCCGGAACCGGTTGATCGTCCGGCAGGACCACCAGCCCATAGCGCTCCCACTCCTGATCCGGCTCGACGACGTCGAACTGGATACGCGATTCGTTCAGCAATTTCACCAAGCCATAGTTGGCTGGAGTGGACGGCTTGTCGAAGGGAAGGCCGCCGGTGACGAGGGCCGCTTCGGTTACCGGAACGGCGCCTTCGAGATAGGTTTCGCGGCTCTTGATACGCCCGTAGGCTTCGCCGATGACGTGATAGACGGCCGGATCCAGCTTGCCGTTCGGCGGCATCTGGTCGCCGATATCACAGCGGGCCGCCTGCGCGACGATGCCCGCGAGTTCGACGTCGAGCTGGATCGGCAGCTTGAGACCACCGAAGTCCGCCCAGGCCGATTGGAAACGGCCGGTCATGCCGTAAGTGGTGATGCCATGGGTGCGGATGTAGCGGGTGTTTGTTGGGAAGTAGAAGTAGCCCCAGTTGGCGGTAGGCAGGGCTTCTATGTCCATATTGTCCGAGTACGCGACGCGTTCGGCGAGACGGTAGCCGCCCTGCTCGTTGTAGTCCACCTGGCAGCCAGGACGCGCCTCGAGTGAGGTGGTGCGCAGGCGGTGAAGAAAATCCTTGTAGATGCCGTGCTGGTAGCGGCGCTGGCCGGCCGTCTTCGCGGGATCGAGCCCGCGCTCGCGCATGCGCCGGCGGCACTCCGGGCACCAGCAGCTTCCCTGCTTCGGCCATGGCATGTCAAACCACGGTCCGTCGAGCTCGTACCGGCTGACGAACTCGCGGGTGTGGTCGAGAACCAACTTTTGGAAATCGGGATAGGAGAGGCAGAGAGCCGTCCAGCCGGGCGTGCCGTCACCGCGAAGCCCGAGGTCCGGCTGGCCGCTTTCGAGCACCCGGCGCCATTCCGGATGCTGGCGGGAAAGGTGATTATCCCAGGTGGCGCAGTAGTAGGCGTAAACCTCGATGTTCCGCTCGCGGCAGGCCTTCACCTGGGCGCCAAGCAGATCGAAGTCGAGGCCGGGGTGCACGGGCCCATATTCCGACGGGTAATAGAAGTACCCGTGCATATCCTTGGCAAAGACAACGATCGCGTTGACGCTGGCGCGCGCGAGCGTGTCGCCGAACTCGTCCGGGTCGAACCCGCCGCCGATCTTCTTGACGTGTTCGGAATTGTGAAAGTCGAGATGGATTTTGCGCCAGGGACGGTGGGGGAGTTCGCGGAGCTTCGGGTCCATCCAGTACCGGCTGACGATCGGCTGTTGGTTTTGCGCGGGAGCGTTGCCGGTTACGGCGGCCACTCCGGCCATTCCAAGGAATTCGCGGCGATTGACACCATGCATGACCCCATGATCGTATAGCACCCAGATGCCAGAATACGAACGCTCCGCGAACTGCCACGCGAAACTCGACCGGATGAACAAGGCGCTGCGGCATATCGAGCCGGACCGAGTGCCTGTGAGCGATTTCTTCTGGGGCAGCTTCCTGAAGCGCTGGCGGGAAGAGTTCGGGTTGGCCGCCGACGCCGACCCCTACCGCTACTACGACCTCGACTGGATGGTGGCGAACCCGAACATGGATCCGCATATCAAACAATTCGAGGTGTTGGAAGAGAACAGCGAAGAGGTGGTGGTGCGCACCGGCTTCGAGGCGGTGATCCGCAAGCGTTTCGACCTGCCGATGCCCGCCTTCGTGAGTTTCGAAACCGATTCCATCGAGAAGATGGAGGCGTTCGAGTTCGACGACCCCTGGGACACCCGGCGCTTCTTCACCGCCGGCGACAACCAGATCGAAGGAGTTGGCGACGGGTTTGCCCGGAACACTCCGGCCTGGCTGGAGCGGGTGAAGGCAGTGCATGCGGACTTCCCTATCTACGGTTCCGTCTGCGAGGGCCACGAGATGCTGTGGCGCATCATTGGCTCGGAGAATGCGCTGATGTGGATGGGATTGTACCCGGACGAGATCCAGCGGTTCGTCGAGCGCATCAACGCTTTTTCATTGGAGTTGCTGCGGGCGCAGATCAAGGCCGCGGACGGCCGCCTGGACGGGATGGTGATCTGGGGAGACGTCGCCTACCGCAAGGGAATGCTGTTTTCGCCGGCATACTGGCGCAAGGTTTTCAAGCCCGGCGTGCGGGCGATGGTGGAGGAGTGCCACGCCGCCGGCCTGCCCGTGATCTATCATGGCTGCGGAAATGTAAAGTCGATATTCGAGGATTTCATCGAGTTGGGCGTGGACGCCTACAATCCGCTCGAGGCGAAGGCCGGCCTGGACGTTGTCGAACTGCGCGAGCGGTTCGGCCACCGGATCGCCTTTTGCGGGAACATGGACGTCGTCGTCTGGGCGCGCGGCGACAAGGAGGAGCTCGAGCGCGAGGTGATGCGCAAGCTGCCGGCGGCTCGGGGCGGCGGCTACATCTTCCAGTCCGACCACTCGGTGCCCGGCAACGTCTCCGGCGAATCTTATGATTTCGTGGTGCGGCTCGTCCGGGAGCGCGGCGTCTACCCGCTGTAGCCTACTCGAATTTCCAGGCGGAGTACTCGCCCAAGTGCAGCGGGAGCGCAGGGCCTGAGAGCAGCGCTCTGATCCGCGACGGCACGAGGATACCCTGCACCTCGCGGTATTCTTCATATCTCAGATCGCCGACGGCCAGCGGGCCGTAGGCCGTCACCGTCAGGATGACCCGCTCGAGCCGTCCGGTTTCGGCGTCGAAGTAGGCCCAGTAGCGGTCCCGCGGCGTATCTCCGGCGGAGGCAGCGAACGTCACGTGAACCACGTCGCGGCCGTCCTCGCGGCCGGTGTAGGCCAGCCGCGCGCCCTCGTCCAGAAACTTCCAGGGCAGCAGAGTCATGTAGTGGGTGCGCGGCAGGACGAATTCCGGTTTCCAGTCGCCTGCCGGCATCGGCCGCGCCTCCACGCTCCCGTCATGCAGGCCGAGCGCGAGATCGAGCTCGATCGGGTTCTCCGGCCACGGATTCGCCGGCTGGAAGGGGAAGGACCAACTTTCCCGGTAGTGGAACGATACCCGTTCAAATCCGCGCCAGCGCTCCAGGCCACCGTGCGCCGCAACCGCCCGGCGGACGATCGCGGCCGCGCCGGAGCGCTCCCATTCCGGCGGCCGGCCCGCGGGAGTGCAGGCTCCCAGCATCGCGGCCAAGCTGATCGAGAGCAAAGCCCAGCTTAGCCAGTCCCTCGCGGATTTCATTTGTAGTGGATGTGCCATAACCCAAGCTGTGCGCAATGACGGTTCCACGAGAGTCTACCAGCAGTACGGCCGGATAGGAGTCTATCCGGAACGCTCTCGATATCTGGCGGCCGTCATCGTGAAACATCGGCCAGCTATCTCCATTTTCGGCGGCGTAGCGCCGCGCTGTCTCCTCTTCCGGGTCGACGTTGACGCCGAGGAAGGCGATTCGCGCGCCAGCTATCGGGGGTGATTGCGGCGACCTCCACCGCTTATTCGGGCGGCTTGAACGTAAAGAGCCGGGCGGGCGGCGGCTGGTTGATCGACGCGATTTGGTACGTGCGCTGATACTTCCGCGTGTAGATCGCGCGAGGCTGGCGCGGCGAGAAGCAGCAGCGGAATCAGGCGAAGCATTTTGCCTCCACGCCAGGAATGACGCTCAAGCCAGCCCATCCGTTCGAAGTGGAACCTTGACTCCACGCGCTCTCTGTTGTCACGATGGCAAGGTGATCCGCATAGTCCTCTACATTCTTATTGTTTTCGTGTTAGCGGGCGCTCTGCCAGCCGCGGAGAAGACGCGTGTCTTGATCCTGACCGACATCACGAATGAGCCCGACGACGAGCAGTCCATGGTCCGCCTGCTGCTCTATGCCAATGACCTCGAAATCGAGGGTCTACTGGCCACGACTTCGACGTTTCTCCGGGACGAGGTGCGGCCCGACAAGATTCGCGAGCGCGTGAAAGCCTACGGCGAGGTGGCGGCGAATCTGAAGCGGCACGCCGATGGCTGGCCGTCTGAAGAGCGTCTGCTCAGTATTCTGAAAGCCGGCCGCCCCGAGTATGGCATGCGGGGCGTGGGCGAAGGGAAGTCCACCGAGGCTTCCCGGCACATCATCAAAGTTGTGGACCGGCCGGACCCGCGGCCGGTATGGGTCAACGTGTGGGGAGGGGCCACGGATCTCGCGCAGGCTCTGTGGGAGGTGAAGAACAGCCGCTCTCCCGCGGAGACCGCCCGGTTCGTGAGCAAACTGCGCGTCTACGATATCGGCGGCCAGGACGACACCGGCGCGTGGGCCTGCCACACTTTCCCGGACCTGTTCTGGATTCGCAACCAGCGCCAGTTCCAGGCCACCTCGATCCGGTACAGCCGCCCGTTTGGCGAGGAGGTCACCGGTCCGCAGCCCGAACTCTTCGACCACGCCTGGGTGGACCGGCACGTTCAGTCGCACGGCCCGCTGGGCAAGCTCTATCCGGACGCAACGCATAAGTACGAGGGCGACACTCCGGCCTTCCTTCATCTGCCGCCGAATGGATTACAGGTTCCGGAAATGCCTCACTACGGCGGCTGGGGCGGCCGGTTTGGGAGGGAGAAGAGCTTGAATGTCGAAGCGTTCGCGACGCGAGTTACGCCGGACGAAAAGAGCTTCCACGACTACTGGATGTACAAGGACGCCGTCGACGCGTGGACCTTCCAGGGAAAGACCTGGGAGAGCATCCACGCGGCTTGGTTCCGCTGGCGCGAGGCGCTGAACAACGACTTCGCGGCACGCATGGACTGGACCGTGACGCCCCGCCGGTCTGGGGCGAATCACAATCCCGTGGCGGCATTCCGCGGGGAAACCGGGAATGCGCCGGTCCGGCTTCCGGCGTCAGCGGGCGAGAGCGTGCCGCTCTCCGCGGAGGGCTCGTCGGATCCCGATGGCGACCCGCTCTCTTTCCGCTGGTTCCACTATCCCGAGCCGGGCGGGCAGACCGCCGCGGTCCCAGTGCGGAACGCCGGCGAGATAGAAGCGAGCGTCGTGGTCCCCGCCGAGGCGGCCGGCCAAGAGATGCACATCATTCTGGAGGTGCGTGACGGCGGTTCACCGAATCTGTTCCACTTCCGGCGCATCATCCTTGACGTCGCCGGCCGGTGAGGCGCGCTTCCAAGCTAAGGCTCCAGGCACACGCGCACGGCTCGCTTCTCGAATTCCTCACCGAGGCGGTCGAGTTCCTGCCTCGGCAGCAGCGCCTGCGCCTGCTCGAACAATTCGCTCTCCTCGCGCCGGATGTGGCCGCGCAACAGGCTGGTGAAGCTTTGGAGAACCGAGGCTGACGGGCTCTCCCGCAGCGCCGCGACGAGCCGTTCCGTCTCCCTGTGATCGGCAATGAGTTCTTCGACGAGCGCCGCCAGCGATTCCGGGCACGATGGAAACAGCAGTTCCTCCTCCAATTCGAAATGATTGACAAGCTCGATTTCGTAACGGGAAATGATCTTCCCGGCCAAGCGGCGAACGTTTTCGGGGCTCGCGTCCTCCGCCAGCGAGCGGCCGGTGAGGACGCACAAAGCGAGACCGTTGTGGTGCTGGTGCGAGAGCGGAATCAGACTACTGTCTCGTTTCACGGTTTCTGCCCTCAGTGTGACAGACCTTCCCCGGCGTCGCCAGTGCGAACCACTGTAGAATAGCCCCATGTTGTATCGTTACGCCGCGCTCCTACTGATGCTTTGCACCGGCCTTTTCGGCCAGAAGCCGAACTTCGTCGTCATCTTCGCCGACGACCTCGGCTACGGCGACCTGGCCGTCTACGGGCATCCGACATTCCAAACGCCGCACCTGGACAAGATGGCCGCCGAAGGCGTGCGGTTCACGGAGTTTTACGTGCCGATGCCCTTCTGCGCTCCTTCGCGGGCGACGCTGCTCACCGGCCGCTACCCGTTCCGCAACGGCATGCCCGGGAATCCGACGCCGGATAGGGGCATCAACAAGCTGGCCCTGCCGGAGAGCGAAATCACGATCGCCGCCGCGCTCAAGCGCGAGGGATACGCGACCACGGCGATCGGCAAGTGGCACCTGGGGCACACGCCGGGGAACCTCCCTATCGACCGGGGCTTCGACTCCTACTACGGGATCCTCTACTCGAACGACATGTTCCCAGTGCAGCAAGTCGAGAATGATCGCGTGGTGGAGTACCCGGTGGTGCAGGCGACGCTGACGAAACGCTACACGGAGCGGGCGCTGGACTTCATCGAAACGAACAAGGACCGGCCGTTCTTCCTCTATCTGCCGCACGCGATGCCGCACAAGCCCCTGGCCGCGTCCGAGGATTTCTACACTCCGGATACGCCGGAGGACTTGTACGCCGACGTCATCCGGGAACTCGATTGGTCCGCCGGCGAGATACTCTCCAAGATAAGGGAGTTGGGGCTCGACGAACGGACACTCGTGATCTTCACCTCCGATAACGGCCCCTTCTACGGCGGCTACACGGCGGGACTGCGCGGCATGAAGGGACGGACGTGGGACGGCGGCATCAAGGTTCCGTTCATCGCCCGCTGGCCCGGACGCATCCCGAACGGCATCGTTTCGCGCGAGCTCGCCGCCTCCATCGACATCTTCCCAACACTGCTCAAGCTCGCCGGCGCCGCCGTGCCGGAGGACCGGGTGATCGACGGCCGCGACATATTCCCGCTCATGACCTCCGCCAACGCCAAGACTCCGCACGAGGCGATCTTCGCCATGCGGGGCCGCGAGTTGGCGATCATCCGCTCGGGAAAGTGGAAGCTCCACGTGCGGGAGCCGGGTACGTCGCAGATGTTCCAGCCGGGCTGGGTGGATCCGCGACGTCCGGACGGCGTCACCATCCTGGCGCCGTCCGAGCAGGCGACGCCCTATGAATACCCCGGCGTGATTACCGGCGACGCGTCCAAGGAGATGATGCTCTTCGACATCCATGCCGACCCCGCCGAGCAGCACAACGTGGCGGCGGAAAATCCGGATGTCGTGCAGCGGCTGAAGGCGATGTTCGACGAAGTGAACGCGGAAGCCGTGAAGCTTCCGCCGCCCCCGGATACGCCCTATCCGGAGCTCCGCCGCGTAAAGGGCGGAGATCTCCGCTATGACCGGTTTCTGCAGTAAGCGGGAAAGTGCCGGACGCCTGAGTAGGCGAAAGGAGACAGGATGACCTGGAAACCCGCTGCGGCAGCGCTCGCCTTCAGCCTCGGCGCCATTGTGCCAACGGCTGTGTCCGGCGCCGAGCAGCCGAACTTCGTGCTGATCTTTGCCGACGATCTCGGCTACGGCGATCTGGCGGCCTACGGGCACCCCGTGTTCCAAACGCCGCATCTCGACAGGATGGCCACCGAGGGCGTCCTTCTCACCGGCTTCTATTCGCCGATGCCTTACTGCGCCCCTTCGCGGGGATCCATTCTCACCGGCCGCTATCCGTTCCGCCACGGCGTCACCGGCAATCCGGCGCCGGACAGCGGCGTCAACAACTATGGCCTGCCCGCCACCGAGATCACCATCGCTAGTGTGCTCAAGGAGCAAGGCTATGCCACCACCTGCATCGGCAAGTGGCATCTCGGGCACATACCGGAGTACCTTCCCACCCGGCGGGGTTTCGACTCCTACTTCGGCATTCTCTATTCAAACGACATGCGGCCCGTTCAGCTCGTGGAAAACGAGCGCGTGGTGGAATACCCCGTCGTCCAGGGCACGCTCACGAAGCGGTACACGGAACGGGCGCTGGCGTTCATCGAAGAGAACAGAGACCAACCTTTTTTTCTATACCTTCCGCACGCCATGCCCCATAAGCCGCTTGCGGCTTCGGAGGAGTTCTATACCCCCGAGACTCCGGCGGACCTGTATGCGGACGCTATCCGGGAACTCGACTGGTCCGCCGGCCAGATAGCCGCGAAGCTCCAGGAGTTGAATCTCGACCGCAATACGCTGGTGATCTTCACCTCCGACAACGGCCCTTCGTGGGGCGGCTCCACCGGCATCTTCCGGGGCATGAAGGGAACGTCGTGGGAAGGCGGCATCCGTGTGCCTTTCATCGCGCGCTGGCCCGGCCGTATTCCGGCGGGCCTCGTCTCCGATGCGGTCTGCTCCACGATCGATCTCTTCCCTACCTTCGCGCGGCTCGCTGGAGCGTCGCTTCCCGGCGACCGCACCATCGACGGCCAGGATCTCCTGCCGGTATTGACGGCGCCCGGCGCCCCCAGCCCGCATGAAGCCATCTTCGCCATGGTTGGCGGACGTCTCCACACCGTGCGCTCCGGCAAATGGAAGCTCCACGTTCGCACGCCGCGGCCGTCCCGGCTCGCGGACGGCTACATCGAGAACTCCTGGCGCCGCCGCGCGCCCGACGGCACTACGATCATCGCGCCTCACGAGCAGCCGTATCCCACCCAGTACCCGGGCGTCATTAGCGGCGACGCACCGAAAGAGATGATGCTCTTCGATCTCGAATCCGACCCCTCCGAGCAGCATGACATCGCGGATTCCCATCCGGATGTAGTCAACAGGCTGAAAGCGCTCTTCGACGAAGTCGACGTGGAAACCCCCGGGCCGCAGCCCGAGTTTCCGGGCATCCGCCGCGTGAAGGGCGGCGAACTGCGTTACGACCGGTTTCTGCGGTAAACGGTTACGCCGCTTTCGGAAACACCCTCGCCGCGTTATCGTGCAGCAGCAGCCGGGCGACGCGCAGCGCCTCGGCTTCGGAGAAGATTCCGTCCTCCACGCGCTCGGCAAGCACACGGGCGATATTCCCGCGCGCCATCACGAGGTGCGCGTAGCTCAGTTCCGGATAGCGATAGTCGCCGCCGAAGCCGAAGATCTTGTTCACCGGCACGGTATCGAGAAACTCGTGCAGCGCGCGCCGCGAGACGCCCGGCGAAATGATGTGCGCCCAGGTGAAGTCAATATGCACATTGGGAAACAGCTTCGCCATCGACGCCAGCTCGCCCGTGTAGGGATAGCTGATGTGAAGCAGATCGAACTTCACCCGCGGGTAGAGGTAGAACAGGTTCGTCAATCCCACTGGCCGGGTGTTGTGGATGAACGCCCCGTTGCCCGCCAGGATTCCGGTGTGAATCTGAAACGGCATTCCGTGCTCCTCCGCGAGACGGCAGAGGTGGTGGAACAGGTGGTCTTCGAGCTTGCGAAAAGGCCGCTCGCGGCGCGCCCGGAAGCCCTCGGGCATCTCCACCTTTCCGCCCGCCATCCGCTCGAAGTCGCGGGATGCGTCCGCTTCGGACACCTCGGCGAATCCCAGCTCGCGAGCGTAAGCAACGGTTGACTTGACGGTCACCATGCCGATCGCCAGGCTCTGCTCGAAACTCTTCTCCATCGCCTGCTTGAGGCCGGCGAGGCTGGTGACAGCGATGCCCGTCAACTGCTCGAGCTGCGCGAGGCTTTTTGGTCCCGACGGCATGATGTACTGATCGAACTTGCGCGCCGGCACAAACAGGTCCGTCTCGGGCTTTACCGGCGCGGGGTTCCAGTAGTCATCGACAATCGCATACCGGATGCCGCCTTTCTTGCGCAGAACGGCGTCGTACAGTCCCGGCTTGTTCCACGCGCGGATGGCTTCATTGATTCGCGGGAGGCTCGCGCCGGAGATTTCGGGAAATCCATAAACGTCGCGGATCGCGATGCGCAGGGCCTGACCGTAGCCCGTGAACCGCGCGTGCTCCCAGTAGGGCTCGAACGCGTCCCAGCGTTTCGTCATAGGAGCTTCCTCGTCGCGCACGAGTTGCTGCGCCTCCTCCGGCAGGCCCGCCGAGATCACGTCATTGATCGCGTAATGGCCAGCCAGCGTGAAGAAGTCGACCTTCTGCCGCAGACGCTCCGACTCGGGAATCAGGTGTTCGTGCGAATCCACCACGGGAAGCTTGCGGATCGCGGCCAGAATGTCGTTGGTTAGCGCTCTGGACGGAGGTGGAAGAGCCACCAGGGAGCCGAGGGCGAGGAAGTTCCGGCGTTTCATGGCGAAAGTATTACACCACACTTCCGCGCGAGGGAGCAGTGGTGGTGCACACCCCGATGAGGTGCACGAAGGCGGCGGAAACCCGTTACTGCCGCGCCTTGCGGTTTGCCATGCCAAACAGAAACCCGGTCAGCCCGATGATCAGCGAGATACCCAACGTCAACTTATGCCACAGCGGTTGCCCGGCGGCGGGCTGCGACGCTGCTTCCGGTTGCGAATCGGAAGCGACGGCGACCTTGGTCCGGTCACGGTGCCCCGTACCGTCGTCGATCAGTACCTCCCACTCTCCGGGTTCGTTCGGCAAAAAGCTGAAGTTGCCGTTCAGATCCGTCTGCCCGGTCTGATACTCGGTCATGGGCTCGCCGGGTGCGAACACCGCGACGTTGGCGAATGCCGCCGGGTCGCGGCCGCCGTAAGAGGCGCGCACTGTCACTACCTCCATCCCATCGCGCACGGCCACATCGAGCTCGTGTGCCACGGCCGAGGAAATTGTCAATGTCAGAAGCAACCAGGCGAACTTCATTGTCTTATACTATCCGCGGTTTTCTCCGTCAGCGCCACGGCTGCCTTTCTTTCCTCGAAACCGTTCACAACATGCGGCTGCGTGCGTTCCAGGAAAGTTACCGTTGCGCCGGTTATGATGCCCTCCAGCGTAGCCAGGGCCAGATAGAGTCCGGCGATGACGAAGAAGCCCTTCCCGTATCCCGCCAGAGCGAATTCTCCGGCCATCAGCAACGCGGGCAGTTGCGTGCCGGTGAACCCCGCCAGGAAGGCTCGTCCGGCCGCTGGCAGACCGGGTATCCGCCAGCAGAGACAGGCCAGCAATGCGCCGCTCCCCATGTTCAGGGCGTTGACCCCAAGGGTTAGCAGCCCGCCATGTTGAAACAACACCGCCTGCAGCAGAAGACTCGCGTAGACGACCACGAACGCTCGCGGCCCGAGCAGGATTCCCGCGAGACCAAACAGGCCGAGGTGCATCGAAGTTCCGCCGAGCGGGAAGTGGATCAAAGAAGCCGTGAAGGTCATCGCCGCCATCAGGCCCATCCTCGGCACTTCGCGGGGTTCCACCTTCCGGCACAGGAGAGAGACCCCGCCCAGCGCCGCGACATGCGCCGCGATGCAGACCGGCGCCGGGAGGATTCCGTCCGCTATGTGCATCGCCGGATTTTCTTCCTTTGTCTCAACGTATCTCGAACGTCAGGCTCGTCCAGTAGCTCTCCCAATCGATCCCGGGCTCGGTGCGCCGCTCCATTAGAACCGAGTGGAGCTTCCAGATACCCGGAGAACCGATCGGAATCTCGATTCGCCCGTCGGCGCCGGTGCGGCCCGCCACCTTGACCGTCGCTTTGCCTTCGTGCAGCCACGCCATCTCGACCTGCACGTCCGGCGCCGGCTTCCCGTGCAACAGCAGTACCAACGGTAGAGAGTCACCTACCTTGGTCGTGTAGGGATTCTTCTCGGGCGTCATTTCGAGCGCCAATCCCAACCGGTGGCTGTAGAAGTCCGAGGAAGCGCCGGCCTGCAAGATCGACTTGACCGACTTGCTGTACCGCTCCAGGCCCGGCTTGTCCGCCGCGCCGTTCCGTTCGCGCCACTCGATCACCCAGTCCAAACCCTCCGAACGGAGATATTCGGTGAACTTCGGAGGCGCCAGTTCGATCGTGTTCGGAATCGTCCGGACGGTGAGGAGATGATTCCCCGCCGCCGGAAGGGCCACTTTAGCCGTCGTTTTTCCGCCGGCCAGTTGAAGATCCTCAACCGGCTGTCTTCCGGACTCAGATACGAGGAGAACGTCACGCAGCCGCTCGGGTCTGGGGCCGACGTCGCTTTCCGGAAAATGGCCGTTGTGATACGTAACGGTTATCGTCTTCCCGGGCTCGCTAACGAACTGGTCCGGAATGATGAAGAGGTCGTGCGCGAGGGCGGGCAGGGCGCAGAGCAGTAAGAGTCGTTTCATTCCTTCTTCCCTAATCTCTTCCTTAAGTGGATAGTAGCACGTATGGAAGAAACGTGACACTAAATCCGCCAGTGTTACCATGAGATCGAGTGTGGCCGCGGAGGCGTCCGCGCGCGTCCGCCCACGATTCCAACTGTGAAATGACATCACGGCGCAGCGTCTGGGCCAGGACCGTCCATGGCTTCGCGGAGGCGATCGCCGCCGTCGAAAGCGACCAACTCGGCGGCGGCGATGGCCCGCTTGAACGGATGGACCCCCGCGCGAAGATCGTTTCCTTTCTAATTCTGGCAACCGCCACCGCCTCAATGACCCGGTTCTGGCCCCTCGCCGGGCTTCTCCTTCTGGCCCTGACGTTGACGGCAGCCGCCCGCATTCCGTTGCCGTTCCTGATTGGACGCGCGCTGTTTCCGGCCATGGCGCTGGCCATACTGCTGGCGCTGCCGATCGCCCTGTTCCCCGCCGCGCCGGCCGCGCCGGATACGTTCGCGGTCCGCTTCGCTCCCACTGGCGAGAGCCTGCTGCGGGCCGGAACCCTGATGATGCGGGTTATCGCGGCCACCACTTTCTGCTGCGTTCTGCTGGTCACCACCCGTTGGAGCTTCCTGCTCAAAGCCATCCGTTCCCTCGGAGCGCCGTCCGTGCTTGTCTCGGTGCTGGCGCTGTCCTTCCGGTATTCGGTCTACTTTTTTCGCACGGCGCAGGAGATGTTTGAAGCGGCCGAAAGCCGCCGCGTGGGCCGTTTAAGCGGTTCCGGCTTCCGACAGCGCCTGGCCGCCCAAATCGGGGTTCTTACCGGCAAGACAGCCACAATGAGCGAAGCGGTGCATCTGGCCATGATCTCGCGGGGATACCGGAGCGAGGCGCGCATCTTCCACGAGTTTGCAATGAGACCGGGAGACTGGCTGGCCATCGGGTTCGCGCTCTCACTCGCCGTGGCGCTCGTCGTGTTCGCGAGATGATGATGCCCCCGGATTCTGGACAACCGCTGCTGAAAGCCGAAGGCGCCGTCTATCGCTACGGTTCCATCCCCGCGATCCAAGGGCTCAGCATGGAGGTGCATGCCGGCGAGCGGATCGTCCTCCTGGGCGCAAACGGTTCAGGTAAATCCACTCTGCTGCGCATGTTTGACGGGCTGCTGTTTCCCCAGGAAGGGAGCCTCTCTTTCGCCGGACGCCTTCTCAACGAAGAAACGCTGAACAACGACGAGTTCTGTTTCGAATTCCGGAGGCGCGTCGCGCTGCTATTCCAGGACGCGGACGCGCAGCTCTTCAACCCTACCGTTTTCGATGAAGTGGCCTTCGGCCCCATGCAACTCGATTGGCCGTGGGACCGCGTCGCCGGCCGCGTCGAAGCCGAACTCGAGGCGATGCGAATTCCCCATCTCCGCGACCGGCCGCCCTATCAGCTCTCCGGCGGCGAAAAAAAACGCGTGGCCCTCGCCTCCGTCCTCGTGCTCGACCCGGAAGTCCTATTGCTCGACGAGCCCACCGCGGCCATGGATCCGAGAAGCCAGGATGAACTCCTCGACCTGCTGCTGCAGATGCCGGCCAACCGCACCATTATCAGCGCCACGCACAATCTGGCGCTTTCCCGCCACCTCGCTACCCACTGCTACGTCATGAACGAAGGCCAGATCGCCGCCGAAGGCCCGCTGGACGCCATCCTCGCCGACCGCCCTCTCCTCGAGCGCACCAACCTCATCTCCCGCTTCGCCGGGCGCCTCTTCTGAATTTTCGCCCGAACAGCGCCGGCCGCCCCGGGTTGCGGCCCATCCGACGCCGCCCGCTGAACTCCGATATATTGGTTCGTTTGTGCTGATATGACCGAACCCTCGAAGTCCCCCCGGCTGGTGCCCCCCGGCATCCTCTGGCCCTTCATCCTGCTTACCAGTTGCTTCGCCTGGTGGGGCCTCGCCAATAACATGACCGACACCCTGCTCGCCGCCTTCAAGCGGATCAAGAGCATGTCGGATTTTCAGACGTCTCTCATCCAGATCGCCTTCTACGGCTCCTACTTCTGCTTCGCCCTGCCGGCCGCGATTTTCATCAAGAAGCATTCCTACAAAGCCGGCGTACTGCTCGGCCTGGCGCTGTTCATCGCCGGCGGCCTGCTCTTCTATCCGGCCAGTCTCACCATGGAGTACTGGCATTTCCTCGTCGCGCTCTACATCCTCGCCGGCGGCCTGTCGGTGCTCGAAACCAGCGCCAATCCCTACGTCATCGTGCTGGGGCCTGAAGAGACGGGGACACAGCGGCTTAACCTTGCGCAGTCGTTTAATCCGATCGGCTCCATCATGGGAGTGGTCATCAGCAAGTTCTTCATCCTCTCCGAACTCCAGCAGCTTTCCGCCGAGGAGCGGGCCGCCCTCAGCCCGGCCGAGTTGCGCGAGATTCAGTACGCGGAACTCCACGCCGTCATGGGGCCGTACGTCACCGTCGCCCTCATCCTGCTGGTGATCTGGTTCCTGATCTACCGGGCGAAGATGCCCGTCTCGGCGAACCACATAGATGAAGACGACAAGAGCCTCAATCTCGGCCCGGCCGTCAAGCGCCTCCTGCACAACCGGCACTATGTCTGGGGCGTCATCGCGCAGTTCTTCTACGTCGGAGCGCAGATCGGAGTGTGGTCGTTCACCATCCGCTACGTGATGAAGGAGCTGAATCTCAACGAAGAGCAGTCTTCCAGCTACTACATCGCCGCCCTGGTGCTATTTGTCGCCTCCCGCTTCATCTGCACCGGCCTGATGAGCATCTTTACCCCGCGGATCATTCTCTTCTCCTTCGCGGTGATCGCCATCGGCTGCTGCCTCGGGGTCATTTTTGCCGGCGGGCAAATCGGCGTTTACGCGCTGGTCGGAATCTCGGGCTGCATGTCCTTGATGTTCCCCACCATCTACGGCCTCGCTGTCCGCGGCCTCGGGGAAGACACCAAAATCGGCGGCTCCGGCCTCATCATGGCCATTCTCGGCGGCGCCGTCATTACGGCCATTCAGGGCCAGGTTTCCGACCTCACGGGAAACATCAACTACTCCTACTTCGTCCCCCTGGCCTGCTTCGCCATTATCGCCTTCTACGCCATCTACGAATCCCAGAAGGACTTGCCGGCGCGGAAAGCGGTTTAAGTCTGCTCGCTATTCGCGAACAGCGAATGGCGCTAGCGATTCAGTTCCTTCACCCGCACATTGCGGAAGCGGTGGCGCCCGCCCACCTTCCAGCGGCTCCAGTTGCCGCCGCTACGGTGGACTTGGAAGGCGATCATGCCCTCGGCCGCTCCGCCCGGAAGGTGGTTTGCGAAGTCGGTCCAGTCCAGCACCATCGTGCCGTTCAGCCACACCTGAATGTGCGCCGGCTCCCCCTCGATCCGCGCCCGGATGTGATTCCACTCGTCCTTCTTCCAGTACTTCTGCCACTCACGGTCCCGGAGACGAATCTCGCCCTTGTTGAAATCGTAGCCGAGCGGCCGCAAACCTTCGCCATTGATGCCGCCTACGTTGCCACCTTCCAGATAGTCGATCATCACCTGGTAGGCCTGCCCCTCTTCGCTCGAGCGAAGGAAGATTCCCCCGTCGCAGCCCCAGTCCGGCTTCACCTCCACCGAGATCTCGAAATCTTTGTACTTTTTGTCCGTAAGCAGGATACCGCCATTCTTCGGCGGGTCCTGAGTGCCCATGATCGCCCCGTCCTCCACTCGCCACGCTTTGCTGTTGCCGTGGCGCGCCACCTCGCTGATGTGCCAGCCTTGCAGCGTCTTCCCGTCAAAGATCGGGACGAAGCCCGCTTCGCTGGCGGGCTGCCCCATCACCGCGGGCGCCACCAGCGCCGCCAAACAAGCCGCAACCCCGCGCATTCGGTTTCTGTGTGCCATCTTTCTTATTCCTCCAGGAGGTAAACGCCCGGCCAGTCCGGCGCCGTGGCAAATTCGTTCGTATCGAAATATTCCGGCGGAACCTCGGCCGACATCGGGAACTCCAGTATCGGCATGAGCTGCTCTTCACAGGTCATCGCCAGGTGCAGATGAGGAACCCATGACCAGTGCGGATTAATCGTGATCCCCGGCGCCGGGAACCGCCTCGCCCACTCGAGCAGCCGGACGACCGGCGTGATTCCATCCCGGAGATACACATCCGTTGAAAAACGGTTCCCCGCTCCGGCACTGGCCCAGCGCTTGATCGCCTCCACGCTCGAACCGTCGCCGATCGCCCCGGGGCCTTCCGGCTGAACGGGAAACCGCGCCACCCGCGTGAGTTCCGCATACTTCGGCATCTGCGTCTCCTCCGGCTCCGGCGGCAGCGGACCTTCAATCCAGGCATAGTCCAGCTCCGCCATCAGATCCAAAATCGCGCGCGCCTCGTCCATCGAGGGCGTCGCCGACTCCGCCGAGCGGAAGTACGGATCCCACGCCAGCACCGGCTCCGGCCCGGTGGCCTTGCGAACCAGCCGCAGAGTCTCCAGCACTTCGGGAAACGAAATGCTCTCCGGCGTGTGCATCGCGCCCGGGAAGTGAAGCTTCGCGGCCTGCAGCGCCTCCGTTTCGAAATACTCCGCCACCTTCGCCGCGTATGCCTCCGGAGTATAGCCCGGCTGGCGCCCGCGCACATCGCCGTACCGGAACACCCGGGTGCGCTTTGTCCCCAGCAGCGCGTGCAGCGGCTTGCCCACCATCCGGGCGTGCAGGTCCCAACAGAGAATATCGACGGTTTTCAACTCCTGCTCGGGCGTCTCTCGAGCCCCCATGAGATCGTAGAGCGCGCCGTGGTCGAGCAGATCCGCGCTCTTGAGAATCTCCACTGTTGCCGGCGAAAACCCATCGCAGAAGCGCGCCGGCATTAAGCCTTGCGCGCCGTTCGTTCCGCGGATACGCAGCGCCCGCTCAAAGCGGTTCCGGCCGGGCCTTTGATAAAGGGGCGCCGGTATCGTCTCCCAGCTTGCAAGCGAAACTCTCTCCGGACGCTCCAGTGCGGGCATCGGTCCGAACGCCTGCCCAAAGCAAGCGCCCGCCGCGAGATCGAGGAATCCGCGCCGGTCCAGGGAGTGGCTCATGAGAGCGCGCTCCCGTCCGCATTCTGAAACGCCTCCCAGCCGCCACTCGCCATCTTCTCGAACGCCTGGACCACGGCGGCGTATTCGGCGCTGTCAATCAGGTTCGCGGGCTCATGGGGAGCCTTCTGATAGTCGTACAGTTCCCGCGCAATCACCGTCCCGGTGGTCTGGCCGCCGTAGAAGTCTTTCTCCACCCACTCCACATAGCGGTACCGCCGGGAGCGGTAAGCATAGCCCATCGCCTGCTTCCCATTCGTGCTGCGTGGGTACTGGCTGATAGCCGCCGCCTTCACGTCAGAGGCGGTCTTGTTGAGCAGCGGAACCAGGCTCACGCCCTCAAGTTGTTCCGGCGCCGGCAGTCCGGCCAGCTCGCACAGGGTCGGGAAAATATCGGCGAACTCGGTCGGGCTGTCCGTGCCTTGGCCCGCCCCCGCCATGCCCGGCGCGGCGATGAGCAGGGGTGACCGCGCCGCCTGCTCGTAGTTGGTGTGCTTGCACCACATGCCGTGGTCGCCGAGGTGCCAGCCATGATCGCCCCAGAGGGCCACAATCGTGTTGTCCGCCACGCCGAGCGCCTCCAACTCGTCCAGCACCTTGCCGATCTGGGCGTCCACGTACGTCACGGTGGCGTAGTAGCCGTGGAGCAGGGTAATTTGTTTCTCCTCGGGAATGGGCCCTTTCAATGGAACGTCCGTGTAGCCGTTGCGCAATTCCCAGGAATCCTGATAGGCGAACAGCGGCGACCCCTCGGGAGCCGACCGCAACTCGGGCAGCCGGAACTGCTCCCGGTCATACATGTCCCAATACCTCTTCGGC
Source organism: uncultured Solibacteraceae bacterium (assembly GCA_964468205.1). GTDB lineage: Bacteria > Acidobacteriota > Terriglobia > Bryobacterales > Bryobacteraceae > CAWELS01. The sequence continues at coordinate 7,554 of CAYXVG010000062.1, read as the reverse complement.
GCGGTAAACGGCAGGTGCGGCTTCTTGAAGCCCGGCGCGAGGAAGAAGGGCCGCCCGGCCGCTGCCAGCTCGCGCATTTCCCTTAAGGCGGCGTTGGCGATCAGACCGTCCGCGTAAGCGTCGTCGGCGACGTCCTCGCATTCGGTGGAAGGCCGGCTTAGCCGGTCCCGGTGTTCCGGATCCACCCTCTGCGTGCTGTAGTCCGGGTTCACGTAGAGGCGTCCGCCCGTTGGCACGAACGGCTTGCTCCAGGATGGAACGTCCTGCGTATCCCAGCCGTCGCAGCAGCGGCCGTCGAACACCTTGCCCATGCCAACGGCCGTGTAGCCCTGGCTCTTGAAGTGCTGCGGCAGCGACAGGATGCCGGGATTGATGTCCCGCATCCGCGTCTTGAGGTCCCAGACCTTCGTCGTATCCGGGCGCGACCCGGTTAGCAGGCTCGCCCGCGAAGGCCCGCAGACCGCCTGCTGGCACATGTTGTTCCGGAAGACCATGCCGCGTTGCGCGAGACGGTCGATGTTGGGCGTCAAGACTCCCGCGGCGCCAAAGCACGTGAGCAGCGGCTTCAGATCGTCCACCGGAAGAAAGAGTATGTTCGGCTTCACCGGAGCGGGCCCGCCGCCGCAGGATACAAGCGCCGCCGCGCCCATCCCCACAGCGGAGTCCCGGAGAAAGCGCCGCCGGCTGCGAATTCCCGTTTGCTGCTTGGATTCCATGCAGAAAATCATATCCCCTTTGCCGGGGATTCGGGCGTATCCTGGAAGCCGGAGGGATATGCGGGTCCAGGTGGAATGCCATGCGGGGTACCGGGGCGCCGAGCGCCCGGTTTGCTTCTATCTCGATGGCCGCCGCTACGAAGTGGTGGAGGTCCTCGACCGCTGGTACGAACCCGAGGACACTTTCTTCAAAATCCTGGCCTCCGACGGTAACCTCTACATCCTGCGCCATACCCCGGGCGGGAACGAAGACCTCTGGATCGTGCAGGCTTACCGCGCTCGCGGCGCTTGATACCGTTTCCCGGCCCGCGGGTTGACTTGCCGTCCCATTCGCTACACAATTAAGGCCGGAATCCGCCCCGCGGCAACACGAACCGATCAGAAGCGGCGCACGAATGCTCTTTCGGGGGCGCGACCCGCCTTTTGAGGGCCGCAAGATCTATTTAGGCCGAGGTGCGTTCATGTCCGTAATCGCAATCTCTCGCGGATCCTTCATCGGCGGCAAGCGGCTCGCCGAACGGCTCGCTCAAGATCTGGGATTCCGCTGCGTTGACCGCGAGATCATCATCGACAAAGTCGCCGCCGCCGGCATCGGCCATGATGACCTGCGCGAGGCGCTCGCGAAGCCTCCCTCCCTGTTCGACCGGTGGATCACCCACCGCAAGCACACTTATCTCGCCCTGCTCCGAGCCGCCCTAGCCGAGGAAGTCCGTGACGGCAGCGTCGTGTACCATGGCTACGTCGGCCACCTGCTGCTGGACGGCGCGGGGCCGGTGTTTCGCGTCAGGGTCGTCGCCAGCACCGATTTCCGTCTTAACATCGCCCAGCGCGAACTCGAGCTCGACCGCGACACCGCCCTCGCGCATCTCCGCAAAGTCGACCAGGAGCGCGTCCGCTGGACCCAGGCCCTCTACGGCGTCAACTGGGACGACCCGTCCCTCTACGACATGGTGCTGAACCTCGGCCACCTCTTCGACATCGAGGAGGCGGCGAAGGTGCTCGCCTGCACCGTCCGCGGTAACCGCTGCCTGGAATTCACCCCGGCGCGCAAAGCCGCCCTGCATGACTTCGCGCTTGCCAGCCGCGTCAATGCGGCCCTCGCCTGCAACCCTCCCACGGGCGTCCTCAACCTGTCGGTGAAGGCCCTGAACGGCGTGGTTTCCATCGCGGGCGCACTCGAAACCGACGAACAAATCCTCGCGGTCGAGCGCGTCGCCCGCGGCGTTCGAGGCGTCAAGGATGTCCGGCTCCGCTATTGACGCCGGCCAGCGCGCCCTGCGCTCGCCACGGCGCCTGAATCCGGAATGCCCCGCCCAGACCTACCGGATAGCTACGAGTTCGATGTCGAACGTAAGGTCTTTGCCGGCCAGCGGGTGATTCGCGTCCAGCGTCACCTCGGAGTCGTTCAATTCGGAAACCATTACTGGAATCTGCCGGTTATCCGGCGCGCGCAGGGCCAGCCGCTGCCCAACACTGAGGTCGACATCCGGCGGAACCTCCTCCCGCTTCACGGTCATCACCAACTCCTCGCGGGCTTCCCCATAGGCTTTTTCCGGCGGAATCGCCGCCGACTTCGATTCGCCGGGCTCCATTCCCACCACTGCCTCCTCGAAACCCGGCACCACCGACCCGGTCCCGATGACGAACTCGATTGGCTCGCGCCCGGTTGATGAGTCGAAAACCGACCCGTCTTCCAGTTTGCCTGTGTAATGAACGGCGACCTTGTCGCCCGATTTTGCCTGTGCCATTTCCTTCCTTTCTGTTAGTCCCGCCGCCCCTGGCGGCAAGGAAACGCGGCCCCGTCGCGTCCGGCCCCAATGCCGCACGCTCCAAATAACCAGAAACTCACCCAGATAAGTAAACCAAGGAGGTCTTAAAAACCAGGAAAGGATCTGAGGCTTTGAGTACTGATACTTTTATCGTCACATAGGCTGGAAGCGGGGTTCAACTCGAGGCACGATCCGAGCATCGTTTTAGCCGCCGCCGTCGACAAGCCGCCCCGTCTCTCCTTTGCCGCGAGTTCGGGGGTTCGGCGTACCAGCCCTTACTCCGGGTCCTGCGAGACGATTTTCGCGGCCGAATCCGCTGCCTCGAACCCCAGCTCCGGGCAGTGATCGCAAAGGATTAGCTTCCGGCAACTATTCTGCCAACAGCTTACCGAACCAAGTTGGGCGAACAGCAGCCGGGTCACGTGGTCGGTTGTGCGGCCTTTGAGAAGAATGACATCGCCCGGCTGTAGAAATTCCCGGAGGAAGTCCGAGGCCCACTGCAGATAGTGGAATGTGTGGACGGATTCCCGCCGGAACCCAGCCTCGACGAGGCGGCGCCCGCCGTATTCGCTGTAGCGGCCGATCAGTATCGCCTCGTCGCAGGAAACGGCGATTGCCCCGGCGAGCTTACGCAAGCGCTGTCGTTCATTGAGCTCCATGTCGGAGCAGTTGGTGAAAACAAGGATACGCCGCCTTCCCGGTGCTTGGCGGAGAAGATCAAGCGCAGGCTGAATGGTATCCATGCTCGCGCTGAAGTCGTCTCGCAGAATAGTGGAACCGTTGGGGAGAGGAACCATCTCGAGGCGGCCGGTGAATGGTTCAAACTCCTCGATACCGTCTCTCATTTCGGACAAGCTCATGCCGCAGGAAAGAGCCGCGGCAATGGTCCCGGTGAGACTCGGAGCCCAGTGCGTCCCATTCAGACGGCTCCGGAACGCGACTGACTCACCGCGGGCCGTAATCCGAAAGCGAAGGCCGTCTGTCCAGTTGAACGTCACATCATGAACCCGCACATCGTGTGTCTGCGCCGATCCAAAGAAGATCACCTTCCCCGGCGCCATCGAAGCCATCGAGGCGACCCGTTCATCGTCACCGTTCAGCACGGCCGTGCCATTCGACTTCATGTGCTTCAACAGGTCGGACTTCTCCGCTGTGATGGCCTCGACGGAACCGAAGCTCGAGAGGTGATTATGTCCGACTCCCAGAATGACGACAACGTCAGGTTCCGCTATGCGGGAGTGTCGTAGCATCAGGCCCGGCCGGTCGGTCCCCGTCTCTAAAATGGCGAACCTGTGTTTGGGCCGGCAAGCGAACAGCTTACGCGCGGTGATGGCGTTATCGCTGTCCGGAGTCTTGTAGACCGGCCCCCGGGAAGCCAGAAGCTGCGCCAGACATTCCTTGCAAGTCGTCTTACCCGCGCTGCCAGTGATGGCGATAAACCGAGTGCGAAAAAGGCATGACCGCCAGATGTTTGCGACCTTGTAACCAACTGCGGTCTTGGCCGGGGCGATAGCCTTCCTCACCGGTTCAACGGCGGTCTTAATCGGACGGGGAATCCGCCGCTTCAAAGCCAGGATCAAATTGTCGACTCCGAATCGGCGCCGGTCGGAAACCTTTTTCGTCATGGCAAGGTGAACAATCCAACATTCGCTGTCCGGCCCGGAATCGTGTTCCCACCCGGCCAGGCAGTCTCATCGCGATTCGCGTCTCGCACCCGCAGCAGACACCCCGCCACGGTCGCCGAACGCCGTCTCACGGACGGACGGAGCGGAGACGTCAGGTCAAACCTGTCCGCGGATGGAGCGCGAATATTGCCAGCAGCGCAAGAACAAGGAAGATCCAAAACCGGCCGCGCCGGATCAACTCCCGGGAGGCGAATAGAGCCCGGAAGTTCTTCGTGGATCGCGGCTCTCGCTGCTGCCTCGGACGGAGCCGCTCCGCTCCTCCGTCTGCGTCTTGAGCCATTTAGGCATCATATCAACAAGGTCGGCAGAATCGTTGTTGTTTTTAACGGCAGGGTGCGACGCGCGCCAGCATCTCTGGGTGCTGTCGGCGAAGTTGTTCCCCCCACGATGAGCGGGCCCGGAAACGCTGGGTGGCTCGGCTGCTGGACAAGCTCGATCGAGGCAAGATCGAAGACTACTGGGAGGCTCGATCAGCCGCTGCCTGAGCTTCCACATTTATGTCGCGCACCCCGTATTCAAGGGCTTCCCGTTTAAGAGAGAACGATGGAACTCGTGATGCAGGATCAGATGTCATCAGGAACATCACTCAGGAGGGAGCAAACAAATGGCTCTGAAGACACGACTGGTAATGGATCCGCGACATCGGTCAGCGGCGACTTCTGATCTTCGGCAGCGCGGTGTCGAACTCGCTGAGGCTCCCGACCGGCGGACTGCGCGCTAGCTCCTGTGTTCCGGCCCGCAGTTCGAACTGGTGATTGCCGACGTCACACTGCCTGGTGGCACTTGGTGCAACATATTGCAGGACCCGCGGGATATTGACGGCAATACAAACCTCGTTGTCTACGCGGATCGCCACAACGAGCTTTTGTGCGGCGATGCCGTTGCTCGCGGCGGTTATCTTGCCCTGACACCGCCTCACCAATGGAAGCCATTGCAGTAAGTGATCACTCTGCTTCGAAGAGCGTCTCAATGAAGCTTCAGAATCGTCCGTTTATCAAGTTTCCCGGATAAACAACTGCCGGCCAATTTGCGCGGTGGGTGTCATCTTGCCGACTTCGATCACGGACAGGCGGACCCACCACGGCGGAACGCTCAATGAGTCGCGCATTAGTGGGTGGGGCTCTGGGTGTAGCCGGCGAGGAGGACGTCTTCGTTTTGGTGGTCAAAAGGCAGGGATGGGTCGGGCAGTTTCACGAGATTCACTGAGAGAGCTCGAACGCTCGAATCGGTAAGAACTACAACTCTAGTGCCATGATGCAACAACGTGTCACCAAGAGAAGGTGGAGCTTCATCTAGTGAAATCAATTGGTTACGAGGCGGCGCGCGGGGGTGCGCGCGTTTGGCACGGAACCTGCAGTAAATTGAGTCACTTCACGTATGGCGGAATGAAAACCGCGGAGGCCAAGCGGGGAGTCGCCAGTAACTTGAGGAGGGTCAGTAATGACGCGACCAGAGCCGATACCATATGGTTCGACACACGGCGCCGGCGTGCATGTTCTCTATTTGTCGACGAACCCGGCGAATTTGATCCGCCTACGGTCGATCCTGGGAAGCACAAATTGGAGATGGACGGAGGCGCTGACAATGCCGCAGCTCCGAGCGGTGTTGCGGTCAAGTCCCCCTGTCTCGGTCGTCATCTGCGACAGAAACTTGACGACGGCTCCTTGGATTGCAGCAATGCGCGCGATTCACGAACTGCCAAATCGGCCGGCGTTCGTGGTTGCCGCTGACAGCACGGAAACCACTTTTTGGGCAGAGGCTCTGCATCTCGGCGCTGATGACGTGTTGGCGACACCATTTGAGGGGGAGGAGACCCGGTGGGTCGTCAGCCATCACCATCTGATGAAGCTTCAACGAGACGGCACAAGAACAGTCGACCACGCAGGCGCAGCCTAGCATGGTTCTCACTACCTGGTTGCCAAAGTAGTCAAGTGCAGAGGAATCGCCGGAGGTTTGTTGGTAAACAGATCCCTGAGAGCCAGGAGGCGATTCGTAGCCACCCGAGATGGGGGCGGCCAACTCAACTCACTGAGCCAGCCCGAGATCGAGCCAAGACTTCGTGTCGCGAACGGCCTGTTCGAGCCGCGACCACCGTAACTCGAATTCCTCCGCGGGACAGTCCTTCGACAATCATTCCTCTCCTGGTGAGGTTCCAATGGTAGACTGGAGCCTGACTTGATGCATCCTGCCATTTCAAGACACGATTGTTCGTTTCCACCATTACCTGCTGAGTTCCCTGTGACACACGCACGGCGCAGCCTCGGTTTGGGAGACTTTCACCGGGTGTCAGGGATGGCTGGAGCCGGCTCCGGGCACGCCTCGTTTTGCGCCGAATTGACCGAATTTCAAGTCGAGACAAGGAAGATTCAGCATGAAGAAGATCTATGTAGGAAATCTGAGCTTCGGGGCAACCGAAGACGCTATCCGCGCGCTGTTTGAAGCTCACGGACAAGTGGAGAGCGTCAACGTTATCACCGATCGTGACACCGGACAAGCCAGAGGTTTTGGTTTCGTTGAGATGACCGACAATCGTGAGGCTGATGCGGCAATCGCGGCGCTGGACGGCACCGATTATGAGGGCAGAGCGCTAAAAGTTAACGAAGCCCGTCCCAAGGCGGACCGCGGTGGTGGTGGTGGTGGACGTAGGGGCGGTGGCGGCTACGGCGGTGGACGCAGGGGTGGTGGCGGTTACGGTGGACGCGGGCAATCCTACTGATCGTCTTGCGCAGCAGCTTCGCAATAACCAACCAGAAAGAAAGATACCGCTGCTGCGCGGGTTCAGCCCACACAGCAAGATGATCCGCAGCCGCTGGGCGCGATCCCAAGCGCTACAGGGCTGCACATGCTTCCATTCTTGATGTGGGTAGAGAGCGGGCCATCATCCCGTGCGATTACGGACCTGAGAGTATCATTTACCCGGCGGATGGCCTCATGGCGTCTTCTCGCACAAGAAAGAGGGTAGGCGGCATCCGAGTCAATGTAGTCCGAGCTGTTGGTCTGTCAAGCGCAAGCGGATTCGACTAGACGCATGCCTAGGGCGAGCCGGCTGAAACCGACGGCGGGGTTTGCGTGTTGAGTTCCCCGAGAGCTCATAGCCGATTTCGGTCTTTGACCCCGATCTCCCCCCGATCTCCCGACCCCGATCTCCCGATCCGATCGATCTCGCCGATCTCGCACCCCGATCTCGCCCCGATCTCGCCGCTAGCCCATTCGGTCTTCCCATTCGGTCTTTGACCCCGAACTCCTTCCGAACTCCCCCCCCGATCTCGCCGCTAGCCCATTCGGTCTTCCCATTCGGTCTTTGACCCCGAACTCCTTCCGAACTCCCCCCCCGATCTCGCCGCTAGCCCATTCGGTCTTCCCATTCGGTCTTTGACCCCGAAC
>CAYXVG010000061.1:0-38952 GCA_964468205.1 uncultured Solibacteraceae bacterium | reverse complement strand
CCCACGAGATCCGCACGACCGGGTACAACTCGTTCCCGCGGGGAATCCGCGACGACGTGCCGGAAAGGCGGCCCGGTTCACCCCCGTGCGTCATCGCAGCGCGGCGCGCCGTCCGCAGGCGGCGAAGTGGGTGGGATCGCTGGTTCTGCGGTCGCCGGCCATCGGGGGCCGGAGGTCGCATTCCGATCGTGGTTATACCACGGCGGAGGGTGGCGCCGGTTTAGGGGAGGGGGTGAGGTGGTTGAAAACAATGGCGAAAAGCGGCGGAAAAGGATGCTCCATGGCGTGGGCGCCACAACGGGGGGATGAGAACTGGCCCGTGGCGCCAAGAGTGGTCGATTCTTCTGGCCTGCCAACACGGCAGGCTATTGAATCGGCGCGAGTTGGCCGGCGGGCATTTTCGAAGGAGCAGGCGGGAAGGCGACGGGTGGCGGGCGGGTCATCCACGGGCAAGCTGGGTCGGCGGATGAAGACGCGATAGCCTGAGTATGTCCAGTAAATACATCGACATAACCTTATTGGAAGATTGTAGAAGTTCTTGATGATTTTCGTAACCGAATATCCATGTTTCGTGCTATCCTTTGGCTTGCTTCATTCGGTGTGAGCGGTGCCTCGTTAGCCCACCGCATAACACACGAATCGCAGGCCCGGAACTCCCCAAGGCGTCCGGGACGATCATTTTCTCGCTGTCAGCTTCAGCCAAGTCAGAGCATTAAACACCAGAATACACTGAGCGGGGTGCGGAACCCGTGCAGAGTTTGAGTGCGCCGCTCAAGCGAGTGAATCGCTGCAGGAGTGAACTTACTAGCGGAGGTTATTGATGCGCATCTACCATTGCGTAACATTGATTTTACTGTCGTTTGTGGCGACACTTTCATTTGGCCAGATCACGGGCGAACTGCGCGGCGTGATCACGGATTCGAGCGGAGCTGCGGTCATTCAGGGAAAGGTGATTCTTAAGAACCTTGAGACCGGAGTGACGCGCGAGCAGCCTGTCAATGAAGAGGGGCGATTCACGTTCAGTCTGCTTCAGATCGGCCAGTACGAGGTTCGCGCGGAGGCCGAAGGTTTCAGCGCCACAGTTACCCAAGCGGAGGTCCGGGCCGGGGAAGTCGCGAATGTTCAGTTAGGGCTGGAAGTCGGCCAATTGACGGAAGTCGTTACCGTAACGGACGCGGTCACGCTTCTGGACACGGAGAACGCCCAGATTCAAACGGCCGTGGTGGGCGAGGCGGTTCAAGATATCCCGGTGGCGCGAAATCCGAACCTGTTTGCGCTGACGGCGCCCGGAGTAGCGCCCGTCTCCGCCAACAACCCTTTTCTCGGTTCGGGGAGCTTCAACTCGAACGGCGGTCGCGGACGAGGCAACAACATCACTGTGGACGGTATTACGGCGACCGACGTCTCGGTGACGGGAACCGGCGGTACACTCAATCCGCTGAACTTCAGCTCGATCAAAGAGGTGAAGGTCATCACCAACAACTTCACCGCGGAGTATGGCCGCAATTCGAGCGCCCAAGTTTTCTACCTCACGAAGAACGGCTCCAACGAGCTGCGGGGCGAACTGTTCGAGTATTTCCGTAACGACAAGCTGAACGCCCGTCCGTTTTTCGACGCGACGGGCAACGCGGCCATTCAGCGCCGCAACGAGTATGGATGGTCTCTCGGCGGGCCGGTCCTGATACCGAAGGTGTTCAACGGCCGCAACAAGGTGTTCTGGTTTACCGACTATCAGGGGACCAAGCTCCGGGGCGCCGGGGCCACCCGCGTTGCCAGGGTCCCGACGCCGGAAGAGGCGGCGGGAATCACCGATCCGACTTCCCGGGGCTTGTTTGAGCAGTACCAGATCCCAACTTCCCCGTCCGGGCAGATCACGACCGCGGCTCCGAACAAGACCGACTTTTGGCAGTATTCGATTCGGGGCGATATCAATCTCTCGAGCCGCGACACCCTTTGGATGCGCTATAGCCAGGCGGACAACATCAGCGCCAGTTCCGGCCTGACGTTTATCCAAACCAACCTGCCGGGGTTCGGCGCGACAAGCCAGGGGCGACCTCGCCAAGCTACTGCGGCACACACTCATGTGTTCGGCGCCACGGCCGTCAACGAGTTTCGGTTCGGCTTCGGGCAGAGCGACGCTGGCTTCCCGGTCGATACGCCTTATCCGATCGGACCCCGCATCCGGTTCCAGGATGGCTCGGTGGACCGCTTCGGCGTGTGGGAAGGTCTCCCGCAAGGACGCGAACAGCGGACCTATCAGTTCAACGACAACTTCTCGTTCGTACACGGCAGCCACAGCTTTAAGGTAGGAGGCGAGTACTACTACCTGGAAGCGGACAGCTTCTTTGACGCCGTGCAGCGGCCGCTGTTGGACTTCGCTAGCTTCGCGGACTTCCAGACTGGCTCGCCCGCCGTCTTCCAGCAGCGCTTCGGCAGTTCCGTGCGTGAAAACCGTGTGAAGAACTTCTTTGCGTTCGCGCAGGACGACTGGAAAGTCAGCCGGAGCTTCACCCTCAACCTGGGAATTCGCCTCGAATGGGCCGGCGGTCCGAACGAGAAGAACGGGATCATCTCCAATCTCAACCTGAACAATCAGACCGCGCACGGAGCGGCGGGCTCGGGCCCATTCGGCCTGCTCGAACAAGGCCAGCCGTCGTTCCAGAGCAACTACAACTGGGCGCCGCGCGTCGGTTTCGCCTGGAACGTGGGGGCTACTGGCAAGACGGTGGTCAGGGGCGGATATGGCATCGCCTACGACTTCATCTTTCTGAACCCGATCACGAACCAGCGGTTCCTGCCGCCGTTTATCGTGGCCGGCGTGCAGTCGGGCCAAGCCAGTTTCAGCGGCGATAACTCGTATGCCAACATCGTCGCGGGCACGGCCCGCATCCAGCAGGAAACCGCCGCGCAGGTGGGCGCACTCTCCACGACCGTGCTGAACTTCGGATCCATCTCACCCGCCATCGACCAGGGCCTCCGCAATCCTCAAGTCCACCAGTGGAACCTCGGCGTCCAGAGAGAACAGTTTGGAGTCGTCTGGAAGGCGAGCTATGTGGGCACGAAGGGCAACTTCCTGCAGCGCTCCCGCGACCTGAACCTGATCGCCGCGCCGCCAGCCCCGGCCGTCAGCATCGAGGACGAAACGGCGCGCCTCGCCGATTTCCGCACGGCCTTCCAGGGACAGAATGGCGGCGCCACCCGGGTGAGCAACCGGATCGACGGGCGCTACAACTCGATCGTTTACGTGGACAGCTCGGCCAACTCGAATTACCACGGATTGCAGTTGGAAGGACAGTCGCGGATCGGCTCTACCTTTACGCTAAGCGCCAACTACACCTTCGGCAAGTCGATTGATGATGGCTCCGATGTGCTTGGCGTGCTGATCAACGACTCGTCCAACCAGCAGAATCCTCGCGACAACAGCAACAACCGGGCCGCGTCTCAGTTCGACCTACGTCATCGCTTCGTGATCACGCACGTATGGGAACCGCAGTGGTTCCAGAGTTCGTCGAACTGGTTCCTACGGGGCGCTCTCAGCGGATGGGGCTTCGCCGGCATCGCAAGCTTCCGCTCGGGCTACCCGGTCACCCTCGACGCCGGCAGCCGCCGCGGTTTGAGTCCCCTGACGGTGGTCGGCGGCGGTGGGCAAATCCGTCCGAACGCAGCCGGGCCGGTCAACCTCGATCCGAAGCCAGCGGGCTCGGCGGGCGCTCCGTCCGGTCTGAACAGCGATCCGGTGCAGCGCTACTCCGCCTATGCCGAGAGTCTGGGGCTGTCGCAGCCACTGCTGGGCAACTTCGGCGGTCTCGGCCGGAACGTGCTGCGTCTCAACGGGGAGCGGAACTTCGACTGGAACATCTACAAGAGCTTCACGATTATGGAACGGCTGAAGTTCCAGATTCGCGCGGAGTTCTACAACGTGTTCAACAACACGTCGTTCCAGGAGATCTCACGCATAATCACGGCGTCCACTTTCGGCCAGTACAACACGGTCGCTCAGGACGCCCGCTTTATCCAGTTGGGCGCACGGCTGCAATTCTGAGGACTGCGCAAGCGGTCACAGAGTGGCGCGCGATGGGCCTGAAGACGGCGAGGACGCTCCAACGGCGGGGCGTCCTCGTTTTTCTCTTCTGTGCGTGTTCGGCCTTGCCGACTCGGTCTGGCCCGGCGTGACTTCGCGGCGACAGTCCGCGGACGATGCGGCGATCCGGGGTTCAGTTCGCCGAGCGGGTCACACGAACCTGGACGCCGGTGTCCAGGCGGTCCACGTTGATGGTGGCGACCGTTTCGCCTTCGTTGATCCCTTCTATGATCTCGGCTTCCTTATCGTAGCGGTCGCCAGGCTTCACGTCGCGCGCTTCGACCGTGTCACACTTAACGACAGACGCTGATTGGCTCTGAAGTGGAAGGGACGCTCGAGGACATTGCGCGCGGAACCGCTCCCGAGGTCCGGTTCCTGAGCCACCCAAGCAACCTTTCTTCGGATTTCCCAAACCGTTGCGGCTGTAACCGGCGTCCCCAGGACGGCGACTGTGCCAGCTGACGGCTGCGCGAATTCGAGCAGGGTCGCGCCGCGGACTTCCAACCTCACGTTGTCAAACCGGATGGCATCGACGGGAATTGGCCACCTCCAAGTGCTAGGATAGCGAGCTATGGACGCCAACGAGACTCCTCCCCGGAGGGAAGTACTGAGCTGGGACGCCTATTACTTGAATCTGTGCCGTCACGTCGCGGCGCGGAGCAAGGATCCGAACACGCAGATTGGGTGCGTGGTGGTGGGGCCGGCCCACGAGATCCGCACGACCGGGTACAACTCGTTCCCGCGGGGAATCCGCGACGATGTGCCGGAAAGGCGCACGCGGCCCATCAAGTACCTGTGGATGGAGCACGCGGAGCGCAACGCCATCTACAACGCGGCGCGGGCCGGCACATCGACCGAGGGCTGCTCCATTTACATCGACATCATGCCGTGCATGGACTGCGCCCGGGCGATCGTCCAGGCGGGAATTCGCGAGGTGGTGATCTCCAGGGAGAGGATGAGCTCCTACAGGAGCGAGCAGTACGACGAGCAATTTCGCATGGTGGAGATACTGTTCAACGAGGCGGGGGTGACAATCCGCCAAGTACCGATGGATGAGAAGGAAGAGCCGGGGTAGCACCACCCGAAGGTGGTTTTCAGCCTAACACTATGGGATCAGGCGGGTTCAAAGAAAGGACCCGATAAAGGAATTTGTTCCGGTCCACTTGTCTTAAATGTCCAGATTCGTGCTCGAAGCATGGGAAGCACCAACCTATCGAAGGGTCAGATAACAACGCGATGTTGGCGCAGATTCAGCAAGGCCTGATTGAGAGCGGCAGCTCGACTACGGCAAAGGATCCTCGTTACAAGAGCGATGCGATCTTTAATCCCGGATTCCAGGGCCGTTTCCTGATCAAATTCACCTTTTAAAGACTTGACGAAGTAAGTCTCCGGCCGAAATTTGCTCCTCAAAAGGCCCACTGGGCGCTCCGACCGGGGCGCCCTTTTTTGGTTGGGTAGGAGAGCCGGAAAAGTAACCTTGGATGAATCCGGATGTACACAGATCAGAGGCCTGCTCGCCGCGTGGTTGCCGCGGCGGGGCGGCGTGATGTAGGATCACCGCTGATATGGAGAAACTGCGATTCGCGATCTTCGGGACTGGCTTCTGGGCCAGCTATCAAATTCCCGGGTGGCTGGAAAACGGTGGTTGTGAATGCGTGGCTGCGTACAACCGGACAGTGAGCAAGGCGGAAGCGATCGCGAAGAAGTTCGGCATCCCGAGGGTGTACGCCGATCCGGAGGAATTGCTGGACAAGGAGAGGATCGATTTCCTGGACATCTGCACGGACGTGGACACGCACCCGAAGTTTGTCCGCATGGCCGCGGAGCGAAAGGTCCCGGTAGTTTGCCAGAAGCCGCTGGCGCCCACGCTCGAGCAGGCCGAGGGGATGCTGAAGGCCTGCCAGGAGGCCGGCGTTCCGCTGCTGGTCAACGAGAACTGGCGGTGGCAGACTCCGATGCGGCAACTGAAGGCGGTGCTCGACTCCGGGGCGATCGGCGAGCCGTTCCGGGCGCGCATCGACATGATCAGCGGATTCCCGGTCTTCCAAAATCAGCCGTTTCTCGCGGATCTCGAACAGTTCATCATTACGGACTTGGGCAGCCATACGCTGGACGCCACGCGCTTCCTGTTTGGTGAGGCCACCCAGCTCTACTGCCGCACGCAGAAGGTGCATCCGGACATCAGAGGCGAAGATGTCGCCACCATCATGCTCAAGATGGAGAGCGGTTTGACCGCGCTCGTGGAGATGGCCTACGCGGAGAACTACCTGGAGCGCGACAAGTTCCCCGAGACGCGGGCGTTCGTCGAAGGCTCGGAAGGTTCCGTGCTGCTGGACCTCGATTTCTGGATCCGAGTAACTACCAAGGACGGCACACATGCCAGGCGTTACCCGCCGCCGAAGTACGACTGGATTGATCCGGAGTACGCCATCGTCCACTCGAGCATCGCGGCGTGCCAGAAGAATCTGCTCGACTCGCTGCGGGGCGAGGCCGCGGCCGAGACGTCCGGCGAGGAGAACATCAAGACGGTGCGGCTGATTTTCGCGAGTTACGATTCAGCGGCGAAGGGGCAGGCGGTTGCGGTTTAACGGCTGCCGGGCGGGGCTTCCGGACCGCGGAATAGCTTCCGATCCGGGCGGCGAAGCAGCCGGTCAGAACAGCGCTTCTTTGGCCGGATGGAGCGCCCCACTCGTGAAGGAGATTTCATTATGACCTCGGCAATTGTCCTCGGCGTGGCGCTCGTGCTCGTGGGAGGCATTTTCAACGGGAGCTTCGTCGCGCCCATCAAGAAGGCGAAACGATGGGAGTGGGAGAACTCCTGGCTCATCTATTCGTTCGCCGGGCTCATCGTCATCCCCTGGGCGGTGGCTCTGTTGGCGATCCCGGATCTTTGGAGCATCTACTCCGCCGCTTCGGCCAAGTCCATCGGACAAGTGCTGCTTTTCGGATTTGGCTGGGGACTCGGCAGCGTGCTATTCGGCCTCGGCGTGGATCGCATGGGGCTCGCCGTCGGCTACGGAATCATTCTCGGCCACATAGCGCCCATCGGCACCTTTTATCCGCTCATCATGCTCCATCCGGAGCAGCTTTTCACCCGGCAGGGGTACGCGCTGATGGCCGGCACTGCGATTGTGATCGTCGGGATCTTCTTCTGCGCGCTGGCGGGAAAGAGGAGAGAGCAGGCAGCCGGCATCGAGTCGACTCCGAAGACGGGCTTTGGCGTGGCGCTGCTCATCTGCGTGCTGGCCGGGATCTTCTCGCCGATGCTGAACTTCAGTTTTGTCTTTGGAGAAGAGCTACGCCAGGCGGCTATCGAGACGGGCGTCCGGCCGGACATGGCGTCAAACACAATCTGGCCGCTTTGCCTCACGTCCGGATTCATCTTGAACGCCGCGTACCCGATCTATCTGTTGACGAAGAACAAGACATGGGGGCTCTACAGGACGGCCACTCCGCCCCCATCGCACTGGTTTTGGACCAGCCTGATGGGCATACTCTGCTTCGGCAGCTTCCTGGTATATGGCGCCGGGGCGGAGGCGCTTGGAGAGCTTGGCGGCATGGTGGGGTGGCCGCTGTTCATGTCGATGGCGCTGATCACCTCGAATTCGCTCGGGGCTCTCAGCGGCGAATGGACGGGCGCTCCGAGGAAGGCGCACATCTACTCGATGGTCGGCATCGGGTTCCTGATCGTGGCGATTGTCGTGATTGCGACGGGCAGTAGCGGGTAGCCCTCAGTAGCCCATATCGCGGAGCTTCTCGACCGACAGGCCGGAGCCGCGGCCGGTTTTGCCAAGCAGTTTTGCAACATGCTTGGCGATGATGTCGATTTCGAGGTTGACCTTCGATCCCGGACGGTAGCCGCGAAGAGTCGTGTTTTCGAAGGTGTGGGGAATTACGGTGGCCGAGAGGAGCTCTCCTTCGAGAGCGGCGATCGTGAGACTGATACCGTCGATAGCGATGGAGCCCTTCTCGACCAGATAGGGATCGATCTCCGCGGGCACGGCGATGGTGAGCCACCAGTTGCCATCGCCAAGCTCATCCAATGAACGAACCTCTCCGGTGGCGTCCACGTGGCCCTGCACGATGTGCCCTCCAAGCCGGCCGTGCGGCGAGAGCGGCCGTTCAAGGTTCACCGCGGAGCCGGGCTTGAGCGCGCCGAGATTGCTGCGGCCCAGCGTCTCGGGGGCGACATCGGCAGAGAAGGCGTCCGGGCGCAATTCGGCGGCGGTGAGGCAGACACCGTTCACGGCGATCGAGGAGCCGGGTTCGGCGTCTTCGAGCACGGTTTTGCAGCGAATCGTGATGCGGGCGCCCGCGGCGCGTGGGTCGAGCGACTGCATCACGCCGAGTTCCTCGATGATTCCAGTGAACATGCCAGTTTAGCTGTCCTTTACGTAATAGCCCCGGACGGCGAACTCGTCCGGCGGGATTGGAGTGATCGTTACATCCCGGAACTGCAGTGCGTCCGCCCGGCGGAGACGGCCCTTACCGCCAACCACTGACAGTGATTTCAGGCCTCCGAGAATCTTTGGAGCGTAGTAAAAGAGCACCTTGTCCACCACGCCGGCGGCCAGGTAGGACCAGTTCACCTTGCTGCCGGCCTCGATCATCAACGAGAGGTATTTTCGCGCGGCCAGCCATTGGAGCGCCTGGAGGGGATCAGTCCGTCCCTTGGGGCCGTCGCAGATGATGACGTTCACGCCACGCGCCTCAAGCGTCACGCGCTTCTCAGCACTAGCGGCCGAGGTAGTGACCACGGTGACGTCGCCATTCGCGCTCGTCACCATGTTTGACTCGAGCGGAATGCGGAGTTGCGAGTCGAGCACCAGCCGCATCAGTGGGCGGGAGCGCGGCTTGCCGGTCCGGTCCGTGAGCCGGCAATCGTCGGCGAGCAAGGTCCCGATGCCGGTAAGGATGGCGTCGTGGGTGTGGCGCACCTGCTGAACGTGACCGCGCGCCTTTTCGCTGGTGATCCAGCCGAGGTTATCCTCGGGGGCGGCAATTTTGCCGTCCAGGGTGAGCGCGGCCTTCAGGGTCACCAGCGGGAGGCCGGTTTTCATGAAGTGGAGGAATGGTTCATTGAGCGCCTCGGCCTCGGCGCGGTGCGCTTCGGAGAGTTCCACTGCCACGCCGGCCGCCCGCAAGCGCTCGAATCCCTTGCCACAGACCTCCGGATTGGGATCTTCCGTCGTGGCTATTACCTTGGCGACACCAGCCTCGACCAGGCGTTCGGTGCAGGGCCCGGTGCGTCCCTGGTGGCAGCAGGGCTCGAAATTGATATAGAGGGTGGCTCCACGGGCTTTCTCGCCGGCTTCATCGAGGGCGACTATCTCCGCGTGACGCTTGCCTTCATAGGTATGGAAACCCCGTCCCACCACCTCGCCGCCACGCACGAGAACGGCCCCTACCATGGGATTCGGGCTGGCGAGCCCTTCTCCGTGGCGCGCGAGATCAAGCGCTTCCTTCAGATAATCGGGCATCAGTCTTTCGTGTCATGATAGCGTATCCAGATATACTCAGCCGCTCCGCGCGAGGACTGCCAGCGCCTCGACCGCACTCACTCTTCAAACAGCGACGCCACGAAACGGCGGGCGTCGAAAGGCATCAGGTCGCCGACCTTCTCACCAACGCCGACGTAGCGGATCGGGAGGTTCAGCTCGCGGGCGATCGCCACCACGACGCCACCCTTGGCCGTGCCGTCGAGTTTGGTCAGGACGATGCCGGTGACGCCGCTGGATTCAGTGAACCGGCGGGCTTGCTCGAGGCCGTTCTGGCCGGTGGTGGCATCCACGACCAGGAGCACTTCGTGCGGGGCGCCAGGGATTATGCGGCCGGCGGTGCGCCGCATCTTCTCGAGCTCGGCCATCAGGTTGGACTTGGTATGCAGGCGGCCTGCGGTATCCGCAATCACGTAGTCCACCTTCCGGGACTTCGCGGCCTGTAGGGCGTCGAACAGCACGGCGCTGGGATCGGAGCCGGGCTGCTGCCGGATCACTTCGGTGGAAGTCCGTTCTCCCCATACCTCGAGTTGCTCTATGGCGGCGGCGCGGAAGGTGTCAGCAGCGCAAAGAAGCACCGAGCGTTCCGCCTCTTTCAGGTGGTGGGTGAGCTTGCCGATGGTAGTAGTCTTGCCGGTCCCGTTCACGCCCACCACCAGAATCACCGCGGGCGGCTCGGCAACCTGGTCGATCGGCTTCCCGGTGGCCTCCAGGACATCCAGAAGATGGTTCCGGATCAGGGTCCGCAGGGCCTGGGGATCGGAGAGTTCACCGCGGTTCGCCCGTTCGCGGATGAGGTCGAGGATCTCGGCGGTGGTCTTCACCCCGATATCGGCGGTGATGAGAACGTACTCGAGCTCTTCGAGGAGATCCTCGTCAATCTTCTTTTTCCCGGCAAAGAGCTCTTCGAGGCCGTCGGTGAGGCCTTCGCGCGTCTTTTGGATGCCCTTCTTCAGGCGCTCGAAGAGCGTGGGTTCCGGCTCGGTCGAGCCAAATAGAGTCTGGATCATCTTGTAACTAAAGATTGTAGCGAGCGGAGGGCGACCCGCGCTCCGGGACGGAGCTATCCCCCGGGGACTACCCCTAAGATTATGCAGTGGCCTACGAGAGAACCGGCACAGTCAGCCAACTACAACTATTCAGTTCTCAATCTCTGAATCCTGCCGCCGGCGCTGGCTCGCGCTTGCAGCCTCCGCTTCGGCGCGGATTTCCGGGCGCCGCGGATTGACTCCCGCGACGGCAAACTTGCAGGCCGGCCCGCGAGCAAAGCGGACCGGGCTTCTGGTCACCGGAGTGTGACCACATTTCAAATGAGGGACCTCAATGTATCATCACAAGACAACTGGTTGTCTTCTGCTATTACCACTGCTTGTCTTCGTCCTTCCACTCCCGGCCTCCACTGTTTACTGGAGTTCGGCGGAGTGGGGGGCAAATGTCGAAAGCTACTCGACAATCGGCTTCGAAGAGGTAGAACCTGGCGCCTATGGCACGCCAACCGGGATTACTGTTGGCGATCCGGCGGTGCAGTTTGTAGGGTTTACAGGGAGAGCGTCACCCACTAACGAGTTGTGGGTGGTGGACCCGGCCACAGCTCCGGATCACGATTTCGGTTCAGGAAAGGTACTGAAAGGACCGATCCAGCCGACCAGTCCCATTGCCTACGTCGAGGTGAATCTACCCGCGGACGTGACGGCAATCGCGTTCGAGTTGATGACGGTGGGCGTATCGAGCGGCGAGTTCGCTATCGCGCTTTCCACCGGAGAAGAGTGGAACAACATCAGTTGGCCACCTGCAGAGCCGGATCAGAGACTGTTCTTCGGAGTGGTCTCGGATCTCCCGATTGCCTCGCTTCAGGTCTGGCAGACAATGGGTGCGGCCTGGACCTCGTACCCGGTATACGACAACTTCGCCTACGGTGCGGCCGGAACCAGCGGCGCCGGCGGTACTCCGGACAATCCCGGGGAGACGCCCGAAGCCGGGACCTTGCTGCTCGTGGGATCAGGGCTCATCCTGGTCTGGCGTTGGCGCCGGCGAAGGCCGCCGCAATTCGCCACATAGCTATACTCACCGGAGCCGGGAGACCGGCTCCGGCTTATTCCTACCACCCCCAGCGCCGGGCTCTGCTATGCTCTCGATATGATTCGCGGAGTACTCGCGCTTTGCATGCTGGCCGCCGTGTGCGCCGCTCAGAATTCGCCTCGGAATCCCGCCTTTGATCCGGTCCGCGACGTTCCCGGACTACCACGCGTCCTGATCATCGGCGATTCCATTTCCATCGGCTACACGCTTCCGGTGCGCAAGCTTCTCGAGGGGAGGGCGAATGTCCATCGGATTCCCGAAAACGGCGGCCCAACCACGGTTGGGCTCAAGAAGATCGACGCGTGGCTCGGCGATGAGCGCTGGGACGTCATCCATTTCAACTGGGGACTTCACGACTTGAAGCTGATCGACGGACAACGCCAGGTGGCGCTTCCGGATTATGAACGCAATCTAGAGCGGCTGGTGCAGCGGCTGCGGGAAACCGGGGCGAAGCTGATATGGGCTCACACAACGCCCGTGCCGGATCTTCCCGCGGAGAAGCTGAGTCCGGGGCGCCGGACCGCCGATGTTCCAGCTTATAACGGAGCCGCCGCCCGCGTGATGGATGCCCACGACGTGCAGGTGAACGACCTCTATTCGCTCGCTCTGGAGCGCCTCGACGGAATCCAGCGCCCGGCGAATGTTCATTTCACCGATTCCGGCTCCGCCGCGCTTGGCGAGGAGGTGGCGGCGGCGATCCTACGGGCAATCGAATAACCGCCCCTCCCTCATCCGGCTCTCACGGGTTAACATGATCGGAGGGAACTGTTTTGCCCTGCTGCAGCTTCCGGCGACGGTTCCGAATTTCCCGAAGGAGGCTCTCAATTTGCGCCGCTTGTTGATTCCGCTCGCAATTCTGGCACTTGCCTGGCCGGTGACCGCCGAGAAATCCGCCTTGGAATTGATCACTCTGTCGGCGAAACCGAATGACGAATTCCGCGCCGCTCTCATCGAGACGATGGGCCAAGAGAAGATCCTCCAGGGCACAGCCTGGGCGGGACAGGGCCCCGACTTCATTTTCGCGGTGGAAGCCGGCAGCTCTCCAACGCTCTTCGTCGACGAGAGAGAAGTTGGCAAGATGCGCCGGGTGAAAGGCTGGAACATGTGGTTCTACAACACCCGGCTCTCCACGGGCACGTCGCACTCCTTCCACTATGAGATAGACGGACGCCGCAAAGGAGGCCTCACCGACATCCCCGCCTACCTACCGGAATGCTACGCTCAGGGCGGCGTGCCCCAAGGCGCGCTGTCGGAGAAGCTGACTCACACGAGCCAGATCTACCGGGGCATGACGAGCGACTACTGGATCTACGTCCCGGCGCAATATGATCCGGCCACTCCGGCCGCGTTGATGGTTTGGCAGGATGGCCACAACCACGTGGAGCGCGATGGAAAAGCCCGGACACTCAACGTGATTGACAACCTGACGCACGAGAAGAAGATTCCGGTAATGATCACGGTCTTCGTCTCGCCCGGAATGGTGGGCGAGAAACGGATGCGCTCCACGCAGTATGACCGGATCGGCGACACATACGCCCGGTTCCTTCGCGACGAGATTCTGCCGGAAGTGGAGAAGAAGTATAACTTCCGGAATGACGCTTACAGCCGGGCCATCGCCGGCGTCTCTTCCGGAGGCATTTGCGCGTTCAATGCAGCCTGGCAGATGCCGGACCAATTCAGCCGGGTGTTATCGCTGATCGGCAGCTATACAAGCATCGCCGGCGTGGAGTCCGGCGGCCACCTTTACCCCTTCAAGGTGCGCAAGGAGAACGTCCGGAACATCCGCGTCTGGCTCCAGGATGGTTCCGGAGACCTGGAGAACGCCCACGGCAGTTGGCCGCTGATGAATATCCAGCTCGCGAACTCGCTTAAGTTCAAGGGCTACGATTTCTACTTCAGCTTCGGCAACGGCACACATAACACCGCGCATGGCCTCGCCGAACTGCCCCGCTCCCTGGAATGGATCTGGCGAGGGTACGACCCGGCGCTCCAGCAGGAAGTCTACGTGATCGACCCGGAGGAGAAGAAGCGCCCGCTGTTCCGCGTCGATATTGCCAACCGCTAGCCTTGGCGCGGGCGCCCCCAAAGCCCGCCCAGCTTGGAAAATCGCAATCCAACCCTGCATGGGATATGCTCGTCTCCATGCTGACTCGAAGAGAATTCGTGGCGGAGACGGCGGGCCTCACTGCAGCAGTGGGCGTGGCCGGGGCGGCCGCGGCGGAACCGTGGTTTGATAAGCCCATGCGCTGGGGGCAGCTTGTGCTGGCCGAGGACGACCCGGGCAACGGCCGCTACGACCCAAAGTTCTGGATCGACTATTTCCAGCGAACTCATTGCGAGGCCGTCAACCTCAGCGCCGGGGGCTGCGTCTGCTACTACCCAACGAAGATCCCCTTCCACCACAAAAGCCGGTGGATGGTGGACGGCAGCGACCCGTTCGGGGAATTGTACGACGCCTGCCGCAAGCTCGGCATGGTAGTGGTGGCGCGGACGGACCCACACTCGGTACTGCCCGACGCCGCCAACGCGCATCCGGAATGGCTGCACATCGACGCGGACGGCTCACCGCGCCGGCATTGGGCCACGCCGGGACGGTTCGTCACCTGCGCGTTGGGTCCCTACAATTTCGAGTTCATGACCGAGGTTCACCGCGAGATCATCTCGCTCTACAAGGTGGATGGGATTTTCGCCAACCGCTGGGCGGGCCACGGCCTGTGCCATTGCGAAAGCTGCCAGAAGGACTTCCGCGACCGCTACAAGATGGCGCTACCCACAACGGACGACCCGCACGACCCGGCCCGGCGGGCCTACATAGAATGGCGGCAGGAGAAGCTGTTCACTGTGTGGAAAATCTGGGACGACGTGATCCGCACAGAAAATCCCGGCGCCCGGTTTCTGGCAAACTCCGGCGGCGGGGCGCTGAGCTCGCTCGATATGAAGCGTGTCGGCGAGCTGGCCGACACGCTCTATGCGGACCGGCAGGCGCGCCGCGGGTTGACTCCCCCCTGGGCTGCGGGCAAAAACGCAAAGGAGTACCGGGCCACCCTCGGCGGTAAGGCGATCGCCGGCATCACGAGCGTCGGGGTGGAGGAGCGCTATCGTTGGAAGGACTCGGTTCAGACCGGCGAGGAAATCCAACTGTGGATGGCCGACGGCGTGGCCAATGGTCTGCGTCCTTGGTTCGTCAAGTTCGCCGGCACGGTCCACGATGACCGCTGGATGAAGCCGGTCGAGGAGTTCTACCGTTGGCACAAAGGCGCGGAGAGGTACCTCCGCGACCAGGAGCCGCTTGCCCGCGCCGCCATCGTCTACTCCCAGCAGACCGCCTGGTACTACGGCGGACCACAGGCCCGCTCGAAGGTGGAGGACCCTATCCTTGGCTTCTATCACGCCCTGACCGGAGACCGGATGCCCTTCGAGATGGTCCACGACGGCCTGCTCGGCACGGAACGCACGCGCCGCTTCACAACTCTGATTTTGCCGAACATCGCCGCTCTCTCCGACGTACAATGCGAGCAGTTGCGCGAGTACGTCCGCGGCGGCGGCAGCCTGGTGGCCACCTTCGAAACATCGCTGTATGACGAATACGGGGAGCGGCGAAAGAACTTCGGCCTCGCGGACCTGTTCGGCGCCGACTTCACCGGCCGCATCGAGCGGGGCCTACAGAACTCCTACCTGAACATCCGGAACGAAACCCGCCATCCCCTGCTGCGCGGACTCGGGGACGCCCGCAGAATCGTAAACGGAGCGCAGCGGGTGGACACGCGGCCCAACCGGCCATTGCCGGACCCTCCGCTTACTCTGGTTCCTTCCTATCCCGACCTGCCGATGGAGGAGGTCTATCCGCGACAATCCGAGACCGGAATTCCGGAAGTCTACATCCAGGAGCACGGCGCGGGCCGGGTGGTCTATTTCCCTTGGGATATCGATCGCATTTTCTGGGAGGTGCTCTGCGTGGATCACGAAAAGCTACTCGTCAATGCGGTGGACTGGGCCGCTGGCGAACCCCGTCCGGTGGAAGTGACCGGTCCGGGCTGGCTCGACGTGGCGGCGTGGCGGCAGAAGAATTCATACACGGTACACTTGGTCAACCTTACGAATCCTATGATGATGAAGGGACCCTACAAGGAAGTGATCCCGCTGGGCGGTCAGAGCGTCAGGCTGAGGCTGCCTAACGGCGTGCAAGCCAGGACGGCACGCCTGCTGGTGGCCGGAACCGAGCTTCCCTTCCGGCAGCGAGGGAACGTGGTGGAAGCCGCGATTCCGGCTGTCGGGCTCCACGAAGTGGTGGCAATTGACCTGTAAATCTTTGGAACACTTACGCGGCGGGGCCTCGTTTCCGGTGCACGGTCACGGCCGGCCTCATGGTCTTTGTTTCGGCACGGTAAATTTCATTGACCTTGCCTTGACGCCTGTGGGAGTATTAGGCAGAGCCTGGAAGTTGCAGATTCTCGGTTTGGTGTCAGCCCGTCCGGTTCGATTCCTCCGCTCTGTGTCTTCTCAGTCATGAATTGGGCCGGGAGTGTCTCTCGGCCGCAGGAAAGGAAACTATGAGGCTTTACATTGGGAATCTTCCCTATACAGCCACCGAGGGTGATCTAGAGGATTGGTTGACCGGGCTGGGCGTATCTACTGACGGACTGTCTGTCGTTCGCGACCGTTTCTCTGGAGAGTCCCGCGGCTTCGCCTTTGTCGAGATCGATGATGACAGTCGCGCGAACGCGGCCATCGAGGCATGCAATGGCCAGGATTTCATGGGCCGGCGCTTAGTGGTAAATGAAGCACGGCCACCTTCGGGGAACCGTGGTGGCGGCGGCGGCGGCGGTGGCGGTGGCGGCCGTGGGCGCGGCGGCCGTGGCGGCGGACGAGACCGCGAGCCCCGCTGGTAGTACCCCGCTCACTCGCGCGAAGCCGAATTCCGGCGTCAACGTGAGCTAGAAATTTCGCCGCTCCAGCGGCTGCTTGAAGATTAAGAGTCCCGGGAAGGCCCGGCGTTGTTCTTCTGTCAGCGCCGGGTTCCCCCCTGGGGCCAAGTGCATCAGAACGATATTCTTCGGTCGGATCGTCTGCCTTACAATCGCTTCCGGCTCTTTGATGCTCCCTCGGAGGATGAAACCGGCAAAGAGCACGTCCACGCCGGTGGAAGGTATTTTCGCCACTGGGTATTCGACCGGGTCGTCGAGCCCCGAATCTCCGACATGAAAGATCGTGCGCCCACCAAGTTTCACCAGGAAGCCGACGTTTTCTATCGAAGCGTGCTTATCGCGTTTTTCTCCAGTGCGCCGGTCGATTTCGTAGAAAGGGCTGTGGCGTAGCCGGAAAACATCAACATCAAACCCCGCTACCCGGGCTCTCTGGTTCTGGTTCGGCCCGGGTGTAATGGCGCGGATGCGCCCCTGCAACGATGCGTCGCCACCAAGCGTCTCCGCCACCTGTTCGGGACAGAT
Organism: uncultured Solibacteraceae bacterium; assembly: GCA_964468205.1. Lineage (GTDB taxonomy): Bacteria > Acidobacteriota > Terriglobia > Bryobacterales > Bryobacteraceae > CAWELS01. Next base: position 21,847 of record CAYXVG010000061.1, on the reverse strand, counting down.
CACCGGCGCGGCGTTCTGTTTCATATAGGCAAGCGTCGTCTCTGGGTGAAAGTGATCGTAGTGTATGTGGGTGATCAAGACGAGGTCGATATCGTCAAATGGGGGCTTGCCGCTCACCGCTGCGTCGTGAAGCGCCGGCCCGCTTTTCAGGTATTTTGCCAACAGATCCCGGCGGAGGAGACCGTCGATGAGGATCTTCTGGTCGCCCGCCTGCACCAGAAAACCCTCGTTCGCGATGTAACGAACCTCGAGGGTGGGAGCAGCGGAAGGCCCCTCCAAGGCCATGAAAAACAAGAATATCGCCAAACCGAAGATCCGGAACGCGTGTGTGCGGGACGGGAACGCCATCCCTCTATTTAGCCACATCCGCCCGTTCCCGCGCGGGCGATGGCGAATAAACAGTACCCATCTGTCAAGATCGCCTTGACGCCAAGGACCTCGATTCGCTAACCTCAAATCAAGCTCCGGACATTCTTGATCTGAAGGAGGGTCAATGGCCTATATCATCGCCGAGCCTTGCATCAACACCAAGGACACCGCGTGCGTAGACGCGTGCCCGGTCGACTGCATTCACCCGAGAAAAGACGAGCCGGAATTCGAGACCGAAGAGATGCTCTACATCGATCCGGAGGAATGCATCGACTGCGGCGCCTGTGTACCGGTCTGCCCGGTGGAGGCGATTTTCGAGGCGGACGAATTGCCCGAGCAGTGGGCTGATTTTGCCGAACGGAACGCCGCTTACTTTCAGAAATAGCGGCCCGGCTGCAGCGGAAGAGCCAAAGAAAACCGAGAGTTCCAGCTCTTCTTCTCTTTTCATATACAATCAAATCAGGATAGAATGAGAGTGTTATGAAACTCAGCGCACAGGAGGAGTACGGGCTCCGATGCCTATTGCATCTCGCACGATGCGGCCAGGAAGAGAGTCTGACGATTCCGGAGATCAGCCGCGCGGAGGGCCTGTCGATCCCGAACGTGGCGAAGTTGATGCGTCTTCTGCGCATGGGCGGACTTGTCCAAAGCGCACGCGGCCAGTCCGGCGGTTACACGCTGGCGAGCCCGGCGGACCAGATCTCAGTCGCCAAGGTGTTGGACCTGCTAGGCGGGCCGTTCTACGGCCCGGCGTTCTGCGAACGGCACTCCGGCCGCGAAAAGAAATGCACTCATGCCGGGGATTGCTCCCTCCGCTCCCTGTGGAGCACGGTGCAGATGGTTTTGGCGGAAGTACTCGAAAAGACCACCTTGCAGGATCTTCTTTGCGGCGAAAGGGAAATGTCGAAGCGGATTGAAGACATGACGGGCGCGATGATGCCCTTTTGTTCAGCCGCGGAAACCCCGGTAGCCGCGGGCGATCAGCACTAAACCGGCGCGGGGCGGGGCGGGCAGGACAGCGCGAGCGCAGCGTGGGAGAAGCCGGCCACCGGCGAGGGAGGGTTGTTGCCATGGCCTCTCTGCAGCAGGTAGTCTCGGATCACGTCCGGGAGGGCGAGCTTGTCCAGCCGCTGGAGGAGCGGCGAATCCGATGTGTGGCTTGCGGCCACCGCTGTCCCATCTTCGAAGGCCAAGCCGGTGTCTGCAAAGTGCGCTTTAACCAAGCCGGGAAACTCTACGTCCCGTGGGGCTATGTTGCGGGTGCGGTGTGCGATCCGATCGAGAAGAAGCCGTTCTTTCACGTCAGACCCGGGTCGGTCGCCTTTAGCTTTGGCATGCTCGGCTGCGATCTCCACTGTGCCTACTGCCAGAACTGGTTGACCTCACAAGCGGTTCGCGATCCCAGAGCGAGGGTGGACCTCCAGTACACGTCGCCGGACTCCCTCGTAAGCCACGCCTTGGCGAAGAACGCTTACGCCGTGGTCAGCACCTACAATGAACCTCTGATAACCGCCGAGTGGGCCGTGGCGGTTTTTCGCAAGGCCAAGGCAGTGGGCCTTGTCACCGGGTTTGTTTCGAATGGCAACGCGACTCCTGAGGTGCTCGAGTATCTCAGGCCCTGGCTCGATCTCTACAAAGTGGATCTCAAGAGCTTCCAGCCCAAGCGGTACCGGGAACTCGGCGGGCGTCTCGAACCCGTACTAGACTCCATCCGCCGTATTCATGAGATGGGATTCTGGCTCGAAGTGGTGACGCTGGTGACCCCGGGGTTCAACGACTCGACCGAAGAGCTCAAGCAGATAGCGGGGTTTCTTGCCGGGATCTCTCCGGACATCCCTTGGCACGTTACCGCCTTCCATCCGGACTACAAGATGACCGGCCCGCCGGCGACGCCGCCTGGCACTCTTCAGCGGGCCTACGACATCGGGACACAGGAAGGGCTTCGGTACGTCTACGCCGGAAATCTGGCAGGCGTTTTGGAGGAACTGGAGGATACGCGCTGCTACGAGTGCGGTCACACGCTCATTCGCCGCATGGGCTTCCACGTCATCAAGAACAGGCTGGCCACCGGCGGGGTCTGCCCGGACTGCGGCGCGATCATCCCGGGACGCTGGTGAGCCGCTCCGCCGCCGGGTTGTAACCCGCCGATCATCTCTTGTATGATCCGCGTAACAGCTATGAATCGCAGATTGTTCCTCTCGTCGTCCTTCGCGGCCGGTGTGGCGCCAGCTTTCCTCGGAGCCCAGAACCGTTCGCGATACCGGACTGCCCTGATCGGCAGCGGCTGGTGGGGGATGAACATCCTCCGCGCCGCCATAGAGTCGAAGGAGTGCGCGGTCACCGGCATGTGCGACGTGGATGAGAACCAGCTCAACCCGGCGGCGGCCGAGGTGGAAAAGCTGACCGGCGGCCAGCCCCGAAAATACAAGGACTATCGCGAATTACTGGCAAAAGAGGAAGTGGACATCGCCATCGTTGCGACTCCGGATCACTGGCATCCGCTGCCCACTATCGCCGCCGTTGAGAAGGGCGCCCACGTCTACGTCGAGAAGCCCATCGGGCATACCGTGCTCGAAGGGCGCGCGATGGTGAACGCGGCGCGGGCGGCCAATCGGGTGGTGCAGGTGGGGACGCACCGGCGCGTCTCTCCTCATAACGTCAGCGGCATGAAGTTTCTGAAGGACGGGGGAGCCGGCAAAATCGGCATGATACGCTGTTTCGTCCATTCCGCCGGCGACGCTGGCGCCAAGACCCCGGACACGGAACCGCCCCCCGGCCTCGACTGGGACTTCTGGTGCGGCCCGGCGCCACTAAAGCCTTTTAACGAGACTATCCACCCCAAGGGCTTTCGTAACCACCTCGAATTCGCGAACGGAACGCTTGGCGACTGGGGGATTCACTGGCTGGACCAGGTCCTCTGGTGGACCGAGGAGAAGTGGCCCAAGCGAGTCAGCTCCTACGGCGGGCGCTGGATCAGGCAGGACTCCACCAACGCCCCGGACACGCAGGTGGCGATCTACGATTTCGACAGCTTCACCTGCACCTGGGAGCACCGGCGGTATGGCGGCAACAACAGCGAAAAACACCCGCTCGGCGCCTACTTCTATGGCGACAAGGGCGTCTTCCACATGGGCTGGCGGGATGGTTGGACGTTCTATCCCGCCAAGCGCGGCGAGCCCGCCTCGCATCAAGACCCGACGCTACGGGAGCCGGACAGCCAGAACATTCCCGAGTTGTTCGCCGATTTCCTGAACGCGATCAAGGAGAAGAAGCGTCCCGTTTGCGATATCGAGATTGGGCACTATTCGACCAACTGCGCCCTGCTCGGCATGCTGAGCTGGAAGCTCGGCCGCTCGGTCGAATGGGACGGCGCGAAAGAAATCTGCGTTGGCGATTCCGAGGCCACCACAATGCTAAAGCGCGAGTACCGCGCACCTTGGAAGTACCCGGCCTGAGCACGTGGGGCGGGAACTCCCTCCGCGCTCTTCGACTCAGGCAGTGACCAGGAAAACCGCCACCTCAGCGAAGAGGTTGTGGGCGAAGGCGACGGTGTGACGCCCGGCCAGGCAGATCTTCGTCTCCACCCTCCAGCCCTCTTTCGCAACCAGTTCCTCGAAGTCTTTGACCGTAAGGAAATGGATGTTGGGCGATTCGTGCCAAGTGTGCGGAAACAGCTTTGTCCGTGGCGCCCGGCCGGACCACAAGTGCTCTAGACGGACCCGCCAGTGTCCAAAATTCGGGAAAGCGACAACCGCATAGCGTCCCACGCGCAGCATCTCCCGCAGTACCATCAGCGGCCGGCGTGTCTCCTGCAAGGTCTGGCTGAGTAAAACATAATCGAACGCTTTGTCCGGATAGTCGCCCAGCCCGTCGTCGATGTCGCCCTGATAGGCGGAAACTCCGCGGGCGATGGCTTTCTGCGCCTTGGCGCCGTCAAGTTCAATGCCCCGGGCGTCCACGTCCTTGTTCTCCGCCAGCCAGGCAAGTAGAGCTCCGTCGCCGCAGCCGAGATCGAGCACCCGGGAGCCGCGCTCGATCAACTGGCTGATGATGCGATAGTCGCTACGCCCCAGCAACTCGCGCACGAACGGCCCCTTCGGCACGTTCTTCCCGTCAGTCATCGTCTGGCCGCCACTCCGTTCTGAAGAGCGCGGAGAGTACTGGCCAGGAAGCCGCGCACGACCTCTGTCTGCTCGCCCACGTCAACGAGAAACGCGTCATGACCGTAGTTTGAGTGGAGTTCCACGAAGGAGACGTCCCGGTTTCGGCTGCGCAGGGCCGTCACCACCTCCTTGGATTGGTAACTTGGGTACAGCCAGTCAGAGGTGAAGCTGATGAGCAGGAAGCGGGCGGTCGCTTTCTCGAGGGCCGCCGCCAGCGAGCCCTTGCCGTAAGAAATGTCGAAGTAATCGAGCGCCTTGGTGATATAGAGATACGAGTTCGCGTCGAACCGGCCCACGAACTGGTTGCCCCGGTAGCGGAGGTAACTCTCCACCTCGAAATCGATGTCGAAGCCAAAGCCGAATTGCTCTCTTTCGCGAAGCTGCCGTCCGAACTTCTGCCGCATCGACTCGTCGCTCATGTACGTAATGTGGCCGATCATGCGCGCCACCGCAAGGCCGCGCACCGGGCCGTCGGTATCGTAGTAGTTGCCGCCCTGCCAGCCTGGGTCGGACATGATTGCCTGACGACCCACCTCGTTAAAGGCAATCTGCTGCGCGCTGTGCCTCCAGGTACCCGCGATGGGCAGCGCCGACGCCACCATGTCCGGGTAGTCAACGGCCCATCGCAGCGCTTGCATGGCGCCCATCGAGCCACCCGCGACGGCCAGCAGTTTCTTGATCCCCAACCGGTCCACCAGCATTCTTTGCAGGCGTACCATGTCAGCGATCGTGATCACCGGGAACTCCAGCGCGTAGGGCCTTCCGGTGGCCGGGTTCATGGAACTGGGGCCCGTGGTGCCAGAGCAGCCACCGAGCACATTCGAGCAGATGATCCAGTACTTGTCGGTGTCGAACGCTTTCCCAGGGCCGATCATGCTGTCCCACCAGCCTGGCTTTCCCGTCTGCGGGCTCACGCCAGCGGCGTGAGCGTCGCCGGTGAAGGCGTGGAGAATTAGAACTGCGTTCGACTTGTCGTCAGCCGGAGCGCCGTATGTCTGGTATGCCACATCCACCGGCGCAAGGGTCTCGCCACAGTCCAACGGCAGTGAATCGAACTGGAAAAACTGGGTCTGAACGATCACGAAACTCTTAGTCTACCAGCGGCTGACGGCGACTGTATTCGAGTATCCCCGGCAAGCCGGCCGGAACCGCGGAGAAGATTTGCACGGGCTCTACACTCGGCGGCGGACGAGGGACGCGCGCCCGAGGGATCATTCCCGGGATGGAGCGAGAAACTGCATCTCCGCCACCGCTTGCCCGTTGAGACGGGCCGCCTGCTCGAGAATCCGGCGCGCGTAGTTCGCCACCAGCCGAACCCCTTTTTCGTAGCCCATATTGGGATTGCCGGGACCGCCGTTGTAGGCGCCGACGGCCATGGCCACGTCACCGCCGAACCGATCCAGCAAATCGCGGAACAAAAGCCCGGCGTAAGTGGTGAGATGAACCGCCTCCAGCGAATTGGGGTCGAACTTCTTGGGCGGGCGTAGATGTGCAGGCAGGAGCGAGTAGTCCCAGTTGCCTCTCGTGTAGAGTTTGTGGGCGTAACGGAGCGTCTCGCGGGTGATCTGCCAGACACCGCTGGCATGATTGCGGACGAGCACCCGGCCGTTGCGGCGGCGCAGCACGATGTCGCCCTTCTCGGCGCGGGGCTTCCAGACGGCGTGTTGCAAGTCGCCATCGACGTCCATGTAGTTGTTCTCCATGGCGCCGATGCCGAGGAAGAAATCGAGCGGCAGCCAAAAGAAATCGGCAACGGTCAGAATGTCGGCGGCGAGTTGTTGGGCCTGTTCCTCGGTGAGCGGTGAAGGGACTGGCTGGAGCCCCTTACGAATCCTGGGATCGGTTCGCGACTTAAACACGACGAACCGCTTCACGAGCTCCTGTTTCTGACCGGCCGTGAGCTGTTCCATCCGCTTGCGCACGGGCAGGCTGTAGGCGGCGGTAAATACCGAGGACTGGCGCCGCCAAGTCTGCAACTGCTCCCAGTTCACCCATTCCCACTCGTAGCCGGGAATGTAGTTCTGACGCTCCAGTGATTCAAGCAGGGGAATGCCGGCGAGAATGCCGTCGCTGATCCAAAGCTTCAGCGGAAACCGGGACTTGCCGTCCTCGACCCGGTGGGTAAGCAGAGCTTCGGCCGGGCGCGTTGCGCTACGCGTACTGAGATAGTCGAAATTGAAGTACGCGTAAAGTTCCTCGTCAAACGTGGCCACGGTGGCGACAAAAGCCATACCTTCTGGAACAACTTTGGGAGCCGGACCGCTCAGGTCCAATTTAGGGGTAACCGCCACTGGATAGAGGGCAAGATACCGGGGTTGAAAATGATAGTACCCCCACACCCCCGCCGCCGGGAGAACCAACCCCATCAGGATGGCATAGAGCTTCACCTGCTTCTATTGTCGCGCGTTCCGGAGACACCGTTACCATTGAATTGCATAAACTGGTTACGCTGTGATCGACTTGCGTAGCGCTGGAGCTTTCTTCTTCGCCGCTTTCGTGTTCGCCGGCTGCGGGTCAACAGAAGAAGCGCGAGACCCGCGTCCGAACATCGTCATGATTCTGTCCGACGATATGGGCTATTCCGATATCGGCTCCTACGGCGGCGAAATCGAAACACCGGCGCTCGATCGCCTCGCCCGGAACGGAATGCGCTTCACGCGCCACTACACCAACAACATGTGCGTTCCCACCCGGGCGTCGCTGATGACGGGCATCTACCCGTCAATCGCTCTCGAGCGCGGGACACTGCGGAGAGAGTGTGTCACCGTCGCCGAGGCGCTGCGCGAATCCGGATACGCCACCTACATGTCCGGCAAGTGGCATCTCGCCCCAACGGAGGATTTCGGCGGGCTGCCCTGCCAGCGCGGCTTCGACGAATTCTACGGCACGGTGTTGGGTGCTGCCAGCTACTTTGCTCCGGCGGCTCTGCTGCGTAACAACGAAGATGCGTCCGCCGATTTCGCCGGCCCCGGCTACTACTACACCGACGCCATATCGGACCACGCCGCCGCCTGGGTGAGGGAAGCCGCTGCCGCGGATAAGCCGTTCTTCCTCTACGTTGCCTATACGGCCGCCCACTGGCCGCTCCACGCTCTCGAGGAGGACGTTGCCAAGTACCGGGGCAAGTATTCGATCGGCTGGGACGAGATCCGCCGCCGGCGTCACGCCCGGATGAAGCAGATCGGCGTCGTCAATACGGCATGGGAGTTATCCCCGCGGCATCCGCTCGTCCCCGCCTGGGAAGACGAGGAGCACAAAGCCTGGCAGGAGCGCCGCATGGAGGTCTACGCCGCCCAGGTAGACCGGATGGACCGCGGTATTGCGCGCATTCTTGAAGCGCTCGATGAGACCGGCGTCATGGAGAACACCGTCACCGTGTTTCAGGTGGACAACGGCGGCTGTCACGTCGAGTACACACCGGACCGCAATGGATACTACCTTCCCGAAAGGACGCGCGACGGACGGCCGGTGCGTCCCGGAAACCTGCCGGAGATCATGCCCGGTCCGGAGGACACCTACCAGAGCTACGGTCACGGCTGGGCCAACGCCTCGAACACTCCGTTCCGGCTCTTCAAGCAGCATGACCATGAGGGAGGTATCATGACGCCTCTGATCGTGCACTGGCCGGGCGGGGTGGAGTCAGCCTCCTTCACGGACGAACTCTCTCATGTGATCGACCTTGCCCCCACGTTCCTGGAAATCGCGGACGCAGCCCATCCGCTTACCCACGGCGGCCGGCGCGCCGTCCGCATGGACGGCCGGAGCCTTCTACCCACGCTGAAAGGCCAGCCCCGGGAACCTCACGACGCATTGTTTTGGAAGTGGGCCCACGGCAGCGCTGTTCGGCAAGGACGCTGGAAGCTCGTGCGCGTCGACGGCCAGCCCTGGGAGCTATACGATATCGAGGCTGACGGCACAGAGTTGAATGATCTTTCCGCCGGGCGTCCGGCCGAGGTGGAGCGCCTCGAGAAACTTTGGCAGGCCTGGCAGGCCAGAACGGTGGAGGAGCGCCTAAAGCAGGAAGCGCAGTGAAAGATGCCCGGAGGGCGAACGGCAGTCCGAAAGGCCGTTCGGCGGCTACGGGCAGAAGCGGGCCTTCGCAGCCTCGATCAACTCGAAGACATGGCCCTCGTCGTCTTCACGCGTGCGGCCCGACAGGCCGTGAATCCAACGATCCGGAAGCGCATCCGCACCGTGCAGCGCCCCCACCGCCGCGCCAACAATCGCGCCGGCGGTATCGTTGTCCCAAGTGTCGTTGACCGCCCGCACCAGCGCTTCTTCCGGGTTGTGCCCGTGGCGCATCAGAGTATAGACCACGCACGGTACGGTTTCCATCAGGAAGGCGGCGGAGTACCAGCGGTCGCAGGCTTCCACTACCGGAACATCCTCTCGCAGCGCCAGAGGTAGCTCCTTTTCGAGGAAGCTCCACAGAGGTCCCTCGAAGTCCTTGAGCTGAGGGCTGCGAGGCTTGTAGGGTTCGCACTCCAGATCTTTCAACGCGGCGGTGAAACGTTCCAGCCACCATTCCGGCGGAGGCGGCGCGGCCATCCCCAGTAGATCCCACAATACCGCCACGAACGCGACACAGGAACCAATCGCCATCGAGTCGTTATAAGTGATCATGCCGCAGAGGGCTGTGTCCGCCCACAGCGCCGGCGAAGGATTCCGGAGATGAGGAATCAGGATAGGCGCGATCCGCATGAGCGATCCGTTGCCGGCGGACCACAGAGCTCCCAACTCTTACCCGCTTGGAAATTCAACTGAAACTTCTCGACCGTCTGGCCGATGCCGAATATCCAGCCCGTGGCGAAGCGGCGCGCGAGGCGGGCCGGCTCAAACCGGCCGTCGTCGATGAGTTGCTCGAGTGTCCAGAACGCCAGTTGTGTGTCATCTGAAGGATAGCCACGGCTCTCGCCCCGCGGCCCGGCCTTCAAATAGCCGCGGATCTCCCCGAACTGCGCTCGGCGGTCTTCCGACCACCACCCCTCGGTCGGGTTCCCAAGAGCGTCGCCAATCGCCAGACCGAGCAGCATGCCTGCAACCCGCGAGAAATCGAAATCTCCGCTTAAAGCGGAAGGCGGTTGCCGGAAGATCTCTCCGTCGCGAATCCGGATGCGGCCAGTGGCGAAAAGGCTGGACAGTTGTTGCTCAGTCATCGCTCCAATCGAGTCTACTCCGGCTCACCACGGCCATGCGGTTCCAGATCCCCACTCGCCCGGAACGCGTACCGGAAGCTGTTGGCGGCAAGCATCTTCAGCTCATCTCTCGTGAAGCCGAACTCCCTGGCGGCGAGCTTGTATTCGCCGGAAAGCGTGGTGTGAAACATCGCCGGGTCGTCACTATTCAGAACTATGGGAACGCCGGCATCGTAGAGGCGGCGCACAGGATGATCCCGCAAGCTCGTCACCGCCCCGGTGGCGACGTTGCTCGTCACGCAGATCTCGAGCGGGATGTCTTCGTTGCGTAAGCGGCGCATGAGGTCGGGAGCGCCCGCCGCCAGGATGCCATGGCCGATCCGGTCCGCCCCAGCATCGAGCGCCGCCCGCACCGAATCCGCCCCTACCGTCTCTCCCGCATGCGGCGTCAGTTTCAGGCCGTGCTCGCGGGCGAAGCGCAGCACTGCGGAGAATTGCTCGATCGCTCCCGCGGATTCGATGCCGCCGAGTCCGAATGCGACAACGCGGTCCCCGGCGCGCTCAACGGCCAGCCGTGCGATCTCCATCGCCTCGGCGGGCGGGAACTGCCGCGTGGCGTCGACAATCCACCAGACGTCAAGTGGCGCCCGCGCGGCCTCCCGGCTGAGAGCGTCATAAACTCGCGCGAAGTCGAGCCCGCGGCGCAGTATGCCGGCTCCGGCGAGTGTGACCTCGGCATAGCGGATCCCATCGGCCGCCAGACGCTCGAACAGGCGCCGCGCCGCCAGCGCGTATTCATCCGGTCCTCTGAGAAAACCCAGCACCCACACGAACGCCTCGATGAAAGCGTCGAAGTCCTGATACGCGAAGCGCCGGCGGGCCTCGGCCGGGTCAAGCGCCGGATCCATCTCCGCCAGCGTCTCGGGCCAGATCGATCCCTCCAGATGGATATGGAGCTCCGCCTTGGAGATTTCGCGGTAGAAAGGGTCCATCCCTGCGATAATACTTTCTGTTGGCCGCCTCCGGCGGGACAGCGGAAACCGTAAATATGACAAATCACGAAGTGGAAGCCATCGTCGGCGGTTATCACGGAGACCCGTTCCGCATTCTCGGACCGCATGCGATCACCAGCGAGGATGAGACAGAACTCTGGGAGGTGCGCGCCTTCTTGCCCCATGCCAAGTCCGCCGAGGTGCTCGCCGGAGACAGCGTGACGCCGATGAAACAGGTGCACCCACAGGGAGTCTTCGTGGCCGGCGTCAAGGACCACCCGGACACCTACCGCTTCCGCATCACCCGCTGGGATGGCGAAGTAGAGGAACAAGAAGACCCGTACCGCTTCGGACCGCTGCTGAGCGATTTCGACCTGCATCTCCACGGCGAGGGAACGAACCTCGAGTCGTACAACACCATGGGGGCGCACATCGTGGACGTGGGCGGAATCCTCGGTGTGCGGTTCGCCGTTTGGGCGCCAAACGCTATCACTGTCTCCGTCGTTGGCGAGTTCAACAACTGGGACACCCGCCGCCACCCGATGCGACAGCGCAACGGAGGCGTGTGGGAACTGTTCATCCCCGGCCTCGGAGAGGGAGTGCACTACAAGTACCATGTCCACTCGCGGCACCGCAGTTACCAGCAGATGAAGGCCGACCCCTATGCCTTCGCCTCGGAAGTGCCGCCCAAATCCGCGTCCGTGGTCCACGACATCAGCAAGTACGAGTGGAACGACTCGGAATGGATGGAGAAGCGGGCCGGAACGGACTGGCTGAAAGCACCGGTCTCGGTCTATGAAGTCCACCTTGGCTCCTGGATGCGCGGGCCGCACAATCGAATGCTTTCCTACCGCGAACTGGCCGAGTCGCTCGTGGCTTACGTCAAGCAGATGGGCTATACGCACATCGAACTGTTGCCGCCGTTCGAGCACCCGTTTACGGGCTCCTGGGGTTACCAGGTAACCGGCTTCTTCGCGCCCTCGTCGCGCTTCGGTCCGCCGGAAGACTTCATGTATTTCATCGACTGCTGCCACTTGGCCGGCATCGGCGTGATCGTCGACTGGGTGCCCGGACACTTCCCCAAGGATGCGCACGGGCTGGCCTACTTCGACGGCACCGCCCTCTATGAGCACGAGGATCCGCGCAAGGGAGAGCACCGTGACTGGGGCACGCTCATCTTCAACTACGGCCGCAACGAAGTGCGGAACTTCCTCATCTCGAACGCTCTTTTCTGGCTGAAGAACTACCACATCGACGGTCTCCGCGTGGATGCCGTGGCCTCCATGCTCTACCTCGATTACTCGCGCGAGGAAGGCGAGTGGGAGCCGAATATCTACGGCGGCAACGAGAACCTGGAAGCGATCGACTTCCTGAAGCGCTTCAACGAGTATGCCCATAGAGTGCCGGGCGCGCTCACCTTCGCCGAGGAGTCCACCGCCTTCCCGGGCGTCTCAAAGCCGGTCTATCTCGATGGCCTCGGCTTCACCATGAAGTGGAACATGGGTTGGATGCACGACATGCTGGAGTACTTCAGCAGAGATCCCGTCTACCGGAAGTTCCATCACCAGAACATCACCTTCAGCATGCTCTACGCGTTCACCGAAAACTTCGTGCTGCCCATCTCGCATGACGAGGTGGTCCACGGGAAGCGCTCGCTGATCGGCAAAATGCCCGGCGACGAGTGGCGGCGCTTCGCCAACGCGCGCGCCTTCCTCGCTTACATGTACGGCCACCCCGGTAAGAAGCTGCTTTTCCAGGGACAGGAGATCGGCCAGTACGAAGAGTGGAACTGCGAGGTCGGCACGCGCTGGGAACTCGTTTCCTTCGACCACCATCGCAAACTGCAGACGATGGTGAAAGAACTGAACCGGCTCTACCGCGAACAGCCCGCGCTCTACCAGGTCGACTTTCACCACAACGGTTTCGAGTGGATCGACTTCCACGACGTCGAGGGCTCGGTGATCTCGTTCCTAAGGCGTGCCGAGGACCCGAACGACTTTCTCGTCTTCGTCTGCAACTTCACTCCCGTGCCGCGGGAAAGCTACCGCATCGGGGTTCCCGAAAAGGGCTTCTACCAGGAGGTCTTCAACACCGACTCCGAGATGTTCGGCGGCATGAACTTCGGCAACGGCGGGATTGTGGCATCGGAAGACACACGCTGCCACGGCCGCCCGTATAGCGTCGATCTGCGAATCCCGCCGCTCGGCGTCCTGGTCCTCCGCTGGCGGCCCTCGTAAACGGTTATTTCATTACGATCGAAAATCCGGAATTCGAATCAGTTCTCCACCCCGCATTGCCGACTCGTGCGCGCAGATGCCCGCCATCGTCCAGTTCACTGACTGGTAGACATCCGGGAACGGCGCCCGCTCCTCGATCACGCTCCTCACGAACTCGTGCGCCAAGTGCGGATGCGAGCCGCCGTGTCCACTACCTTGAACGAATGAGAGATGCTGGTGCTCGTCCGCGTCATAGACGCCTTTCGTCGTGAACGGCCGCACCGGCTCCGGCAGCAGGTGCGCGTAATCCGGCACGGTCACCTTCTCCGCGTTCTCCCCGCCGGTGTGCAGGATGGGCTGGTCTCCCTCGACAAGCTGCCACTCGAAGGAGGTCTTCTCGCCGTAGACGTCGAAGCTCTCGATGTATTGGCGTTGCGCGCCGTACAGATAACGGGTCACCTCGAAGCCCAGATCCTGGTTCCGCACCCGGAAGTGCGCGGTCTCGAAAGAGAACGGCGAGCCGTACTTCGCGATGAGCGGTTCGGCGATGCGTCCGGACCCGATGCAGGATACCGACTCCGCCTCGCCCTTTACAATGGCCAGACAGGGGCTCACGCAGTGCGTCGCGTAGTGCATCGGCGGCAGCCCCTCCCAGTAGGACGGCCAGCCCTCCATGTTCTGCAGGTGCGACCCCCGCATGAACTGGATGCGTCCCAGCCGGCCACCGTCACGCAAATCGCGGACGTAGAGGAACTCCCGCGAATAGACGACCGTCTCCATCATCATGTAGTTGCGCTTGGACTCCTTGGCGGCCCGAACGATCTGCTCGCACTCCTCGATGGTCGTGGCCGCGGGCACGGTGCAGGCGACGTGTTTGCCGGCCCGCAGCGCGGCGATGCTCTGCGGCGCGTGCAGATGAATGGGCGAGTTGATGTGGACGACATCGATGTCCGGGTCGCGGATCAGTTCATCAAAGTCGGTGTAGCGCCGGGGAATCTCAAACGCGACGGCAATCTGGTCGAGCTTTTCCTTCGTGCGCTGGCAGACGGCGAACATCTCGGTATCCGGATGCCGCTTGTAGATGGGAATGAACTCGGCGCCGAAGCCGAGCCCGACAATCGCGATGTTGAGTTTCCGTTCGCTCATGAAGCCTCCTGGTCAGGCGACAATTCTACCCGATCCGTGATGATGGACGGGCGTCTTCACCACATCGGGGAAGCCGCGCCCGCACACCGGCTTCCCGCGCCGCTCCGGAAGTTTCTGCGATAATTCTCGAAGAAACGCCATTCATGAGGGGAATGTCAATCGTGTTGCCGCTGGGAATTGCGCTTGCGCTTCTCGTCTCGGTTCCGGCGCCGGCGGAGAACTGGCCCCAATGGAGAGGACCGTCCAGCAACGGCGTCTCATCGGAAAGCGGGCTTCCGGTTGAGTGGGGCGTGGACCGGAACATCGCCTGGAAGGCCTCCGTGACCGGCCTCGGTACATCGTCGCCAATCGTCTGGGAGAACCTGATTTTTGTTACATCGCAAACCGGAAACGCCAACGTGCGGCGGGGCTCCCACCCGAATCTGGCGCGCGATGACCAGGAGTTGGCGGCGCGGGAAGACCCCATCGGCGGGCGCGGCATCGGCTCCACCCGCGACCCCCACGGCGAGGTCGCGTTGCTGGTGGAAGCATTCCGGACCTCAGATGGCAGCCGCGTCTGGGAGTACCGGGCTCCTGCCACCGGCGAGATGCCCGAACTCCACGAAAAGCACAACCTCGCCACGCCCACGCCGGCCACCGACGGTGAGCGGGTCTACGCCTGGTTCGGCAACGGACAGATCGTCGCCCTCGACATGGACGGACAACTTGTCTGGGCCCGCCACCTCGGCGAGGAATACGCCCCGTTTCATAATCGCTGGGGACACGGCAGCTCGCCCGCACTTCACCAGCACCTTGTAATTCTGCTCTGCGACCACATCGAGGAAGGTTTTATCCTGGCCCTCGACAAGCGTACCGGCGAGGAGCGCTGGAAGGTAGACCGCGGGGAAGGCCGTGTTTCGCACAGCACTCCCGTCATCGTTCCCGGCTCTGACGGCGGCGAGATGATCATCAACTCCAGCGAGCGAATCGATGTCTTCGACCCGTCCACCGGGAAGCTGCTCTGGCACACCGGCGCCAAGCGCCAAACACCGATACCGAGCCCTGTGTTCCAGAACGGAGTGATTTACATGGCCCGCGGCTACCGCAACAGCGACGTGCTAGCTGTTCACCCCGGCGGCCGCGGCGAGGTGCCGGAGAGCGAGTACATGTGGCGTGTTCCCGGCGGCGCATCGTATGTGCCGTCGATCCTTCAATACCGGGGTCTGGTCTACATGACCAACGAGATTGGAGTGCTTTCCTGCATCGACGCCGCAACCGGCGAGCGCGTCTGGCGCCATCGCCTGGGTGGAATCTTCTTCGCTTCTCCAGTCGCGGGCGACGGAAAGATCTACATGGCGAGCGAAACCGGCGAAGTGTCGGTCTTGCGCGCGGGACGGACACCCGAAGTGCTTGCCAAAAACGACCTTGGAGAAAGGCTCATCGCCTCCCCGGCAATCTCGGGCGGACAGTTGTATCTTCGCAGCGACGGCTCCCTTTTTGCCGTCGGCGGCCGCTGACACCTCCGGCAACAACGCCGGTGGACTTCGTTCATGAATAGGGGAAGCCCTTCCGGCATGTATCGGCAGGCCCGCGAGGTGCGCGCAATTTGTACGCAAGCGATGAGACGTTGACCCACAGCGAATTGCCTTGAGTCGAGGTCGAAAACCCTAAATTCGCTCTCCCGTGCTCAATAGGCAGTGCTTGTCTCTGCGCTGCCGTAACGATCATCAAAAGGATGAAGTGAACTCGATCCACCTCCATCCCGTCCTTGCGGCATGGTTCGCCGGCCATTTCCCGGCCTGGACTCCGATCCAGCGCGAGGCGTTGCCCCACACGCTCGCCGGAGAGAACGCGCTAATCCTCGCGCCAACGGGCAGCGGCAAGACGCTCGCCGCCTTCCTCTCGGTGCTGGACTTTCTCGCGCACGAGGCCGAAAACCTGCCCAACGCGGCGCGGGCCATCTATGTATCCCCACTGCGCTCGCTGACAGCCGACATTCACCGCAATCTGACGCCACCGCTCGGGGTGCTAAACGCATCACTGCCCGCGAATAGCCGAATTCGCATGGAAGTTCGCACCGGAGACACCGAACTCCCTGACCGCGGCCGCCAGCAGCGCCGCCGGCCTCACCTGTTGCTCACCACCCCGGAGAGCCTCAGTTCCCTGCTCTCCCAATCCGGCTGGAACGACGGATTCGACCCGCGAACCGTCATCGTCGACGAGATACATGCTTTCGCCGAAAGCAAGCGAGGCAGCCTCCTCAGCCTCACGCTCGAACGCCTGGAAGCGCGGGCCGCCCGGCGTCTGCAGCGCATCGGCCTCTCGGCAACCGCCTATCCGGTGTCTGCCGTGAAGGACTTGCTCTGCGGCCGCCGCCGTTGTGCGGTGGCCGCCGTCGACGCCACCCGCGCGCACCGCCTGGGAGTCGCCGCCCCCCTCGAAAGCACGCCGCTCCCCGCGGCCGGCTACAACCCGTACCGCATCGCCCACCGCGTTGCGCTACTGGTGAATGAGGCGCGGACAACGCTCGTCTTCACAGCGACGCGCTCGGCCGCGGAGCGCATGGGCTTGGCCCTCGGGATCCTGCTGCCCCAGTGGGAGGACCGCATCGCGGTCCATCACGCCTCCATCGAACGCGAGCGGCGGCTCGCCATCGAGGAGGCGCTCGCCGCGGGAACCCTGAAAGCGGTCGTCTGCTCGACAAGCCTCGAACTCGGCATTGACTTCGCCGCCGTCGATCAGGTGATACTCATCGGCGCTCCCCGAGGAGTCAGCCGCGCCGTGCAGCGGCTCGGGCGCAGCGGCCACCGTTTTGGCGGCGTTGCCCAAGGCGTGCTCGCGCCACTGAGCCTCTATGACATGATCGAATGCGTCGCCTTGCGGCAAGCCCTCCGCGACGGGCGTCTCGACGAGTTGCGCCCACCCCGGGCTCCGCTCGACGTGCTCGCCCAGGCGCTGCTCGGCATGGCGATCGAGAAACCATGGACGCCGGACGCCGCCTTCCGGCTCGTGCTCCGCGCCGGCCCCTTCCGTTCCCTGACCCGCGAGGACTTTGACGCGGTCGTCGTCTACTTGGCCGGCGGCGGGAAGGTGCTCGGACCATACGGCGACTATGGCAAGATCGTACTCGGCCGAGACGGCCGTTACGAGGCAGCCTCGCGAACCGTGGCACGGCAGTACTACATGAATCTCGGGACCATCAGCGATGACTATCAGGTGAAAGTGGTTGGTCGGAACAACCGAATCATCGGCCGCGTCGAGGAAAACTTCCTCGCGGATCTGAAACCCGGTGAAGCCTTCGTCATCGGCGGTAAGGCGGTGAAGCTCAAGCGCTGGCGTCACGACACGGCCATCGTGGAGCCGGCCGCCGGCGAACATGTGCAGACGCCGCGCTGGATGGGTGGAAAAATGTCGCTGACGGCCCAACTCTCCCGCGAAGAACTGCGGCTGCGGAAGTCCCTCCGCCGGGCCTGGGCGCGCGGGCGGGTCGCCGCCTGCCGGCGAGTCCTCCAAAACGAATGGCACGTTTCTCCGGAGGTAGCCGGACTCGTCGCCGATTTCGTGGCCGCCCAGAATCGCGCCGCCCCCGTGCCGGTCGACAGCCCGGTGCAGGTGGAGCGGATCGAGCGGCGGAGCAGCATCACCTTGATCTTCCACGTCGTCGCCGGCCGCGCCATCAACCGCTCGCTCGCCTGGGTGGCCGCCGAGCGCCTCGGACTCGGCGCCAGCGTCGCCGGCAATCACGACGACCACAGCTTCCTGCTTTCGGTCGCCAAGCGCGATGCTCCGGATGAGGATCGCCTCCGCGCTGCCTTCGCTCCCCAGGGCTGGCAGGACGAGCTCCGGCAGGTCCTCGCCACCACTTCCACCCTCGGCAAGCGCTTCCGCGCTGTCGCCGAAACCGGCCAGTTGCTGCCGCGCCGTACGGTGCGCGGCCGCGTGCCGCCGAAGAGCGCCACCTGGAGCGGATCCCTCCTCTACACCACGTTCCTCGCCTACGAGCCGGAGCACCCGCTCGTGCGCGAAGCCGTCCGCGAGGTATTGGAGGACGAGTTGGACGCGGAGCGGGCCGCCCGCGAGGCCTCGCGGATTCACGCCGCCCCGTGGGAGATCTACGAGTTGCCCCGGCCCTCCCCTTTCGCGCTGCCCCTCTTCTCCCTATTCAACCGGGAGGTGCTGGTGGCCGGCGATCCGGACCGCGCCCTCGAGGAACTTGCCACCGAACTCTATCAGGAATGGGAATCCCCAACATGAGTTGCGTCACTATCAAGCCCGGCTTCGCGGCCCACCCAAGCGGAGCCCTCTGGCTGCCTAACGAAGAAACGGCGATTCTCGCCGATGCCCATCTCGGCTACGGCTGGGCTCAGCGGCGGCGGGGCGAACTCGGCCCTGTGCAGGATGGCGGCGGCCTCCGCAACCTTCTCGCTCTAATCGACGATCTGTCACCGCGCCGGCTGGTCTTTCTCGGTGACACGGTCCACGCGCCCCACCCGGCGCCGGCCGAGCGCGCGCTCGTCGAGGCAACCTTAAATGCCGCCGCTTCGCGAACGGATGTGATCCTCGCCGCGGGTAACCATGACCGCGCCTTCCGCCGTGACTTCGGCGGCCTTGGCCTCCCGGTCGTCTCCAAATGGGAGTCCGCCGGAATCACCGCACTGCATGGAGACCGCCTACCGGAACGGTGGAACGGAACTCTCGTGGTGGGACACCTCCATCCCTCGATCGCTTTGCGCGAAGCTTCCGGCGTGAGCCGCCGCTTCCGCCTCTTCCTCTACACCGCCGCTGCGATCGTGCTGCCGGCCTTCTCGCCCTTCGCCGCCGGCTGCGATATCCGGCGCCGCTTGCCGCCAGAATGGCGCGCCCTCCTCAACGGCGGACGCATGGACGCCATCGCCGTCACCGGCCGCACCGCCGCCCCGGTTCCCCGCGCGCAACTCCCACGGCCCGCGACCCAGGCTTGACTCTCCACCTGACGAGCCGTGCCACCGCCGTTCGCCTCCGTCGCTCTCGCCGGCCGCTTCGCGAGCAAGAACAAGAATACGCGCAATTCCGGCGGCCAGACGATCCTTCCGCGGCTCGTACAGCATCAACTCCTCGATCACTCGCGCTACCTCCTCCGGTGGCGCCTTCTCCTCCAGATAGGAGTGGTCCCTGTCCGGCTCGGAGCGCCACTCGTTTTCCCCGTCGAGCCTCACGCGTAAGTGCCCTTGACTCCGCACGTGCCACCAGTCGCGCGCGCCGCGCACCGCGAACAGCACCGAGGTCTGGTCGTAAGAGTTGTGGGGTTTGATCCCATCCTTGAACAGCTCGTATGCCCGGCGCACCGGCGACGATTCCGGCAACTCGCCCAGCCGTCCACCCGTTTGCACGGCCCGGCCAATGCCCCAGGGACTGAACACAATCGGCGTCGGCCAGTAATCGATCGCCTGCTGCGCCGCCGGCCCATCATGGATCAAATTCGCCTCGCGGCCCGAGGGGAGCCTCGCACCCATGCAGGACCACAGCTTCACCTTCCGGGCCACCAGTTCGCGTCCCCTCAGCGGCGAGAATTCATCGGGCGGGCTGAACAGCAGATTGCGGAAGTTCGTCAACTGCCCCACCGAGATCATCACAACAGAGCCGTCCGGCTGGCCGGCCAGCACTCGCCGGTACATCAACGCGGCGTCGGGCACGTCATCGGCGGACGCGATCGAGTGCGGAAACTCGTTGGCAATCTTGTCCGCGTAGCGGGTATCGCGCAGGAATCCGTACCCCTTCACAACGCCCACCGGAATATCCGGCCGCCCGTAGTAGTCGTTCAGCACGCTTAGCGCGGGAACGCAAGCCGGGTGCTTCGCCGAGACCCCCATCGCCAAAATCTCCGCCTCGCCGGAGGCCGCCAGGGCATGAAGAGTGGCGACGGCGCCAACATCGTCCACGTCCCCCATGATGTCGGTGTCGAAAATCACCGGAACCGGTTGCCCAAGCAGCGCGCCGAGCGCCGCCGTAATGAGTATCGCCAACCTCAGCTTCATGCCAGCATTAGAGCACACCCGGATCGCGGCCGCATCGCAATGAGTCAGCGGATCGCACAGTTCGAGCCGCCCGTCGAGGTGCACGTGCCGGCCATGGCCCTCAATCTCCGGTCCGGGCATCATGGCTTAGCACGGACAGCCAGCCGCGCAAGCTGCACCGGCGTGGAAGTGGCCAGCACAACCTCCCCCCCTAGCAGACAAACGTCCGCCGCTACGATCAAGTAAATCGATGGTGGAGAAGTCACCCGAGAAGCGACCGGCCGTCGAATGAACGTGACTACCCATTCTGCGGGTTATTCATCTTTGGCTCCCGCAACTCCCCGAGCCCATCACCATAGGCCTCAATCGGGACGAATAGCTTCGGCTGTCCACCGGAAATCCGGACGTGAACCGATAAACCGTCCATCAAAGACCATATACAACAGAGTGCAGGACGTTCTGTACTCTTATGTTCTGTTTAGTTCACAAATTTCTGTTGATTTCTCTAACTTCTGGTCCTAAGATCTGTTTAGGGAAGAGCAACAGGCGGAGATGAGAGTCCGTGTATGGTCCGTGCAATAGCCTTTCGACCGGTAGTGGCGGTGCGGATCCTTGGTACAGCTACCCCGACGGCCAGTGTCCGTAATTTGGGTGTATTTGCACGGCAGCCGAGTGTTCGTCCACATACGAGTGTCCATGCAACTTATTTGAAGGATGAGCGAGAGATGGGATCCGCGGCTACGGGCCGATCAACCCGTGCTGCAACTGGTAGCAAATGGGACCGTGAAAGCGGCAAAAGTCCTGAAAGGATAACTGAGGAGTATTCGACATGAACTTGCGGATCGTAACAATCGTGCTCGGGTGTTTGGCTCTCACATTGATAGCTGGAGTTATCACGTATTCACATGAGGAGCCTCAGGTTTTTCACGGCGGTCCTTTGACCGTCGAAACCCAGGAAGTCGTCACCTGGATAGACGCTGATGGCAATGTCATAAATCAGCATGACGGCGCAAGAATCGTCTATCACGTGGCCGCGGACGGCTCACTGGCAACCGAAGAGTTCATTCCCGACCGCGACGGCCGGGTCCGGCGAGGTCGGAGGATTAGGTTCGCGAACGGCTACGAACTCTTCCTGGATGATAGAACGGGATCTCGAGTGTCAACCATGAAATCGGGCGCCGCGCGCCAGCGCGAGCTTAAGGCGCGTGGAGTGGCGGCCAAGTGTGTGCAGAGTGCGTTGAAGCAGACAACACGGACAGAACACGGACTCGAGATAACCCGAACTCCCAAGCCTGGAGGAGACGGGTATGTCGATCGGGCGCCGGCTCTGGGCTGCGAAGTGGTGGGCCACGAATCCACTTTCGAGGGAAACGCTGGTGCGAAACAGATTGTCACCCGGCGAATTGTTCGAGTAACTCCTATGGTTTTGGAATCGGTATTCCTCGAAGACGAAAGAGGCTACGTGGAACGAAGTCCGGAAGAACACTGGAAAATCGAACTCTTGGAGCAGGGACACCCAGAACAAGCGGTGGAGAAGATGTTGACCCGGAAGGGTATTCAGACAACCCAGGAGCAATATACGGCCCGGCGCGCTACTGGAGACCAGAGACCTGACTGGGCAAAAGCCCGCTGCTGCGGGCAGTAGCTAAAAGAACCGCTGCCACGCCAGAGACCGGCGGGAATACGCCGCTTTCACTGCCCGCAAGCGGCTTGCAATCCGCGGTCGTCGCTTCCGGGAACAGGATTGTGAGGCGCCCGTCATTGGCGCCCTACCGGGCTTCGAGCTTCGGCCAAGACGCCCCGCGCGGTATCGTAGCCTACGCCGAGCGGAGCGCGAATATGCTGAATGGCGTC
>CAYXVG010000060.1:0-39619 GCA_964468205.1 uncultured Solibacteraceae bacterium | reverse complement strand
CCGTGTCCGTGACCCCCGAACCTCTCGATCAAGTGGAACGCGCCAGGGTCGAGAGTGCGTTGTCGCACTTCTCCGACTGACCGCATGCCACCGTCACGCGCTTCGGGATCGCGGCAACTGGCCCGGAAGTGTTTCTCGAACTCGATTGTTTCCGCTCGATTGCCGATCGCTCCGTTCCTGTTGAACCAATCGGGATGTTCCGAGGCGGCAGCGAACTTGGTTAAGTCAAAGGGATATCCGTAGGCGTCAAGAGCCTGACGCCAGATGGAGGGGGCGTTATTGAGATTGGTGGCGTTGCCGGGATTGGCTCAATCTTCGTGGCGGAGCTTTTCTTCCACGCTGCGGACTTTGTCGTCCATTCCCTGGTCGCGGTCGGTGCGGGTTCCGAACCGCATATTGGTGGAGATTCGTGGCACTCCGGCGTCGTGGAGCGCCTCGTGGCAGCGCTTCACGGCGGCGAAGACGTCATCCCAGTCGCCTTCAATGTTCGTTCCGTAGGCGCGTGTAGCCTGGTCTTGAGACCGGCGTCTGTCAGGATGCGCTCACAGACGGCGATCTCCCTGGACACGGACACGCCGACGCCGATGGGGATGATGCACAGATCCGCAATCACCTTCATAGACATAATCGTAGCGGACTTGCCCGGGGCGATTGCAGTCCGGAGCGGTACTGTGAGGGAATTGTGTCGCGGGCCGGCGGCATCCTGGAGTCACCAAGTTCGGCGGATTGTTTGTTGCCGGGCCCGCGCCCTCGCGCTTACCAGTGCGATAGTGAGCCGTCCGGCCGGCGGTAGAAGTTGCCGCGCCGGTACTCCGTCACCTCGCCGACCTTGGTCAGTTGGTTCATGTCGGGGGTGACGCCAAGTCCGGGACGGAGATTCGGGTACAGCTTGTTTAGTGAACGGAATGACTACGCTGGCCAGAAAGAGATCGGCTTTGCCCGGCAAATCAGTCCCCATGCGGACGACGAGGACGACGATGTCACGTATGCCTATTGGTACACGAACGTTAATTGCGGCTTTGGGGGCGGCTCGGGACCAAATATGGGCTACCCGTATTGCCGGGACTCTCGAGCAACCGACGGGGCCCAAGAAGTCCCTGCAACTGCTTGGGCAAACGGAGATTTGCCCGCGGAGGGGTATAACTTTGAGTTCATTACCGGACTGACGACAGGAACGAAATACAATTTTCTGGCGTACATCTTCTGGGCAAGTTGGGACTCCAGCTATAAACTCAGAGTAGAAGTTCGGGACTCGACATTCACGACAGTGATCTTCGCTTCCAATCTTGATACAACGAATCTTGGCGACAGCTTAGGCATAACAACCGCTGGGACATCCGGGTATGCAACTGTTGCAACACAGCGAGTTGATCCTGATGGCGAGCTCAGTGCTACGGGCTTCCAAATGGACGTAGACTATGTTCAGACAATAACCCAGTAACACGATCAGGGATTGAGAAGGTCTCAATGGCATTTTGAGTTACATGAGGAATCGGTGATGCGTCAAAGTGGCCGTTCAGCGGGGCAAAGAGCCGCTGAACGGCCGTATGTGTGCAGGCTCCAATGTCCCCCGTGGAGGAGTTCCCAATGAACTTGTTTAATGATGAGCGGTCTGATGGGTTAGAGCGTCTCGGAGGTAGGACACTAGCATTGATCGCCCTGATTCTCGTGTCTGCAGGGAGCGGATTGCCGCAATCCGTTCCCGCGAGCATAAGCACGATCCAGCAGCCCGGTGGCGGCCACACGGTTCTTGATAGTTTCGGAAACACTTACTACTTGGGTGGACCGCCAACGGCGGGCGCCGCGCAAACCGAGTCCGGAGGCGGCACCTGTTTCAGCCCCGGCTGGCGTGGCATCCCCATTCCGATGGGATGCCCCGATGCGTCGGCGATGAAGGTCGACCCTTTCGGAAACCAGATTTGGGGTACGCGGCTCGGCGGGCCGACCCGCGACAAGGGAACCGCACTCGCCATCGATGCCAGCGGAAACGTCGTGCTCACGGGCTCGACGGACGGACAGTTTCCCACCACTCCCGGTGCGGCCATCGGGTCCAGCGAGAGCGCCAAGGCGTTCGCAACCAAGGTCAAGGCCGACGGTAGTGAGTTTCTCTACTCCACGTACCTTCCGGAGTTCGCCGCCTCTTCCTCGGCCATCGCCTTGGATGCAGGTGGCAGCGCGTACATCGGCGGTGAGACATCCGCGGGCGGTGCTTTCGTCCTCAAGTTGAGCGCGGACGGGTCCAGCATCGATTACACCGTCACGCTCGGCGGCGGCGGCGCGGACGCGATCTCAGCCATCACCGTCGATCCGGCCGGGAATGCTCTTGTCGCGGGCCAAACCACTTCGCGGGATTTCCCCGTCACGGCAGGTGCGTTCCAGCAGAACCTGAGCGGAACCCGGAATGTCTTCCTGGTCAAGCTCAGTCCTTCCGGCAGCGTCCTGGCCAGCACGTATTTCGGCGGGAGCGGGTCGGACACTCCGTCGTCCATAGCGTTGGACAGCGCGGGCAATATCAATCTCGCGGGATTCACCAGCTCACTTGATCTCCCAACGACGCAGGGTACGATGCAGCCGTCCCCGATCGTGCCGTTGTGGAACACTTCCGCGCCCGGCGGCTTCGTGGCGCAGTTCGCCCCGGACGGCATTTCGTTACGGTGGGCGAGCTATGTCTTGAGCACCGATTCCCGCCCCACGGGCTCCAGCTTCGACCTCGGTGTGAGCGCACTTGCGATAGGCCCGGACGACGATATCTACCTCGCGGGGCGCACCGGCCCAGGATTCCCGGTGACTCCTTCGGCTCCCGTGATTTGCTTCCAAAGCTCGAACATTCGTAACAACGGCTTCCTGGCTCACCTGAGCTCAGCCGGCGCGCTCATGGATGCCACCTATCTGGGGAGCAACTCCGGCGGCGATGTCACTTTCGTTGGGACACTATTGCCGCTTCCCAGCGGTACGGTGCTAATAGGGTGGAGCGCCTCTCCATATCACGTCGTCTCCAAAGTCCAGTTTGGCGGCGCGGGTTGGACGGCCCCGGCCTGCCTTTCCACGAACGTACTGAACTCCGCGACGCTGGACGGTAGCGGCGGGGTCGCGCCCGGGCAGTTGGTTACGCTCACCGGCTTTGGAATCGGCCCCGACGCGGGCGTGGCGTACGAGCCAGACGCAGAAGGTAACGTTCCCACCGAGTTGGCCGGCGTTCAGGTGCTCTTCGACGGCGCGCCCGCGCCGGTGGTGTACGTGCAGTCGCGGCAGATCAATGCAATTGCACCTGCCGGGTTGGCCGTGAACGGTACAACTCACGTTACGGTGACGTACGATCAGCAGTTCGGACCCGCGGCCGCGATGACGAGACTCGGCAACCCCGGCGTTTTCCGGCGGCAGGCGGGGCAGGCGGTGGCCATCAACCAGGACGGGACGCTCAATGGACCAATGAATCCCGCGGCACGGGGCTCGATCGTGGCCGTGTGGGGAACGGGCTACGGGCAGACCGATCCTCCGTGCGAAGTTGGCGGCCTCAACCTTCCTTACGCGGCGCCGCTAAGCCCCGGCATAAGCGCGATCATCTCAGGCATCGGCCCGAACGGGGCGCGTACGAATCAAAGACCCGCACGGTATGCTGGCAGTGCACCAACCCTGGTGTGCGGGGTGGTGCAGATTAATTTTCAAGTGCCGGAGGATGCCGCTCCGGGAACATTCTCTTTCTTGCCTAGCGTTCGGTTTGTAGACGGAAACACCACGGGCGGATACTGGTCGGGAATTGGCGCCACGATCGCAGTGAAGTGAACCGGTGTTCGAGCCCGTGCGATATGCGCCGGAGCTTCGACGGACTGCACGCGCTGGTTCGCGATCTGGGCCAAGCGGCTGGAAGCTGGCGATTACGCAACCCCCTCTGGAGAACCCGGCGCGAGTGGCTTTGAGAGCACCGTCGAGGAACTGGGAGCGCTGCTCAGCGGCATCAATCCGAGCAGCGCTGTGCGGCGCAAGCGCTATCGGCGGGCGGGCTGCTCCCCGAAGACTCTACCAGTCATAATTTGAGAAACTCCCGGGTCTCTCAAGTTCCGGCTGGTAGGAAGACTGGGGGCAGGTCACGGGCAATCGCGTCAAAACATTTCGATACCCGTCCGTGGTTACTTGGAATCGGTCCTCTTTCCTCTTTCCGATCGCGTAGGACGGCCCATCCACTATCCCGCGGAACAATGTGAACGTTTGGTTTTTCAATAGCCGTTTCCTTCCTAGTTTTCTGGAATGACGGCGCCCGAGAAACATCTGGCAGCGCTCGGCAAGCAGGAGCGCGCGTTCATCGAGGCGGCGCTGAAACAGACGAAAGGCTAGTCCGATGTCAGTCCGACGGAAGCGAATTCAGTCGATCGTGTGCGCCCTGCTCGCCGAGAGCGGCGTGACCGAAGCTCCGGCGCCTGTTCAGCGGATCGCGCGGGCGCAGGGGGCGCGCATCTTCCTTGAGGCGTTCGAAGGAAACCTGTCCGGATTTTTGTACCGGGATAAGGACGAGGCGGTAATCGGCGTTAACGTCC
Source organism: uncultured Solibacteraceae bacterium (assembly GCA_964468205.1). Lineage (GTDB taxonomy): Bacteria > Acidobacteriota > Terriglobia > Bryobacterales > Bryobacteraceae > CAWELS01. The sequence continues at coordinate 35,087 of CAYXVG010000060.1, read as the reverse complement.
ACCATCCGAAGGTCCGCCAGAACTTCACCATGGCGCACGGGCTCGGCCATCTGCTGCTGCACGACCAGGAGCCGCTCCACATAGACCGCGACTTCCGGGTCAAGATCCGCAACGAGCAATCGAGTCAGGGAACCGACGAGGTCGAAAACGAACCTATTCGCTGCCGAGCTTCTGATGCCGCGTGGGTTCCTGAAGGAAGACCTAAAGGACCTCGACTCCATGGGCCTCCTCGACGCCGTTTTCCTGACTGGGAGGCCTTCGCCGCGACCGGCCAAGCAACAGCGCAGAGCCGAGGGGAAGTCAAGAAGAACGGCCTTGGGGACACCGGCCCGAGGGTTGGCGGCAACCCAGAACAAGGCCGGCCCCAATGAGGACCGACCAAGTGTCGGGTCTGTATTCTCGTAGTTGTTTCCGGAATTGGAAGTCCCCCTTTCTATTCGACTTCCGGAGCGTCTGCGCCCTCCTTGCGCTGCTGGCGCATTTGCCGGGGTGTGTCCACGAGGCGGAACCTGACGGCCATCTCATAGATCGGCTCGAGTTTCTTGGCGCGCTCCAGCATATTGAGGCGCTTCACGACCTCTGACGGTTCCTCATCGTCCCCGGAGAAGCCTAGTATGCCTTCGATCATCTCCTGCTGGAAAGCCTCCCGCTCGGCGCGCAACTCCCGGTCCAGCATCTCCGTATCAACCGCGAGGGCGCCGATCGCCCCGGCATTGGGGAACTCCTCGTTTAGGGCCTGCGAAAGGTCGCTCTGCAACTGACGCAGGGTCTCTACCTTCTCCTTCAGGATCGGGTCGTTTTCAAACTGCTCGTTTGCATCGACGATCGCGCCGGCTTGCCCTTCGGCCAATCCGAGGAACCGCTCGAGCAAGGGCGGAAACGCCGGTTTCTCCCCGTCAGGGGCCTGAGCGAACATCGCGGATGTCATCATCAAAACAATCAGCAGGTATTTCATCTTGTGTCCTCCACCTCCGGAATACCGGGTTCGAGTACACTAACCCAGAAGGACGGAACTAAGTTGCGGATACTGATTCTATCTTTTCTTGTGCTCGGATTCTCGGCGGCAGCGGAGCGCCCAGTTGCTCCGTGGCCGCCGCCGGCGGGGCCCATCCCCGTTATCATCGACAGCGACGCAGCCAACGAGGTTGACGACCAGTTCGCCCTCGCGCTGGCGCTGGGCTTCCCGCAAAGGCTCCAACTCGAAGGCTGGGTCGCCGCCCACTTTGGCGGCAAAGGGGGCTCGGAAGGTATCGAGAAGTCATATCAAGAAATGCAGCGCATTTTGGACCTGGCTGGTGTCTCCGGCAAATTCCCGGTGAAACGCGGTTCGGATCCGATGACCTACCCGGATCGCGCGCCGGAGTCCGAAGGTGTCGACTTCATCATCGAGCGGGCACGGGCCGCCACGCCCGAAAATCCGCTCTGGCTCGTATTGCTCGGCCCGGCGACGGACGCCGCGGCGGCTCTCATCAAAGCGCCGGAGATCGCCGACCGGGTGGTCGTCTTCTGGCACGGGCGGACCCGCTGGCCCACGCAATGCTGGAACTTCAATGCCTACAACGACATAAAGGCAGTCCAGGCGATCTTTGAAATGCCTTGCCAGTTGGTTCTGTTCGACACGGGAACCTACCTCCGGATGCCCGCCGATGAGATGAAGGCCAGGATCGTCCCCGTGAGCCCGCTTGGCAAGTTCTTGTACGACCGGCGGATGGAGAAGGCCTGGTCAGCGTCAGACAGCAAGGGCTTTTTCGACCTCGGCGACATTGCGGCGCTGATCGACCCGGTCACGGTCGAATGGGAGAAGGTCGAGGCGCCGCGGATTGACCACGACCTGGACTACGATTTCTCGAAGCGATACGGGCCGATGATTCGGATTTTTCACGTGGACCGGGTGCGATCGTTCAATCTGCTCGAGGGCGCACTCTACCAAATCGAACGCGCTCGCATGAAGCGGTAGTCCCGCCGGGCAAGTGGTGCGCCCGCTCTCTGTTAGCTGTCGGCGAGGGCGGCCACCAGAGCGCCTTTCGCCGTGGTTTCGAGGGGTTTCTCGGCGGCTCTGACCTCTGAGATCTGCACCGGGAAGTCTTGCGCCTGAAGAGCCTTTTCGAAGCGGCCGGCAAAACCCTTGGGCATCGCGGTACCTCCGCTCAAGACAACCGGAACAGGCCGGTCGAACTTGGGCAGATCAGTTGATGAAGAGAACGCTTTCTTCATCCCCGCCAGCAGGGTTTTGATCATGTCGTCGTAGTACACTCCCAGCGCTTGATGAACCTGATTGGGGAAAGCCCCGTTGAAATGGAAGTCCTTCTCCTTTGCAAGCCGGATGCGCGTAGCGCTTTCCCCGGTGACAGAAGCCGCGCTCGTGTCGATGAAATCACCAGCCTTGGGGACACTGAAACTAATTACCGGCATCGAAAGGTAGGCCAGACTGACATTGCAGAGCCCACCGCCGCAACTGATGCCGATTCCCGTGAAGTTGGTATCCTCGAGTTCGCCGTAAACCACGGCGAGTCCTTCGTCGATGCTGTTGACTTGGTAGCCCTTCTCGGAGAGCAGGTCACGCAGAGTGGCGCTGTGATAGGTCAGGTCGATATCCCCTTCCAGGGGCGGCGCTGGAATGCTGAAGTACAGAGGCCGGCCCTCGCCTTCCTCCGCACCGAGCATCGTTTCGACCAACGTCCGGATCACGGTGCTGCTTTCTCCCTCGGAGGGATTGAGCAGTCCGGCCATCATCGGCCGGCGCGCCTCCCGTCCAAGCAGCGCAGCGAAGCGGACTGACTCATTGCCGTGGACTATGAGATCCCCGTTCTTGCGGGTGTATGGAATGCCTTCCCGGGTAAGGGCCTGCTCGGTCATTTTCGAGAAAGGCACGTTTACGAAAGCATTCAACTCGCTTTGGTAGCCAAAACTGTTGCCTTCTTTCGTGGCGGTTACGATGCGGCTGGTCCCGATGTCCAGTCCGACCGCGAGACTTGGTTTACGCCCTTGGTCACTCATGATTCCGACTCCTCAGAGGAAATTGTGTCTTTGATTACCCTTAGAATTTCGCGATACTTTTGCTTTCGGCCAGCTTTGTACTGGCCGATCTCCTGCCCTGCCTGCGCGGCGCGAAGCCTGAGTTCGTTTTCACCCAAAGCGATCCCCTTCCAGAGGTCCGGCCCGGTGGCCTGGATGTAGGGAAGCCCGTAATCGAATCCGAAGATCGCTATGGCGGCGTGGGGCAGAGCGTAGTTGTCGCCAAGACCGATTGCCTGAAACGGGAAGTTTGCAGCCCAGTCGGTGTGGTTACCGGCAGTCATCGCCCGGGGGAACACGGATACCTGTGCGTGAGAAACGCAATTCTCCGGCCGAATGCCATATCTGCTCCGCAACATTTCGGTTAACACCCGGGCCGCGTGAACCTGGGCGGAGTTGATCTCCGCCCCTTCCGCGCTACGCTCGGTTGCCGTCTCAAACGATACGCCGATGAAACTTGGATTCAAGTTGATGTAAACATGGCGCTTGTCAGCCCATATCGAGTAGCCGGCGTGATTGGCAGTGTCGGTCTCCCGCACTACCCGGTGAACCCGCCCGAAGCGGTCCACCACAAAGTGATAGGCTCGCTTTCGCTGTACAAATTCCAGCATCCATCTACCCACCCGTTTCAGCCGCCCGTTGTAGGACTGATTGAACGGCGCCTGTTGATTCTCCGTAGTGTGATACACAATCCCCACCGGTCCGACACGCCACTCGGCGAGTTCCAGCGTCTCGCGGTCATAGACCGGATACCGGCGGCTCTGGTTGGCAACCGTGAAATGGTTCTCCACCCGGAGGCCGTTGCTGTAGACCTCATAACTGCCCCGGTCATCCACGAGCCAGACGCTGGAATGTCGGCTTGCGGCTGTAGCGGCCGGCTGCGGGTACGGCATCTCCGGGACATGCGAGCGCCGAACCGCATCCGAAACGGTGGGAAGCGGCAACAGCAAGAGCACTGCAACCAATACAGTAGAGCGCCGCGACCGCCGTTCGGGTGGCTTATCGCTACCCGACTCGGCTTGCATGGCTCTTTGCAGGTAGCGCAACTTCGCCGCCGGATCCGCAATCATGCGCGCTCTGGTTTCGACCATATATCGCCGCTTGAACTCATTGGCGCTTTGGACCGAATCCATCGTGTTCTCTCTGATTAAGTGAGGACAGGCTCCGATTGCTCTCGCTCAGGCTATTATGATCGGCGGAAAAGGAGTAGAACCTTAGTCCTCGAGTACCAGCCCTTGGCCCGGTGTTTGGCCGGCGACGGGAAGGTTGAGAGAAGGGCTTAGGCGCTCTCCTCGACCGTGACTGGTTTCGCCCGCCGGCTCGCATCTGCTTCCATTCGAACCGACTCCCGGTGGATCAAACGGGTAGGAACGATCATTCGCCGTGGCGGGAGAGATTTATCTTCTGACCGCCGCCAGACCAACTCTGCCAGGCGCTGACCAATTTCTTCGGGGAAGGTCCGTACGGTAGTAAGTGGCGGGTCCAGCGCCACACCCTCCTGGAAATCGTCAAAACCAGCCACAGAGAGATCGATTCCGACCCGTAGCTCTCTCTCCCTGGCCGCTTCGTACACACCTTGCGCCGCTGGATCTCCACCCGCGAGGATGGCGTCCACCGGAGATCCGCCGGCAAAGAGCGATTTAGCGGCCAGATAGCCGGCTTCCGCCTCATTCGTCGGGGTGACCGGTAGCGCGCGTGGTTGAAGCCCAGCCTCTTCGACTGCCTTGCGATAGCCTTCATATCGTGTGCGGCGCCAAGGTAAGTCGCGGTCGGCCAGAAACCAAATCTCGCGGCGCCCGGCTTCGATCAAGTGGCGCGTGACCTCGTATGCGCCCCCAAAATCGTCGCTGAAGACGGAGTCTACGTGCTTCGTGTCCCAATCTCCGCACATGTTGTTCCCATAAACCACGAATGGGCGGTCCAACCGCTCGAGCCGCTCAATCAGGTTGGCGGAGTGAGTGCCGGCAAGAACGAAGCCATCAACGGCACTGTGCCGGAGTTGCAGGACCCGTGGCAGCGCCACAGCGTTCGGGGCAAGTTCCGGATTGTAGTACAGCGGGAGAAACATCGTCGCCGCACCCCGATCGCGAAAGAAGGATTCTATCCCCAGAAGCACCCGGGTGTGGAATCCATGGAGTATCGGCCGATTTCCTAGCAGCACGGCAAAAAGCCCCGTTCGGGCCCGTGGATGGCTGCTTCCTCCCAGCCGCTGCACAGCATTCAGAACCTTACGTTCCAACTCGGCGCTAACCTTGGCTCCACCCGAGAGAACGCGTGAGGCGGTAGCGACGCTCACACCGGCGGCACGGGCGATTTCCGCGAGCGTGACCTTCCGCGAGCGAGTCCGTGTGTGGGAGCGTCGATGATGACCATTCCTCATTGCCATGAAAATTTTCAGATCTCAGTGTAACTTCGTCTGGATGAAAATTCAAGATCGCATGTTGCTTTCCCCTGTTATTCGCATATAATTGGCGTTGAGAGTCTCCAGAGTGTTGGGCTTCATCACTGAGAAATTTTCAAATGGTTTTGTTGTCTTTTCTCGAATCGAGAGGAGCTACGCTCTGTGTGAGCGGCATGAGAGGCGGAGGGCCTCAGAAGGCTCCTCAACTTCGGTATGCAGGCCATGACTCTCGAGGAGCTGGTGATCGGCGGTTTGAGGAAGGCATGCGATTTACTTTGCGCAGCGGCAGCCCGTAAGCTGATCCTCATGCCCGTTAGCGGTTAGGAGAAAGCAGGTTTTACGAAATGAACCAATCAACTACACGACGAGGTTTCTTGGGAGCGTCGAGCGCCGCCATGGCGGCTGGCTGGGCGGCTGCGGGCAGCCATGCAAAGGCCATTGCCCGGCCTGGCCCGAATGACACGATCAACATCGGGCTGATCGGTTGCGGCGCTCGCGGAAGACAGCGCTTTCTCGAGTACTACACGAAGCAACCGGGTGTGCGATTCACCGCGGTTTGCGACGTGAATTCGAAGTACCTCGAGATGGGCCGCGAGAAAGCCGGCGGCGGGCGAGTGGCCGCCTACAAGGACTACCGCAAGCTGATCGAGGATAAGAATGTGGATGCGGTAATCGTCGCTACGAATCAGCAGTGGCATGCGTTGCCAACGATTGCCGCGTGCCAGGCTGGCAAGGACGTCTACCTCGAAAAGCCGATGGGGCAGTCTATCGGCGAGGGCCCGTATGTGATCGAGGCGGCCCGCCGGTATGACAGGATCGTGCAGGTCGGCACTCAGCAACGCAGCCAGGAGCATTACCAGAAAGCGGTCGAGTTGATCCAAGCTGGAAAACTCGGCGAGATTTCCGAGGTCAAGGTTTGGGACTACGATAACTACTGGCCGGGCTCCGGCTTCCCGCCCGATTCCGATCCGCCTCCGGAGTTGGACTGGGACTTCTACGTCGGCCCCTCCCCTTGGCGCGCCTACAATCCCAACATCTATTACAAATACGGTTATGACTGGTTCAAGGTGGCTGGTGGCGGACACCAGGTCGCCTGGGGCGTCCACCATTTCGACATCGTCCTTTGGGCAATGCAGGCTTCGGCGCCGAAGACCGTCTATGCAACCGGGGGCAATCTGGCGTACGAAGACAATTTCGAGTACCCGAATACGTTCAGCGCAACACTTGAGTTCGGACCAGGACCAGTCGCCAAACACGGATTCCTTCTTCAGTACACGATGCGATATGGCAATCGCCGCGAGACCCGGTCCCACGGAAAGTGTTTCTTCGGCACGGAGGCGTCGATGGTGCTCGACCGCAGCGGCTACTCGATTGTCGAAGATGTGAATCGGGGCCAGAAGTTTGAGTCCGCAGGCTCGCTCGTGAACCCGGAAGAGACGGCCCCAGCCATAGATGACAGATTCAACCATTTCGATTCGTTCCTCACCAACCTGCGCAGTCGTAAGAAGCCGAATGCCACGCCGGAGACGCTGCACGACGCCACAACGGTTGGGCATCTGATGAACATTTCCTGGGAAATAGGGCGTAGTATCCGGTGGGACGCCGCAAAACAGGGTATCCCCGATGACCCGAAGGCGGACGCCATGGTTTTCAAGCCTTACCGCGCCCCGTGGAAGTTGGAGGTCTAGATGTCACCAAGGATTACACGCAGGGCATCCCTGCTGGCATTGGCGGCGCCGGCGCTGCGCAACCGCTTGGCAGCAGCGGCAGGCGTAAAGGTCGGGATCGCCACAACGCAGTTTCGAGATCAGACCAACGCCAGTCTGGCCAAGGAGTTGAGCGGGCAGCGTGTCAAGATGATCCAGCTCTTTCTGACCCAGAAGGACAGCGACTACTGGAGGTATGGCGGCCGGAGTGATCTCGATGGCCTTACCCCCGGGCGATGCAAGGAGATCGCCGGCATCTACCGCGATGCAGGCATCGCCATCCACAGCATTGGCGTCTACACGACTCTCATCCATCCGGACCCGTCCGAGATCAAGGCGAACCTGGACTACTTCGAACGGATGATGGTGGTTGGTGAACACATGGAGGTTCGTTCGTTCGTCTCTGAAGCGGGCCACTACCAACCGCCTGGGCCGGCGCCCAGGATCCCCTACGACTTCCAGGAGGAGGTTTGGTATCGAACCGTCAAGACGGTCAAGGAACTGGCGAGAATCGCTGACGCACACGGCTCCACGGTACTTCTGGAGCCGATCTATCGGAGCATCTTCGCAAGCGCAAAGCGCACACGAGTCTTTCTCGAGGAAGTCGGCTCGCAGCGGATCCGGGCACTGCTCGATCCGGCGAACCTGCTGGAAGCGAATGACCTTGAGGAGATGTTCGATCAGCTGCAACCGTGGATCGACTGCCTCCACGCCAAAGACCGGAAGCTGCACGTCACCAAGGGTGTCGGGGCGGGCGAAGGAGACCTCGATTATCTGAAGTTCGTCAAGCTGGCGGCCGGTCGGACGCCGGAGGCGCCGCTCATGCTGGAGTATGTCGGCACGGACGACTACCGCCAGGCTCTCGATCATCTGCGATCGGTGTTGCAGAAGGCGGGGCTGCGGGAAGCATGATGATCATCCGCCCCGCGGAAGTGACTCAGACTTTAGAGCAGGGGTTTGTCCGGCTATTTGTAGCGCGAGCAGGAGGCGTGAAGATCTGCTGGCGGAATCCATGCGTTGGAGGCCCCGTGCGCTTGTAGGGGTGGAGAAATCGATGAAGAACGAGTTTGTGATGAAGAGAAAAACAATCATTAGAGCATTCTTCCCAGGAGTTCTGCTTCTTGTCCTGGCCGGTTCGCTGGCTGCCGCGGAACTGCCCAACATTGTGTTTATCCTCGCCGATGACCTCGGTTACGGTGAACTCGGCAGTTATGGCCAGGAGTTGATTCAGACGCCCCGGCTGGATCGCATGGCCGCTGAAGGAATACGGTTCACGCAATTCTATGCCGGGGCAACCGTGTGCGCTCCGTCGCGGAGCGTGTTGATGACCGGCCAGCACCTGGGGCATACGCACGTCCGTGGTAACGCCGGTGGACAGGACATGATCGTCCAATCCCTGCGCGACGAGGACGTTACCGTGGCCGAGGTCTTGCAATCGGCTGGCTACGCGACGGCGCTGATTGGGAAATGGGGCCTGGGTGAGATGGATCAGCCCGGACATCCGCTCAATAAGGGTTTCGACCACTTCTTCGGGTACTTGAACCAGGTCCATGCGCACAACTACTACCCGGAATTCCTCTGGCGAAACCGGGAGAAAGTGAAGTTGAACAACGTAGTGCAGCGCGCGCCCCGGTCCTACGGCGGCTTCCACGGAGGCTGGGCGACGGTCCGGAACGAGTACTCGCACGACCTGCTCATGGAGGAGGCCCTGGCTTGGGTCGAGACGCACCGCGACGACCCGTTCTTCCTCTACCTGCCGGTAACGATTCCCCACGCAAATAACGAAGGTACGCCGGGCACCGGCAACGGCCAGGAAGTACCGGACTATGGAATCTACGCCAACGAAGACTGGCCGGAACCCGACAAAGGACAGGCGGCCATGATCACCCGCATGGATCGCGATATCGGCCGCCTGCTCGACCGATTGAAAGAACTCGGAGTGGACGACAACACGCTAGTTATGTTCGCATCCGATAACGGGCCGCATATGGAAGGCGGGAACAATCCCCTGCGATTCAACCCCTCTGGCCCGCTGCGCGGCATGAAGCGGGACCTTTCCGAGGGCGGTGTGCGCGTCCCGTTCATCGCGCGGTGGCCCGGGAGGATCCAACCGCATCGGGTCTCCGGTCATATCGGCTACTTCGGTGACCTGATGGCTACGGTGTGCGAGTTGGCGAAGGTGGATGTACCACCGAATACTGACTCCGTCAGTCTCGTTCCGGCATTACTCGGTGAAACTGACCGCCAGCAAGAGCATGAATACCTTTACTGGGAATTCTATGAGGGGGGATCCGCACAGGCCGTGCGCTGGGGCAAGTGGAAAGGCATACGCAAGCCGATGTTCACGGGGGGAATTGAGCTTTATGACTTGTCGCTCGACCCCGGAGAGAAATACAATGTCGCCCGCGGCCACCGGGATGTCGTCGAGGAAATCCAGGCGATAATGAAGCGCGCCCACGTGGAACACCCGAATTGGAGCGTACCGGCGGCACGGGCACGGTGAGGCCATGATCGTCTCCACGAGAGAGCCGGGGGGCACAGAGTTTCTCCTGGGCTTTCCCACCGAGGGCTGCTGGAAGGGTGATTCCTTGAGCGCCAAGGCGGGCCCGGCCTGCGTGTGAAGGTGGCAGGACGTGACGCAACTCCAGGAGTTCAGCGGCTTTTCGCAGATGAGGTAAGGGGCCAGGCATGCAACGCAGGAAATTCATCCAATCGATCATCGCTAGCCCGGCGGCAGTCCCTCTTGCGGCCGGGCAGGCGGCTACCGCCCGTCCCCGCCCCCGACCGGGCGGCCCCGGCAACATCGGCAGGATTCCGCCTCTTCCACCCATCGAGTTCCTCGGTTGGGACTATGCCAGGCTCGGGTACTCACTTAGCTCGGGCGAGGAGATGGCGCTCCGGTATCGAAACAACCTGTCCAGTTCCAGCGAAGTTCCGGTTGCCTGGACATTGACAACATACGCCGGAGTTCCCTTAGCGCAAGGGAAACGCAGCCTCTCGCTGCGACCCGGAGAGACAGGTCAGATTCCCATCTCCTTGCCCGCGGGTCTCGAAGACGGGGCCTATTTCGTCTACTACGACGTCGGCGGTTCTACAGGGGCGTTTAAGGACCGGTTCCATTTCGACTTTCGCCGGCCGGCCGCTGACGAAAAGCTGAACCTGACCGTTGTCTCGCTTATCGAGAACATGGATGGCAAAGGCTGGACGCGGTCGATGTTCGGCCCACTGGCCTCATACGTCAGAGTGCTGTGCAGTTGGCCGAATGAACTGGAAGATGTTGACGCCGCTCTGGTGATCGCCGAGAATCTCAAGCCAGGCGACTCGCGACTGGAGCAACTCATGCGCTATGCCCGTCGGGGCGGGAAGGTCGTCATCTTCGGTAAGCCGGCGGCGGCGCTGTCAGAGCTTCTGCCGATCCGCCTGGCCGGCGAACCGCCCTGGTTGGAGGCTCCGCTTCGGCTGCAGCTTTCCCCCGGCGGGCCATGGAGCGGCTTCGATCCAGATGAGGGTCCGCGGCACTACGGGCTTCGTGTCGAGGCTAAGACGGACGCGGCCGTGTTGGCGGAGTGGGACGGCGGCCCCCCGGCCGTTGTTTCCCGGTCCTTTGGCGAAGGTAACGTGGTGTTCGTTGGCGCAGGCGCCGGACAGGTTTGGCAGCGCCGGGATTCCCTTGACGGCGCCGACGAGATGTGGCTGCGTCTGGTCTACTGGCTGACGGGCGGTGACGAAGCCGTGTCGGCGGTTCTCAGCCGCGCTGGGCAACTCCACGCGGATGAGCTTCGTTCGAGCGCCGAGGTGCGGAACCGCGTGCTTGCAGGTATGCCAGTCAGCGTACCTCAGAAGTACGTGGCGCTCGGCCGGAACAACGCCGGCCGGTTTGGCTGGCTGATCTCGGAAGGCGGTCTGGCCGAGAGCCTCGAAGCGGACGGCGTGGTCTCGACAATCGCGACTCGCCCATTTGCCTTCCGCGGCGGCGCTCCCTGGGCAAGCGATCACCGGCTCTCGTTTTCCCTCGGACTGGATGGCGGCACCAAGCCCAAAGCTACCTCTGTCACTCAGAACTGGTTTGGAAAAACCGTTACCTGGCGTTACGAGAACTCCTCCGAGGTGAATGCAACGCTGTCCATGGGATCTCCGGCGATCCTCTGGGAAGGCAAGGCCTCCCATGTGGCGCTCACGGGCAGCGCCATTACGCACGTCGCCTACCAGACGCCGAGCGGTGTTCGCATCGCACAACGAGATGAATCGATCGATCCGGCGGATCTTTCCGAGAGCTGGCTCATAGCCTTTACGGCCCACCCCGACGTTCGCGACATGCCGCAGTTGATCGTCCTGACCCGGCGGCCGGATTCCATCCGGTTCGCCAGCGGAATCCAACTCCGTTTCGGTGCGCAGGGATTCGGATCCTTCTTCACGTCGCGCTTATGGGGAATCCGGCGGCTTGCGCCCGGCGAGACGGGCGAGTGGACGAATGGAGTTCCCGCCAAAGCGGTAGCAGCGGCGCGTCAATGGAGTCGCGCCTTCCTGCGCTATCCCTTCGCCTGCGACGAGGTGGCGTGGGTGGAGGAGGAGGCGCTGATGCTTGCAAGCCGCTTCCGCTTCCGGGCGTTCACCAGCGATTGGGGCGCTGAGGCGCTCGCCTTCGCGCCACTCCCGCCCGTCCTCCTGCTGGCAAAATCCGCCGGCGCCCCGGTGCAACTGCCTCCAGAAACCACGGACCTCGCTTTCGATACCAAGTATGGCCCCCTGCACGGTGTGAGTGGCGAAACCACCCTCGTGCGTGTACCGCTGCCGCCACGCGACCACCGTGCACTCATTCCCGCCGCTGGACGAATGGAGCTGCAGGAATTGATCGATGAGAGCACGGCGGGCCTCCGCCTGGGAAAAAAGAAACATCCTGACGCCAACATTCGCAATGAAGGCAGCGGCAATCTGTATGTGGACCTGGCTCCGTACGACATCTACAATTCCGTTCCCTTCCCGGAGATGCCGTGCATTGACCTGTACAAATGGTGGCTGACTTTCAGCGCAATTCTTGCCCGGCCGGTCTATTCATCGGCGGTACGCGAGAAGATTGACCAACATTACCGGAACCAGTATTGGGAGACGCTGAATTTCTATTCCCACAAGTGCATGGTGATGCAAAAGCGTGAGCCATTCAGCGGGGTAGAATACATCATCCACTTCGTCTGGCCTACACAATCACAATACGGCTACCGCAACTTCAATGACGGCAACGAAGCATCGGGACTTACCGCAACCTGCTTCGCCTCTTACGCCCGCTACTACGGGGACTGGACTACGCTGGGAGCTAACTGGAATCACTGCCGCCGTCTCTACGAGTTTCTCCCGCGGGTTCACGATTGGGCCTGTATGTCTTCGGGAGCGCTAGAGTCCTGGGGCGTCGCCGGCCTCGACATGTTGAACAGCGAGCCATATGGCAGTCTCGACTTCGCCTACGCCGCGGCACGCGTTGGGTACCCGCAGGACGAAATTGTCGGCTTGGTACTGGGAGCGAAGAGCATGGTGGCGGCAGTCGCGCGACTCGGCTTTCAGGATTATCTTCACTCTGTGACGGCAGATGGCGACCCGTGGCGTGAATTTGAGGGTTTCTATTGGTTTCACGAGAACGGAATCCAGGCCTCCGTTCCAAAAATGGGCGGAGTGGCCATGCTGGACACTTCGAAAGGCACATCGCACGAGTTCATGCTGGCGTACAAGACTTGGGCAGGAGACCGGATGCGGAGGGAAGAGGAGGCTCTCGAACGGGAAGCCGCTCGTTCCGAGCGTCGGAGGATTTCCCTTCCGAACCTGACTCAGCGGCTTTTTCTGGGATGGGATATCAAAGGCCTCCGGGAACAGGCCCGGCGCGCCGCTGAAAGCGGCAGGCAGCGAGGCACGCACTGGTCCTCCGCTACCAGCCTTTACGACCTAGCGCTACTGTGCATCGGTGACATTCCGCTGTTCCTTTCCGACTGGGCTCCGGCTGAGTACGTTTCGGGAAAGTACGCACCGGTGCAAGGCGAGCTCAACCTTGTATTCCGCTCACAGGAGCACGCGCCGTACCGGGTTCGGATCTATTCACAACGTGAACCTCTACATGTCACGGTGAACGGCGCCGCTGTGGCGCAGTCGGAAGGCGGCTGGCGCTATGAACCCGCGTCCGGCTGGTTCGATATCCGGCTCGATGGCGCGGGCTTGGAGCGATTGCATCTCGTCCTGGGGGATTCCGTCGCTCCCCTGCATCCGTATTTCACCGGAGTGAAGGTCGCATCAAGAACGGTGGACCAGCAATGCACAAAGCCGGTATGAAGACAACCAGGCGGGAATGGATGGTCCAGGTTGCCGCCCCGGCCGCTTTCGCCACCACCCGCGGACCCAACATTCTCTGGCTCATTGCGGAGAACATGGGACCGGACCTGGGCTGTTACGGTCATCCCTTGGTTCCGTCGCCGAATCTGGATCGGCTGGCTTCTGAGAGCATGCGTTTCGCCCGGGTGTTTTCGACCGCCCCCGTGTGCTCGAGCAGCCGGTCGGCCTTCATGACCGGCATGTATCAGACGGCCATTGGCGCGCATAATCACCGGTCCCATCGAGACGATCATTTCCACCTGCCCGAGGGCGTGCTGCCAGTAACTCACCGGTTGCGTGCCGTTGGCTATTCCACGGCGAATATCCAGTTCCTGGACGGCAAGCCGATTGGTACCGGTAAGACAGACCTGAACTTTGAGGTGGAGGGGGAAGAAATCTGGACGAAATCCCATCAGACAGCCAACAACGCTGTGCAGCAGCAAGACTTGCGCAATACCTACCGGTTGTTTCACTCGAATGATTGGTCTGACTTGCTAGAGAACAAACCTTTCTTCGCACAGGTGAATCTCCCGGCCGTGGAGCGAGGGGGCAGGAGAGGCTGGTCCGGATCGGAGCGGAATCCCTGGAACGGGCAAGGCCATCCGCGCCGCATTGATCCATCCAAAGTGAGCGTCCCGCCATACTACCCGGATCACCCGATTGTGCACGAGGACTGGGCTGGCTATCTCGACGCCGTCTGCGACGTGGACACCAGATGCGGCGAGATTCTCCGCAGGTTGGAGACCGACGGTCTTCTCGACGAAACAGTGGTGATGTACTTTGGGGACAACGGCCGTCTGGAGGTACGAGGCCTGGACTGGTGCTATGACAGCGGGGATCGGGTTCCGATGATCATTCGCTGGCCGGAGCGCTTTCCAGCGCCTGAGCAGTATCGCGCTGGCCGGGTCTGGGAGGATGTGGTTAGTCTGCTGGACGTCACAGCGACTACCCTCGCGATAGCTGGAGTTCCCTGTAACTGCTCATATCCAGCTCAGTTGGAGAGATGATGAAGAACTGGCTGCACTTGCCGGGCATTGCCTATGTCGCTCTGCTGGCCGGCCTGCCGGCCACGGCTGCACGAGACGTAAGACCTAACGTCCTTTTCATTTCCATTGATGACCTCAATGACTGGGTCGGTTGTCTTGACGGGCACCCGCAGGTGCGCACGCCCCACATCGACCGGCTGGCTGAACGCGGGACCCTATTCACGAACGCCCACTGCCAGGCGCCGATCTGCGTGCCGTCACGTGTCAGCATGTTGACCGGCACATATCCACACAATAACGGCGTCTACGTGATCGAACAGGAGTTTCGGCGCGCCCCAGAGCTCGAAAACGTAGTGACACTGCCTCAGTACTTTAAACAGCAGGGCTACTACACCATGGGGGGCGGCAAGATCTTCCATCGCAACGACGACGCCGCTTGGAGCGAATGGGGCGTTCGCCACGGCTGGAAGCTGGCCGCTGAATTCGCCGGCCCAGACGGGGCCAGCGGCCTGCCCAACCCGCGCATCTTCGATTTTGGGCCGATACCGGCAGAAGACAAAGAGATGGCCGACATGCGGGTCGTCGATTGGGCGATCTCGAAGCTCAGTCAAAGCTACGATCAGCCCTTCTTCTTGGCCGTTGGGCTGATTACTCCGCATCTGCCATGGCTCACACCCAGCCCTTACTACGAACAGTACCCGCTCGATCAGGTAAAGCTGCCGCCGATCCTGCCGGGGGATCTGGACGACCTTCCTCCGATGGGCCGCAAGTTCACCCGCTACTTCGACTCCACACCGATGAGCCACCATAACATCACCCGGCACGGGCTGTGGCACAAGGCGGTGGCGTCGTACCTCGCCTCCTCGACGTTCACCGACCGGTGCGTGGGAAGGCTGGTGGACGCGCTGGCGCGCAGCCCGCATGCCGGCGATACGCTGATCGTACTCTGGTCGGATCACGGCATGCATCTGGGCGAGAAGATGCACTGGGAAAAGCGGTCTCTGTGGGAAGAGTCCACCCGGGTGCCTCTCCTCTTTGTGCGTCCCGGGGAGGAAGGGCGCCGCGCAGTCTCCGCCCGGGCTGTGGGACTCATCGACATCTATCCGACCCTGGTGGAACTGTGCGGATTACCGGAGAAAGCCGGTCTCGATGGGCATAGCCTCGCGCCGCTGATCGAGGACCCCGAACGGGAGTGGGAACGCCCCGCCCTCACAACGCACCATCCCGGCAACCACTCGGTTCGTTCCGAGAGGTGGCGGTATATTCGGTACGCCAACGGCGATGAAGAGCTTTATGATCACCGTGACGATCCGCACGAGTTTCGTAATCTGGCGGCCGATCCGGAATACGCTCCCGTAAAGGCCCGCCTGTCGAAGTGGATTCCGGCTGAGAGCGCTCCCTACGCGCCACGCCTTCAGCGCAGCAGCTTCACCCAGGAATTCGATTGGATGAATCCTTGAAGGCGGAACGAACCCAACGGAAGGAGAGATAGGCATGAACCTGCGGTACCTGCTCGCCGTTCTGGCGGCTGTTTGGATCCCCGGAGAGGCTCTTCCTCAGCAGGCCGAGCCGCTGTCCCGACAAAGTGATCGAAGACCGAACGTCGTTCTTGTCGTCACGGACGATCAGGGCTGGGGCGACGTGCATTCTCACGGCAATAGCCTGATCGACACTCCCGTCATGGACAGGCTCGCCGAACAAGGCGCCCGGTTTGACCGATTCTTCGTGAGCCCGATGTGCGGCCCCTCCCGGGCCAGTTTTCTCACCGGCCGCTATAACCTTCGCACCGGCGCTGCTTGGGTCTCGCACGGCTTGGAGGTAATGCGTCTGAACGAAGTCACCATAGCCGACGCCCTCGCAGAGGCGGGATACGCCACCGGCGCTTTCGGCAAGTGGCATAACGGCGAGTACGGGCCATACCATCCGAACTACCGGGGCTTCCAGGAGTTCTTCGGCTTCTGCCGAGGCGCCTGGGAGAACTACTTCGACGCGGTCATCGAGCACAATCGCGAGCCCGTGAAGACCAACGGCTATATCACCGATGTTCTCACCGATGCCGCGCGGGAATTCATTGAGCGCAATCGTAGCCGTCCGTTCTTCTGCTACGTGCCCTATAACGCGCCGCATCACCCGTTCCAGGTACCGGCACCGTACGTCGACAAGTACCGCTCGCTTGGATTTGAGGACAGGACCGCCGCTGTGTACGGAATGGTCGAGAACATTGACGAAAACCTGGGCCGTATCCTCCGCAAGATCGACGAGTTGAATCTGGCGCAGCAGACCATTGTCATCTTCACTAGCGACAACGGCCCTGCCCGGCAGCGGTACAACGGCGGAATGCGGGGAATCAAGGCTCAGGTGGACGAGGGGGGCGTTCGTGTACCGTTCTTCATCCGTTGGCCCGGACACATAAAGCCGGGAACAACGGTGACGCGCATCGCCGCCCACGTCGACGTGTTCCCGACCCTGATTGAGCTGTGCGGCGTTGAATCGCCCGAGACCTTGCCGCAGGACGGCCGCAGCCTGGTTCCGCTGCTCAATGGAGACGAGGCCGGCTGGCCCGGCCGCATGATCTTCGCGCACCAGAACCGCTTCGGTGAAACACTTATGACGCCTGGCTCCGTGCGCACCGAACGGTACCGCTTGGTAAACCGCGGCAACGAATATGAACTGTTTGACATGATCGAGGACCCCGCACAGAAGCGGGATGTGGCTGGCGAGCATCCGGATATTGCTGGCCGATTGACCACGGCGTATGAGAACTGGTACCAGGACGTGACCTCCGGCGGCTTCGGCCCACAGCCGGCGCCGGTGGGGCATCCCGGTAAAGACGCCGTGGCCGTCCAAGCCGAAGACTCTAAGTTGCACGGCCGGCTAAAGTTCGCGCGCGGCCAAGGCTGGGCGCACGACTCCGTGGTCAACTGGAGGAGCACGGGAGACTACGTCGTCTGGGACCTCGACGTCTTGCGGGCTGGCCAGTACGAAGTGACCTTGCGGTACAGCGTGCCGGAACCAGATGCCGGGGCGACAATCCAGATCGACTTGGACGGGCAAAAGCGGGAAGCGACGGTGGATCGCGCTCATGACCCTAAACCTCCCAGCGCAGATGCGCGGAACCGCGGCGCTGTCAGAACCAGCGGTCCGGTCTGGGTACAAACATGGGCTCCGCTGGCATTTCCACCGGTCGACCTTACCACAGGCCCGACCAAACTCGTTGTCCGCGCCAGCCAAATCCCAGGCAAGCAGGCGTTCGAGCTGAAAGAGGCTCATATCCGGTGGGTCGAGTGACCCGACAGTAGCTTGAGAATCCATGAACCGCAGAACATTCATTGCGTTTGGGACTCTGGCCGGGGCGGCAGCGAAGGCGAAGGCTGGCGAACCCGCCGGCTTCTTTTCCGTCGCCCAGCGGAATGGGCGGTGGTGGTTTATCACCCCGGATGACCGGCACTTCTTCTCCCTGGGGCTCAACCATATCGATCCGGCAGTTGCCGCTACCCGGAGAACTTTCATCTCTGGCAAGAGAAATACGCCAACAGCACCGTCAACTGGATCCGAAAATCTGTCCGGCCGAACCTGAAGGCCTGGGGTTTCAACACGGTGGGCTGGGTCCGATCTTCGATCCCGCACTACGGAAGACGGAGTCTGGGCGCAAGGAACTCCGTGCCCTCGCAGCACGGTACCACAAGACCGCTCACGAAGCGATCCGGCGCTACGGCCAGCACCACCTGATTCTGGGCGACCGTTATGAGGCAAATGCACCACTCCCTCTTGAGGTTGTCGAAGAGGCGTTGCCCTACGTAGGTGTGCTCTCCTTTCAAGACTTCAAGGCCCCGATGAAGCACCTTGCCTACTGGCGGCGGGCCACGGGGAAACCGGTCCTGCTGGCCGACGCCGCCAAAGGCAAGCCGGACCCCGATATTGAGGGGGGTCGCGGAATGATGGCGACTGGTACGCCGAGGTTCTCGCCGGACTTCGCAAGAACTCTGGGTGTGCCGGCTTTCATCTTTGCGGCGCGTATCAAAGAAACCGGGCCCGGGACCGTGGTCTCCTCGACGAACTCGAGCGACCGGACGTGGAGAACATCGAGCTGATTCGGGCGGCCAATTGCGAGACCGCCGAATGGATGGTCCGTTTTCGCGGCTGAGATCAGAACCCGTCAGGAGATTCCAGCCCCCGGCCCACGTCACGTCGACCGGAGCTTGCGGCGCAGGGCCCGAACAAGCGGCGTCCCCACGAGGAGTGAATAAACGGGGACGTAGATCAACCAACGCCAGGGCGTACGGCCATGCCATTCTCCGAGCATTGCCCAGTCGATCACAACGCGGTAAGCCACGGGCATGAGCACGGTCCAGAGCAGGAGGGCCGGAACTGGAGCGAAGGCCAGTAGCGGTACGATCCACGTGAGATACCACGGATGGCAGTTGGCGGAGACGGCGAGCATCACCCCGATCACGATCAGCGACGCGGTCTCGATCCGGAGGCGCATCCACGTTACCACCAGCACTGTCACAACGATGATCAGGAACGCAAGGTGCTTGGCCGGGTATTGGTCGCCGGTGAGCCATAGTAGTAAGCCGTAAACGCTGTCGTTGTTGCGCCAACCACCAAGGAAGCCGCTCATGAACTCGGCGTTCTCCCGGACATTGCTCCAGTAGGGCAGCGCCAGCATGAGCGTAATCGGGAGAAGTACGGTCCACTGCCACCAGCGGGCCGGCTGCCACCAGCGCCGTCCGCGGGAGCGGCCGATGAAGAGAGGAAACAGCACGAGAGGCCAGATCTTCGCGCAGGCGGCGAGACTGAGCGCCGCAAAGCAGCCGATCCAGCGTTCCTTCCGAGCGAGCAATAGGGCCAGGACTACGAAGAACACCGCAATGGCGTCGTTGTGCCCCGTAGCCCAGAATTCGATCACCGGCAGCGGCGACCACGCGTAGACAAGCACCCGCAGAGGTGACATCCCGTGCGCCGTCAACAGGGCAATCAACGCGGCAATCACTCCCAGGTCGAACAACGCTGCCGGGGCCTTGAACCAGAACGCCTGCCGGTGAGGGTCTGGGGTGACGTGTGAGACGAGTTGATACGTGCCCGCCTGGACGAGTTCCAACAGCGGCCCGTATCCGGCCTTATTGCCGGGTACGGAGACGCGCGTGAAACCGTCATCGCGCAGGTGACTCCACTCCTGATCTATCGGCCTGGACTGATACGGATTGCCGCCGTGCGCCTGGACCATGCCTTCCCACCGGTAGCGGTAGACGTCATCGGAAAGAGCCGGCTCCAGGGGCCACACGGTGAGGCGGAACAGCATTGAAGCCGCCAGTACAATCCATACCATCTTGCGGCAAACCGGAGCATCCCTTGCCTCTTCCTTCCGAAGGACCAAGTAACAGGAAACAAGGTAGAATATAGATGTCAGCAGGAGGAGTGCGATTGTTTCGGGGATGCGGAACCGCAGGTCTCCTTGTGTGCGAAGTACAAGATAGGTGGCTTCCATTGCGGAAGCGCAGCCAAGTAGCTGAACGGGGGTGGACTGGAGGAGCATGTTCATGCCCGGGGGCAAACGGCCGAAACCCTCAGCGGTAGCTTATGGTAGCAACTCTTCAGCCGATGGCGTTATTCTTCGCGGAAGCTCTCTTGGGGGGACTCAAGCAACGCTTCGTCGATGATACTTTCGCGGGCATTCATCAATTCTACTGGTTCGACTACTGCATCCTGATTCCCTACTTTCTTTTTCTTGGAGTTCTGGCCATCTACGGCAGCCACCGCTACCTCACCGTCTTTCGGTTTTGGCGCCATCACAAGATCCTCGAAGCACCTCCGGGCCGGCGTTTCAGTCAGCTTCCCCGGGTGACGATCCAATTGCCGCTCTTTAACGAACGCTATGTGGTCGAACGCCTCCTCGATGCTGTTTCGCACATCCGATATCCGCGGGAACTCCTTCAGATTCAAGTGCTTGATGATTCCACCGACGAGACCCATGCCATCGCTGAGCGGCTGGTGGGAGAATACCGCTCGCGGGGCGTGCCGATCGAATACCACCATCGCAGGAACCGGTCGGGCTTCAAAGCGGGTGCGCTCGAAGAGGGTCTACGGTCGGCGACGGGGGAATTCATCGCTATCTTTGATGCCGACTTCCTCCCAGACAGGGGATTCCTGGAAAACACTATCCACTACTTCACTGATCCGCGGATCGGCATGGTCCAGACCCGCTGGACATACATTAACCGCAACTACAGCCTGTTGACCGAAGTGCAGGCCACGCTGCTGGATGGCCATTTCATTCTCGAGCACACCGCCCGCTGCGGCGCCGGGCTTTTCTTCAATTTCAACGGCACCGCTGGAGTGTTGCGGCGAAAGATGATCGAAGACGCCGGCGGCTGGCAGCACGACACGCTCACCGAGGACTCGGATTTGAGTTACCGGGCGCAACTCCGGGACTGGAAATTCCGGTATCTGCCCCACGTCGAAAGCCCCTCAGAACTGCCCGTGGAAACCTTCGCCTTCCAGGTCCAGCAGGCCCGCTGGGCCAAGGGACTCACGCAGGTGGCGCTCAAGTTGCTGCCCTCCGTCTTTCGGTCAAAGATCTCGTTCCGTGAAAAGGCGGAGGCTGTTTTCCACCTCACACCCAACATTTCCTACCCGCTCATGGTCCTCGTCTCCGCGCTGCTGCTCCCGGTGATGATTGTCCGCTTCCATATGGGCTGGATGGAGATGCTGGCGCTGGATCTGCCGATAATCCTGGCCACTTTCTTTTCGGTCATTACCTTCTACGCCGCTTCACAGCGGGGCCGCGATCCCTTGCATTGGAAGCGGTCCATTCTGCTCATGCCGATGCTTATCGCGGCCGGCGTCGGACTCACGATCGTGAACAGCCGTGCGGTGCTCGAGGCGCTGCTGCGCATTCCGACTGAATTCGCCCGTACGGCTAAGTACGCAATTGGCCACCACAAGCGGGAGAGTAGCAGGGACACTAGCTACCAGCGTAAGAGCGGACTGTTACCGTACCTCGAAATCCTGATGGGCACGGCTTTTCTGGGCATGGCGTACTTCGCAGTCGACTCATTCCACCTGATGGCGGTTCCTTTCCTTCTGATGTTTGCAGGTGGATATTACTGGGTGGGCATGTCCACAATTCATGAAGAACACCTCGGGCGTCTCCGCTGGGAACGAGAGCGTCAGCTTGCCGCGGAAGCCGAGGCTTCCAAGTAGGCTACCTTGAAGGCGTGGTCCTGCGAGCCCTAAGCTTGGCCCTCGAACACTTCCACGTCTTCAGGCCGGGCCTCTCCGCTACGGTCAATGGCAATCCGGGCGGCTATGGGTCCGATGATCTCCGAGATCGTGACGGCGGCCAGGACTATCGTGTTCACCGCTAGAGCGTATTCCGGGTACTGCCGGTCAACGGCAATGGTAAGTCCAATTGCCAGGCCCGCCTGAGCCATCAAGCCAAAACCGAGATAGCGCTGTACATGAGGATGCATGCCGAGCCGTTCAGAGCTGTAGCGCGTTCCGACCACCTTGCCTGTCGCGCGGGCGAGGACGTACACGAGGCCAACGAGACCAAGGCTCTGTATCCGGCCGAGGTCGAGGTCAGCACCCGCGATGACGAAGAAGATCGCATAGAAAGGCGGATCGCTTCGGCTGATGGTTTGGAGCATGCGACGGGTGTGCGCGGACAGATTGGCCATGGTGGCGCCCACCGCCAGACTGGCGATCAAAGTCGACAGGTCGAGTACCATTGCGGCTCCCACGCACAGGAGTACGCAGCCGGTGAAAAGGATCAGGACTTCGCCGTGTTCCGTCACACGGGTGGCCCAGGCGGCGAGCAGCAACCCCACTAGAAATCCGAGGGCCGCCGAACCCGCCATCTGCCAAATCAACATGTAGCCGGAGCGGTAGAGTGTTATGAGAATTTCCTCTCCGCTGCCGACCATGCTGAGATCGAGGATCGTAGCTGCAATGGCAAACGCTATGAGGCAGACAAGGTTGTTTACTCCAATGACACTCACAAGCGTGTCGGTCAACGGTCCCGAGGCATTCCGTTCGCGAACCACCATAAGCGTAGAGGCGGGAGCGGTAGCTATCGCAATAGAGCCAAGCAACAAGGCAACCTGCCAATCCTGCCCGAGCGCCAGCATGCAGCAACTCACCAAAAAAGCGGCGAGGATACTCTCGGCAGCCGTGATCCTGAGTACAGCTGGGCCCGTTTGCCGCACCCTGCGGAACTCAAAAATCGCTCCTATCGAAAAAAGAATCAGCCCCAGCGCCACTTCGCTGAAGACTTCCAGGGCAGCCAGATTCTCCTGGCTCACCCAACCTAAGCCAGAGGGTCCAACGGCAACACCTGCAAGAATGTACCCGGTCACCTCCGGAATACGGAGGAACTTGACCATATGCCCGGCCGCGAGGGCGAATAGCAGGATGAGCCCGAGTGAGGATAACTCGTTCATCTACCTAAGATAGGCTCCGAGCTTCTTTTGCCCGCGCTCAATCACTACGTATACCGGCTCCCTTTCGCCTTCGCTAAGGACCTTCCGCGCCGCGTCCAGGCTGCGAGGGCGTTGCCCACCGATGCGGAGTAGCCGGTCACCGCGGGCCAGTTCCGCCCGGTCCGCGCGGCTTCCGGGAGTGATTTCATCAATCGGGTAGCCTTCCGGTCCGGCGCTGAGCAAGATCCCCGGGCCCTCGGCTTCACTTCCCATTGGTAACTCTCCCCGGCTCACCGGCAATGTCAGGGTCATCTTTCTTCCTCCCCGCCAAAGACCGACCTCGAAATTCGGAAAAGCAACCGGGAGCAAGAGCTTCCGCAGATCCTCCGGTGTGGTGACCTCGCCCTCGTCGAGCGAGACAATGATGTCTCCAGGAACAATCCCAGCCCGGTCCGCAGGCCAATTACACCAAATCTCGTTGACGATCAGACCGGTGTCAATAACGAAATATTCGCGCAAATCGTCACTCAGTGGCTCTGCATGCAGGCCGTAGCGGCGCAATATCTGTCCGGAGAGGCTTCGCGCCTCTTCGAGCATGCGATCGACTCCCTCGGGAGTAACCGCGGAGTGTCCTTCGTCACAGCGCAGAATCAGCCCCAAGAGATTCCCTTCCAGGTCGAACACCGCACCGCCGGCCGAAGACTCGTCGAGCGGGAGATTGGTTTCCACCGTTTGCACCGTGTAGCCACTACACCCGGCGGCAACGACACCTTCGTATGTGCCGGGCGCGTAAAGATGCCCGCCATCGCGCTTGGCGGTAACCTTGAGAATCCAACTTCCCTGCTTCAGTGTATCCGCCCTCCCCCGGAAGTAGGTCTCCAAACCAGCCTCATTCGGCGCGCGAAAAGCGCCCACGGGAAAGTGCAAGGAAGCCACATCCTGTTCGAGAGTGAAGCGCCCTGCGGTGGGGGTCCGGCGAAACGGTTTTCGCGGCGCCGACGTTACAATTGTTCCCTGGTCATCCCAGACCACGCCCCCGGCTTCCAGGCCCCGGACCCACACCAGCCCGGGCTTCACCTGATCCGCGAGGCGGCTGAAAAAGGAGGTGACATCGTCGAGGCTACGCTGCTGGGCCGTGAATTGAAGCCGCCGCAACTCGCTCTGTGTAATTGGGGTCTCGGGACTCGCCGACGGACGAAACTTCGCCCCGACGATGAGTATAAGCCCGGAGATCACCGCCAATACAGTGACGTATTTCGCCTGAGGACGGTACGCTGCCATTTCCGATCCGCGCTAACTTCAGGATAAGGGTTAGGATAGCGCGAGTTCAGCGCCTCCCGAAAACCACTCACAGGCCGAGTTGAAGACCGAATATCAGGTGGTGGCTCCGGAAACCTTCGAACGAGTAGAACGTCTGCGTCATTCCGTAATAGCGCCATTCGAAAAAGCCCGCCACGTGGGGGTTAACAGGCAGCAGAAGACGGCCTACTGGCTGCCAGTATTTCGTCGGACGGCTACCGGAGGATTTGAAAAAGCCCCCTCCGGCACTCAATCGGGGCGCTCGCCCCGAGCCGATTTCCGGCAAATTGATGTCAACTATTCCCGTGCCCGAGTGAGCGTTGTCCCGGTAGCTTGAGAGGGCCGGCTGAAAGAACGGCGGAATGAGAATGCCGATATCGGACTTCAGAGCGGAGAAGCTGTACTCGCCAAGAACGTTAAACCGCTGCCCACCGCGCGGGCGCCAGCGAAGCGAGCCAGTGGCGCGAACGTCGCGAAACTCGTGGTTTTCGCCGGCAGCCGGGTTGTCGTTCGTCAGGTAGTGAAACCCGGCGTTGAACTGCAGGTCATCGCGCAGATGCAGCCGGGCGCGAATTCGCGCCCGGTGGTAATCATGCAGGCTGGAGCGGAAATAGGTGCTGCTTGCATCCGCTGCTTCGTAGTCGAGGTTAAGGACGGCCTTTCGCGTTACGCGGTAGTTCGCGCCAAAGAGGCCGGCGTGCCGCTTCAGTTCCCCGGCTTCCGTCGTGGCCGGATTCAGAGTCGCTCCGCGCACGATGGCGTCGCCCCACTCGTAGCGATGGCCGCCGCGGAGCGTGAGCCGCTGGGTCACGTCGAAGAAGGCGTCCACCTGTTGCCGGTTGAAGTTGGTGATGAGCCGGTCACTAAAGTTCTCCAATCGCGCGTTTTCGGTTCCGCTGGCGATGGCGGAGACGTTCCACAGCAAGGAGGAGGCCACGTGCGAGCGGTCTGTCATGATCGACTCGTGTATGCGGATACGCCGCGTGGGCCGGATCTCCGCCGTGAACGAGCCTGAAGTGTGGGGACGTTTGGCAAGGCCGGAACCCGCTGCGCGCGTGATATCGGCGAATGAGACACCGCCGAGATAAAGCAGGCCCTCGGCTCCCTCGAGGAAGCTGACATCAACCTGCGGGCGGCTATAGAGGAACTGGCCGGTGAGACCCGCCCAGCGCACCGGGTTCGCCGTGAAAAGCGCGCGGGAGTAGATGCTGTCGCCTCGCATGCCGTAGTTCTGACTGGCATTATCGATGAAGGTTTGACGTCCAAGAATAGTACCTGTCCGGTTCCCGAAGTTCGGGTCGTTGGTCATGACCTGCTGATCGTCCTTGAACGACGCCCCCCCCTGCTCGACAGTCAAATGCCAGCGTTTGAACTCGAAGCGTACGCCGCCGCGATAGTCGTTCGTACCGTCCCGATATTGAGTGGAGACAGGAAACTCGTTGCCGTTCGAAACGAATGGCGTGACGCCACGGCCGTCGCCGGAGTCCCGGGCGAAAGCGACATACGGCACAATGCGGCTGCCCGGCCGAAACTCCAGTTCCGAGTTCCAAAGCTTACGCTCAACGTCAAACGAGCGCTGGCTGAAGAGTACGTCATCGCCCAGGCTGGGGTTGGCGAACGACGGTAGCGCGTTGAAGTACACAATATTCCGATAGCCGAAGGTGAAGCGGTAGGTCTTGTCGCGTTCCGCATCCACGCGGACGGTGTTGTAGGGGTCGCCCCAGCTATCAGCGAATACTGTCACTTGGTCGAAGAGCTTTCGCTTCGGGTCCTTCATCATGAAGTCGAGCCCGAAGACGCGGAAACCGTCCTGAAGATTCACCACGCTTCGATAGGTGTCCATGCTGCCTGCACCATCGGATACCCAACGGTAACCAAGGTCCACCGTGCCGGAAAGGCTCTTTTCGCCGGCATCCGCCGCGGAGCTGTCCTGGCCGGCGAGTGGCAGGCTAAGCAGGAGGATTGTGAGCAAGCGTTTCATCGCAGGAAATCCCGGTTCACGTGCGAACCGTGAACCTTGACATGGCAAAGCGTGCAATTTTGGAACCGGCTGCTGCGCAGGTCGTGAATGCCGGTTGGGATCCCGCCCAATTGTCCGGAACCTCCGGCCGGAGTCAAGACATTCGAATGGCACTCCAAGCACACGGTCGATACTTGATTCCTCGTCAACATTCTCGGGTTGGCCGAACCATGCGGCTCATGGCACGACTGGCATCCCTCGAACCGGACCGGCGCATGCTCGAACACAAACGGCCCGCGAAGGTTGCCATGGCATCCGAAACAACCTGGCTCATTAGCCGAAACGGCTTGCATGCTTCCAGGCAGGAAGTTGCCGTGAGGGTTATGACAATCGATACAGGACATCGCACCCTCTGGCAGTCTGTGCGCATGGGGACGTTGGAAGGATGCCCAGACAGACGAATGGCACTCTGAGCATTCCTGGTTGATCTTCTGATTTGGGTGCGGGCGCAGCGCGTCGCCCCTGGGGGGCTCCACGTGTATCGGATGGCAGCTCACACAGGCGACCTGGTTACGGGCGTGCCCTCCCTGTATACGGCCGGCATTCGTCGGCTGGTTGAGGTGGCATTCGAGACATCCTTCATCAGCCCGCATCGGAGGAAGCTTCACCGGGTTGATGATAAACTCGGCGGCCATCGCTTCGATATGCTTGGAGCCGGGACCATGGCAGGACTCACACGCTTGCCCTTGCCAGCCGCTCTTCTCGCCGGTCTCGATGGCAACGTGCGGGTTCTTCTGGAACGACTCGTACAACTCGGAGTGGCAGCCCTCACACATCTCTGATCCGATGTACTCGGCCTTCTCTTCCCCGGCCGCCGAAGACGGCTCTTGTGAGATTGCGGCGACCGCGAGGAAACAGATGGCAAGGGGAAGGACCAGCTTGCTAGCCGGCCCTCTCTTTTTGGTCCGCATGCTTTAGGATTACCTAAAAAGTTTGCGCGTGCACACGGTCCACTGATGATTGTTTTCCGGGACCGTGGCAGACCGCGCAACTTTCCCCCAGCGCGCTCGTATTCGCTAAGGCATGGGAAGCCGCCTGAAGACTGTCATGGCAGCTCAGACAGGCCGCGGACTCGGGGCCCACCGGATTCAGGAAGCCTCGCGGATCCTGGACGTCGATATGGGTCATTGCCAGCGGCAGTTGCTGCGAGTCATTGATGTGGCAACCCGAGCAGTTGCTCCGCATACCAGGGTACCCGACGTGGCTGAAGTCGTTGACGGAACCACGGAAACCGAAGATGATGTAGGGCTCTCCGGCTTGCACTCGTGATAGCTCCTTCCCGGTGTGGATGCGGTGAACCATGGTGCGGAAATCAATCGATTCAGCGGGCATCTGATCTGCGGGACGGACAGGAGAGTCGTCCGCATTGGGGTGGTGGCACATGACACAGTATTCGATGGATTTGCGATTGTTGCCGTGGAGGGCAAGATCCGCGTGGCAGTCGTTGCATTTTTCCCTGCTCACGACCTCCCGGCGGGGCATCACTGGCGAACCGTCGACGGAGAAGTAAATGGCCGGGTTCATCGCGGAATCGCGAACGGACATCGCCTTAACCGTGCCCGGCAGCAAGGTAATCGCCTGCCTGGCCTCGACAGAAACCGCCCAGGAACCGGCAGCATCCATCGGTATCGTTTCTTCAAACGTGTATATGTATTCGCCGTTCGTGCCGCCAGCGGCCGACTGGGCGTCTTCGATGATCGGATCCATCGAAAAGTCTGTTGTCGGCCCATCCAGAGCCAGTTGCAGCCGGTCAATCTCGGAGGCAACCAGTGGATTGCCAGACTTATCCGTGAGCTTGAAAGCGACTCTCGGGTTCTGCCCTCTACCATGATCAAACACTTGTTGCAACTCAACCACCGTACCCGGCAGTTCCTTCGACGCCTCCGGAATCGTGTGACCGCCAACGATGGAGAGGTCGAACTCCAGTTCGCCCTCGGGCGTATGGCAATTCTTGCACTGGTTGTCGCTCGGTTGCGGCAGTCCGGCATGGTTCTCGCCGGTGGCGAAATTCACGTCATCGTGGCATGAACCGCAGGAGACCCGGGTTGGGTTCGTCAACCAGACTTCGTGCTGAGCGGCGCCGGCCGCATCCGTGTGACAAGTTCCACACCGCCGGGCATCGGCCGGATAGACAACGTCGGAGTAGTCATGAACGCTGCCTCCGAAGCCGACGATGAAATATGGATTGCCCGCTTGGACGCTAGGCAGATCAGCCCCGAAGTGAATCTTGTGGATCATCACCTTCATGTCAACGGTGTTGCCCGATTCGGGATCGATGCTCTGCGGCTGGTGGCACATCACGCAGCCTTCGATCGTCGTCCTGCCGGTGGTCCCGTGCAGCGCAAGCCTGTCGTGGCAGACATTACACGTTTCAGTGCGAACCACGTCGCGGGTGACCGTAACGGGCGAACCATCCGGTACCCAGTCGTGTGTCACTTCCGTTAGATTCGTGCCCAGATCCCATTCACTGAGGTTCCGGCTCGCGCTAACGCTCACCGTGTGAGTTGCTGTCATGTCAAAGCTGGAAGGGAGCCTCGTGCCGAACGTGTAGGTATAGTCACCGATTTCGTGCTGTTCCCAGACCCCACCGCTGTCATTCGCCGCCTGGCCGATCGAATTTGTCGTGTAGGCCGTATACTGGCCTTCCCCGGCGGGGATGTACGCCAGCGTCCAGCGGGCTACTATCGCCCCCGGGGTGAAGACGCCGTTCCGGTCAAGTGGTACGTCCTGCTCGTCGGTGAAACTGACACGAGCTCTTACCACGCCATCAGCGGCGGCGTCAACACTTTGAATAGTTATCTTCAACCCTGGCCGGACGAAAGCGAGAGTATCGGCGTCGGCAAAGAACGCTTTGTCGCGCTTGGTCCAGGATGATTTCGTCGCGCTGATCAGGCTGATCGAAGCGACAAGGACAAGGGCAATGAGGAGAACAGGACGACTACTTCTTTTCGAAGACAGCATGACTTTGACCTCTGTAGCAGAATCGTCAAGTATCAAATAGATATCGAGGATATCATCTTTCTACCAATTCACCAAACCGTATTTTATAGTACCGGATCTTCTTGTCAACAGAAAACGCGGGTAATAGCTTTAAGCTAGCAGATCGTATGTCCGAATGTCCGCTTCTCCATCTAGAAGATCGGGGAAACGGCCCAGCGCTCGTTCGAGGTGTGGCGTCTTGAGGTGGGCATCCAGCGCTTCGGCGCTCGTCCACTGTTCCACAAAAGTGAAATCCGTGGGATCTTTCTGATTGTGCCAAAGGTCGTATTGGATGCAACCCTCTTCTTCTCTGGTGGGTTCGATTAAGCCAAGCAGCAATGCTTGCAGTTCGTCCACCTTCTCCAGTTTTGCGGGTATTCGGGCGACAACTCTAACCATGTTTCTGTTACCTCCTTTTTTGCCTTCAGTGAGCCAGCTTACCGTAGTTTGCCACCGCTTTTTCGAACCGGGGCAAAGAAAAAGGGTGTGGCATGGTTAAATGAAGAGGTGCGGCTGAGGATTGCCAAGTGTATCAAAAGCTTCGGCTTGCCTACCGAAGATGGAACCCCCTGTGCCGCTACGCCATCCTTGAAATTGTGACAGTTCCGCAAGGATGTAAGGGGCGTCTGCCGATAGGTAGTTTGTAAGCCTGATTCGAGCGCCCGCGTCTTGCACATCAGAGTCATCGCCATGCTAAGAGTTACGTCAACGCCTTCCAGGCTTATCTTGTCGCTAGTCTGGCCGCTAATGTTGTTCGCGATGGCGGCACTGTTCACCGCGCCGCAACTCGCGTATGCCCGCCTCGTTCCTGGTTACTATATCGTCGAGCTCTCTGAGGATCCGCCAGCCGAGAAGGCAGCCTCGGAGCCGTCGCTCGAAAGGCGCCGGCAGGTCACACGCGAGCGCAGAGACGTTGTGGCTGCCGAGCAGCGAACCTTGCGGCGTATCTTGGCGCGCGAAGGCGCCGTGCCGTTCGAGGCGCTCGACACGGTGGCGAATGCGCTGCTCGTCCAGATGCCGGAGGAGACGGCGGCCAAGTGCACGCGATTTCCTGGCGTACGGCGCGTCTACCCGGTGCGGGAGGTAGAGGTAAAGCTTGAGCGGGCGCTTCCAATACACCGTGTTCCTGAGGGGTGGTCCCAGATTGGCGGTGGCGACCGGGCGGGCGAAGGCGTCAAGATCGCCATTGTGGACAGCGGAATTGATGCGAGCCATCCAGGCTTCGTAGACCCGTCGATTCCAATGCCGGAGGGGTTTCCCCGCGTGAACCGTCCCTCGGATCTTCCGTTCACCAGCAACAAAGTGATTGTCGCGCGCAATTACCTGGCGGTGCTCGATCAAGGTTCGAACGCGAACGACGTGAACGGCCATGGATCGGCTGTCGCGATGGCCGCCGCAGGGGTTGTGAAAGCAACGGCGGATGGACCGATTAGCGGAGTCGCTCCGAAGGCCTGGCTGGGAAATTACAAAGTTGTCCGGCCGTCGGGTTCCGCCCGGACTGACCTCATGCTGAAGGCAATCGACGATGCGGTTCGGGACGGGATGGATGTAATCAACCTCAGTCTGGGTTCGTCCATCGCGCTTCGCCCCGAAGACGAAATTCTCGTGCGGATGATGGATCGTGCCACCGCACTTGGCGTTCTGGTGGTCGTAGCCGCCGGGAACGAGGGAAACGGGCGGTTTTCTCTCGGCGACACGGCGGTACCGTACTCGGCTATCTCGGTCGGAGCCACCTGGAACAGCCGGACGATTGATGCCAAATTCGCATTGGACGGCGTGGAGGACTACCGCGCGATTCCAAGTGACGGCCCCAAGCCCGTGTTTCCAATAACGGCCCCGGTGCTGGACGTGGCTCTGCTCGATTCTGACGGCCTCGCATGCAGCCCGCTGCCGGCGAACAGCCTGTCCGGGAGAATCGCTGTCATCCTCCGCGGCTCCTGCTTCTTCGAGGAGAAACTCAACCACGCGCAAGCGGCCGGTGCGCTCGCGGCGGTGGTCTACACCCACGAGATCGAACCGCAGCCCATCATCATGGCCGTTGGCGGAGCAACGCTTCCTGCCGTCATGGTGAGCTACGACAATGGACTCGAAATTAAGCAGACTCTGGCGGGCGCTCCAGGCCTGACCGGAACGGTCAATTTCCGGGTAACGGTTGAGGTAGATCCGGACCGGCTGGCGGGTTTCTCCTCGCGCGGCCCTAATACGGATCTGACCATCAAACCGGATATCGTAGCGACTGGGATGGCTCTAAACACCGCCACGCTCGACAATAGCTTCGATCTCACCCAAGGCACGAGTTTTTCCGCTCCCATCGTCGCCGGCGCTGCCGCTGTCCTCAAAGCCAACCGTCCGGGCCTGTCCGCGCATCACTACCGCTCGTTGCTGATCAATGCAGCAGAACCGCTACCGCAAAATGGCGGCGGGGTTGTCCCGGTCCAGGAAGCCGGCGGGGGACGCCTCGACTTGGATCGGTCACTGCAATCCACCGTGGCAGCTTACCCCACGGCCGTTAGTTTCGGCGATACGACAGAAGGGCTGAACCGCCGGCTCACGATTACGAATCTCGGGACAGCGAGCGACACCTTCACTGTCTCCGCACAGCCGTTTGACAGCGCGGCGCCGCCCTTGCTCTCAGCGTCCATGATGGTCATTCCTCCGGGAGAGGCGAAAACCGTGACGGTGAGCATCTCGCCCAACGGCTTGCCAAGTGGCGAGTATCAGGGCTTCCTCCGGGTAAGCGGAACTCTGCCTGGCTCCGACATGCATGTTCCTTACTGGTACGGAATCCGCTCCAACGAGCCTGCCTACCTGAACATCGTTCGAAGCGACGAGACGGGCGGAGCGGGACAGTTGCTACGGGGCGGCCTGGCGATTCGCGTGACCGATGCCGCGGGGATTCCGATCACGGCTATCACCCCTACAGTCACCGTGGTGTCGGGTGGCGGTGGAGTGGTTTCCGTATTCCCGGCCGATTCAAGGTCGCCCGGATTGTTCGAGGCGACACTCAGGCTCGGGTCCAGCCCGGGCAACAACGTGTTCCGCGTCGAAGCCGGCGGACTTTCGAAAGAAGTGTCAATTGAAGGACAGTAATCGCGGCGCTGCCATGAACCCTTGGATCTTTACTCTAGCTCTCGCTCTCGCCTTCCCCCTGAGTACAGCCACCGGCGGCGCCAACACTGCCGAGGTTGCCGAACTCCCGGTCGTTTTCGAACCGAATCGCGGGCAGGCCGCGCCGGAAGTCCGCTTCCTCGCCCGGACTCCCGGCCAGCAAATTGCCATTGGATCTGCGGGAGCGACTATCTGGCATCGGAATCGCGCCGTCTCAATTCGCTTCCCGGGGAGTCTTCCGGAGACGGTCAAGCTGGAGGCGTCTGGATCGCGCGCCGGCGTGAGCCACTATTTCCAAGGACGGAACGAGGAGAGATGGATCACCCACGTCCCCACCTTCTCCCAAGTTCGGGCGCGGGCTGTGCTGCCCGGTATCGACGTTGTCTATTACGGCAACCGCGGCCGGCTCGAATACGATTTCTTGGTTGCCCCCGGGGCTGACCCATCAATTATCCGTGTCCGGATCGCGGGGGTCGAAGACCTCCAAATCGGCTCGGCGGGCGAACTGCTCGCCGGCGGCTTCACAATCCAGGAGAGGCCCGTTGCCTGGCAGATGATCGATGACCGCCGCAGCCCCGTTGCCGTGAGCTACTCCGTCACGAACTCGGGCGACGTGGCGTTCCGGCTTGGAGAGTACAACCCGGATCGCGAGTTGGTCATTGATCCAGTAGTTCGTTTCTCCACCTTTCTCGGGGGTTCAGGCCTGGAAGAGGGTTGGGCCGTGGCCACCGATGCGGACGGATTCATCTACATGGCCGGTTCGACCGAATCACCGGATTTCCCGGTGACTCCCGGGGCGATCCAAGACGTCTACGACTCCACTGACTTTCCTGGCGACGCTTTCGTCACCAAGCTCTCGCCAGGCGGGAACTCGGTCGTCTATTCGACCTTCCTCGGCGGCGCCGCAACCGACATAGCGCGTGCGATTGCCGTCAATGGCGCCGGTGAAGTCTTCGTAGCCGGCGAGACGGAATCTTTCAACTACCCAGCAACCCTCGGCGCCTTTCAGATCTTTCACGCGAGCATCGGCGTATTCGCCGACGGTTTCGTCACCAAGCTCTCCGCTGATGGTGCAAGTCTGGTCTATTCCACCTATCTTGGCGACGATTTCGTGGACCGCGTGTATGGGATCAGCCTCGACCCCGCAGGAAACGCGGTCGTGGCCGGCGCTTCGGACTCCAGTGGGTTCCCCACGACAGCCGGCGCTTTCCAGCGCAGTTGCACGGGATTCAACTTTGGCGGCTTCGTGACCAATCTTTCGGATGACGGCAGAAGCTTGAACTGGTCCACCCGGCTCTGCGGCTCGAGCGCTGATGAGGCCCTCGCGGTAGCCGTCGACAGCCGCAATGACGTGCTGGTTGGCGGTGTAACGCTTTCCGAGGACTTCCCTGTTACGCCCGGGTCGTTCCGCTCGTCGGGAGCCGATGGCCAGGAGGACGGCTTCGTAGTGAAGCTGAGCTCGGATGGCGGCGGCCTTCTATTCGGCGGCTACCTCGGCGGCTCCGCACCCGACGCTGTCCACGGAGTTGCGGTCGATGGCGCGGGAATCGCCTATGTGGCCGGACGCACTCTCTCGGCCGATTTCCCGGTCACGGTGGCGGCGTTCCAACCTGCTCACGCTGATGGCGGCGGGTTCGACGACGCCTTTGTCAGCGCCATCTCAGTGGATGGCACTACCCTCGTGTACTCGACCTTCCTGGGGGGTGGAGGAACGGATCAGGCCAGGGCGATTTCCGCCGATGCCGGTGGGGGTGTCTACCTGACCGGTTTCACCGAGGCGGCGGATTTCCCCGTTTCCCCTACCACGTGCCAGACCGGCTACAGCGGAAAGCGGGACGCGTTTGCACTGAAACTTGGCCCCGGAGGCGGTCCGCTCGAATTTGGAATGCTCCTTGGCGGGCGCGAGGATGACGCGGGATATGCGATCGCCACCGGACCGGACGGAAGCGCGGTAGTCGCCGGACGCACGGCGTCCTCGAATTTCACGACCACGGCGGGCGCTCTGCGGCCTGCATATGCTTCCGGCTACCGCGGCAGCACGGACACGTTCGTCGCTCGAATCGACCCGGGAACCGCCCCTGAGCCCCCGTGCGTCAGCCTGAACGGACTTGTCAACGGTGCGAGTTTCCTGCCGGGCCCGGTGGCCCCGGGAGAGATCGTCACCTTCTTCGGAGCGGGACTCGGCCCCGCTGCTCCGGTTAGTTTCGATCTCAATGGAGGTGACCGGATCGCCACCGAACTGGCTGGCGTCCAGGTTTTCTTCGACGAGATTCCAGCTCCGGTGATCGCGGTTTCGGCCGGCCAGGTGAACGCGATTGTTCCGTACGCGGTTGACGGACTCTCCTCGGTCACCGTGCGGATTGAGAATCAGGGTGTCCCGACATCCGCGTTCGCGCTCCCGGTGGCCGCCTCCACACCAGCAATCTTCACACAGAACGCATCCGGCCGCGGCCCGGGCGCAATCCTCAACCAGGACTTCGGTCTGAATCGCCCAGATAACCCCGCGGAAAAAGGATCCATCGTCCAGATCTTTGCCACCGGAGAAGGACAAACGAATCCGCCGGGCATCGACGGCAAGCTCGCAGTCGGAGATCTACCGGCGCCGCGTCTGCCCGTCTCGGTCACTATCGGCGGGCTCGCCGCGCCGGTCAAGTACGCCGGCGCCGCGCCCGGCCTTGTGTCCGGATTGATCCAGATCAACGCCGAGATTCCCCGCGGCGTAGCCTCGGGGAGCGCGATTCCGGTGATCGTTCAAATCGGGGACAAAACGAGCCCGAACGGCGTGACACTCTCAATTCGCTA
>CAYXVG010000059.1:0-40606 GCA_964468205.1 uncultured Solibacteraceae bacterium | reverse complement strand
TCAGACCCATTTTCCAACCAGTTGAAACTGTGGGACTTATAGCCGGACGCTAGTGGGTGGAAGCAGCGGTTGAAAGGTCAAGCGGAGGTGACCGGCGAGACTGCGCCGCGTAATCTTGGCGAATCAGCCGGAGATTCAATCCTGCAGCGGTATGACTGCAACATCCTGGTCTCCGACCTCAACTTTGACAGTGTTGCCGTCCGGCACAACAAGACTATTGGCCCAGAGATCAGTGCCTTTCCGGTACGTTGGCGCCGATTCCGCGAAGGAGATCTCACTTTTCAGGAGCGCCGGCTGGGATTGATGACCCAAAGATAGTCGCCGGAGCGCCTAGCAAGGAGCCGTGCCTTCACATCCCTGTGTGAGGATCGCATGCGCGGTGCGATTCCCGCTCACTCGAGCAGCCACTGGTAGAACACCGGCGGGCCTGCGGCGGGGTGAATTCGAGGTAACGCTCGCGAGCCCCAAAACAATGCGTCGAGGCCGAGGTTCGGCTGCAACTGCCCGGCATGCCCCGCGTCACCGAAGTAGCCGGGCAGTCCCTCGGAGCTGAGTTTTCCGCCGCCTCGCACGTACTCCGTTAACTTCCGAGCAGTCTCCCGCTTGAGCATCACCGGATAGGGAAGAAAGGCGGCATCGTATTCCGGAATGTTATCAACGTGCACCCACTCGACCTGGATGTTGGAATCGAAGAACGCGAGGCAATCCCCTCTCGCGGATTCCGCACAGTGCTGTATGCTGCGCTGCTGAATAGAACCGAACCGTTCCGAGTCGGGCACGAAAACGATTCGAAAATTCCCTCCCGGTCATGGAGGCGGTATGGCGGGGTCCGATCAAAGGGTAAGCAGCGCGCAGTTGTTGTGCCGTCCATTCCGCAGTGGGGTACGCGGTCGAGTTGAAATGGAGAATTCGGCGGGACCAGTTTCGGTCGCTTCATCGAGCACTGCAGGGCGCCGAACTGGTGTTGTACCGCGAAGTTCTCCAAACGGAGGGCGACGCGGGATTTGTATGTCGCGCAAGCCGCGACGTCAAGCACAGGGAGCGCGCTAAGAGCCAGCAGGAGGAAGTGGCGGCTGAAACGCAGGCTCCATGTTCTCATTCAGTTCGAGGTTTGCGACAGGCCCAACTCTGCAGATCTGGTGTTCTCCGGACCTTTTCGGGCAGGAGCGGATCTGTTGCCCATCACCAGACCAGGCCACATGCACGAAACGGACCTAGCACATCGAGGCAACTGGCGATGACGGCAGGCACGTGGGCGCCGGCCCGTGCTAGGTTAGTGAGATCCTGGGAGAGAACAGTGTTAGGGATGCGAATTGGGCGGGTCGCCACCTTGCTTGGTTGGATGGTCTTGGCGGTGACTGTTATGGCTCAACAGCGCGATCTTCTGTTGATGCCGGAGACCAGCCGCCGTCTCGCGCTGGTGTTTGGCAATGATGACTACGCTCATGCCCCGAAACTTCATAATGCCGTAAACGACGCGAACGACCTCGCGCGGGTGCTGACAGAGCTTGGGTTTGAGGTCTACCGCTTCACCAACGCAGACCTCCGGCAAATGGAGACGGGCATCAGCGCCTTCGTTGAGAAACTGCGGCCCGGCGACGTGGCGTTCTTTCACTTCTCCGGTCATGGAATTCAGATCGACGGGGAGAATTACCTCATACCAATAGATTTCCGGCTCAGCGATGAGGCGAGCGTGAAATACGACGCCTACTCTGCCTCGAAGCTGCACGATCGTCTGGCTGGCGCGGGCGCGCGGCTGAACATCGTGGTTCTGGACGCTTGCCGCAACAACGGATTCCGCCGAACCCGCTCCGTGGCCTCGGGGCTGGCGGCAATGCACGCGGCCGAAGGTAGCTTTATCGCGTTTTCCACGAGCCCCGGCGAAACCGCGGACGACAACCCGTCCGGCGGCAACGGTCTGTTCACCAGCTATCTGCTGGAAGCCCTGCAACAGCCGGGCCAGGACTTGGATGGTGTTTTCAATGACGTGCGGGAGAAGGTGTACCAAGCGTCGGGTAAGCGTCAGTTGCCGTGGTCTAGCTCGAGCGTAATCGGGGAATTTCACTTCAGACGGGAACAGCCCGAACCGCTTCCCCTCTCCTCGGCCGAAAGGTCGTTGGAGATCGAGTTGACGTATTGGAACTCGATCAAGGATAGCGAAAATCCGGCGCTGTTTGAGGCCTACCTCACCGAGCACCCGGAAGGAAGCTTCAGAACGCTGGCGAACATCAAACTGCAAGAACTCAGGGGGGCGGCAAGTCCATCTGCCTCGACAGCTTCCACCGAACGGCCGGTTCCTCTGCCGGCCGATACCGCGACGGCGGACTCTCCACCAGTCGAGCATCCGGTGGCCGCGGTGGAACCCGAGCCTAAAGTCAATACCGCGAGTGTACGACCCATCCGGAGGCCCGAACCGTCGCCTCCGCCGCTTGTCGAGCCGGCGAACATACCGCATCCGGGCGCCGTTGCCGTCGATTCGGCCAGAGGGTTGCAATATGTCTGGATCCCGCCCGGTGTGTTTCATATGGGCTGTTCCGTGGCGGGCGCGTGCGACAACGATGAGATGCCGCGGCACGAGGTGACACTGACCGGAGGAATCTGGATGATGCAGACGGAGGTAACCGTGGCTGCCTACGAGCGATTCAGCCGAGCCACCGGGCGGCCAATGCCGCTGGCTCCGAGATTCAACGCGGATTGGCGGCATCCGAACCATCCCGTTGTGGGAACCACCTGGGAAGAGGCGCAGGCGTTCTGCGAAGAGGCTGACGGCCGGCTCCCGACGGAAGCCGAGTGGGAGTACGCCGCGCGCAGCGGACAATCCGATTCAGCTCGTCTTGATGTGGATGCCGCCGCCTGGCATTCGACAAACAGCGGCCGGCGCACTCACGAAGTCGGCGGCAAGGCACCGAACGGCTGGGGACTCTTTGACATGTTGGGCAACGCGTCGGAGTGGTGCTGGGATTGGTACGCCGAATCCTACGGCGCGGGTCCGCGCACCGATCCTCAGGGGCCGGACCACGGCCGGGCGCGGCTGGTGCGGGGAGGATCCTGGCAAACCGCCGCGAAGGACCTGCGCCTGTCAGACCGCAGATCGCTGCTGCCGGGAATGCGTAATCGTGATGTCGGATTCCGCTGCGTGAAGAGAGCTACTTCAGGGGCACAATGAGCGAGGGAGCCATCCAATGCGTGGAAAGCCGAACCAGAGGGTTCTGTGAATTGCGATCGGATGCTTATCGCGGCGGGACACTTGCGATGCAACACAGAATGGATTTGGCAGACATTTCTGTCACCGATCAGCCTGTCATGCGGTTCAAGGCAATCGACATCGAGAAAAGTTATGTCACCGGGTTGTGGGTAGTCAAAACTCCGTGATATTCGGGAATCAGCAACTTGCAATCCGGAGCCATTGGGGCGCCCAGCGAAGTTACTCCATGCTACGAGGGTGAGTTCGAATTCGTCCATGCTCTCTTTGCCCCAACTCGTGTCGACTTCCGTAGCCGAAGTGATACTGCCCTCGAAGTCCTCCCCCTGCGGCAGCACACCGCCGGCCTCAGGCGCAGACGACCACGTCCGAAATTGAACTCCACTGTCCGGCTGATCAGGGGAATACTCCGACGAGTCTGGTCCCGGTAGGCCGAGGTGTTGGTGGTTGTGAAGCCTGACACTGTCGCGGGCCGGCGTCGGACGGGCTTTCGGCCCTTCCGGCGTTGGCGATCACGAGGGCGTGGCAGCCGACCGAAGATTACCAATGAGTTTCGTGCGCTCATCCGCCGCCTCATCGAAGACAATCCGATTGGGGGAGCCCCCAAGACTCACGGTGAACTCCAGAAGCCCGGTTTCGTCGTTTTCGAGCGAACCGTGGCACGGGATCTCCGACTTGGTCGCCACCGAGGTTATCCAGGCCAGCGCTGGCTCACTTTCTTAAAGAATCACTGCGAAGCGACCGTTGCATCCGACTTCTTCGCCGTGCCGACGGTGAGATTCAGGTTGCTCTCCTGCTTCTTCGTCATCGAACACAGACGCCGGATGACCCTGCACTTCAACATCACTCGCCATCCGAATGCCGAGCGGGTCGTCACACAGTGGCGGGAGGCCTTTCCCGAAGCTGGCCTGCACCGTCGTTGTGCCCTCCTCGACCGGGGAAATTCTCCGTTAGACCGATACCGAAGGGCCTCAATCTTGTAAGTTTCTGCGTATCAAGCAGAAAAGACGGCCCGGCGTGTCCGCGCGCGACTCCCTCCGGCAGCTAACTCTTGGGTCGCTCTCAGGCGGGTAGACAAAAGTGTGGATCCCCAAAAAAGCGGGTCTCCGAACCCGGAAACGGAGAATTTTCCGGAGAGGGTTGGGCTTGGTTGCGAGTTGAGGGTTTTCCGGACTGGAGATGCAGACTTCCACTGTAGATCGCTTGGTCTCAATTGCTTAGCACGCTGTGGCTGCATCTCCAAGGCTGTCAACCAAAAGACAGCCTGGATAGGACTCTCGGTGAGCCCCTGAAACATAACGACCTGGTAAGGTGGGAATTGTCTCCCCGTCCTCCGTTCCCTGCCTTGCCCGTTCTTTCCGCCGCTCTGAAATCGTTGCTGAGATTCTTCCACACCCGCGCCGCCCTCCAGCTCGATATTCTCGCCCTGCGCCACCAGCTTGGTGTCCTCCAGCGATCAGTCAAGAAGCCGAAACTGACCGCTGCCGATCGCGCCGTTTGGCCCTGGCTTGCAGCCGTTTGGCCGGAGTGGAGGTCATCACTCGTCATCCTGAAGCCCGAAACCGTCATCGCCTGGCACCGCAAGGGTTTCCGCCTATTCTGGAGTTGGAGGAGCCGGAGTGGACGGCCCGGGCGGCCGAAGGTGTCCAGGGAAGTCCGCGAGTTGATTCGCACGATGAGTAGAGGAATCTGCTCTGGAGCGCTTCTCGCATCCACGGTGAGCTTCTCAAGCTCGGCATTGAGATCAGCCAAACCAGCGTCAGTAGGTACATGCTTCGCCCGCGGAAGCCGCCTTCGGAGACTTGGCGGATCTTCCTCGACAACCACGTGCAGAGCCTCGTCTCCGTGGACTTCTTCACGGTCCCGACCGTTCGAACCCAGATTCTCTACGTCTTCCTCGTCCTCGCCCGTGGTCGCCGCCGCGTCGTCCACTTCAACCTCACCGCTCACCCCACGGGGGAGTGGACCGCTCAGCAATTGCGAGAAGCCTTCCCCTTCGAAGAGTTCCCGAAGTACTTGCTCCGCGACCGTGATGGAACCTACGGTGACGATTTCCGAAGCCAGATGAAAGCGATGGGTATCGAAGAGGTTCTCACCGCACCTCGGTCACCCTGGCAGAATCCCTATGTTGAACGCTTGTTGGGTTCGATTCGCCGAGAGTGCCTCGATCACATGATCGTCTTTAAGAAACAGTCACTCCGTTGCCATCTGAGTTCCTATTTCTCCTACTATCATCGGAGCCGAACACATCTTGGACTTGACAAGGACGCTCCGGAGCCACGTGCGATTCCGTCCCCGGAACTCGGGCACGTCGCTGCGATCCCGGAGGCCGGCGCTCTTCATCATCGCTACGAGCGGCGCGCGGCCTGAAGCGGCTTCTGTTAATCCACACTCGTTGAGAATCGGCTCCACGGAAAACCTGCGCGCGGCTTCTTGTCGAACGAGGCCTGCGACACCGAGAGAGGCCCAATCGAATGGAGGGTGACGGCGATCTGCCTTGACTGATCGGCCGGACTCCATAGCCGAGGCCGTTCAATCCAACCACTCAAGCACTCCGCCGGGAGATTTCACGTGCAAGATTGACCCGGATACAATTCACAGGAGAGACAGATGACCCGGCATACCGCTATGAACCGACGCACTTAGAAATCCACCCGGCCGCCGACCTGCACCGTCCGGTTTCCAGTGATATTCGTCACTTGACCGAATAGCGGGTTGGTGACACTAGTTTCGATATCAGCGAGTTGATGGCGATTGAAAGCGTTCAGGAACTCGAGCCGGAACCGGAGGCGGAACCGCTCCCCCAACTGGTGGCTCTTCTGCAGTGCGATGTCTTCGCTGACAATCCCAAAGCCGCGCGTTTGCGAGTAGCGGTAAGCGGAGGAGCCTAGAGTCAACGGCGATGGGTCCGAATAAAGTGTCTTGTTCAGATAGGTGTTGCCCGGACTTGCAAGATCGGAGAGTTCGAATCCGGACCTCCGGAACCCGGGATTCTTCATTGGGCCAGGGAGGATGTCAATGCGTCTACCAACGCCGTTCCAGCCGCCGGACAACGGTGAAGAGCCGGTGAAGCCGAGGGGATAGCCACTGAAGTAGTTCAGGATGGCGGAGATGGTCCAGCCACCAGCGAGAGCCTGTTTCCAACCGCCCGCGCCACTCAGAAATTGCTTGCCTGTGCCGATAGGGAGTTCATAGCTGACGAAGGCCTTAAACATGTGAGGCACGTCGTACTCCGCCACTGACTTCTCGAGCCGGAGATTGTAGTAGTCGAGTGGACGACCGTAGTTTTCTCCGTCAATCGACGATGCCACGTTAGTGAGAGTCTTCGACCACGTGTAGTTGACATAGGCGCTCAGCCCTTCGCTGAACTGGCGGTTCAATACCGCTTGGAGGCTATGCGTGGTCGAGAAGCCAAGCGGGGCCCCGACGACGCGGACCGTCCGATTTCCAACAACCTGCGGATGCTCACGGAGGGCGCTGGCTACCGTGCCCTGGAACCCGGGATAGGGATAGGGCACACCCTGCCGGGCGGCCTCTTGCATACTACGAACCGGATTGTTAAGCCGCTCGCCATATGCTGCCAGCATCTCGGGACGCACTTGGTTCAACGCTCGTAGGTCACCGGCGCGCAGAGCGGTTCCCTTCCCTCCGAGATAGCCGATATCGAGAAGGAGAGTGTCCGTGATCGCGTACTGCACGTTCGCGTTCCAGCGCTGGAGATATGGCGCCGTTCCGTAAGCGGGATCGAACATCGCCGGCCGGCTGGTACTGCCCCAAGATGCGTCAAACGAGGCCGGAACGAAACGTTCCGCCACCGGGAATCCATCGTCCCAGTTGAAGATGCCCCTCCAAGGCTCCACCGGATCCGGATTCAAGGTGTACGTACCGCCCCAGGCGGCGTGGCCGGCTTTCCCCAGCGTTAACCTGTGTGTCGCCGCACCCTCATACAGGATTCCGTACGCGGCCCGGAATGTCGATTTCTCGGAGAGCCGATAGGCAAGTCCGATGCGCGGCGCGAAGTTGTTCCAGTCCCGCCGACCAAAGTAGGAGTTCCCGGTGCATTGCAGGCAACCTCCGGCAAAGTCGTATGCCCCAGGCAAGCCGCTCGCCGGATCAATTTTCAGCGGGTTCCAACTCGACATGCGGTCCGCTACCTCGCGCATCGGAGAAACCCAGTCCCAGCGAAACCCGAGTTGCAGACTGAGTCTCGGGCCGAGCTTCAAATCATCTTGGAGGAAGCCGGCCAGATAGTCGGTTTGGTGGCCCAATCCCACAGGATCGTCGAGCGAAGCGTTGTCGACAATTCCGAGAAGATACGATGCGAACGAGTAACCAGTGAGGTTGCCCGAGAAGGCTTCATTCGGAAGGGCGGTGGCACGGGCAAGGAAGTTCAGCGCGGGCCGGGGGAA
The DNA here is from genome assembly GCA_964468205.1 of uncultured Solibacteraceae bacterium. Taxonomy (GTDB): domain Bacteria; phylum Acidobacteriota; class Terriglobia; order Bryobacterales; family Bryobacteraceae; genus CAWELS01. The sequence continues at coordinate 32,995 of CAYXVG010000059.1, read as the reverse complement.
TCCGCGGTCATTGTACTGCGCCCGCCGGAAGTCGATGCCGAACTTCAACAAGTGAGAGCCAACGACCAAACTCGCCGTATTCTTCACGCCCCAGGAATTCACGGCGGAATACTGCACGTATGAGCTTCCGGGAGAGGCAAGGGCTACAAACGGCCCGTCCCCCCAGTTGACGTCCGGATAGCCCTGAGACTCCAGCCCGGCGATTCCCAGCGCCTTGGCTCCGTTGATATTCCGGTGAGCGGTCGCGTTGTCATTAACAAACCGGTTGAAGTAGACTGTGACTCGGTTCAGTATCGCTGGAGTCGCAGTCCAATCAACGGCAGCGCGCGCAAAGTGGGAGGTAAGCCGCTGACGCCTTGCCTTCGAGAGAGGCCCTCCGAACTCGTCGTCTGCGGACCACATTCCGGGAGCCCCATTCGGCTGCGCCGTCAGCCGCGGCCTCAGATTGTGAGCGTAAGAAGCGAATATCTTGAACCGGCCCGTGAGGTTCTGATCCACCTTCAGGGATGTCTGATACTGGTCCAGCATCGGGATACCGGTGATCGGGAAATGGGCGTTATTGGTCAAAGGAATCCCCCCGGCGGCATTTCTGACCACGGGCAAGTAGCTCTGGGTGGCGATTGCATTCAGCCGCTGGGCGACACTGCTGAACCGGGAGCGGGGAATGGTGTTGTTGGGGAAGAGGGTGCCGGCCCAGCGGCCATCTGACAACTGATGAAAGCTCGCCGGATCGTAGATTCCGCCCTGTGGGACGTTATTTCCGAGAGCATCGGAGTAGCCTGTCGCTGGCCCAAGAAGGCGGCTGAAATCGCCCATGTAGAATTCCGGAAGGGGAACTGTCCGGCTGGGGGCTCCGAGTCCGAGCTGTTTTTCGTGGTAGCGTTCATAAGCGGCGTAGAAGAAAGTTTTGTGCCGTCCGTCATACAGTTTCGGGATATAGACCGGACCACCGAGGCTGCCGGCGTAGATATGTTTCCGGTCGAGCGGCCTCGGGTCACCCCGAGCTTTGTTGGCAAACGTGTTCGCATTAAGAACCTCATTGCGCAGCATGCCGTACATACTGCCGTGTAGGTCGTTGGTCCCGGACTTCATTACATAGTTGAGCACCCCGGCCTGAGTCCGGCCGAACTCAGCCGAAAGACCGCTGGTATGGATCTTGAATTCTTCCAAAGCCTCCATCGAGACTGCCGATTCGCCATAATGGCCCGCGCGGTTTGTGGTTACCGACGCGCCGTCAAGCAGAGACTCCTTCGAGAATGAAGTGGAACCGACGATGTAACCCCGCCACGAGTCGCCGGAAACGCCCGGAACGAGTTTGTAGGCGAAGTTCTCCGCGTGCCGGCCCCGGCCTATCGTCAGGGGTAGCTTAGCCATCTCCTCGCGCGAGAGATCGGTCCCGACTTCGGGCGTGTCGGTGTGCAGGCGCGTTAGCGGCGAGGTAACTTCAATCGCTTCCCCGATTGAGCCGACCGTGAGCACAAAATCGATTCGTCGTGGTCCGGCCGCCGGCAGCCGCACTCCGGTCCGGCCCATCGGGCGGAAGCCTTCGGCGAGAACGCTGATTGCATAAGCTCCTGGCGGCAGCAGGGGAATAACGTAGATCCCGGATTCCTTCGAGGAGGTGCGCCAACGCATCCCGGTCCCCTCGTTGGAGACATTGATCGAGGCGCCTGGAATCGCTCCGTCACTGGAGTCGCGGATTGTACCGACGATGGTCGCGGTGTTCTGGGCGCTCGATACGGAAAACAGCACGAGACCGACCCCCCATGTAAGTACCGCTGCACGCATCCGGTTTGCGGTCACTGAACACCTCCGAAATCAGGCGGCGTGCCTCGCGGCTCACGACCCGAATCGCGATATGCAGAAAGCATATCACAAATTGACTTCTCGCAAACCCCAAATTATCTGTGAAGGCGGCGATGTTTACCTGGCGGCGGCCTGTTCGCCGCCGGTCAGGTTCCACGGGCGGCCATCGGCAAACCGTATCAGGCAGTCTTCTAAGGCCCGGATGTCTCCCAGTAAGCCGGATATTGATTCTTCTGGGGATTCAAGGCGGAGGATGGACGCGCTCTCATCAGCGGACACCGGCAGCCCGGCGCCGGCAAACAAGCCCCGTGTGCGGCGATGGATTCTGTCGGCCACCTGGAACAGAGCCCGTGCCGCTTCTTGCCAGTGGCCCGTTTCCCATTCGATCTGCCCGCCCGCGGCCCCGGCCTCAGCGGCCGAAGCCAGAAACGGTTCGAGGTGTCGCCCAGACTCGCCAGCATGCCGACGCAGTGACCGGATGTGATCGTTCAACATCGCCTCGAGAAGATAGCGCGCGGCCGGGGTTAGCCGGGTGGTCTCTTCGCCGTCAAATCGCTCCGCAAGCCGCCGGATGGCCCAGGCCTCGGCGATCAACTCCTCCGCACCAGATACCGCTGCACCGGTGAACACCGTGTTCCAGCGGTCGAACCCGGCTTCCGTGGGCTCCGGGAGTGACCGGTAGTACCGCTCGAGATATCGTCGCGCGGGAATGGGCTCTTGAGAGAACTGCGTTACCGTCTCGCCGGCAGAAGCGCTGTCGAGAATCTCAGCCTCCGTTGCCGTTCGATTGTCGTCGTCTAATAGCGCCTCCTCGATCGTCTGAATATCGAGGTTCAGCCAGACCGGAGTGTCGAGGTTGGTGAGTGCATTCAGCAATTCGGATTTACGGGCGGAGGTGGCGGCGATCCCACGAACGACGATTCGGCCCTCGGAATCCTGCATTACCTCCACGGGTTCACCCAGACAAGCACCCGCGCGGTGGAGAGCGTACCGGACCTCCAACTCGGCAACATCGAGATTCAGGGGTTCAACCGCAGGCTGCACGCGGGGTATCGGCAAATTCGCAACTGGAGGGGGCGGCGCCGGGCGCGTTACTGTCGTCTTTAGATTGGGCTCGAAAAGTGAAGCCTTGAGATCCGGCGTAGGAATGGTCTCCACGCGTTCGGCTGTGAGAGTCAACACGGCGGCTTCCTTGGCAGTTTCGAAACGGACCTCCTGCATGCGTGGACGGTAGGTCGCCGGATCAATCTCGACGCGTACCTCGACGTCGACTCCTTCCACCCGTCGCCGCGCGGTGAGTTCCAGTGTGGGGCTGTTGCCCCCACCTGGTATCTGCTGCACATCGAGGACAGCGCCATCCTCGCTGGCAAAGACCGCCAAGTCCGAGGCTACGGATATGGGACGCCACAGACGGCCCTCCAGCCATCGCGCGAATGCGGCTTCCAACTGTTGGACCGTAAGTCCATCAGCGGGAGGCTCGACCAAGGAGTATGGATTCGGTGACCCCGGTGTTGCTATCACTTCTCCGGATTCGGCGTCATAGACGAAGCTGCGGTCTCTGGCGGGGTGCCAGGCGGCGTGGATCAATCTGCCATCGGGACCCATCCAGCGCGAGGAGAAACGGTGGTTTTCCACGTCCGCCCAGATCTCGAGCCGGCTTGATCGACGGCGGCCGGGCGGACGAATCTGTTCCACCTCGACGGCGAAGCGCTGGTGCACCGCGTTCCGGAACAACGCCTGCTCTTCCTGCTGAACACGCGCCAGGATATCGCCTGGCTCTCCCTGGATCGCGTGACGGGCGTCGCGGCCGAAGAAAAGGAACAGAAACGCCGTCACTAGTGCCGCGACTGCGACCGGCGCCAGTTGCCGCCACCGGGATACCGAAAGCAGATGCACAACCGGGGAAAGGCCGGGCGTGCCTTGCCCGTCCTCCCACTCCGAGAAGCGGCGGAGGGCAGCGGAGACCCGGACGGGACCCGGGAACGAGTCGGACTCGACCGCCTTCGCGAACTGCAGGGCTCGGTCCTCGAACTCCTTAAGACGCCCGCGACAGGGCCAGCAAGCAAGCAGGTGATCCTGCACGTACCTCTCTTCTGTTGCGGAGAGCTCGCCATCGAGGTGGGCCACGAGCTGCTCGTCAGTGCAGTGTTTTTGAGTTTCCGCTTGCCTCATGGAGAGACACCTCTGTTCGAGCGCCGGTTTTTCGCCCCGGGGCCCTGAGCTTCTTGAGAGCGCGCGCGAGAAGAGTCTTCACGGAGTTCTGGCTGATGCTGAGGTCTTCCGCGATTTCGCGATAACGCAGTCCATTCACCCGCAGCAAGAGCACTTCTTCTTCCCGGCTGCTGAGCTTCCCCATCATTTCATAGAGTTCACCACATTCGAACGCTTCTTCCGGCCCCAACATTTGGGTATCCGGCACCACCTCGAAGTCCGCATTGGGCATCAACTCCTCGCCGTGCGATTTCTGACTCCGGCGGAGCTTACCGGCGTTTCGGCGAATCACGCAGAACGTCCAGCGCTTCGGATCGACAACCTCCTCGCCGCTGATTAGTTCCAGGTAGAGAGCCTGAAATCCCTCCTGAACGAGATCTTCAGCCATTTCCAGAGACCCGGAGACCCGGCAGGCATAACGCACCGCGGACGAATACCACGACAGAAACAGTGATCGAACGAGCTTTGATGCCTCGGCGCGCGTCATGGCGCAAACCCATCTTCCTCCGCCTGGGAGCGGAGTTCGTCTTCACGGCGATTGCCGCTCTACTCTATCACGTGCCGCAGGGAGGCTGTTTCGGGTGACACGCAGGGGCGGCCATTTCAAGTTTTTCGACGCCGGCTTCACATTAGTTGTCACCCGAAACGACGTGGCCGCGGCACTCCATAGGTGAGCAGTGGATTGTGAGGTCCGCTGAAGAACATGGAGTTGCAGTTCGCCACAGCCCTAGCGACGCGTTCCCACCCGGAGGTAGCGTTCTCTGTCGGGAATCATCTTCGCGAGCGATCGGTTAGTTGCGGCTGGATTGCGGCCTACAGTGTTTCAAACTTAGGCTCAGGCCAGAAAGGATCAAAGAGATGAAAATGAAACGAGCTTTCTCTCTGCTGTTCGCGATTCTGCTAACCACTGCCATCGCGCTGGGGCAACTGGATCGCGGATCCATCACTGGAACGGTGACTGACTCCTCCGGAGCACTGATACCCGGAGTGGCAGTAACGATTCAGAACGCCGGAACGGGAGCGACATACAAGACGGAAACCACCGCGACCGGTCAGTTTACGATGCCGAACTTGCCGGTTGGAACCTATGATCTATTCTTCGAATCGATCGGCTTCAATAGGCTGGTGCAGCGCGGGGTGCAACTCAGCGTTGCGGAGGTTCGCCGAGTCAACGCGGAGCTTGAAGTCGGCGCGGTGTCCGAATCGGTGGAGGTGACGGCAGAGCTGCCCCGCCTGGCTACCGACACTCCGGAAGTCTCGACCAACCTGGAGAGCAAGAACATGGCCGAACTGCCACTGGCGGTCGGCGGCGGAGGGCGAACCGCTGAAGAGTTTGCCTACAAACTCGCGCCGGGAGTTTCTGGCGGCACCTGGCGAGGTTTCGTGGTCGGTTCGACGGCGTTCTCGAAGGAGACCGTTCTGGACGGTGCGACGGTTTCGCTTAATCGCGCCGGGCACTTCGGCGAAATGTCGATCTCGATGGAGGCCATGCAGGAGTTCAAGATTCAGACCAGTGGGGTCTCGGCCGAGTACGGCCGCAGCCAAGGTTCGGTATTCAACTACGTCATGAAATCCGGTACCAACGAAATCCACGGCAGCGCCTATGGCATGATCCGCAATGAGGCTTTGAACGCGAACACCTTCGCGAACAACGCGCGCGGCGCGCCGAGGGCCCAGGACCGCCGGTGGGATTACGCCTTCAGTTTCGGCGGGCCGGTCTACATCCCGAAGGTCTACAACGGCAAGAACAAGACCTTCTTCTACACGGCCTACGAGGTATACCACGAGGGCAATTTTGCGCTCGGCTCCCCGAGCCGGACCGCGCCGATTCCCGACTTCTACGAGGGCGATTTCAGCCGCCTGCTCGGACCGGCCACGCAAAATAAGGATGCCCTGGGACGGACGGTATACCAGGGAGCCATTTATGATCCCACAACCTTCCGCCAAGTGGAAGGCGGGCGCTGGGTCGGCGAGATGTTCCCGAACAACACAATACCGAAATCGATGTTCAGCCGGGTATCGCAGAATGTGAACGCGATTATGCAGAAGCACTACCTTCCGACGGAACGCGACGCCAACGGGCTGTTCAAACTGGAGAACAATATGCCGTTCCTGGTCCAGGGCATTCCGGTGCGAGACCAGTGGCAGTTCTCCACAAAAGGCGACCACATCATCAACGACTTCCACAAGGTCTCGGGTTCCATCTCATACAACCTGAGACCCCGGCTGACAGCCCAGCCGGGGGGCAACCGGACCCTGTGGGATCCCGATGCGGAAGACGGGCTCGGTGGGCCCTTGTCGAGAGCGCGTTCCCAGCGGCTCACAACGTACTTCTACCGTGCCGCCTGGGATTGGACGGTGAAGCCGACGCTGCTCAACCACTTCGTCGCGTACTACAACCGCTTCCGGAATGACAACTCCAATTCCCACAGGAACATCAACGGTGCGGCTGAGATCGGTCTGCAAGGCATTGACAGCAACGGATATCCTGACATTAACATGACCACTGGCCCTTTCGTCCGTTTGTCAGGGCTAGGTAGCAGCCAGGAATCGAACAACGTTGACAACGTGTGGGGCTTGGTGAATACGACAAGCTTCTCGCGGGGCAAGCACTTCATCAAGTTCGGGGTGGATTGGAAGCATAACCTGCAGGTCACACCGCAGTTCCCTCAGCCTCAGGTATTTTTCGAGCCGCGGGCGACGGCGATTCCCAATGAACCGTACTCGGGCAACCAGACCGGCTATGCGATGGCCTCCTACCTATTGGGAATCGTCGACAGGGCGAGCCTCGCGGATCCGGTTGGCCGCGGGTACTTCCAGGATTACATCGGCCTGTTTGTGCAGGACGACTTCAAGCTTCGTCCAAACCTGACGCTCAATCTCGGCATGCGTTGGGACACATTGGCCCCGGTGAGAGAAAAGCACGACCGCCTGTCAAGCTGGAGTCCCGCTGAGATCGACCCAGTCAGCGGGTTGCCGGGAGCCATGCAGTTCGCCGGCGACTGCGACCTTTGCACGGGAAGGGACTACTTCGGCAGCTATGATCTGAACAATTTCGCTCCCAGGATCGGAATTGCTTATCGACCGAACGACAAGATGACGGTCCGGGCGTCTTACGGTATCTTCTTCGAAGCCCAGGCCACGAACGGCCAACCTATCGGCAAATCCGGGTTCTCCGCTTGGGGCGGAACTTTTGTTCTCGGGGCCGATCCGATCGAGCCGTGGCGGGGAATCTTCAACTGGGACGACAAGTTTCCGACCTCGGAGGTCTTCCAGCCGGGCGGGTTTGACCGCTCGTGGGGTAACGACAATGCTCCAGGAATGTTTGATGAAGATCATGGGATTATGCCGTACGTCCAGAAATGGAATTTCAATTTACAGTTCGAACTTGCAAGAAACCTCGTCCTGGATGTCGGCTACCTTGGAACCAAAGGAACGTCGCTCCGCGCCGGAGAACTGAGGGTCATCAACCAAATAACACCCGCGGACCTAGCCAAGTTTGGCAGTGACCTCACCACGCCGGTCCGCAGCCAGGCGGATGCTGACAAGTTTGGGATTGCTTATCCGTATGAGGGCTTCCGCGGGACAGTGGCAAGCGCACTGCGTACCTTCCCTCAGGTGCGCGGGAACTCCGTGATCAACAGCCGCGGCGCCGCGCTCGGTTTTTCGAATACTCACAGTATGCAGGTGACGCTCGACAAGCGATTCAGCAACGGTTTGACCGCTTATCTGAACTACACCTGGTCGAAAACGCTGTCGAACGTCTTTTCCTCGGTAGAGGGCGAAGACGGCAACAAGCCGCTCGACTACTACAACCTCGCGCTTGAGAAATCGATTGTCCAGTCTGACATACCGCACATGGTGAAAGCGTACGTAGCGTACGAACTTCCCTTCGGCCGCAGCAAGCGCTGGGGATCTGGCTGGCATTCTGTGACTGACGCAGTTCTCGGCGGATGGTCCGTATCGGCGATTCTGAACTACTTCTCTGGTAACCCGCTGCTGTGGAGCGGTTCCTCCGTCGGCAACAACTGGAACGGACGTGGGAGGCGCATCAACATCGGACCAGGCGAAATGACGGACAACTCCTTCAGCGAGAGCGACTTCGATTTCTTCAACACTAGTGCGGCGGGTAACACCTACCTGAACAAGTCTATCTTTTCGGACATCACGCCGGGCACGCTCGGCACGTCGGCCTTCGCTTATCCCGAGGCACGTGGCTTCGGTACCGTCAATGAAGACTTCGGACTACAGAAGAATCATCGGATCAATGAGAAGTTCCGGATCCAGATCCGGGCCGAGTTCTTGAATGTCTTCAATCGCCATTTCCTCGGTGGTATCAACACGAATGTCACCAGCGGCCTTTTCGGCCAGGTGACTTCCGTTTCCGGCAATCGAACCATCCAGTTGGGCGCCCGACTGGATTTCTAAAACCACTGGGTTCGCGGGGCGTCGCACCCGGGCGCCCCGCGAGCCTGAAATCGTGAACCTTACGAAATACAACCAATGTTAGCCATTGCAGGGCGGAAGGGGTGGAAGCGTGTCCGATTTGGGAGGCGAATCTCAGACGCCGAACCGGCTGCCTTCAGCTTCCTCCTCTTTATGTGTTTGGCCTGAATCCAGATGGGGGGGAGGTTGACCGGTGGGCAAAATACTATGTGCGTTGATTCTCTTCATTAGCCTACCAGCATGCAATGAGGCTCCGCTAGCCACAGAATCCACGGCAGGTTACGAGTCGTTGAGAATTGCGCACGAGGCGTATCCTCGCGCGTATTTCTTCCGCGCGTCCGAACGTCCGGGAAGAGACCCGAATATTGCCTACGAGGAGTGGGAGAAGAGCTTTTCGCGATTGATGGGCATCGAAGGCAAGGCGCTCGACGAGGAGATTCCAGGACTTTCCACCCGCAATATCGACTTCTTCACGCGCTTCAAAGAGGCGCACCCAGACCAGATCGTCCTGCTGCATTTCAATGGCAACGCCCGCGATCCGAACTGGGAGGCCGGCGAGTTCTTCGCCGGCCACTGGCTCTATTACAACGGCGCCGACGTTCTCTCTGACATTCCGGCGGGCGAGGCCAAGACCGTGATCAAGGTAGCGGACGCATCGCTGTTCCGGATGAAGGTCGGCCGCTACGCCAACCGCAACGAGGATATCGGCATCTGCGAGATCGATAGCTCCGGAAAGCCAAACTGGGTCAATAGCGAGCAGGTGAAGCTGCTTGCGGTGAACGAAGAGAACAGCACGATTACGGTCGAGCGGGGGGCTTACGGTTCGACCGCCCGGTCTTTTAAGGCGGGTCAGACCTATGCAGCCGCTCATGTGCACGAGGGGCAATGGGGGCCACCCGAGATCTCGAATCTGATGTGGTTCTACAACTACTCGACGGACTGCCCGCGGGACTCCGAAGGCCGCACCTGTGTAGACGTACTCATCCCCGACATAGTGAAGCGCTTCGCCGCCGGCGGCGAACTGGCTGCGTTTGACGGCGTAGAGTTTGACGTTCTGCGGAATACCGTGCGGAGACCGGACAAGGACGGCCGCGGGGTGGATACGAACAATGACCGCAAAGTGGACACCGGCGTCGTTGACGGAATGAACAACTACGGGTTGGGAGTCGTCGAGTTCTGCCGCCGCCTCCGCCAGGAGTTCCCAACTGGGAAACTGCTGCTGGCCGACGGCATGAGCCGCGGCAACCAGCGGGCTTTCAAGATTCTCAACGGGATTGAGAGTGAAGGCTTTCCTCATCTGCAGGACATCCCGATGCAGGACTGGTCGGGAGGACTAAACCGCCACTTCTTCTGGGAAGAGAACGCGAGAAACCCGAAATTCAACTACATCAATCATAAGTTCGTGGAACGCAAGCCGGGTGAACTTCGCCCGAACTATCACCCGGTGGTTCCGTTTGGCGTACACCGGCTGGTGTTTGCGGCCAGTGTGTTCACCAACGCAGCTCTCTGTTACAGCACGTCTCCGGAGACGGAACCGGGAGAAATGATCGGCATTTGGGACGAACTACAAATGGGTACGGAGAAGAAGTTGGGATGGCTGGGACGGCCGACTAGTCCAGCGGTTCGCTTAGCGGAAACAGCACCAGACTTGCTTCAAGGCCAAGGCCGGCAAATTCCTGAGGGATTCCTTGCCCAATTCGGGGGTAATGACGTGAAGTTTGACTTGGACGGTGGAGTTGTCAAGATCACCACGACGGATCCGGCGGCCCGCGGTCTGGAGTTCACGCTGTCCGGCGTGCCCGCCACCGGGCCCGATCTCTATGTCACGTTCATGGTGAAGTCCATGCCACCCAGGGGCTGGCCTCCGGAGATGGCGCGGCAGCTATCCGTAGGAATTGGCGAAGGTCCCGGCAAGGACTTCATGACCTGGACGAATGCGGACGGCTTCCGGCCAACCTTCTACTTTAACGATGTCACTGGCTCCGAAGTGACTCTCCATCTGACCATCGATGGCGGCGAGCCTCTGTGGATCTCTGACATGCAAGTGCACGCTCACCCGGACGCCATCTACCGTGAGTTTGAGCACGGGTTGGTGTTGGCGAACCCCGGGCTGCGCCCATACGCGTTCGACCTAGCGGCCTTGTTCCCCGGGAAGTCCTTCCGGCGGCTGCAAGGCTCACCGGCGCAGGATCCGGCGACGAACAATGGCGCGGATGTTGGCGGCGCGCTGGAGTTGCCGGGGAAGGACGCCATCTTCCTGGTGGCGAAGTAGAGGAGGTTTCAGATGAAGAGAAGACTACAGCGCAACCGGCAATCGCTGTCTCCGTCGCGGCGGGGCTTTCTGGGCGCGGCAACCGGGGCCGCGGTGGCCGGCGGCTTGGCGCCAGGCACGGCTGGCGCGCAGATGGTACTGGAGAACGAGTGGGAGAAGCACTTCCCGCCCCCGCCCAGGGTGTACGAGCGGCTCGACCAGGGAGTCTTCGAGCGCGTCATTCCCGAGGGCGACCGGTTCGGCGTGGACATGATGTTCACGTCGCCCACCGATGAGCACGTATTGAACCCGGGCATGGGCTACCAGGTGTACGCCTATGAGGAAAAGGGCACGCCCAATGTCGACGGCGAGACGGAGGCCGAATCCATCGAAAAGCTGATCAAACTGCCATTCGCGCGGCACGTCTATATCCGCACTGACTGGCGCGTCGTGCAGCAGCGGCCGGGCGAGTTGAACCTGCCCGAGATGTGGAAGTATTCGATTGACCTGGCGAGGAAGCTGAACAAGACGGTCTCATTCCGCATCCAGTTGGGGAACACGGTGGGTTATCCCCAGTGCGCGGTCCCCGACTTCGTACTCGAGAAGAGCGGCGGCGTGGTGGACATCAAGGGCTGGCTGACGCTGCCGCACTACGAGCACCCGGAGTTTCTGGCGGCTTTTCGCGACTTCAACCGGATGTTCGCGGCCGAGTACGACAAGGACCCCGTCGTCGAGTGCATGGACCTGATGGGCTACGGCGCGTGGGGTGAGTGGCACGCGCACGGGCACGAGGTGTTTCCGACCCCGCTGATTGCCGTGCGGACGTTGTGCGACATGGTGGATGAGCAGATGGACGCCTGGCGCCGTACGCCGCTGGTGATGGTGGCGCACGGTGGCATGGAAGAGATTCGGCTGAAGGACATCATGGCGCTGGCCATGCGCGGCGGCTGCTGGTGGCGGCGGGACAATATGAGCCAGGCCGTCAAGAGCAGCGACGCCTACATGCTAACGCACCGCCCGCCGTGGACGGCGGCGATCATCGAGGACGGCCGCTACCGCGATCACGAGATCGGCGACCGGGACAAGTTGGAGGATGAAAACGGAGAGCACATTCGCTCATTAATCAACATGAAGTGCCTGGACGTGAACGGTACCTATTGGGCGCTCTGGCAACATGCCGAAAACATCCTGAAGTTCCGCGAAGCGTATCCACGCGGCTTTGATCTGCTGGACCGGCACATGGGCTACAAGGTGCGTCCAACGTGGGTTTTCGTTGAATCCAGGCAGGATCCGCAGGCGCTGATTCTGGCGATCCGCAACGACGGCTGTTCACCGCCACCGGGCATCCTGCGCGTCTACGCGACGAATGCAGCGGGTACGTTCAAGGTCGGCGGGGGACTCGACCCTGGATTGCCGGGCGCGTTCGGGCTGCATCAATGCCGGATCGTGCTGCCGCTGGGAGTGAAGTGGGAAGGCGTGCGGCTGGCTGCCGAGCTTGAGATGAAGGGCGCGCGGCATCCGGTGCGCTGGGCCTGCGCGGAGAAGCTGAACGAGGACGGGTCGCTGACCCTGCGGCGGACGCCGGGCATTCACCAGGCATGAGGAACGTGCAAGATGGCAAACCGAAATGACGTAATTCGATGTGCTTGGATTTTCGTAGTCCTGGCCGTCAGCTTGACGCTGCTGGCCGGTTGTCAGCAGCCGCAGCCGGCGGCGGAAACAGGCGGCGGCTTTCTGGCCACGCGGATCGCCATCGCCAAGGACGAGTATCCTCGGGCCTTCTTCTTCCGCTCTTCGGAAACGCTGGCGCGGGATCCGGAGGTCTCCTACGAAGAGTGGGCGCGCACGTTCGACCGCCTGATGGGCATCATGGGCAAGGCACTGGACGAAGAGTTCGTGAACACCCAGTGGCGGAACCTCGAGTTCTTCACCCGGTTCAAGCGGGAGAACCCGGACCAGTTGGTGATGCTGCATTACAACGGCAATGCGCGAGATCCTCGCTATGAGGCAGAGGCGTTCTTTGCTGGCCACTGGATCTACTTCAACGGCTGCAAGATCCTGGCGGACGTCCCGGCTGAGTCCGGCGAGACGGAGATCCGTGTCGAAGACGCCGGCCTGTTCAAAATGAACGTTGGGCGCGGCAAAGACAAGCACGAAGACATCGGTCTGTGCCTGCTAGATGAGAATGGCAAGCCGAACTGGCGCCGGAGCGAACAGGTGGAGCTAATCGGTGTGGATCGCACCAGAAATACGATTCGGGTGAAGCGCAGCAGCTTCGGGACGGCCCCAATGGCGTTTCCCGCCGGGAAGGCCTACGCCGCGGCCCACGTGTACGAGGGGCCGTGGGGCGAGAACAGCAACCTGATGTGGTTCTACAACTTCTCGCCGGTGTCTCCCCGCGATGAACAGGGCCGGACGGCGTCCGATGTGCTGCTGGCGGACCTGGTGAAGCGCTTTTCGCCCGGCGGGGAACTGGAGTTGTTCGACGGTCTGGAGTTCGACGTGATGTTCTTCGTCAATACCTACCATCCGGACGTTGAGAACCCCGAGGTGTCCGGCCGCGGGCTGGACGCGGACGCCGATGGCAAGATCGACCAGGGCCGCGTGGACGGCAAGGAAGCTTACGGGATCGGGGTCATCGAATTCCTTCGCGCTCTTCGCGAACGATTTCCGCAGGACAAGATCCTGATGTCCGACGGGCACAACCGCCGCTCCAACCAGCGCGCTTTCCGCATCCTGAACGGGATGGAAAGCGAGGGTTTCCCGAATCCAAGCGATGTGACGATGAGGGACTGGTCGGGCGGCCTGAACCGGATCTTGTACTGGGCGCGGAATTCGAGACCACCGGTGTTCCACTACATCAACCACGCCCACGACCCAAGGCCGTTTGGCGTTCATCGCCTGGTGTTTGCCGCCGGCGTCTTCACGGATGCGGCGATTTGCTACAGCATCAGGCCGGAACCCGAGCCTGGCGAACGAATTGGCATCTGGGATGAGCTCCAAATGGGGACGGAGAGGAAACTCCTCTGGCTGGGCAAGGCCGTCGGCCCCCCGGTGAAGCTAGCGGAAAAGGAAGCGGACCTGCTGGGCGGGCAGGGCAGTCCGGCAAGCGCCGAACTGGTGAAGAAGTTCAGCGGCGCGGGAGTGGACGTCGCCTTGGAGGGCGGGAGTGTCAAGATTACCGGAAAAAACAGCAAGGCCAGAGGGATGAAGTGGCGGCTGGCGGGCGTTCCGGCTCAGGGGCCTGACTTGTTCCTCACGCTGACGGTCCGCGGCGCACAGTGGACCGGCTATCCTCCCGAGACCGCCCGGCTGATGCTGGTGAACGTTGCGGGGGCCGGGTTAGGCCCATTTAGGGCCTGGGCCGGCAACTTGTCATCCGTCGAGGGGGTCCCCATGATACCAACCGAGTTAGGCCCGTTCATGACGTGGGCCGGTAGCGAGGACTTCACCGCCGGTTTCTACTTCTCGGATGTGAGCGGCGACGCGGTGGATCTTGAGTTCGAGATTGAGGGTACGGAAGCGGTCTGGCTCTCCGACATCCGCGTGTACGCCCATCAGGACGTGATGTGCAGGGAGTTTGAGCGCGGGTTGGTGCTGGCGAACCCGTCTCCCCGGCCGTACACGTTCAACTTGGCGCAACTGGCGCCCGGGAAGTCCTACCGGAGGCTGCAAGGCTCGCCGGCGCAGGACCCGGCGACGAACAATGGCGCGGATGTTGGCGGCACGCTGGAGTTGCCGGCGAAGGACGCGATCTTTCTGGTGGCGAAGTAACGGATGCCTGAAATGGGCAAAGGACTGCCGGGAAATTCACGATTCAGGTCTCCGTGGCCGCGGGCCGCGGAGATCCAGAGGAAGGGCACGCAGCGGCCGGTGCGCTGCACCTGCCGCCAGGCGCTGAGCACCGACGGGTCCATCACTATGCGGCAAATTGCCGGCATCCGCCTCTTGAGAATCCCGGCCCTTGCGCCCCGCATTGCAAAGATATGGAAACGCAAGCAGCTCGGACAATGCAGATAAGGAGATCTGAAATGTTGAATCAGCACGCCGCGGTGAAAATCGCGTGGGTTTTCGTGGTCCTGGCCGTCAGCCTGGTGCTGCTGGCCGGTTTCGGAGAGACGAACGAGCAGGCCGGGGAGAGCGGTGGCTTCGAGGCGTTGCCCATCGCGAAGAACGCCCACCCGCGAGCCTACTTCTTCCGAGCGGCTGAGGTGTTTGCCTCGGATCCGGAAATCACTTACGAGGAATGGGTGAAGACCTTTGGCAGACTGCTCGGCATTCAAGGCAAAGCCCTGAATGAAGAGAAGCTGGCGATGTCGAAGAAGGTGCTGCCGTTCTTCCAGCGCTTCAAGCGGGAGAACCCGGACCAAATGGTCCTGCTGCATTACAACGGCAACGCCCGCGACCCCCGGCATGACCTCGGTGAGTACTTCGCCGGCCATTGGATCTACTTCAATGGCTGCAGGATCTTGGCGGACGTCCCGGCGGAGGCAGGAGAGACCGAGATCCGCGTCGAAGACGCCGGCCTGTTCAAGATGAACGTGGGGCGCCAAAAAGACAAGCACGAGGACATCGGACTGTGCCTGCTGGATGAAAACGGCAAACCGGACTGGCGCCGGAGCGAACAGGTGGAACTGGTTGGCGTCGATGCCGCCCGGAACACGATTCGGGTTAAGCGGGGCAGCTTCGGGACGACGCCGATGGCGTTTCCCGCCGGGAAGGCCTACGCCGCGGCCCACTTGCACGAGGGTCCGTGGGGCGAGAACAACAACCTGATGTGGTTCTACAACTTCTCGACGGCGTGCCCGCGCGACAAGCGGGGCAGAACCGCCTCCGACGTGTTGCTGGCCGACCTGGTGCATCGCTTCTCGCCGGGCGGGGAACTGGAGTTGTTCGACGGCGTCGAGTTTGACGTGATGTGGTACCTCAATCGCTATCATCCGGACGCTCGCAACCCGGAGGCGTCCGGCCGCGGCTTGGATGTGGACGCCGATGGCAAGATCGACCAGGGCCGCCTGGATGGCAAGGAGGCATACGGGATCGGGGTCGTCGAGTTTCTCCGTGCGCTCCGCGCGCGGTTCCCGCCGGGCAAGATCCTGATGGCCGACGGCGCGTTCGAAGGCAGCCAGCGCGGGTTTCACCTGCTGAACGGCATCGAAAGCGAAGGCTGGCCGGCGCTGTTCGACCCGGAGTTGAGAGACTGGGCCGGCGGGCTGAACCGTCACTTCTTCTGGCGGGACAACGCTAGGCCGCCGGTGTTCAACTACATAAATCATAAGTTCAAAACGGACCGCCTGCCCGGCGGCGTGGTTCCAATGCCGACCCACAGGCTGGTCTTCGCCGTGGCCGCGTTCACGGACTCGGCGCTCTGTTACATGGCGCAGCCCGAACGATCTCCGGATGAGTTCATGGCCCTGTGGGATGAGTTCGTCATGGGGACGGAGAACCGGCTACAGTGGCTTGGGGAGCCAGTTGGGCCGCCGGCGCGCCTAGCCGAGCGGAGCCCGGACCTGTTGCAGGGCGCCGGAAAGCCGATGAGCGAAGCGCTGGTGAAGCGGCTGCGCGGCGACGGCGTCGAGTTCAGCGTCGAAGGCGGCGCGCTGAAGATCGTCAGCCGCGATCCGGCCGCGGCCGAGACGCGCTTCACGCTGAGCGGAGTCCCGTGCAACGGCCCCGATCTCTATCTCGCCTTTGATGCGCGGGCAGATGTGATGCGGGGATACCCACGGGAGGTGGCGCGGATGATCCACGCAAGGCTGGCCGGCGCCAATGAGCGGCCTTTCTGGACATTCGCCAACCAGACCGATTTCCATTCGGCGTTCTACTTTCCAAAGGTGACGGCCCAAACCGTGGAGGTCGAGTTCCGGATTGAGGGCGCCGAACCACTGTACCTTGCGAATCTGAGCGTCCATGCGCATCCGGACGCGATTTATCGCGAGTTCGAGCACGGCGCCGTATTTGCGAACCCGGGGTTCGGGCCATACACGTTCGACTTGGCGAAGCTGCTGCCGGGCCGGTCATACCGGCGTTTGCAGGGGACGGAGAAACAGGATCCCAAAACCAACGATGGCTCGGCCGCCGGAGTGACGCTGCAACTGCCGGCGCGCGATGCGCTGTTTCTGGTGAAGGAATGAAAACCGGAGTTAGCGTCACCCAAATATTGAGTGACGGACGGACGCATCAAGCAGCAACTGGATTTGCGGATGCCGGGTGCGGCGGGCCTCGCACTGGCTTCCGCTCCGGCTGCAGACACTGGCTGAGTTGCGGGCGGGGTGGCGGGGCCTGGCGCCGCTCACAACTGATCCCCCGTCGAGGAGAAGTCATGAAACATTTCCACATTGGCCTATTCGCAATCGTATTGATCGTGCTGCTGGCAAGCTGCGCGGGTGGCCGGAACGCGGCGGCAAGCGGCGGCCTGGATTCCGTGAGGATCATGTCGGACGAGTATCCGCGGGCTTTCTTCTTCCGTTCATCGGAGGGCTTTGCCCGCAATCCCGACATCACTTACGAGGAGTGGGACCGGACGTTCAGCCGGCTGATGGGAATTATGGGCAAAACACTCGACGAGGAGGTCGTCCAGACGCAGTGGCGGAACGTCGAGTTCTTCACGCGGTTCAAGTACGACCACCCGGAACAAATCGTGCTGCTGCACTTTAACGGGAACGCGCGCGACCCTCGCTATGAAGCGAAGGAATTCTTCGCCGGCCATTGGCTGTACTTCAATGGCTGCAAGATCACGGCCGACGTTCCGGCAGAACCCGGTGAGACCAACATTCCGGTGGAAGACACATCACTCTTCAGGATCAATATCGGCCGCTACCGCGACCTCAACGAAGACATCGGCCTCTGCGCCCTGGACGAAAATGGCATGCCCGATTGGCGCCAGAGCGAACAGGTTCAGCTTGTGTCGGTGAATCCGGCCAACAAGACCATCCGGGTTAAGCGCGGAATGTACGGAACGAAGCCAATGGCCTTCACCGCGGGCAAGTCCTACGCCGCGGCTCACGTCCAGGAAGGTCCTTGGGGGCGGGGCACCTCGGAGAAGAAGACGGCGTTGATGTGGTACTACAACTTTTCGCCGGACTGCCCGCGCGACGCGCAGGGACGGACGTGTTCCGATGTGCTGGTTGCGGATGTCTCCAGCCGGTTCGAGCCGGGCGGGCGCCTGGCCGCGTTCGACGGACTTGAATTTGACGTCCTCCGGTACCAGGTTCTGCCGCACGACCAGGGTGACCGGGAGGGAGATTCGAACAACGACACCGTTGCCGACCGCGGATGGATTGATGGTGTGAACCGTTATGCCATCGGGGTTGTGGAGTTCTGCCGCCGGCTGCGGGAGCGCTTCCCACAAGACAAGCTCCTGATGGCAGACGGAATGGCGGTGCGTAACCAGCGGGCAATGCACATCCTGAATGGCATTGAGAGCGAGGGCTTCCCGCACCTGCGTGATCTGGAGATGGCCGAGTGGTCGGGCGGCATGAACCGGCACCTTTATTGGGATCAGAACGCGCGTCCGCCGGTGTTCAATTACATCAACCACAAGTTCATTCGGCCGGACGCCGAGGCCGATGACGCCAACCGCACTCCGGAAGTCCCGTTCGGCATCCATCGGCTATCCTTTGCTGCCTCGGTATTCACGAATGCGGCCCTCTGCTACAGCTACCGGCCAGAGAGCGAAGGTGACGAACTGGTCGGCATCTGGGATGAACTCGACAAGGGGACAGAGAACGTGACCGGGTGGCTAGGAAAACCTCTCGGACCAGCGGTGCGCGTGGCCGAGAGGCAACCCGACCTGCTCGGCGGCGCGGGCGAGTCAGGCGAGAATCTCGCAAAGCTTCTGTCGGGTGGTGACGTAGAGATTATGGTTGATGGAGCCACGGTGAAGATCGCCGGGACGAAGCCCGCGTCTTCGGAAACAACTTTCCGAATGGCCGGCGTTAGAACCAATGGACCCGACCTTTATGTCAAGCTGACCGCCCGCGCGGCCCCCCGCCAGCCCTATCCCGCTGAGATGGCGCGTCTCCTTCAAGTCAGCGTCGCAGGATCGCCGATGGAACCCATCATGACGTGGGTGGGCCAAAACGAATTTACCTCGTCGTTCTACTTCAACTCGGTTTCAGGTAACTCGGTGGACCTGGAGTTCGCAATCGAGGGGCCGGAATCGCTGTGGCTTTCCGGAATGACGGTGCACGCCCATCCGGATGCGATCTACCGGGAGCTTGAGGGCGGCGTGGTGCTCGCGAACCCTTCACCGCGGCCTTACAGATTCGATTTAGCTCAACTGTTCCCCGGCAGGCCGCTGACGCGCTTGCAGGGCTCATCGAAGCAGGATCCGCAGACTAACAATGGATCGCCAGCGTCCGGCGAACTGGTGTTGCCGGCGAAGGACGCACTGTTTCTTGTGGAAGGAGAGTAGCTCTGATGCGGTCCGGAGCGCTGTTGATAGCCATCATATTAATGGT
This sequence comes from uncultured Solibacteraceae bacterium, assembly GCA_964468205.1. Lineage (GTDB taxonomy): Bacteria > Acidobacteriota > Terriglobia > Bryobacterales > Bryobacteraceae > CAWELS01. The sequence goes on along the minus strand of CAYXVG010000059.1, from coordinate 13,819 downwards.
CACGGTCTGTTGCGGTTCACCGGAATCAAGTACGGAGACCCCTTCCGGCCTGAGGGCTCTGCCTGTAATCTCCGGCAACCACCCCCGCGCCTTCTTCTTTCGGTCGGCTGAGATGCCCGCCAAGAATCCAGAGGTCAGCTATAAGCAGTGGGAAAAATCGTTCGAGCGTCTGATGGGAATTGAAGGAAAGGTGCTTGACGAGGAGATTCCCGGGCTCTCAAGCCGCAACGTCGAGTTCTTTAACCGCTTCAAACGGGCGCATCCGGATCAACTCGTCTTACTTCACTACAACGGAAACGCCCGCGACCCCCGGAACGCAACGCCCGAGTTCTTCGCGGGCCACTGGGTCTATTACGTCGGCGCCACAGTGCTATCCGACGTGCCCGCGGAACCCGGTGAGACCGAGATCAAGGTGGCGGACGCCTCGCTGTACCGGGTAAATGTGGGCCGTGCAGACGACAAAAACGAGGACATCGGGATCTGCACGCTCGATAAGGAGGGCCGCCCCAACTGGTTCGAGAGCGAACAGGTGGAATTGACCGCGGTGGACGAGGTCCGCAACGTCATCCGCGTGAAGCGCGGCCGCTTCGGTACGCAGCCGCGAGCTTTCCTGGCCGGCAAAGCGTATGCCGCCGCTCATGTTCACGAAGGCCCCTGGGGTTCAGGATCGAACCTGATGTGGTTCTACAACTACTCGACAACGGCGCCGAAGGATGCCCTTGGCCGTCCGGTAATGGATGTGCTCGCCGAAGATGTAGCGCGCCATTTCCGGCCGGACGGCGACCTCAGCCTATTCGATGGTATCGAGTTCGATGTGCTGACACACTTACGGGGCAAGCGGCGGGACGACCCTCGGGATCTGGATTTCGACGCCGACGGGAAACCCGACACGGCAGTCGTCGACGGCGTTAATACATACGGCGCCGGCGTCATCGATTTTCTACGGCAGTTGCGGCAAAGGATGGGGCCGGACAAACTCATCATGGCCGATGGGTGGAACCCTGGTCACCAGCGCGCTTTCGGCATCTTGAACGGAGTGGAGTTCGAGGGATTTCCCGGCGTCGTAGACTATCAGATCAAGGACTGGACCGGCAGCCTCAATCGGATGCTGTTCTGGTCTGCCAACGCTTACGCCCCCGCCTTCAACTATGTCAACCATAAGTTCGCGTTCGAAGCCAAGGTCGGAATGGATCAGCCCGACATCCCGGACACCGCTGACCGGTTGGTGCTCGCCGTCGCCACTATCCACGACGCCGCCATCTGTTACAGCCGCCAGCCGGCGCGGGAAGGCGGCGAACTAGCCGGCATTTGGGACGAACTGCGCAAGGGGGTCGAGAACGAGATCGGGTGGCTCGGCAAGGCTGTGGATCCGCCAGTCCGACTGGCTGACATTCAACCGGACCTCCTGGAAGGCGGCGGGGAGCGGTTCGGCCCGCAGTTTTTGGCGAAAATGCGGAACGAAGCCACCGATTTAGCAGTGGAAAACGCAATCCTGAAGGTCTCAGCCGCGAAGCCCGGCGAGACGCGACTGTGGTTTCGGTTGACAGGCGTACCGGCGGAGGGGCCGGATCTGCTGGTGAAACTGACCGCCAAGGCGGAGATCTCTAGTATCCTCGAGCCCGAAATGGCCCGCCAGCTCTGGGTGAGCGCTAACTCCACCTTGCCGGAGCGCTTCCAATTGTGGGTGAACAGCAAGGAGTTTACCTCCCGGATCTATTTCCGGAATGTCGCAGCCGGACCGGTAGACCTGACATTCGAACTCGAGGGCGGCGAGCCTCTATGGATCAGCAGCCTGACCGTACATGCGCATCCGGAGGCCATGTATCGCGAGTACGAACGCGGCCTCGTGCTGGTAAACCCTGCTCTGCATCCGTACACATTTGACCTCGCTACGCTGCTGCCGGGCACGTCATTCCGGAGACTGAAGGGTTCGGCATGGCAGTCGCCCGGAGTGAACGATGGCTCACCGGTATCCGGACTGCTTACCTTACAGGCCAAGGATGGCCTTTTCCTAGTGAAAGGCGAATGATGATGATTCGAGCTTACTTAACTACTACGGCCCTTGCCGCGCTGCTGCTGGCTTGCGGTCAACCGAACGATCGCGAGGCAGAGGGCGCTGCGGCTCTTGATTCCCTTCGCGTGATGGGGGACGAGTATCCCCGCGCCTATTTCTTCCGGGCCGCGGAATCCCCCGCTAAGTCGCCGGAACTTTCGTACGAAGACTGGGAACAGAACTTCGAACGGCTCATGGGAATTCAGGGCAAGGTTCTCGACGAGGAGATTCCGAATCTTTCGAGCCGCAATATTGAGTTCTTCACCCGATTCAAGGAGCGGCATCCGGACCAGTTCGTCCTGCTGCACTTTAACGGCAACGCGCGTGATCCGAACTGGGAGGCCGACGAGTTCTTCGCCGGTCATTGGATCTATTTCGAGGGAGCCACCGTGCTGTCCGATGTTCCGGCCGAGGCCGGTGAAACCGAGATCCGAGTCGCGGACGCCTCTTTGTTTCGCACCAATATCGGCCGATATGGCGACCGCAATGAGGACATCGGAATTTGTGTAATTGGCCCGGACGGAAAGCTCGACTGGAACCAAAGCGAGCAGGTGAAGCTCATCTCGGCGGACACGAAGAACAACACGATCCGCGTCCTGCGTGGTCAATATGGCACGCCCCCCCGCGCATTTAAGGGCGGGGAGGCGCACGCTGCCGCTCATGTGCAAGAAGGCCCTTGGGGTCAAGAATCGAACCTGATGTGGTATTACAACTATTCGACGCGCGCCCCGCGGGATCCGCAGGGACGAACGTGCGGCGACGTATTGGTAGCAGACGTGGTGAAGCGCTTCGTGGAAGGAGGTGAGTTGGCCGCATTTGACGGCGTACAGTTCGACGTCTTGAACTGGGAGCCATGGGGCCACGAAGAGTTCGGCCGCGGAATGGACCTGGACGCCGACGGCAAGGCCGATGACGGCTATTCGGCGGACGCGCGTCCGTGGGGCGGCCAGCGGCCAGCGCTGCCGAACTTTCGGCACGACGTGCTCCGATACGAAGGCGGCGTCAGTTACTACGGTAGCGGCGTGATCGAATTCTGCCGGCGGCTGCGGGAGGAATTCCCGCACGAGAAGCTCCTGCTGGCCGATGGAATGCTGCTGCGGAACCAGCGGGCGTTTCAAATCCTCAACGGCATCGAGAGCGAAGGCTTTCCGCACCTTTGGGATATGAATGCGGAAGACTGGTCTGGGGGCATCAACCGCCACATGTATTGGGAGAAATTCGCGCACGCACCGGTGTTCAACTATGTGAATCATAAGTTCGTCGCCTATAATCCCGATACCGACCTTCCTATCCGTCCCGATATTCCGATGGGAATCAATCGCCTTTGCTTCGCCGGCTCCGTGATGACAAATGCAGCCATCTGCTACAGCTACACCCCGGACCCTGAGCCCGGTGAAGAGATTGGCATCTGGGATGAGCTCAAGATGGGAACCGATAACAAGCTCGCCTGGCTGGGCAAGCCGCTTGGGCCGGCAGCCCACTTGGCTGCCCTCGAAGCTGACCTGCTGAACGGCGCGTGGAGCGCACCGGACGAGAGACTGCTGTCCCGCCTTCCCGGCGATGACGCCAGCTTCAGTATCGAGGGAGAGAGCGTCAGAGTCTCTGGCAACGCGTCTGACAGGTTGCAGTTCTCACTGCGCGGGGTGGCGGTCGAAGGGCGGGACCTTTTCATTCGCTGCAAGCTGCGGGCGGCGCCCAGGGCGGGTCACCCTCCCGAGGCCGCCCGCCTGCTCTGGGTCTCCACGAAGTCCAAACCCAGAGACCGTTTCATGAGCTGGGTTGGAAGTGAAGACTTTGAAGCCACCTTCTATTTCAGCGGCGTTGGCGAAGGCCCGCTCGATATCGGCTTCGACATCGAGGGCGGCGAAGCGATGTGGATCTCTGATCTGACTATCCACGCTCACCCGGACGCCATGTACCGGGAATTCGAACACGGCGTGGTGCTGGCCAACCCGTCTCCACGGTCCTATGAATTCCACCTGGCCGAGTTGCTTCCGGGTCGATCGTTCCGCCGGATCCAAGGCTCATCACAGCAGGATCCAAAGACGAACGACGGATCTAGCGTTGGCTCCAGGCTGACCTTGGCGGCAAAGGACGCTCTCTTCTTGGCGGCAGCCCAATGATCGAGTCTCTGAGTATCCCTCTGCCGGTTTACTCGGCCCGTTCACTTGGCCTCTGGATTCTTCTTGGCGGCTTTTTGGCGCCTGCCGTCCAGGCGGCCGCGGTCGAGGGCTACATCGATGAGGCTCATCCCTCGACGATCCGAATCCGCTTCGACGCACCGATTGAAGAGGAACCCGCCGACGCATTCCGGGTTTTGCATCATTATTTCGATGGCACCCGCCCGCAGACCGCTGAATTGGCTGTCCGCCGCGTGGTGGCGGAATCGGACGCCACACTCATGCTGGAACTCAATGATCGCGCGCCGGGCCTCGGCTTGCTGGAGGTTGAACACAGCGGGCGACGCCTGGAGGTTTTCAACCGCGCGCATCTGGTCGGCGACTGGATGCCATCACAGAATCGACCCTGGGCCGGCCCCGATTTTTGGGCCAATCGTCTGCAGGATTGGCGTGTCCGCGGCGGCCGTCTGGAGTGCCTGGCGGTTGGACCGGACCAACAAGTTCGAACGGTTCACGTTCTGACGCGCGAAGTGTTGCCGGATGCGGGCACAATCGCTCTATCCGTCAGGACCGCGGTCTACGAGCCGAACTCCGGATCCGGATTTAACGGATTTCTGATAGGAGCCGGGCGCGGAAAGGTCGACTACCGCGCCGCGGCCCTGATCCACAACTACAGCGGCGCCGGCGGCGGCATCCTGGCTGTATATGACTTGGATGGCCGCCTCGCATTCCGCGACATGAACGATGAATCCGCGGATCACAACTACCCGGATCTTACGGACGGCACGGTTCCCGGCGAGGCCCACAAGCGGGACGAGTGGGAGGAGGTACAACTGGACCTCGAAGTTGTCCCGGAGACGGGCGGAACCTACGAACTGCGGCTTTCGGCATGGGACTTCACACGAAAGCGGTTCCTGGGTGCGGCTCTGTTGAGGGAACGTAGAGCCGAGGATGTGGCGGGGTCGATGGCACTGGTATCGTCACCGATGGGATTCGATAGGGGAGCTCGTTTCTGGTTCAAGGACCTGCGCATGAGTGGGACGAAGCTCGCTTCCGCGCCGGAACGGAAGCTGGGACCGGTTGTTTCGGCGCTTCACAGCCTGAGTGGGCAGGCATTAAAGATGACGGCCCAGTTCATGCCGGTCGGTTTCGCTGATCCACGGGAAGCCGAACTCGAGTATCGCCCGGCAGGCGGTGGCGATTGGTCTTCCGTGAAATCGACGATTGCCACGCCGGGCTACACAGCACACTTCAAAGTAACCGGTTGGGACGATACGCGGAATTTCGACTACCGGATTCGCTATGACGGCCAGGTGGTCTATGACGGTACGATCCGCAAGGATCCGAAAGACAAGGACGAGATAGTAGTCGCCGGCTTCACCTGTAAAATGGTGATCGGCCGACCGCCCGATGGAAGCTGGGGCGAAAAGGGTTTCGGGCTTGACTATGGCCGCTACTCCCCGGAAAGCTTCTGGTTCCCGTTCAACGAGGTGGTAAGCGCCGTTCGCAAACACAAGCCGGATCTGCTCGCATTCACGGGAGACCAGATCTATGAGTCCGGCGATCCGACGGTGCGGGATATCGAGGGCCGCTTTCCGGAGCTAGATTACCTGTACCGTTGGTATCTGTTCGCCTGGTCACTGGGCGAACTGGGGCGTGACACTCCTGCCACCTGCCAGCCCGATGACCACGATGTCTACCAGGGGAACATCTGGGGCGCTGGAGGCGCGCGTAACACTACCGGCTGGAACGGTGACGGCGGCTATATGTTTGACGCTGAGTGGGTGAACATGGTCCACCGCACCCAGAGCTGGCATCTGCCGGATCCGCCAAACGACACTCCGAAACGGCAGGGAATCGGCGTTTTCTATACCGGTTTCAACTTCGGCGGTGTCAGCTTCTTCGTGCTCGAAGACCGCGGATTCAAATCGCCTCGCCCTCCCCAATACGAAAGCGCAATGGACACTTCAGCCCTCGAACTAGCCGGGCAAAGGCAGGAGCGAGAACTGAAGGAGTGGGTGCATGACTGGCGCGGCGCGAAGATGAAGTTCCTGATTTCGCAGACCGGGTTCGCCGCGGTTTCCACGGACATCAAGGGCGAACCGTCGCGAGATCATGACAGTGGAGGTTTTCCTCCAGAGGCGCGCGATCGACTGATCGACATCCTCCGGCGCGGCGGTGTAATAGCCCTGGCCGGTGACACTCACCTTTCCTACGTCGTACAGCACGGGGTAGAGGCACACCGGGACGGAATCTTCCAGTTTGTTGTACCGGCCGTGGCGAACAAGTTTGCCCGATGGTGGCAGCCAGCGGAGTCGGGTAGGAATCGCGAGCCAGCCGCGCCTGACTACGCCGGAGATTTCGTTGACGCCTGGGGAAACAAAATCACCATGCACGCGGTGGCAAACCCCAAAGTAACCGCGGAAGAGGCCCGCCAGGGTTCGACCAGCAGTCAGTACCATATCATCAACATGGACTACAAACCGGACGGATATGGCATCGTCCGGTTGAATAAACGCGAACAGTTGGTTCGCCTCGAGAGTTGGAAGTGGAACGCCGACCCTGACGAAGGCGAGTCCGGTATGTACGACGATTGGCCGGTCACTATTGACCTGAGCAGCCGATATGGCGGGCGGCCGGCTTTGTATCTGCCTGATCTCAGGATCAGCGGGCAGGCGGACCCCGTTGTTCAAGTCATCGACGAGAACTCCGGCGAGATCCTCTATACAACCCGGGCCAAAGATGGTTTTCACCGGTCCGGCGTTGCCCGCGCAGGCCGGTTCACCATCCGCGTGGGCGAGCCGGGGTCTGGGGAGATGCGGGCGCTCACTGGTCTCGAGCCGGGGCCGGAACCTGGAGGCAGAACGATCGAATTGAACTTGGAAGTGGACCCGCGCTGACGGCACCCTCTAAAGCGCTGGCGCCAATTGATCGAGGTTTTCCGCTGAGACGAGGACGATACGCGGCTTCAGCCACGGAAAGGTAGACGATCCCGAGAGATACGAAAGGAAAGTCATAGATCCATGAGAATCACACAATGCACTTCATTCCCTCATCTGAGGAGGCTGGGGCCCCTTAGGGGCTTAGCGATATTGATGCTCGCCTGCGTCTTGACGCTGGCCTCTCCAGCTCAATCCGCTGGCGGAGAAGTAACTGTCACTACCGAGAGGATTACCGTGCCCACCTACAAAATGGGCCCCGACGAGAAGCAGCCGCTCTACCGCGGCTTCAAGGTCCCGGGCATGAAGGTCTTTCGCGCCACGCGCACCACCTATCCTTACCCCAAGGCGGACAACTTCGGTCACGAGCGCGAGATGGTCGAATACAAGGCCATCACACTGGAGAACGAGTTCATCAAGGCAGTAGTGATTCCAGATCTTCGAGGACGCCTGCAGGGAGCTTACGACAAGCGTAACGGGTGGGATTTCCTCTACTACAATCACGTTATCAAGCCGGGTGACATTGCCAACCGGGCTGGCTGGCTTGCGGGCGGCCTCGAGTGGAACCATCCTGGCGGCCACGGCTACACCCAGTTTGAGCGGCTCAGTCATAAGGTGATCGAAAACGGGGATGGGTCGAAGACGGTCCTCGTCGCCGAAATCGAACCGGTGCGAATGATGAAATGGGAAACGGCAATCACCCTTCGGCCCGGCAGTCTCGCCGTGGAGACCGAAGGCCGATTCTACAGCATTGTCCCGTATCCCGTCCCATTCGCCTCGTCGCTAAATGGCGCGATGCATGCTACCGATGGAATGGAGGCAATCTACCCCGAGGGCTCCTATGTCACCGGCCACGGGAAGCACTACGTCAAACCCTGGCCCGTCTATGACGGCGTGGATCACCGCTGGTTCCGCAATCTCAAGAGTGCCTATTCAGTCTTCACCGAGGGAAGCACTGAGGATTTCTTCGGCTGCTACTCCCATGACAAGAACGCCGGCACGGTGGTCGTGGCCGACCATCGAACGGCGCCCGGAAAGAAGTACTTCTCTTGGGGATCGCACCCGGCCGGCCGGCGTTGGGATACTCTGCTTTCCGACGAAGACGGCGCGTACATCGAGCTCCAGGTCGGAGCCTTCTGGGAGAATCTCGGCTATGGTTATGCCTGGCTGGACCCGATGGAGGTGAAGAGATATACGGTGCATTGGTACCCGGTGAAGGATCTCGCCGGCTTTGTCAAAGCGAACGAGCACATGGTTTTGAACTTCAAGCGTGAGGGCGAGCACGCCGCAATGATCGGAGTGCAGGCCGTTTACGCCCACCCCGGCAATTCCATCACGGTCACCGCCGGAGACCGCGCCATCTACGAAAAGAAGGTCGATCTTGACCCGGCCAAGCCATTCGTTGACAATTTCAGCTTTCCTTCGAGCGTTCGTTACGAGGATCTGAAAGTAACCATCCGCTGCCCGAAGGGCAGTGAGTTGATGACCTACCAGCCGCTCGTCAAACACCCGCCGGCGCCGGAGCTCCCGGCCCAGCAGCTTCCGCCCGAAGAAGCCGCCTCCATCGACGAGCTGTATATGTGGGGTAAGGGCTTCTATCACGATCCGTTTGGGGAGGAACCAGAAGAGTACTACGAAGAGATCCTCCGCCGCGCGCCGATGGACGTCCGAGGCAATCGCGCACTCGGGTTGATGGCTCTGCACCGCGGCCAGTGGGACTTGGCCATTGAACATCTCGAACGTTCGCTCAAGAACGATCCGCTGGTCGACGGCCATTTGAATCACTACTACATCGGCCTAGCCTCTCTCGAGAAGGGTGACCTCGCTCGCGCCCGCGACGAGTTTACCATCGCCAGCCGCGTCGAGAGGCTGAAAACCGCGGCTCTCTACCACCTCGCTATTGTCGCGATGCAAGAAGACGACTTTCGAACAGCCGTCAGGCTGCTGCGTGAGGCGGTCGCCGGAGGCGGCGTTCACCCGCAACTTCATAGCACACTCGCCGTCGCCTACCGCAAACTGGGCAAGCACGAGGCGGCGGCCGCCGCCCGCAAACAGTCGCTCGCGGAGGATCCATTGGAGTTTCTGGCCATGCTTGAACAATGGAAAGCCGGTGAACTCTCTACTACGGATATTCACGAGCAATTCGACCGCCGGGCTCCGTTCTTCGTCGGCTCTCAGCTCTACATCGAGGGGGCCGCCTATTATGACCGGCTCGGCGCGCTCGACGACGCGGCGAGCATCCTCCGGGAGGGCGTACAGCATTTGTCGGCCAGGGGAGAGCTCTATCCAATGGTCGAGTACTATCTCGGTTACATTAACCACAAGCAAGGTCAAAATGAAAAAGCGCTGGCCGCGTTCACCAGTGCAGCCACACGCGATTCAACCTACGTCTTCCCTTACCGCCCCCTGGATATTGCTGTTCTGCAATCCGCCGTGAAGAGTAATCCGGCTGACGCCCGCGCGTGGGGCTACATGGGCAACGCCCTTTTCTACTTGATGCGTTACGAGGACGCTGAGCAAGCGTGGCTGCGGTCCAAAGAAAACGACCCAGATGATCCGAGCGTTCTTCGCAGCCTCGCATTCGTCGACTGGGCATTGCGGCAGAATCTCGACCGCGCCATCGAGCGTTTGGAGGAAGCTTCCGCCGTTGATCCGTCTGACGCGCGGATACTCCTCGAGCTGGACTATTTTCTCGACGCCGCCGGCAAAACGCAACGGCGAATGGAGCTGCTCTCCAAGCGCGAGGACACAGTCCGTGGCCGGGATGAGCTTGTTTTGGCTTGGTCGCGGCTTCTGCTGCGCACCGGTGGCTATGCGAAGGCCGCTGAGCTCATGGACAATAGGCGCTTCTTCGCCCGCGAGAGCCGCGCACGGACCCACGCCGTCTACGCCGAGGCCCACTACGGCATCGCGGAGCAACTTCTCACCGAAGGCAAATACTCGGACGCCATCGCCGAGCTGCAGAAAGGGATGGAGTATCCCGAGAATCTCGGGGAAGGAGCACTGGCGGGTGAAATCTTCGCCCGGGCCCAATACCTGATCGGAGTCGCAAAACAGAAGAGTGGGGACAGCGCTGCGGCACGAGAGTACTTTCAGAAAGTTGCTGAGGCGCCGGTCAGCAGAAACACCGAGGCCGTAATCTACCAGGCTTTGGCGCTGCGGGAACTGGGACGCGACAGCGAGGCGCAAACACTCCTTCGGGAAACTGAGTCCCTTTGCCGAAACGCCCTCGCCGAAGGGAAGGGCGACGCTCCGTTAATGAACTACCTGCTCAGTCGCGCTCTCGAAGAACAGGGCAATACTAGCGAGGCGCAGGCTTTCCTGCAGACCGCGCTAGGAGACGATCCGGACGTTGTCCTGCACGCGCGGATCGCGGCTTCCCGAGCGGCCGGTGCGCTTGAAGACTTGTGACGGGCGAGAGCGAAACCTTGAAACGCCAGCCGGGCCTCAGCCCAGCGGGAGCCCGGCTGCGCAAGTAAACGGCGGTCAGTGGTGCGGAACAATTCCGAAAGCGCAGTGGACCCCTGCGTTGTTGAGCAAACTGAAGCGTGCGTAAACCGGAACGATCTCGTAGGCGTCTCCCAGTTGCCGGCGGATGCCAGCGAGTATCGTCTCTTCGGCTTCTCCCAATCCGAAGACCGGCACGAAAAGAGCCCCTCTGTAGTGCAGAAGATTGGCGTAGCTGATCCCCGCCCATTCCGCAGTCATGCTCGGTGCAGGGAGATAGGGAATTCGTATCAGCCGGAAACCGTGCCGCCGGATTACGCGTTCCGCAGCCTGGACCAATTCGTCGTTCCATGAGGGAGCGCCCGGGAGTTGTCCCTCAATCAATGCCAGGAGCCGCGATACGGCCATCCTTCGGATCTGCCGATCCGCGGCTTCGTTGGCAGCCCGGCGAAATAGGTCGGGCGATCTGAGAAACATGGCCTCAAGATCCCGTGGGGAGGAGCACAAGGAAGCTTCGCCGGGGCAGTAATGCTCCATATACTCGGCCAACTCGCTTCGCAGCGCGCTGTCATCGGTAGGTGGAATCAATGGCAGAAGCTTATGGAGTCGCTTCACCAACTGCAGTGGCCGGCCGGGGTCCCATCCGGTGTCTTTAACAGCGGTGTCAAAGTATCCGGCGAGTTGCCGGAGTTCTTCAGGTGCATTTCCGCCGAAAAACCGAAGGAGTTCAAACGTCACCGCTCGCGCAACCTTGAAGTCCTCGCGCACTGGAGAAGCCATCAATACCGCCTTCCCCTTTCCCAGCAGGGCCACGACGAAGTCGGCGTGCAGACCAAAAGCGCTCAGGTCGACCGCTTTCTCGGCGCCAAACTCCGTACGCAGTATGTACGCGTACTCCTCCGGGCTGAGATTTCTGCCCCAATACTGGCGGGCCGCTCCACCAAAGAACAAGATCCGTTTCTGGGGATCCTTGGGGTCCGTCGCAAGCTGAATGTCGCCACCTTCCCAGGATAGTTTGGAACGGACGAAGGTCGGCGCCTGGAACTCGTCCAGGAGGGGCGTATAGGTCTCGCCATTCGTGGACCGGCCCTCAAACAGCCGGCGTGGCACTAGGATCCGCAGCGTCCCATCCACGGCGCCGGCTTTCATGTAGTCCTGAGCCCAAGGGTGTTCCGTGGTGGCGGCGCTAGGCTGAATCGAGAGCTTGTGAATCGTCTGCGGGAAATGGGAAGCGAGCGCGTTTGGCCAGGGCTCCTCTGCGAAGGTCTTGGGCAAGCTGAGTGTGATCGCGACCGGATGTGACAAACGGGATAGAACTGTCTTGACGATATCGAGACTGTCCCCGATGGGTTTGCGGCCGGCCACGAAGCTTACCGGATCGATACCGGCGAATAGTCCGGCAAAGGTCCAGTTTTCGGGGTGCGCGCGAAATCCGGGTATCGTCGGTTCGAAGAATATGTGGCAATAACCGGAGCCCCGGATGCGGTGAACAAGGCGGGGTTCGAACCGGGACCCGCTCTCATCGAAGAGGGCTTTCAGTTGTTTCTGATTGCTAGCGCAGGCGTAACGAATGGCGCCCGCCTGGGTAGCCTCCGGGAATTCTCTGACTCCCTCAATCTGGAGATAGCGAACACCTGTCTGCTCACCGCTTACAGCGCCGCCGGAGGGATTGAGTAAGAGACCGATGATGACGACTGACTGCCGCACATACCTACACCACAACGCCCGGAGCCGCCGCCTTCCGGCAGCATGGAATTGACCCTCGATTGTCATATTTCAGCGAGGGCCGATGATGCTAGAATCTCTGCAATCCAGGGCTCTCCGCTCAACTAATCGGCGCACCTTCGCGTTCCCGCAGTTACTGTATCCCAGAGTAAAATCTTCTTAACCTTTAGCCCGAAGTTCCCCCCGGCTTGAAGCCATTTTCGGAAGTTAACTCCTTTTGAGGCTTGTTTTTAGAGAACTTACTTGATTGCTATTTGTTCCCATGTCATACTTCATACAATATTTTCTAGTATTCACTAGGTGTGACATTCTATTCCCATGTACGTCGAGACCGTCCCCAATCGTAAGTCTCCCCCCGCCATCCTCCTCCGTGAGGGCTGGCGTGAAGACGGCAAAGTCCGCAAACGCACCCTCGCCAACCTCTCCCACTGGCCCGACAACCAAGTCGAACTCCTCCGCCGCGTCCTGAAAGGAGAAACCCTCGTCTCCCCCACCGATGCGCTCCAGCTTTCCCGCTCCCTTCCCCACGGTCATGTCGCTGCTGTCCTGGGCGCCCTACGGCAACTGGGGCTGGAGAACCTCCTGGATCGAAAGCACCACCGACAGCGCGATCTGGCCGTCGCCATGATCGTCGCCCGCATCATCGAACCCCAATCCAAGCTCGCCACCGCCCGCGGCTTTCAGACCGAAACAGCCAGTTCCAGTCTGGGCGAAGTGTTGGCACTTAGCGCCGCCGATGAAGACGATCTCTACCAAGCCACGGACTGGCTGCTGCCGCGCCAGCAGCGCATCGAGCAGGGGCTCGCCAAACGGCATCTCAGCGGGGGCTCGCTGGTGCTCTACGATCTGACCTCCACCTACTTTGAAGGCCACACCTGTCCACTCGCCTGCTACGGCAAGAGCCGCGATGAGCGGCCGGGAAATCTACAGATCAACTTCGGCTTGCTGACCAATGCCGAGGGCTGTCCGGTGGCTGTCGAGGTATTCGATGGCAACACCGGTGATCCGGGCCACCGTCGCCGCCCAAGTGACCAAACTACGGGACCGCTTCGGCCTCCAGCAGTTAGTCCTGGTAGGCGACCGGGGAATGCTCACCGCGGCCCGTGTCCGCGCGGATCTTCAACCGGTGGCCGGTATCGATTGGATCACCGCCCTGAAAAGCGTCGAGGTACAGAAGCTAGTCTCGGAGGAGGCATTGCAGTTGTCGCTGTTTGACGAGCAGGATCTGGCCGAAATCACCCACCCGGATTTCCCGGACGAGCGGCTCATCGCTTGCCACAATCCGTTACTAGCCGACGAGCGAAAGCGCAAGCGGCAGGAGTTGCTGGCAGCCGCCGAGAAGAAACTGGACGAGGTTGTGGCCGCTACCCAGCGCACCCGGCGGCCCCTGCGGGAAGAGAAGGAGATCGCCTTGAGAGTGGGGAAGGTGCTCGGCGGTTCCAAAGTAGCCAAGCATTTCATTACCAGCATCGGGAAAGATCATTTCTCCTACCAGCGCGACCAGGAGAAAATCGACCGCGAAGCGGCCCTGGACG
>CAYXVG010000058.1:0-41149 GCA_964468205.1 uncultured Solibacteraceae bacterium | reverse complement strand
CCACCCGGCCCCCCCCCAAACCCCGCCCCTCAGGACCTTGGCCGGTTTCGAGTCACACACGATTGCATGAAACAATCGTGTTTTGAAATCAACCACTTAACGAGGTGAAACCGTTTGGCCATGACTCTCGCGGGCGAGAATATCTTTGCGGGCCGGAAGTTTTGTTGTCCGAACCAAATCCCTCGCATTGCCGCGGCAACGATGTTAGGTTCGTGCCGCGAGTGCTGGCGCTTCGTTCGCAGCCCTTCGGGGCGCTGACGAGCCCTTGCCCGCTTGTTGGTTGACATCCGCATATATTCCCGGAATGTCCCTGCGACGCCCCGAAATCAAGGCGCTTCCACGCTGCTTACGACTCTGGACTACGGGATTGCTCACCCGCGTGGGGTGCGATCCCGCCAGGGCGCGTGCACTATCGAATTGCCGTGAACCAGATTCAGGGAGAAAAGGAGAGGGCGAAACAAGTAAAAACTCACAAACAAAGCCAAATGTCGAGTTTGATTAGCCAGGTCAATAACTTACTCTGTGGAAAAGTCTGATTCCGATACGCCGTTTCAGCTCTCTTCCTCGAGGATCGGCAGTAGATTCTGCTCTTCCGCTTCTCCATCAAGATCCATGTACTTCGGGTCCAGCAATCGCTCGAGTTGAAGATTGCCCATCGATGTCAGCAGCGTCGATTGCAGATTTGGGTAATCCTTCTCGATATCGGCGAACAGTTGGCGGATGGCTTTCCGCACCGTTCCGGTCTTCTGATTGCAGCCGCAGGGGACCAGCGGCGCACCCGCCTGCTCGGCGTAGGCGGCGGTCATCTCCTCGCTCACATAAACCAGCGGACGGATGAGCCGGAACTGGCCGTCGCGGGAGTGCGTGACGGCCGGCAGGGCGCTGAGCTTGCCGGTGAACAGGGCGTTGCGGAGGAAGGCCTCGCAGAAGTCGTCGGCGGTGTGGCCGAAGGCGATCACGTTTGCGCCGAGGCCATTTGCTACCTCGTAGACGGCGCGCCGGCGGTAGCGGCTGCAGAGGTCGCAGCCGTGCTCGGGCTGCTCGCGGATGAGCTGGAAGGAAGGAGTATCGTGGAAGTAGGTCCAATCGACGCCCTTCGCCTTCAGGTAGTCACGCAGCGGATCGATCGGCCGCAGGAATTTGCCCTGCTCGATGGTGAAAGCGCAGACGGTAAACTCGACCGGCGCGCGCTGCTCGAGCAGCAGCAGCGCTTCGAGTAGCGTCAGCGAATCCTTGCCGCCCGAGAGCGCCACGGCCACTCGGTCGCCGTCGCGGATCATCCGGAAGCGGTGAATCGCTTGTCCGGTTTTACGAAGCAGGGCTTTTCCCAGGTCCAAGCCTCTATTATAAAGAGTGTTCCCTCATGGCCATCTCTCCGGCGCGCAAATTCGCTTATGACATTCTGGACCAGGTTTCCCGAGGCGGGCATTCGACTGACCTGCTCTGGGAGCGCACCGAAGGCCTCAGCAGCCGCGACGCGGGGCTTTGCGGAGAGATCGTTCTCGGAGTCCTCCGCTGGCAGGCGCAACTCGATTTCCTCGCCGGGCATTTCGCCAAGCGCGATCCGGCGCAACTTGACCCGGAACTCGTGCTCGCGCTCCGGATCGGGATCTACCAGCTTCGCTACCTCGACCGCATCCCGCGGCACGCCGCCGTCTCCGAGAGCGTCGAGTTGGTGAAGCGCGCGCGCAAACGTTCCGGCGCGGGACTCGTGAACGCCGTGTTGCGGCGGGTGAACCGGGATCCGGTCGAGTGGCCAAGCCGGCAGGTTGCTCTTTCTCATCCCGAGTGGCTGCTGGCCCGGTGGGAGAAACACTACGGCGCGGGCGCGGCGAAGCGAATCGCGGAAGCGTTCCTGCGTCCACCCGAAGCCTATATCCGCGTGCCGGCGGGGCGGGAGGCCGAAGCAGCGGAACTCGATTCCGAAATGACGGCGTTGCCGGGCTGTTACCGCCTGCGCTCGGGCGGTCCCGGTCCGTTTCGCCGCCAGGACATAGGTTCGCAGTCGATTGTTCCGCTCCTCGATCTTCAGCCGGGGCAGCGGCTGCTCGACCTTTGTTGCGCACCCGGAAACAAGACGGCTCAGGCGCTCGAATCCGGCGCGCGCATCGTTGGTGGCGACATCAGTCTGCAACGGCTTCGGCCGGTGGCGCTCCCCGGCGTGGACCTGGTGAACCTGGACGGCCGGCATCGCTTGCCGTTCCGCGAACCATTCGAGCGGATCCTCATCGATGCTCCCTGCTCGGGCACCGGTACCATCGGCCGGAATCCGGAAATCAAGTGGCGTCTTCAGCCGGCGGATCTGGAACGGCAGCAGCGCCGCCAGCTTCGTCTGGCGCGCAATGCCGCGGCCGCGCTCGCGCCGGGAGGACGGCTGGTCTACTCCACCTGCTCGCTCGAACCCGAGGAGAACGAAGAGGTGGTGCGGCAGGTTCTCGGCGCGGCGGATTGTCTGGCGCTCGAGCGCGAACTTCAGCGGCTTCCCGGCTCCGGACCCGGCGACGGCTTCTACGCCGCCGTCATCGTGGCGCGAGGCTGAGCGTCGCCGACGGTCAGTCGGGCTCCGTTAGTTCACGGTCACCCAGATGGGCGAGGACCACGCAATCTGCCCGTCCGCCTGCTGCACCCGCACATAGTAGTAGGTCTCGCCGGCCGGAGGCTGGGTATCCATATACGTGAATTTCGCCTCCCGGCCGAGATTTTGCAGGTTGTGAACGAACTCCTGATTCCGGATGACGTCAATCTGCCGGATTGGCGCCGTTCCAACCACGTTCACCGATAGCCGGAAGCCCTTTGCCGCGGTGGCGATATCGCCCTGCAGATATTCCCTGCCGCCGCTCTCGAGCCGGTAGTCCAGAATGATGTTGTCCGTCGCGCCGTAGCTGTGACGCTTCCGCATGGCGTCCACCAGCCCCTCCCGCGTGAACTCCTCCGCTATGGTGCAGGCGTAGGAGATGTGTGTCGAAAGGTGGTCCGATGACGCTTGGATGCCGATCTTGTATCCCTTCGACCAGGCGTTCCAAATCGTGCCCTCGGCTTGGAATCCGCCCGGGTTGAGGTAGCCGTAGCCGCTGAGGCCCGCACGCGGCGCGCCTTCGTATTCGGCTGACGTGCGGTCGCCCTGGTAGATCTCCACCAGTGGCTCCACCTCGGGGTCGTTGTCCCGCCAGTCGGTGCCCATGCCCCTGGTGGCGGAGGTGTGGGGAATGGAGATGCCGTTGTACTTCTTGAGGTACTGGTAGAGGTCCTTCGTTCCAACCGGCTCGGGGTTGGCGGACCATTTCATGGTCTCGTCGGTCGTGAACGGGAAGTTCTGGCCACCGAACTCTTCCTTCGAAATCAGGAAGGTTGGATTGCCTCGCTTCGTGAAGATGATGTTGCGGTGGCCGTGCGGGTTGCGCACGCTGCGCTCGTAGACGAACAGCGTCTCGAACGTGCCGGCGGCCCGGTAGATGTCCACTGCCTGCTGCAGCACGAAGTTGATGTAGGGCAGCTCGGGCCCGCCGATGAAGTTATGCTCGCTGACGCCGAGATAGTCGAGTGCGCCCGGATCCATGGCGTAGCGGTAGGTCTCGAGCAGCGAACCGTCGTTGTGGCCGTCCATCGAGAACTCCGTGTGGCGGTGCGTGTCGCCGCGGTAGATCTTGTAGCGTTTGCCGCCGGACTCGATCGTGTAGGCCCGGATGCGGCGCGTGTCTTCCTCCTCGTTGGGATGGATCCGGCGCGCCCGCAGCTTCGGCTGCACCCGCGGCTGCAACTCCGCGCTCACCACCGGGCTGGGAGGCGCGGGAATCTCCGCCGTGAAGATATCGGCGTGCTTGTGCAGCATGGCGGCGAAGTCGCGGCCGTCCGTCGGCCAGGCGGCGTGGAGGCGTCCGTCCGGAGCGACGGCCGCCTGCCAGCGCATGTCCATCCGGCCGCTGCTGTCGGGGAAGTTGATCGGCCGCGACCAGCCGCGGCCGTCGAAGGCCGTTCCGTAGATCTCCCACGCCGCGCGGTGCGCCTCGTGCTGCGGATAGACGTCGCGAATTTTCAACGTGCGGTGGCGGAAGAACACCCACATGCGGCCATCGCCATCGCGCACGAGTTGCGGGAAGTCGTTCCATTCGCGGAGTTCCTCCGGTAGCGAGCCGTCGAGGTCCGCCACCGGCTCCATCCAGCCTTCCGGTGTCAGCACGGCCATCTTCATGTCGCGCCAGTTGTAGAGCGGAGTGCCCTGAATGTAGAGCCCGTAGCCGGTGTCCTTTCCCCACAGCATCCCGCTTTCGTTCCAGACGGCCCATAGCCGGTCCTGTGCGTCGCAGGCGATCGAGACGTGCGCTTCGAACTTCGGAGTATCGGCGATGGCGGTCACATCGCCCCACTCGCCGTTCGCGAAACGGCGCAATGCGAGGTTGTAGTCGCCCTTGTCAAAGGTGTCCCAGGCCACGTAGAGCGAACCCCTGCCGTCCACGGCGACCGACGGATTCCAGTCATTGGCCGGCGACGTCGAGACCCGCTGTTCGGGCGACCATGACTCGCCGTCATAGGCCCTGGCGAAGATATCGGACTTCCCGTCGCGGAAGCCCTGCCACACCACCCACAAATGGCCGTCGGCCCCGCTGATCGCCTCATGATAGATGTCCGGCTGTGGCGCGCTGGTGAGGCGCTCCGGCTTGCTCCAAGAGTCTCCGTCTTCCCGGCTAGCGTACAGGTCGCGGTTGCCATCGATCTGATCGGACCAGATCGCCCAGGCGCGGCCATGCCGGTCATGTGCAAGCTTCACGAGAAAAGCGTCGGCCGGACCGGTGATCTCCTGTGTTGGGCCCCAACCTGACGTTGTGCGGCGTCTTGCCAGAACCTGATTTTGGTGGCCGTCCTTCCAGGCCGTCCACGCGACAAGGGCCGCGCCGTCCTCGCCCGGCAGGATCGCCGCGTATTCATCTTCGAACCCGGCGGTGGAGATCTTCTCTACCGTGGGAACCAGGTCCGCCACAACGGCGTCCTCGAGAAACCGCAACTCATCGCCGGCCGCGATTCGGGATAGATCGACGGGAAAGTCGCCACGATTTGTATTGACCTTCAGGATCGTGCCGAGGCCGCCTTCGACGGTCACGACAATTCCGGGCACGACGATGAAGGTCTGCCGGTCGGTCAATGGCTGTACCGGCTTGTCGGGGGGTACGCCGAAGTTCGGCCCTTGAATGGTCTGCAGGCGAAACCCGCGGAGCCCGTCAATCGCCAGGTCCGGCCGCGGACGCCATAGGTCGAGTCCGGTGACCGTCCCTCCCGATGCGTCAATGGCGCCGCGCCATTCCGAAGGCTCGGTGTCCGTTACTCCAAACCGGATCCGCACGGAGACTGTTTCCGCAACGGCTAACACCGGAACGGCGAGAGTGAGAACGGCGAAAACCAGAATAATGCGCTTCATGTTAGTAGGTCCTGTACTTGGGCATGGCGGTCCGCAACAATCCACCGGTCGAGTCCTCGCCTGGCCGGCTGACGATGAATCCGCGGCGGCGGCCTCTCGGGCGATGAGCCGCCACAGGGCGGCGATCTGGGAATAGACGCGCCGCATGGGCTATCACTGATAACGTAGTACATTTAATGTAACGCTGCACTCCGTTGGCTGCTACGGCAAAGCGGGCCGGTGCAGGGTTGAGGTTGATCGACATGGCAAATAATCGAGTTTCAAGACGGCACTTTTTCTATGGCAGCCTGCTGGCCGGGGCGGTCCCCGCCGTGGGATTCGGCAGCGTCCCATCGCTATCGCGGCTGGGCTACCATTCGCCGAACAACAAGCTGAACATCGCGGCGATCGGAGCCGGCGGTAAGGGACACAGCGACATCGCGAACTGCGAAACCGAGAATATTGTCGCCTTCGCCGACCCGGACTCGGTCCGCGCCCAGCGCATGTTCACCAAGTACGGCAAGGCGCCGAAGTACACCGATTTCCGGCAAATGCTCGACAAAGAGGACCGCAATATTGACGCGGTCACCATCTCCACTCCCGATCACATGCACGGCATGGCCGCCATGTGGGCGATGGAGCGGGGCAAACATGTCTACTGCCAGAAACCGCTCACCCGAACCATCTGGGAAGCCCGGAAGCTGACCGAAGCCTCCCAGAAGCACGGGGTCGCCACGCAAATGGGCAACCAGGGTTACTCGAACGACGGCACGCGGCAATGCGCCGAGATCATCGCGGCCGGCGACATCGGCAACGTGACCGAAGTGCATGCCTGGACGAACCGGCCTATCTGGCCGCAAGGAGTCTCCGCTCTGCCGCCGGAAGAGGCGGCGCCGGAAACGATGGACTGGGACTCGTGGCTCGGCATCTCCAGCCAGCGGCCCTTCTCCACCGCCTATGCGCCATTCAAATGGCGCGGGTGGTACGACTTCGGCTGCGGCGCGCTGGGCGACATGGCGTGCCACATCCTCGGCGCCGCGAACTGGGCTTTGCAGCTCGGCGCGCCATCGAGCGTCGAGTGTCTGTCCCAGGAAGGAAAGAATAGCCTCACTTATCCGGAAAAATCCGTGATCCGGTTTGATTTTCCCGCTCGTGGCGCGATGCCCGCCGTCACCATCTACTGGTATGACGGCATGAAGGGCGCCCCGGAGATCAAGGGGGTTCCCGCGGGCGAGCACCTTGGCGACTACCCCGGCCCGCGGCGCCGGCGTCAGGATGCCGAGCCGAACCAGTGGGGCCGCCTGCCCCGTCAACCGCGCGGCGGGCGCCTCTGGCCGCCTTCCCTGGAAGAACTCCAGGCGCGCGTTGCCGTGTCTCCCGGCGGTTCCAGCAACGGGAGCGTCTTCATCGGTGACAAGGGCGTCATCACCACCGGAACGTACGGCGAAATGACGCGGCTCGTTCCGGAGAAGCTGATGGCGGACTACATCTTCCCCGAGGAAACCTACAACCGTTCTCCCGGGCACTATCAGGACTGGATTCGCGCCGCGAAGGGAGGCGACCCGTCCTGTTCGAACTTCGAAGTCGCCGGGCCGTTCACCGAGTGGATCCTACTCGGCGTCCTCTCGCTCCGCTTCGAAGGAAAGCTCGAATGGGACAGCCGCCAGATGAAGGTCACCAACGTCCCGGCAGCCAACGAACTCGTCAAACCGGAGACGCGCAAAGGGTGGAAGATATCGTAACGGGGCGCCGCAATTCGGGCGCATCTTCGCCTCAGCCGCGCTTCCGCCCCGGCTTCGGCGATCCCCAGGTGTAGAGCGAGGTCACCGCGTAATTCCACACCGTGCTCACGAGGATGCCGGCGAAAGCCGATAGCGTCCACTGCATCTCCATCTCGAATAGGTAGGCTGCCAGGCTGACGTTGGCGATGGCGCCCATGCTGCACGCCACGATGAACGAGAGCAGCCCCCACAGCCAGCGGAGCCCGCGGAGCCGGACGTCGCGGTAGGTGAGCACATTGTTCAACGAGAAGTTGCTGACCATTGCCACCAGTGTGGCGATCACCTGGCTGGGAACGAAGGCGTAGCCCAGTCCCTTGAACAGGAGCGCGAAGGCCGAAAGATGCACCAGGATGCCGAAGCTGCCGACGAGCAGGAACGCAATCAGGCGCACCGGAATCAAGTTGCCAAAGAGCTTGTCGAGCAGTAGCACCAGATAGCTCCACGCGGCCTCGGTATCCAATTTGCTGGTCCCGGCTTGGCGGATGCGAAACTCGTAGGGCAGTTCCGTGAAGCGGAGCGGCCGGGGCGACGAAGCGAAGATGTCCAGCAGGATCTTGAAGCCAATGCCGGAGAGCCCGCGAACCGCTTCTTCGAAGACCTCGCGGCGGAGCATGAAAAACCCGCTCATCCGATCGCTGAGCTCCGCCCGCGTGACGGCCTTGCTGAGCGAGTTGGCAAAGCGGCTTGCCAGGGCGCGTTTCCGGCTCCATTCGCCTATTCCGCCCCCCTCGACGTAGCGGCTGCCGATGACAATATCGAGATCTCCGCGGGAAAGCTCGTCCATCATCTTTGGCAGCAGCGCCTCGTCGTGCTGCAGGTCGCCGTCCATCACTGCGATCAGTGGCGATGAGCTGGCAAGCATCCCTTCGATGCAGGCCGAGGAAAGGCCGCGGCGGCCGATGCGCTGCAGGCACCGCACACGGCCGTCGTCACGCGCGAGGCGGCGCACCTCGTCCGCCGTTCCGTCGGCGGAATCGTCGTCCACGAAGATCACTTCCCAATGGCGTCCTTCCAGGCACGCGTCCAGGCGGCGCACCACCTCCGCGACGTTCGCCCGCTCGTTGTAGGTGGGAATGACGACTGTGAGGTCTGTACCGCCCGGCCGGCCTTCCCGCCCGCTGCCCTGATTGCTCCGCACGATGAGAAGTCAGATTCTAGCATGCCGCCGCGGCAGAGACCGGCTTCGCAGACGCGGAGTGCGATCCTGAGCAAAAGCCGTGTGCAGGCAGAGGACCATCCTCAACCGCTGCTAAATGGCAGACTGATATAATGTAAAAGTTTGGAGGGTTGAGTTTCATTTCTCCACTCCTTAGTGGAGGAGAAATGAATAATGTCGCCTGTGGAGGAATAGTTTCGACGGGCCAACCACATTGAGATGGATTCTGAGCAACGACTGATCGTAGTATCAAACCGCCTTCCCGTGACGCTGCGCCGGCAGGGCGAGGAATGGAAGGTACTTGCGAGCGCGGGCGGTCTCGTCACGGCGATGAATCCCATCCTCAAGCGGACTAACGGCCTCTGGATCGGCTGGCCAGGCGACTCCTCCAACATTGGCGATCCAGGCCGTCAGGCCGCCATCGACGAGTGGGCCGAGCGCCAGCGGTATATTATCGTCGACATTCCTCAGAAGACGGCGGAGCTTTACTACGAAGGCTACTCGAACCAAACTATCTGGCCGCTGTTTCATTACTTTCCCTCACTACTTACTTACGATCCGAAGAGTTGGAACGCGTACATCGAGGCGAACAAACGCTTTCGCGACGCCGTGCTGAAGCACGCCCGCCCGGGCGACCTGATATGGGTCCACGACTACCAACTCATGATGCTTCCTCAGTTGCTGCGGGACGAGTTGCCGGACGCGCAAATCGGGTTCTTTTTGCATATCCCATTCCCTTCGTCGGAGTTGTTTCGCCTCCTGCCCGGCCGCGATGAGCTGCTCCAGGGACTGCTGGGCGCCGATCTGCTGGCATTTCAAACACACGCTCACTTGCAGCATTTCCGCTCGGCGCTGCTGCGCATCGGCGGCTACGATAGCCAGATCGACCACGTGGAGGTGGGCGGCCGCGCCGTCCGCCTCGAGGCGTTGCCCATCGGGATAGCTCCGGAGGAATTCGTCGGACTTCGGGAGAGCAACCCTGAAACGGCGGAATTCATTTCGCAGTACGAGCAGCGGTTTCAGGACCGGCGCATTCTCCTCTCGGTGGACCGCCTCGACTACACGAAAGGCATTCCGGAGCGGTTGCGCACCTTCCGCCGCCTCCTGCAGAAGAACCCCAAGCTGCGGGGGCAGGTGACCCTCATTCAGGTGGCCGTGCCGTCACGCGAGAAGGTCTCATCCTACGCCCGGCTCCGCCGGGAGGTGAACGAGATGGTCGGTGAAATCAATGGCCAGTTCTCGGCCCCGGACTGGACGCCGATCGTCTACCTGCACCGCGGGATCTCCCGGGCTCAGCTCGTGGCCTTATACGCGATCGCCGATGTCGGTTGGGTCACCCCTCTGCGCGACGGCATGAACCTGGTTGCCAAGGAATACGTAGCGAGCAACCGGGGGCATGGAGCGCTGGTCCTGAGCGAACTGGCCGGCGCCGCCGCCGAGATGGGCGAAGCTTTCCTGGTGAATCCATTCGATATCGACAAGACGGCCGGAACTATCGACCGCGCACTTTCCCTATCGCTCGAAGAGCGCCGCGAGCGAATGGCCGCCCTCCGCGGACGCGTCGAGAAGAATAACGTCTTCCGGTGGGGCGAGCGCTTCATCAACTACCTCGCGAAAGCCGCTCAGTCGCGCGCCATGCGTCCAACAGGCCAGCCGGCGATGCTGGATTCCCGCACTGTCGCCGATGCCTACTCCAACGCGAGCGACAGGGTCTTGTTCCTGAACTATGACGGGACCCTTGCCACCTACTCCGGCCGTCCCGAGCAGGCCTCCCCGGGTGAGGAACTGCTTTCACTTCTGGAGAAACTCGCCGGTCATCCCGCCAATCATGTGGCGCTGGTCTCGGGACGCAAGCGCAGCGACGTGGATCGCTGGTTTGGAGACGTGAAATCGCTTTGCCTCGCCGCCGAACATGGAGCATGGGTCCGGCCGTGTGACGGCGACGAGTGGATGTCGCGCCATCCGGGTCGCGGCGAAGACTGGAAGACGCCGGTGCTCGAACTGCTAGACCATTTCGTCTCACGCGCGCCCGGCAGCCTGATCGAGGAGAAGGAGAACTCCGTCGTCTGGCACTACCGGATGACCCACCCGGAATTCGGCGAATGGCTTGCGGCGGAGCTTGTCGGGGTGCTCGAAGGCATGTTGAGCGAAACCGAGGTGAACGCGGTCCGCGGGCAAAAATGTGTCGAGATCCGGCCTCTGTGGGTTCACAAGGGACAGGTGGTCGAAGAAATGCTGAGCCGGTATACGAATTCCGATTTTCGGTTTGCGGTGGGCGACGACCGTACGGACGAGGACATGTTCGCCACCCTCGATCCCGAAGCCTGGACCGTCAGGGTGGGCAAAGGTGATACGGGAGCCCGCTTCTACCTGCCGAACCCCGCCAGTGTGCGCGCGCTGCTGCAGTTGTTCGCCAGCGCGGACCAGAAGAGCGCTTCCTGGTCAAGCGCCACCATGGCGGACTAGGATTCCCCCGCTCCCGCCCGCGCCCGCTCCTGATCCAAAACCAGTTGAAGGAACTCCCGGACCTCATCCGGTGATTCAAGCGCGTAGCGGGCGGCCGTTTCCCGCGGCTCATCGCGGACGATGATGCCGACGCCGTCCGGCTCCACCGCCGCGAAGGCGTTCTCGTCGGTGATATCGTCACCCAGGAAGACCGGCATCACCTTTGACGGCGCCAGATCGAGGGCGTCAAGCAGCCAGCGAAGGGCCTTCCCCTTGTGCCAGTCGAACGCCGGCTGCAACTCGAAGACCTTCTTGCCGCTGGTCAGTTTCAGGCCCGGGGTTCCGGCCAGCACTTTCCGGGCAGTGCGCTCCACACTGCCGGCGTCTTCCGGCGCGGCGCGGCGGTAGTGTACGGCAACGGAGAAGCGCTTCCGCTCCACTTGGGATCCGGTTATGTCCGCCAACTCCTCGCGCAGCTTCCGCTCCGCCTCGTCCAATTTTGGCAGGCACTCGCGGACTTCCTCCAACTCGAGATGCCAACCGCCCGGTCCATCGATCTCGAACCCATGGCTTCCGGCGTAGAAAAGGCCCTCGATTCCCACCAGAGAACGAACATCTTGAAGGTCCCGGCCGCTGATGACGGCGACGGGAATCCGGCTGGCGAGGGAGTTTACAATATTCCGTGTTTCCTCCGGCATCGCTGCCAGTTCAGGACGCTCGACAATGGGCGTCAGAGTTCCATCGTAGTCTAGAAACACCGCCGGACGCCGCTTGCCTTGGAGGCGTTGGATAGCCGTCAGGGCTTCGAGCGCGGAGGGCAGATCGTGGCTGTTCGCGGGCATGTCTACGGCGGTGGCCGGCTAGTTCTCGTACTCTTTCAGAACCTGCTCAATGGAGTTCCAGACTTCGCTGCGCGATGGCGTCCCATCCACGGTGCGAAGCCGGTCTTTGTAATGGCTCAGGAGGAACTGCCGCTCGGCGTGGTATTCTTCCATGCGCATCTGGATCGTTTCGGGCGTGTCCTGCCTGGCGCCGCGCTTCTGCATCCTGTCAATAGCCACTGCGTCAGGGACAGTGAGGTGAATCACTACCGGTTCCGGCAGCCCAAGGGCCGTGAGGGTGTTCGCGAAAAACCGCGCCTGCTTGAGCGTCCGCGGATAGCCGTCCAGAATGAAGCCATTGCGTGCCTTTTTCCGGACGATGTATTTCTCCACAAGCTGGTTTGACAACTCGTCGCCCAAGATGTCGCCAGTGGCCATCGGACCGCCGAGACTCTTCTTGTACTTGTCTTTCACCCAGCCGGACTCTTTCTTGAAGATGGCCGCCATGGAATATGCCGGCACTTTGTATTTCTGGCTCAAGTTATTCGCCTGGGTGGTTTTCCCGCTACCCGGGGGACCGAGCAGCAGAATCACCACCTTTTGCCGGCCGGTCTGAGCCATGAGGGCGAAAGCCGCCGCCAGCAGTAGACCGGAGACGATTAGGAAACCCAGTCTGCGCATCGTCTTCCCCATAAAGACATCATAACCCGGCGGCTACGGCTCCTCTATCTCGTCTTCCACCTGCAATTCCCGCGTCTCGGGCTTCCCTTCCACCAGCGGAACCCGCTCCTCGTAGTGGGTGATGATGAGCTCATCCCGGCCAGAGCGCATCAGGTACGTCGCCGTCCGCTCGTCGCGGTCGAGAGTGATCACCAGCTCCCGGCTGCGCAATCGGACTGGAAAGCGGATCCGCCGGAACGCCTTGGGCAGACGGGGCCGGAAGCTCAGATGGCCGAAGTAGTCCCGCATCCCGGCGAAGCCGTAGACAAATACCATCCAGGTGCCCCCCATCGAGGCGATGTGGCAGCCGTCCTTTACGTTCTGGCTCACGTCGGCCAGATCCATCAGGATAGCGTAGCGGGCGTAGTCGAACCCCTTTTGCAGGCGGCCGATCTCGGTGGCCACAATGCTCTGGATGCAGGCCGAAAGCGAGGAGTCGCCGGTGGTGATCGGGTCGTAGTAATCGAAGTTGCGCTTCTTCTGCTCGTGGGTGAAATCGTTCCCCAACAGGAACATTGCCATTGTGACGTCGGCCTGCTTGATCACCTGGTGCCGGTAGATAACAAGCGGGTGGTAGTGCAGCAACAGCGGATATTTCTCCGGTGGGGTGTTGGCGAAGTCCCAGGGCGGCTGTTCGAGGAAATCCTCGTCTTGGGGATGAATGCCCATCTCCTCGTCGTAGGGAATGTACATGTTGTCGGCCGCCCGCTTCCATTCCTCCGCCTCCTCCTCCCGAAAGCCGGTCTTGTGAATGAGCTCTTCATACAGCGCCGGATGCTCGACGCGGAGCACCTGAACCGTTTCGGCCGCGTAGCGCAGATTCTCGCGCGCCATCAGATTAGTGAACGTATTGTTGTCTACGACCGTCGTGTACTCGTCCGGTCCGGTGACGCCGTGAATACAGAACTTCCCGCCGCGCTTGGAATTGAAGAACCCGAGCCCGATCCACATTCGCGCCGTCTCCACCAGCATCTCGGCGCCCTGCTTGAACAGGTACTCGATGTCCCCCGAGGCGTTCACGTATTTCTGCAGGGCGAAGATGATATCCGCGTTGATGTGGAATTGGGCTGTGCCTGCCGCGTAGTAGGCCGAGGCCTCTTCCCCGTTGATGGTCCGCCACGGAAAGAGCGCGCCGGGGTGATTTAGTTCCGCCGCCCGCTTCCGGGCGAGGTCGAGCATGCTGTGCCGGAATCGCAGCATATTGCGGGCGATTCGCGGTTCCGTATAGATGAGGAACGGGAGAACGTACATCTCCATGTCCCAGAAATAGTGCCCTTCGTATGCATGGCCCGTCAGCCCCTTGGCTGGAACGCCCACGCCTTCGGCCCGCGCGGTCGCCTGGCATATCTGAAAGAGGTTCCAGCGGATGGCCTGCTGATAGGTGCCGTCGGGCTCCCTCGTGATCTCGGCGTCACTGTCCACTTCGATATCGCTGCGATTCCAAAACTCGTCGAGGTACCTCCGCTGGCTTGCGAGCAACTCGGCGAAGCCATGACGCACGGCCCGGTCGAGCGTGCGCCCCGCGCGGTCGCGAAGTTCCCGGACCGGCGCCCCGCGAGACGTGTGGTAGCTGATGTACTTGAATATGCGAAGCGGCTTCTTCGGCTCGGCCTCCACCGTAAAGACCGTCTTGCCCATGTTCTCATCGCACTCGGTGCCGATGAGGTGGCGGCATTCGGTTTCGAGAACGTGATGCACCGCGCAGGCTAGCGTCATCCCGCTGTTCCGGGTGCGGTAGCTCAGCGTCACCCGTTCCTCGGATTTCGAATGTCCCTGGGGGACGAGCGGCTCTTCCTTGAATTTAGGAGCGCGGCGTGGATCGGTTCCCTCACCGGCGGTCTCGAAGCCGTTGTTCACAAGCTGGGAGGAGACCAGCACTGGCGCCTTCGCGTTCACCACGGTCACCTCGTAGCAGACGGCGGCCAGATGCCGGTGCTCGAAGGAAACAAGCCGCGTGGCTTTCACATCCACCACCTTGCCGGAGGGTGTTTCCCATACGAGACTCCGCTCGAGAATCCCATTCTTCATGTCCAGCGCGCGTTCGAATGACAACAGGTCCGCCGTGGGAAGATACAGCGGCTCGTCATCGACATAGAGCTTGAGGATCCTGCCATCGGGAACCCCCACGATAGTTTGCCCGGTCTTGGCGAAACCGTACGCCTGCTCCCCATAGGTGATCGTCCACGTATCGTGGAACCCGTTAATGAAGCAACCGCTTTGCCAGGCCGGCCGGCCCTCCTCGAAATTCCCGCGCATCCCGAGGTAGCCGTTACCGGTAGAGAAGATCGTCTCCGTTTGCGGAAGGAGCTTCTCGTAGAAGGCCCGCTCCACCATCCGCCATGGGTCGACGGGGTATACGTATTGGGGCGGTCTCTTGGTTTTGTGCCGAATCATGACTTGGACGGGAAGCTATCCCGAACTTGTAGGACTACCATACTCCAGCCGGAAGCCAAAGCTTTCGGCCCGGTTGCTACAGTTGTCTAAATTTCGCATACGCCTCGTCCCAACCGCTGCTTCCGGCAGGCGCGTAGGTTCTCAGCGGAAACGAATCCTTCACCACCCGCCGCGCCGCGGCCAGGTTTTCGAGAAGCCCGGCGCCGATTGCCTGCATCAGCAGGTTTCCAGCGGCCGTCGCCTCGTCGGGACCCGCGAGAACCCGGCGTCCCGTGGCGTCGGCCGTGAGCTGATTCAGCAGCTCGTTTCTCGCACCGCCGCCGACAATGTGGATCACGTCGATCCGCCGCATGAGCGTCTCCTCGAGATACTCGAGAACCTGCCTGTAGCGCAATGCAAGCCCTTCGAAAATCGTCCGCGCCACTTCCCCCTCGTTAGCCGGGGGCGCTTGTCCGGTATTCCGGCAATAATCCGCGATGCGTTCCGGCATCCGGCCCGGCTCGAGGAAACTGTCCGGCGAGATAACCGCCGCGAACGGCTTGGCCTCGGCCGCCCTCCGCGCCAGATCGGCGTAGCTGAACTGCTTACCAGCCGCAGCCCATGCTCGACGGCACTCCTGCAGCGGCCAAAGGCCGGCGATGTTCTTGAGGAAACGAATCTTGCCCTCGGCCCCCACCTCGTTGGTGAGCGTGGCTTCGAGCGCCTGGGCCGTTACCACTGGTTCGTCAAGTTCCGCGCCCATTAAGCTCCAGGTGCCCGAGCTGATGTAGCACCAGCCGGATCCCTCGGCCGGCACGGCGGCGACGGCGGAAGCCGTGTCGTGGCAGCAGGTGGTGAAAACCGGCGTCGAGGCGTCCAGCCCCGCTGCCTCCGCGACGTCCGGAAGGAGCGTCCCCAGCTTCTGTCCCGGCGGCACGATCTCCGGCAGAATGGACGTTGGCAGCCCCAGTTTTTCCAGCAATTCCGTCGCCCACCGGCGCTCCCGGGGATTGTAGAATTGCGACGTCGAGGCGATGGTGAGTTCGGCCTTCTGTACGCCGGTCAGCCAGTAGTTGAAGATGTCTGGCATGAACAGCAGCCGGCTCGCCACCCCCAGCGCCGGGGAATCCTTCAGCGAATAGAGCTGGGGCAGGGAATTCAGGTCCATGAACTGCAAGCCCGTATGCTCGAAAACCTCCTCCCGGGGCACGACCGCGCAAAGCTTGTCCGTCATCCCGATATTGGCCGCGTCGCGATAGTGCCGCGGGTTGTGTACCAGCGAGCCGCCGGCGGCGAAAAGCCCGAAATCCACGCCCCAGGTGTCGATGCCGATGCCCTCGATGTTGAGCTTGCGCTCACGCCCCGCCTTGGCCAGCCCCACGAGAATCTCGTGGTATAACCGGAACGTATCCCAATAGAGACCGCTGGGCAGGCGCACGGGTTCGTTCGGAAAACGGTGGAGCTCCTCGATCTGCAATTTCCCGTCCGAAATAGCGCCGAGGATCACGCGCCCGCTCTCGGCGCCGAGGTCTACTGCCAGGTAGTGTCGCATGAAGTGGCCAGTATATCGCGGCCGGCCGCGCGTTAACACAGCGCAAACCGCGCCGGGTCGAGTGTTACGGAAAGCTGACCGTTCTGGTCATTGATTCTTTGATCGCCGTGCGCTACAACTGGTGTCATGACACTACGTATCTTGGTATCACCTCTGGTGGTCGCGATGTTAGTCTTGCTGGCGGGGACGCCGCTTCAGGCGCAAGAGCATGAACACATCGCCAAGCTATTCGTCACGCAGCAGGATGGAGTGGAAAAGAAGATTGTCGGTCTGGCCGAGGCCATTCCGGCCGAGAAGTATGGCTGGAGCCCGAGCGAAGGGGTTATGTCCGTTGCCCAGGTGCTCACGCACATCGCGGGTGCGAACTACATGTTCCCGCAGTTCGCCGGTGCGCAGCCGCCCGCGGGCTTTGACCGCAAGGCCCTTTCGGGGATAACCGACAAAACCGCGATCATCGCCAAACTGAAGGAATCGTTCGCGCATTCGAAGGCCGCCTTCAGCAAGCTGGATCACGACGCCGTCCACAAGGAAATCAAGCTCTTCGGGCAGGATTCGACCGTTGCCAACATGCTGATGCTGATGGCCAACCACCAGCACGAGCACTTGGGGCAGTTGATCGCCTATGCCCGCTCGAACGAAATCGTTCCCCCTTGGTCAAGGTGACACCTGGCGGGCGGACCGATGAGAACTACCTCGCGGAGGGCGGTCTTGCGGCCGCCTCCAGCGATTGGAGCCGCCGCCCGCGATCCCTCGCTCTCCTCAATCGAGCGGCAATCCGAGGTAGTTTCGAACGTTGTAATAGCAGATGTTCTCCACCATCTGTCCCACGGCCGGAATATCCGGGATCTGGCCGCTTTCAACATCCGCGCCAATCAGGTTGCATAGCACGCGCCGGAAGTACTCGTGCCGCGGATAGGAGAGGAAGCTACGCGAGTCGGTCAGCATCCCGATGAAGCGCGGGAGCAGGCCGAGGTTCGACAGATCGTTCATCTGCCACTCCATCGCCTCCCTTTGATCCAGGTGCCACCAGCCGCTGCCGAACTGCATCTTGCCCGGCATCGAGCCGTCCTGGAAGCAGCCGAGCAGAGTGGCAACCGCGTAGTTGTCGGACGGATTGAGATTGTAGACGATCGTCTTCGGCAGCGCTTGCTCGTTGCCGAGCCGGTCGAAGTACCGGCCGAGCGCATCCACCTGTGGCCAGTCGCCGATGGAATCGAACCCCGTGTCCGGGCCGACCAGCGAAAACATGCGCGAATTCGCGTTGCGCCGGGCCCCGAGGTGGAGCTGCTTCGTCCAGCCCTTCCCCGCGTCGAGCCGCCCGAAAAATAGCATCATGAAAGATGCGAAGAGCGCTTGGTCGCCGGCGCCGGCGGATTGACCCCCGCGGACCCGCTCGAAGATGGCGGCCGCTGTCGCCTCGGGGCAGATGTCCGAGTAACAGACGTCCAGGCCGTGGTCGGAGAGACGGCAGCCCATCTGGTGAAAGAAGTCGTGCCGCTGTTCGAGGGCGTCGAGGAAGTCGCGCAGCTTGCGTATTTCCATCCCGGCCGCTTCGCTCAGCCGGTCGGCCCAGGCATTGAACTCCGTCGCGTGACCCACATGGAACGCCTTGTCGGGTCGAAACGCCGGGAAGACCCGGGTCTCGAGAGCGGACTCGGCTATCTTGCCGTGCCAGTGCAGGGAGTCCGTCGGGTCATCCGTCGTGCAGAGCGCCTGCACCTGGAACTTGCGCAAGATGCCATGCACCGTGAGTTCCCCGGATGCGAGCTTCTCGCCCGCCTCATCCCAAATCGCCGGCGCGGTATGTTCGTCGAGCAGATCATCGATGTCGAAGTAACGCTTCAATTCCAGGTGGCTCCAGTGGTAGAGCGGATTGCGCAAGGTAAACGGGACCGTCCGCGCCCAGGCGAGAAACTTGTCATACGGCTCGGCGTTGCCCGTGCAGAAGCGTTCGTCGACGCCGTTGGCCCGCATTGCCCGCCATTTGTAGTGATCGCCTTCGAGCCAGATTTCGAACAGGTTGTTGAAGTGCCGATTCTGGGCGATGTCCCTCGGTGGCAGGTGGCAGTGGTAGTCGATGATGGATTGACCGGCGGCGTGCTCGTGGTAGAGTTTTCGCGCGGTTGGCGTTCCGAGAAGAAAATCGTCGTGAATGAAGGACATGACGCTAACTCCCAATGAATAGCGGCTTGATGTGCCGTTCGTAAATGTTCTCCGTTACGTTGCGCGAAATCGATTCTTCGCAAGCGTCAAGCATATCCAGGTAGCGCGTCCCCATCTTGGCGGCCACTTTATAGCCGACGTGCAGAAGCTGCCGGAAGTGCGGATTATAAAGCGGGTCCGCCTGGTCGTGCCGGAGCGCGCTCGCGTACTCCCGGCCCGACCACTTGCTCACCGTCTCCGGCCGCGGCAGGCGGGCGGCGTCGATGTCGATCACCGCTGCGTAAGGCGCGCACAGCGCCTCCTTCTGGATGAAGGCCTCGGCGTATACCTCCTTGGCGAGCGCGAGCCCGGCATCGTCACCCTCGGCGAGTCCGATCAGCTCTTCGAGCCAGGTGGTGCCCGCCGTCTTCAAGTGCACGCCCGCGCCGCGCTTCACGATCGCTTCCCGGATCGGTTGGTAAATCGAGAACTTGTCGGAACCGGAATGCACGCTCAGCTTCAGGTTCGCCGGGAGGTTATAGCGTTCCACGGCCTGCTCGATCACGGCCACGTCGTCGTCGAACTCCCGGCTGAACTGGGCGACGTCGCCGGCGTAGTCGACACCCTTGTTGAACCGTCCCGTGAACTTCGGGGCGATGGTCTGGGCGGGAATTTTCTCATCGGCGATGGCCGCGAGGATGACAAGCAACTCGGCTGGAGTTTGCGGCGCGTCGGTTTCGTCCATCGACACCTCGGTGACAAAATTGCCGGCGCCTTTGCGTGATTCGATGTAACGGAAAATTGCGCCGGCTTCCTCCACGGCGTGGAGATACTTCGCCGCCACCTGTTTCACCTGCGCCGCGCCGCCGAGTTCCGGGTGGCGGGAGGCGAAGGCGTCCAGCGACTCCGGATCGGCCGGCTTGCCAATTGAATCGGCCACGTCCAGGGTGAAGAAGTCGCAGGCGTCGAGGAAGCCGTCCACGGTGCCGAGGTTGATGTGGTCTGCGTCGACAAAGTACGGCGCGCTCCAGCCGAGTTTCTTCACGGCGGCATCCGCGGCCTCGCGCTGGCTTGAGGGCTCCGAATGGATGATGGTGTGCTCGCGGTGCGACTTGTTCCAGACGGGAGAGACGCTCACCCCGGCCTCCGCCGCCAACGCGCACGCTTTCAGTTGCGCCCTGGCCTGGTGAGCAAAGCGGTCACCGGCGCCGATTGTGTATTTGGGAAGTTCGAGTGCCATTGCGTAATTAGTGTAGCGTGAACGCGGCCGCCGACATTACGCGCGAATCGATCACAGGACGGCATGCTTCCGGAGCCACTCCCGGATCACCGGCTCCACCTGCTCGCGGATAGCGGCATTCGCATAGCCGCACCAGTCGATGGGCGTGTGAACGTCGAGCGGCCCGTCGAAAGCCGAGCCGCCGCCGCGGGTCAAAATCACCCCCGCTTCCTCGGCCACCAGCGCTCCGGCGCAATCATAGGGGTGGCACGTGTGCGCCGCGCGGTATGCGGGATCCTTCCGGGC
The DNA here is from genome assembly GCA_964468205.1 of uncultured Solibacteraceae bacterium. Lineage (GTDB taxonomy): Bacteria > Acidobacteriota > Terriglobia > Bryobacterales > Bryobacteraceae > CAWELS01. The sequence continues at coordinate 21,245 of CAYXVG010000058.1, read as the reverse complement.
GAGAATCCGATTCATCAACGGGCGGAGATCGCAGGTAAACCGGTCGGCTCCGCGAATCAGCTCCACCATCTGCCCGGCCGTGGCTGGGTACTGGTCATCGTAGACAAGAGCGTGGCCCTCATACTCGGCCGTGAGAGTCGCCTCGACAATCCGCTCGATAAGGTCCGCGGCCATCCGCTTCACTCCCGGAAAGAAGTTCGCCACGTGCGCGTAACCGTGCAGCAAAGTTGCGGCGGAACTCGGCCTTGCGCTGAGCGGGCGGGGAGACGAACCGTCCAGAGCGGTACGCCAGGCCTGCATCCCCTCGCCGCGGACAGCGAGGAAATGGTCCGCGAGCCCTTGCTTCGGCGCCGGCAATTCGAGCAGCAGCGCGGCGCGAATGTCTTTCAGCCGCGGCTCGGGTCCATCCGGCGAGCGCTCCGCGACCCCCGCCACGAACCAGGCAGAGCGCTTTTGATACATGATGGCGCGGGTCCCGTCGATCGGGTCGATTATCACGGTGTAGCGCGGCGGGCGAGCCGCGGGGCCGATATGCAGGACTCCGTCGCCGCCCACTCCCTCGGCGATCAGCCGCAGCGGCTTTGTCTCCTCGGGCCAGTTCTCGATGGCTTCCACGATTATGGGTTCCACGTGCCGGTCGATGGCGAAGATTTCGTCGCCGCCCTCGCGGGCGACCACTCGCGTCAGATCGCCGTCCGCTGTGTCGAAGAGTCCGGCGACCCGCCGCCGCACCGCCATGCCGGTCGCGACCAGGAGGCGCGTCCAACCCTGGGCGTCCATCGCGATCCTAGAAGGCCGGCGTCTCGACCGGGTTGGCTTCGAGGAATTCAGCGATATCGGCGATCTCGCCTTCGCTCAAGCGGAACTCCGCCGCGCCGATCACGCCTTCCAACTGCCCGGGGTTCCGCAGGCCGACAATCGCGCCGGTTACCTCGGGGCGGCGCAGCGTCCAGGCGATCGCCACCTCGCCGGGCGTGCGCCCGTGCCGCGCACCTATATTCTGCAGCAGTTCCACCAGGGCGAGATTGCGGCTCAGCATCGGTTCGTTGAAGAAGCCGGAGCGCCGCCGCCAATCGTCCTCGGCGAGGTTGTTCACGCGCTCGCGCGTCATCTTGCCCGTGAGAAGGCCGGACTTCATCGGCGCGTAAACAATCACGCCGATATTGTGCCGGGCGCAGAACGGGAGCTGTTCGCGTTCGACCTCCGGCTGCACGAGGGAGTAGGGCGGCTGCAGCGAAGTGATCGGGGCGATCGTCATCGCCCGCTGCATTTGCTCCACCGAGAAATTCGAAACGCCGATGTGCCGAACCTTACCCTCTTCCTTGAGGCGGGCCAGCGTTTCCCAACCTTCCTCCACGTCTTCGTCCGGTTCCGGCCAATGGATCTGATAGAGGTCGATGACATCTACTTTCAAGCGGCGAAGGCTGTCGTGGCACTCCTGCCGCAGCGCGTCGCGCTTGAGGATCTTCTGAATCTCGCCTTGCTCGTTCCAGTTCCGGGCGCACTTCGTGAAGACATAAGGCTTCTGCGAGAGGCCCTCGATCGCCTTTCCCACCACCTCCTCGGAGTGGCCCAGGCCGTACACAGCCGCCGTGTCGATCCAGTTGATGCCGGCCTCCACGGCGGCCCGGATTGCGGCGACGGAATCGTCGTCGTCTTGGGGGCCCCACGTGAACTTCCATCCCGCGCCGCCCATGGCCCAGGCCCCGACGCCGAGCGGGGTGATTTGCAAGTCGGAGTTTCCAAGCTGTCGAGTCTGCATGGCTGAGTTCACATGATAGCGAATGGAACGGGGGCCGCTCAGCCCGCCCGGCCGGCGCGGCGAATGTTTGCGCTGCCTGTCTCCGCACGGCGGACGCTCAACGCGTCCCGCCGACATAGTGAATGCTCAACTTGGCTGATGCGTTCGGTGGAATCTCGTCCCGCTCGTTCCGAACCGGCGGGCCGAATGGAAATCTTCTTTCCTGGTCTTATATGATCGGATCTACAGGTGCAAAGCACGTAGGAAAGGAATGAAGAGGCGATGAAAGAAACCACGAAAAAACTGATGGGCGGTAAGTTTCCCCGCCGCGGATTTTTGGGTTCAGCCGCGGCGGTAATGGGCGCGGGGTTCTGGTCACGGGAGGATCTCGAGGCCGCGACCAGCAACGTGCAGACGAATTCCAGGCCCTCCGACCTGAAGATCACCGACATGCGTATCGCGATGGTCAGCAAGGGCGGCAGCCGCGGCATCCCGGTGATCCGCCTGGATACGAACCAGGGCATCTCGGGTTGGGGCGAGGTGCGCGATGGCGGCAGCAAGACCTACGCTCTGATACTCAAGAGCCGGATTGTCGGCGAGAATCCGTGTAACGTCGACAAGATCTTCAGGAAGATTAAGCAGTTCGGCCATCACGCCCGCCAGGCCGGCGGCGTCTGCGGCGTAGAAATGGCCCTGTGGGACCTGGCCGGCAAGGCCTACAACGTTCCCGCCTACCAGATGCTCGGCGGCAAGTTCCGCGACAAGGTCCGCATCTACGCCGACACCACGCAGTCCGATGATCCCAAGGTCTACGCCGAGCGGATGAAGAAGCGCATGGAGATGGGGCTCAGTTACCTGAAAATGGATCTCGGCATCCGGCTCGTGCAAAATACCCCGGGCACGCTCACCAAGCCGCTCGGGCTGACGCTTGGCGACGTCAACAACGTGCAGCACATGTTCACGGGCATCGAAGTCACCGACAAGGGCATTCAGATGATGGCCGACTATGTCGCCGCGATCCGGGAAAGCATCGGCATGGAAGTTCCGCTGGCCGCGGACCACTTCGGCCACATCGGCGTGAACTCCTGCATCCGTCTGGGCAAAGCGCTCGAACCGTATAACATGGCGTTCCTCGAGGACATGATTCCATGGCAGTACACCGAGCTCTGGAAGCAGATCACGCATGCGATCGACGTGCCCACTCTCACGGGCGAGGACATCTATCTCAAGGAGCCGTTTAAGGTCCTCTGCGAGAACCACGCCGTGGACATCATTCATCCCGACCTGGCCAGCTCCGGCGGACTGCTTGAAACCAAGAAGATTGGCGACATGGCCGAGGAGTATGGCGTCGCCATGGCCATGCACTTCGCTGGCACCCCGATCTCCTTCTTCGCCAACGTCCACTGCGCTGCGGCCACCCAGAATTTCCTCGCCCTCGAGCACCACTCGCTCGACGTCGACTTCTGGGACGACCTGGTCACCGGCCCGTCGAAGCCGATCGTCCAGAAGGGATTCGTCCCGGTGCCTGAGACCCCCGGGCTGGGCGTCGAACTGAACGAAGCAGCAGCCAAAGAGCATCTCACCGAACCCGGCTGGTTCGAACCCACCACCGAATGGGACGACGAGCGAAGCTGGGACCGCTTATGGAGCTTCAACGCTCCCCGCAAGCAGAAAGTGCGGGACCTGCTGAAGGGATAACACTCATATGCCCGCCTGCTGGCCGCTTCGGCCCGGTCAGCAGGCGTACTTCCGGCGGAGTTCGGGGGTTGAGGTCTTTGACTCCGAACTCCTCGAACTCCTGACTCCGAACTCCTTGACTCCGAACTCCGAACTCCCCGAACTTCCGGTGGAGTTCGGGGGTTGAGGTCTTTGACTCCGAACTTCGCCGAACTTCGCCGAACTTCCCGAACTTCCCCGAACTTCCGAACTCTCCGAACTCTCCTCCGAACTCTCGAACTCTCCGAACTCGCCGAACTCGCCCCGAACTCCCGAACTCCGAACTCGCGAACTCTTGACTCCGAACTCGCGAACTCGCCCGAACTCCCGAACTCCCGACCGAACTCCCTGAACTCCCTCCGAACTCCCTCCCTTTCCGCTGGCGCAATCCCCGCCGGCCGCGATATCGTTGGATGCTAGCCATGCGGAAATATCGACTCAACGAATCGGACATCGAAGTCAGCGCGCTCTGCCTCGGCACTGACTCCATCGGAAGCAAGATCGACCCCGCGACCTCGTTCCAGGTCATGGATAAGTACGCCGAGAGCGGCGGCACTTTCCTTGACACCGCCAACTTCTATGCAGCTTGGCTCGAAGGCTGCCAGGGCGGAGAGAGCGAGACCACCATCGGCCGCTGGATGAAGGAGCGCGGGAACCGCGACCAGCTCGTCATCGCATCCAAGCTCGGGTTTGACTACCCCGGTTGCGAAGGAGGATTGAGCGCCGCCGAAATCGAGCGCGAGTGCGAGAAGAGCCTCGAGCGGCTGCAAACTGACCGGATCGATCTCTACTACGCGCACCGCGACGACCCGGCGACCCCACTCGAAGAGACAATGGAAGCTTTCCACCGGCTGGTCCAGGCCGGGAAGGTTCGGCTCGCAGGAGCCAGCAACCTTCCGGTGTGGCGGATTGCCGAAGCCAACACGGTCAGCCGGCTCAACGGCTGGGTACGCTATTCCGCCGTCCAGCAGCGCCACACCTACCTGCGCCCGCGGCACGGCGCCGACTTTGGCCCCCAGATCTGCGTCAATGACGACCTGAAGAGCTACTGCGCCAGCCGCAATATCACTATTGTCGCCTACTCCATTCTGCTTCAGGGCGCCTACACTCGCGAGGACAGGCCCATACCCGCGCAGTACGCTGGCCCCGAAGCCGAAGAACGGCTCATAGCCTTGCGCGCCGTGGCCGAGGAAACCGGCGCCACGCCCAACCAGGTGATCATCGCTTGGATGCTCCACGGATCTCCGGTCGCGCTGCCGATCATTGCCGGCAGCCGTCCCGAGCAGATTGCCGAGAACGTCGCCGCACTCGAAGTCTCTCTGAATGACGAGCAGATGGAACGCCTCAATACCGCCGGCAATCCTGACGTGAAGCAGGCCTGGCTGCGCTGATGGGCTCCGTCCATGGGACGCCTGTCTTGCCCGGGGCATCTAGCACGCGCCGTGCCCCCGCGCGAATTCCTCGCCCTCGAGGGCAAGGCGAACGGTATGGTTCGCTCTGGCATATAATGTCGCCAATATTGAGAGCCTTGGACAAACCAACATGAAAACCACATTCTTCATGATTCTCATCACGGCAGCGCTGGCGGTGAGCCCGCTGCCCGGACAAGAGATCCTCTTTATCCCGGTCAAGATTGACGGTCCCGAACACGATCCGGCGAATCAGAGCTACTGGTTCGGTCCGTTCAGCGAATGTGCCTCTGTCCTCGACGTGGACGGCGACGGTAATCTCGATATTGCCGCCGGCCGCAACTGGTACGAAGCGCCTCACTGGACGAAGCACGAGAACTTCCGTTCGGGAGCCGAGACCAACGGGCCGGAGACGGACAACAACAGCGAGTTCGCTCTGGACGTCAACCGCGACGGCCGCACCGACATCGTCGCCTCCGGCTGGATGCGGATGAAGGGCGCCTTTTGGTACGAGAATCCCGGCCGGAAAGACGTCGAGTGGAAAGCCGCGCGCATCCATTCCGCCTTCTCCATGGAAGGCGTCGTCCACGGCGACATCGACGGCGACGGTGACGAGGACATCCTCGTGAACCACTGGAGTCTCGTGCCTGGCCAGGGCATGACCTGGCTCGAGGCGATCGACCGCGAGCCGTGGTTCGTCGAGCACGTCATCGGCACGGAGGGCGAGAAGCACGGCAATGGACTCGGCGACATCAATGGCGACGGATTGTTGGACATCGTCACACCCCTTGGCTGGTGGGAAGCTCCGCCGAAACCCGCCGCTGGCAAATGGACTTGGCATCCTGACTATAATTTCCCCCACAGCGGTTCGCATCCGGTCCTGGTCCACGACGTCAACGAAGACGGCCTCAACGACATCATTATCGGCGCCGCGCACGACTACGGCCTCGCCTGGTTTGAGCAGCAAGCGGACGGAAGCGGCAAGCGCTCCTTCAAGCAGCATTGGATCGAGCAGCATCACGGCGGATTCCACACGATGGCTCTCGGCGACCTGAACGGCGATGGAAAACCTGACCTGGTCACCGGCAAGCGTCTCTATCCGCACCACGGCCGCGACGTCACCGCCTACGAGCCTCTGTTCGTCTTCTGGTACGACATCCAGGGCGGCAAGTTCGAACGCCACATCCTCTCTCACAACCATCTGCCCTGGATTCCGGGCCAGCTCAATCACAACCCGCCCCCCAATTCCGCCATCGGCGTCGGCATGAAGATTAACATCGCGGATATGGATAACGACGGCTCCCAGGACGTCGTGCTGGCCGGCAAGGGCGGCCTCTACATCATGTACAACGAAGGGCCGACGCCGAAGCCGAGGCCCACTCAGATCCTGCCGCCGGAAGACGCCTATATCTCGTGGGTCGAGTGGTACAACAATCCCCAAGGGAAACCCGGCGAATGGGTGAACCTGTTCGACGGGTCGGGGCTCGATCACTGGCAGAGCCCCGCCAGTCCCGAAACCTGGGTGGTGGAGAACGGCGTGCTCTCCCTGGTCAACCGCACCGACAACGACATGCGGAACGAGAATTATCTCTGGACGGAGGAGAAATTCGGCGACTTCATTATCGAGCTCGAATACAAGGTTCCGGCCGACAGGGCGAATAGCGGGGTCTTCATTCGCACCTCCGATCTCCAGGACCCGGTGCAGACCGGCATCGAGGTTCAGGTGGGGAATCCCAATCCCAAGGATCCGCTCCACTACCGGACCGTGGGCGGAATGTATGAGTTGGTTGGGCCCCGAGCGCAGGTGCACAAGAAGGGCGAATGGAACCACTACCGCATCACCTGCAAGGGACCGTTCATCTCCATCATGCTCAACGGGAAGCAGGTCAGCGAAGCGAATCTCGATAACTGGACCGAGCCGCGGAAGAACCCCGATGGTACGGAGAACAAGTTCCGGCGGGCGCTGAAGGATTTCGCCCGCGAAGGTTACATCGGACTGCAGGATCATGGCCAGCCCGCGTCCTTCCGCAATATCCGGATTCAACGGTTGGACTAGCTGGTTGCTGAACGGGAGGACGGAAGCAATGCCAGACGATCAGAAGTCAATCGGTAAGATGACACGGCGAGAAGCTTTGCCGGGCGCCGCGGGACTTGCGGCGCTCGTCGTGCCCCGCCACGTGCTGGGCGGTCCGGGCTATCAGGCGCCGAGCGACAAATTGAACATCGGCGGAGTCGGTATCGGCGGCAACATCGCCCGCTCGCACCTGGGCGGCATGATGGCCGCTGCCGGCGGCGAGAACATCGTGGCCCTTTGCGACGTCGATGAGTCTTATTCGGTTCCAACCTACAAACTCTGGCCGGATGCCAGACGGTACACCGACTTCCGCGAGATGTTCGACAAGGAAGAGAAGAACCTCGACGCGGTCTATATCGCTACCCCCGATCACAACCACGCCATCATCGCCATGCGCGCCCTCAAGATGGGCAAGCACGTGATGTGCGTGAAGCCGCTGGCCAGAACTGTTCACGAGAACCGCGTTCTGGCCCGGGCGGCGAAGCAGGCTGGAGTTGTCACTCAGGTGACCGCTTCCTCCCGCGTGACTTCGGGCGCAATCCGCCTCTGCGAAATGATATGGGATGGCGCTATCGGTCCCGTCCACGAAGTTCACGCCTGGACGAACCGGCCGCTGTGGCCGCAGGGTGTCCCGCGCCCCGAGGAAACGCCGCCGGTTCCCCAAGATTTCGACTGGAACCTGTGGCTCGGTCCAGCGCGGCCCCGGCCTTACCACCCGGCCTATCATCCTTGGATCTGGCGCGGATGGTGGGACTTCGGCACCGGTTCTCTCGGCGACATGGGCTGCCACTTCTTCAACACGATGTTCCGGGCCCTGAAACTCGGCCAGCCAACGAGCGTGCAGGCCGTTTCGACAACCCATGCCCTGCGTCCCGAGTTCGACTACCCAACCGGGCGGAAGAAGCTACGCTGGGCCGAGTATTCCGAAACCGCCCCCGCCTCCGCGATCCTCACCTGGGACTTCCCCGCGCGGGAGAACATGCCCCCGGTGCGGGTGCGCTGGTATGACGGCGGCATGAAGCCGCCTGTCCCGGAAGAGTTGGGGCCGGGCGCGACCCTCGGCGACAACGGCATCCTCTACGTCGGCAGCAAGGGCAAGATCCTCGGCGGTACCAACGACGGCCAGATCATCCCCGAGGAGAAGGCCCGGCGGTATGGCGACCCGCCGGAGACGGTTGAGGGCCTGCCGTTTGACGACAAGCATATGCTGCAGAGCGAGTTCCTCGCGGCCTGCAAGGGCGGGAAACTCGTCCCGAGTTGCAATTTCAGCGTCGCCGCCCATCTCACGGAGGTGGCGCTCCTTGGCAACATCGCCACCCGGACCGGGCTCCACCTGGAATGGGACGGCCAGAGCCGCCGGTTCAAAAACGCCCCCGAGGCAAACGCGCTACTCGATGAGGAGTATCACGGCGGCTGGACCCTCGAAGGCTGAGAGGCGAATCATGCGAACCGCTGCCCAGTCCGCGTGGCCCTCCCGTTCTTGCCGGATGGCTCTCCTCTGCCTCTCTCTGGTATTCACCTGCTGGACCGGGCGCGCCGGCGCTCAACTCGGGAACGACTCCTACACTGGCAAGCCGAGCTTGGCGCACATCGAGTTCCTGCCCACGGTGTTGGCCGCCGGAAGGCTCGATCTCCCGGACAAGATTGATGCGAAGAGCCTCCATCCTCATCTCGCCGGTGATCTCACAGAACTTCACGCGGATTGGAGACGGGGCAGGGAGAGGTCGCGCGCCGACGCCTGGTAGCGAACCTCGCGGCAGAATTCACGAACCCGGACAACAGGAGACACACATGAAAATCCACCTGATTCTGATGACGATGTTCTTGGGAATTATTCTCGCCGTGCATCTGGCGATGAATGGCAAAGTGGGAGCGGTACTAGAGAACCCTCGGGTCGGTAACGCTCTCTTCTGGTGTATCGGCGCGGTGACGGCGGTGCTCATCGGCCTGTCGGGATGGCAGCCGGGAGCCCTGGTTCCGCTGAAGCAGGTGCATCCCCTGTTGCTCACCGCCGGTGCGCTCGGGGCCTGCCTCGTTTTCGCGATCGCCTGGCTGATCCCCGAGGTGGGAGCGGGTACCGTGATGATCACTCTCCTGGCCGGCCAGGTGCTCGGTGGCGTCATCATGTCCCATTTCGGCTGGCTCGGTTCTCCGGTTCAGCCCGTCACACTGCTCCGGGTGGCTGGGGTGGTCGTGATGGTCGTCGGCGTGCTAATGGCGACCCGGCAATAGAAAGCGCTTCCGAGGGTGCTGGCGGTGGAATCACCGCTGCCGAAGTTGCGGATCCGTAGCCGCCGGTAGGGAAGACTATCCCGGCGGCACTTTCGGATTACTAAGAGGGTTGCGGCCCCCGGATTGAACGGAGGATGGTCGGAGGCCGCTAGAGCGCCGGACCGGAGGAGGAGGTCCGCAGCTCTTAAGTTTACCTTTAATACAAGTTACTCTGAAACTAACGGCGAAGTCAACAGGAGATTTACAATTTCTCAAATTTCGTCCGGATAGGGGACCTGCGTGCCAGAGGCCTGGAACGCAGGCATCACCGCACCGCTCGCCCGGAGGTAGTTGCCGAGCCGGGAGGCCAGTTCGTCTACAATCGCAGGGTTCCCCGCGGCCACATCGTTCCGCTCGCCGATGTCGGCGGCCAGGTTGAAGAGTTCCTGCTTGCCGGTGGCGTGCCAGTAGACCAGCTTCCAGTCACCCTTGCGGACGGTGGAGGTGGCGCCGATTCCGGGTCCAGTGTGCCGCTCACCGTTGCTGGGACCCCAGGCGTGAGGGAAATGCCAGAACAGCGGACGGTCCCCCGGCAAGTTGAAACCGCGCAGGAGAGGGACAAAGCTCTGCCCGTCGAGGACTCCATCGAGAATCTGCGGGCCTTCGGCGCCGTTCACGACGCCCTGCTGCCCTTCGAACGCTATGCCGGCCATCTCCAGAATGGCCGGGAACAAGTCCTCGATGATTACGGGGGCGTCGCAGACGGATCCGGGTTCGGTAACACTGGGCCACTTGACAATCATGGGCACGCGGATGCCGCCTTCGTAGGCCGAGCCCTTCCCGCTATTGAGCGGCGCGTTGTGGGTGTGAGGCTCCCCGTCGCGCTGGGAATGGCTGAGGCCGCCGTTGTCGGACATGAAAATGATAACCGTGTTGCGGCCGAGGTAGAGCTCGTCGAGCAGGTCCATGAGGTCGCCCATGCTCTTGTCGATGCCTTCGAGCATCGACGCGTAGGCCGCTTCGATCTCGGGCGTCCCGGCGTCGAGATACTTCTGGACGAACCGCTTGTCCGGCATGATACGGGCGTGAGGAGCATAGTGGGCCAGGTAGAGGAAGAACGGTTGTTCGTCCTCCACTGCCCGGCGCACGGCTTTCGCGGCCTCCAGCGTGAGCGCCTCGGTGAGGTAGATGTCCTGGCCGAAGTACTCGTCCATGTCCCAGGCCCGCCACGGTGTCGCATCGGGATTGCCGCCGCCGGCAAAGTTGTCCGTTCCATAGTAGCTGCCGCAGCCGCCGGAGAAGCGCCCGCCGATGCGGACGTCAAAGCCGAACGTCTGCGGATCGGCGCCGGGGGTGTCCGCCGCGCCCATGTGACCCTTCCCGATGTGAATGGTCCGGTAGCCGTGCTCGCGGAGTATCTGAGGCAGCGTCCGCGCGAAGACCGATTGCCCGATGTCGGCGACAGGCTGAAGTCCGTTGACGTTCCAAGCGGGCATCACCAGCGTCGGATGCTCGCGGTCGGTCGCCTTATCCCGCATGTGAGTCCAATTGGAAACGCGCGTCCGGGCTTGGTTGAGTCCGGTCATCAGTGCCACGCGCGTCGGCGAGCAAACGGAGTTGGCGTAGGCGTTAGTGAACTTCATTCCCTCGCTCGCCAGACGCTCCAGGTTGGGGGTGTGGTAGCGCTCGTTGAGCGGGGTCTTCTCCGTCCAGAAAGGCACGGAAGTGTCTTGCCAGCCCTGGTCGTCCGTAAGCATCAGGATAATGTTTGGCGGGCCTGGCGGAGGGGGCGTCGCCGACGGGCCGCAAGAGAACGTCAGGGCGAAGAGCAGAAAGAGCGGTGCGAGTTTCATGACCGGATACCAGCGTAGCAATGTGAAGGCGCGAGGGCGCGGCGGCGGGTCAACGGTAGTCCACCCAGATGGGGCTCGACCAAGCGAGGTTGCGGTCGCGCTGCTGAATGCGGACGTAGTAGTAGCTCTCGCGCGCGGAGGTCTCCGTGTCGCGGAAGGTGAACTCGACGGTCTTCGCGTTCGGCTTTGAGTGGTAGACGAAGGTCTGGTCCTTGATGATGTCGACCTCGGTGATGACATCGGTTCCAATGATGCGGAATTTGAGGTTCGGCGCCGCGGCGGCCTTGAAGGCGTCGCCCATCAGATAAGTCTGGCCCGCAGCGGCTTCCGCCGTGTAGTCGATGATGATGTTGTCGGTGGCGGCGTAGGCGTGGCGGGCGCGCATGCTTTCCAGGATGTCCCCGCGTTCGGCGCTGGGCGTATAGATCATGGTGTAGGAGGTATGGGTGGAGATGTGATCGGAACTCCCCTGGACGCCGATCTTGTACCCCTTCTTCAGAGCCTCCCACCAGAAGCCCTCTGGACGGTACCGGCCGTGAACGCTCACCTGCAGGTTGTCGGATTCGGCGCGGGGGGCGCCAGGGTATTCGTAGCTGGCATGGTAGCCCTGGTATAGCTCGACCAGCGGCTCCACTGCGGGATCGTGGCCGCCTCCCCAGTCCGTGCCTTGGCTAGTGGCGGTGGAATGCCCCATCGCGATCCCGTTCTTCTCGCGAAGGTGCGGGTAGAGGACGGGTTCGGTGCGGGCTTTGCCGCGCTGCTCTTCGGGCGACATGGGCAGGGTCTTTACGCCGCGCTCGGCGAACACCAGGTTGCGGTGGCCGTTGGGGAAGCTGGGACTCCGCTCGTAGCCGAACATGGGAATGAACCGGCCCGGGATGCGAAACAGGTCGGCGGCCTTCTCCGTCCGCCACCAGGAGTACTCGTCATCGTTGCCCGCGTTGTGGTCGCCGATAATGCCGGTGTCCATCGCGGCGGCGTCGATCATGTAGCGGTAGTAGTCCTCAATGGAGCCGTCGCCCGCGCCGTCCGAGGAGATCTCCGTGTGGCGGTGAAAGTCGCCGCGCAGGATGCGGAGTGGCTGCCCGTTAAGGGTCAGGCGGTAGTTCCGAAGCCGGGCGACGTCGCCGCTCTCGTCGGGGTGCACCGCGCCGGGATTTACGTCGTACTCCGTAAACGCTTCGAGGTTGGGAGGCGGAGGCGCGGCGCCGGCCGTGAACGAGGCCGCCACTATCTCGTAGCGGTTGGGAATCCAACCGTAGAAGCTGGGGGCGAACAACGGCCGGTTGTCGTTAGACCAGATCATCCAAAGGCCGTCCGGCCCCGGGTGGAGCAAGAGCGGCCCCTCCGGCCGCAGGCTGGAATCGGCGAGCGGCATCGCAGGCGTCCAGCGGTCTTTTTCAAAGGTGGTGAGGAAGTGCTCCCAGCGGCCGTCGAAGGCCCAACCGTCACCGCGATGGTGCGCGGAGGAGGTGCGAACCTGAAGACCGCACCAGATTCGGCCGTCCGAATCGGCTGTTAGGCGCGGGTACTGGACATAGCGGCGGTAGCGCAGCGGCACCGCGGAGAGGAGATCGGCTGCGGGCTGCTTCCATTCGCCCGCATCGAGCACGGCCACCTTCGGGGTGCGCTCCCGGTATAGGATGGTCGCCCGGCGGTCGTCTTCGTGGGTCCAGTCCTTGCCCCAGTTGGCGCCGGATTCATGCCAGGCGAGCCAGACCCGGTCCCGGGCGTCCACCGCAATGGAGGCGTGAGCCTGAAACAGGTTTGACTTTGTCACCTGTATCTCGTTTCCGAGATCGCCGCCGGAGGCGATCTGACGCAGAAAGATGTCGTAGTTCCCGGTGCGGTAGCTGTCCCAGACAACCCAGAGGCTGCCACCCGGACCGGCCGCGGCTTCAGGATTCCACGCGCTCGGCCCGCTGATGCGTTGAGGATCGCTCCAGCGGCCGTCGCTAAGGCTGCTGTGGAAGACGTAGGACTGCCCGCCATCGTGGCCCACCCAGACCAGGTGCAAGTTGCCATCGGGGGTGGCGGTTAGACGGTGGAACGTATTGGGCGAATTGCCTGAGGTGATCCGAACCGGATCACTCCAGCGGCCGTTCTCGTGGGCGCGGCCGTGGAGGCGCCACTCGCTCCCGTTCCGCTCGGACCAAACGACCCACACCCGGCCGCCGCCGGCAGAGGCAACGGCGGTGCGGAAGAGGTCGGATCTCTTGCTGGTCAGCCGCTCCGGCTCTGACCAGCCGTTCCCCTGCGAACGGCTGACGTAGAGGTGCTCACCGCCATCCTGATAGCCCTGCCAGGCGGTCCAGACAACGCCCGAGCCATCGGTTGTGATGGAAGGATAGTCGAACTGTTCCGCGGGATCGTCCTCCGATGGCGGGGATACCCGGCTGGCGGATGGAATGCGCCGGACGATGACGTCGCCGTCGAGGTAGCGCAGCACCCGGTCATAGCGGAGGTTGACAAGCGGGACGTGGAAGTCGCCCTGGGCGGTGGAGAAGCGGGCAGTGGCCGTGTCCGGAGCTTCTACCGTGACGGTGAGTCCGGCGGGGACGACGTTCAGAGTCTGGGCGCCCGTCATCATCGGCCGGGGACTGGCTGGCTGTTCCTCAAATCGGGTGCGCTTGAGGTTGAGGGTCCAGCCGGATGTGCCGCTGACCGTATCGCCTTCGAGAAACCGCCAGGGCTCGAGCGCGGTGACGCGGCCCGAGGAGAGCCGGAGAGTCCCGGAGTAGTCCGCCGGCCGGTCACGCTGATCGCCGAACACCACGCGAAACGTGGTTGGTCCGGCGGCCGGCAGCAGAGCCGCCGCGAAGCAAAACATCGAAATCAGGCGGAACATGGCCGTATTTTACATTGAACCGGAGTGAACCCGCGGGAACTCCGGATGCGCCGAAGAATTCAGAGTAACAGGTATGAAAAAGTGCTAATATTACGTTGTGGCCGGTAAAGAAAGAGTCCTGGTTGTGAACGGCGATCCCGAGATTCGCGAGTCTCTCGGCGAGCACTTTCGCCGGGATGGTCTCGAGTGTGGGTTCTGCTCGTCCGGGCCGGAGGCGTTGCAGGCGCTTTACCGCGAGCGCTGGGATCTCGTTCTAGCAGACATCTGGACGCCCGGCATGGACGGATTGGAACTGCTGCTGGCGGTGCGCGCCACTTATCCCGGAATTCCAGTGATTATCACCTCCGGGCACGGCTCGGTGGAAACCGCCGTGCGAATCATGAGGGCCGGCGCGTATGACTATATTCAGAAGCCGGTTGATCTCGACAGCCTGAAACGCAGGGTACTCCAGGCGCTGGCCGAGGTCTCCGTCCATAGGGACGAAGGAAAGTCTTTGCGGGAAGTCGAACGGGCTCACATTCTACAGACCGTCGAGCAAGCGGGCGGGAATCTCTCGAAGTCGGCTCGGATGTTGGGAATTGACCGGACCACGCTGTACAACAAACTGAAACGCTACGGGGCGCGATGACGCTCCCAGGCCAGCGAGTTCCCCCGCGCGCCGAGGCCGGCCCATTCCCGTACCGCGTGAGGCTTCAGCGCGCCCGTTGAGTTGCACCTCGTTGATCGGGTACGGTTACAGGTACGGTTACGCTTCAGCGCGCCCGGTGAGTTGCACCTCGTTGATCGCTCTGTAGTTTTTGTCCCGTCTGACCGATAGGAGAGGGATCCCGCGCGCCGGCGACCGGGCTCCAGTGACCGGCAGCGAAATCAATCAGAAAAGGACGAGACAATGGAACGCGGGCAGATTTCTCAGTTGCAGAGGCAACTCCAGTTGATCAATTTGCAAACCGCCCTGGAGCGCCTGGATGGGGATATCGAACTGCTCAGCGAAGTTGCCCAGGACTTCCTCGACACCTGCGAAGAAGCCTATGCGGCCGTTACGCGGGCGGCCGAAGCAAAAAACGCCGCCGAACTCCAACACGCCGCGCACTCGCTTAAAGGGGCGGTACGGAACTTCGGCGCCGAGGAGGCACAGGCGGCCGCCTACCGTTTGGAGATGATGGGCCGGCTCAACGAATTCGATGGGAGCGAAGCCGCGCTCGTTTCCCTGCGACTGACCCTCGACGACCTCGTGCCCGAGATGGCGCGCCTGGCGCGGGCGTAGGGCGCTTACCCTCCCATCCCTGTCGGGTGTGTTTGAGGACTAATTCTCTCCGGGCACCATCGGCACGAAGACGACCGGGAGGACGGATCTCTCGCTGACCGTGCCGTCTTTAGCCTTGGTGACGAGGATGAGCTCTTGGCTCCAAGGAGACCGGCCGACCGGGGCGAGGAGTTTTCCGCCCGGTTTGAGCTGGCCGACGAGGGTCTGTGGCAGTTCCGGCGGAGCAGCCGTGAGGATTATGCGGTCGAACGGCGCTTCCTCCGGCCAGCCTTTGTAGCCGTCTCCCAAGCGGGTGGTGATGTTATCGTAGCGGGCGAGTTTCTTCTCCGCGCTGGCGGCCAGTTCCGGCACGATCTCGATTGTGTAAACATGTTTGGCCAAGGGGGCGAGAACGGCGGCCTGATAGCCGGAGCCGGTGCCGATTTCGAGGACCGTGTGGTTCTTTTCGACGTCGAGCGTCTCGGTCATGAACGCTACGATGTAAGGTTGTGAGATCGTTTGGCTGTGACCGATCGGAAGAGGACGATCGTCGTAGGCGCTGCTCCTAAGCTCCGGTGGCACGAACTCGTGGCGCGGAGTCTCCCGCATTGCCCGGAGTACGCCGGGATCGCGAATGCCGCGGGCCTTGATGTGGTGCTCGACCATGTACTCCCGGGCCTGCTTGAAAGCGTCTTCGGCGATCGCCGGGAGCAGAGCGGCGACGAGGAACAGCAACATTACGCGCCTCATACTTGTATGGTAGGACGGTATGGGCGGACTTTCCAGGCAAACCGGTGGAGAGGAACATTTCTAACGTACAATGTCGTCAATGGATAGCGTGAACCCAGCCGGAAGCCCGGTATCGAAGGACAAATCCGTATCGCTGCTCCGGCAGTTGGGAGTTGTCAGCGCCACAGCGCTGGTGGTTTCCAACATGATCGGCGTAGGGATTTTCACGACCACCGGGTTTCTGGCCGGCGATCTCGGCGATGTGCGTCTCGTTTTGCTCATCTTTCTCGTTGGAGCGATTTGCGCCCTGGCCGGGGCTTTCTGCTATTCAGAGCTGGGAATCAACTTTCCGAGCTCCGGCGGCGAGTATGTCTATCTCACCCGGGCGTACGGCCCGACGTGGGGCTTCATGACCGGTTGGGTTTCGTTCTTCGCCGGATTCTCGGCGCCCATTGCAGCCGCGGCGCTCGCGTTTTCGGACTATGTGGGCTATTTCTTCCCCGCGGCGCGGCAGGACAACGCGTTCCTCGAAATTGGCGGCGGAGCGGTCATGATCAAGATCGGGGGAGCGCAGCTTGTGGCCTGCGCGCTGATCGCACTGTTCACGGTGATCAACTTCTTCGGAATCCTCCGGGTGGCGAAGCTGCAAAACGTCCTCACGACGATCAAGATTCTGGTGCTGGTGGCCTTCATCATTCTTGGGTTGACGATTGGGGCGGGCAGTTGGGACCATTTTTCCCAAACCGCGGAGCGCACATCGACAAATCCGGTGGCGGCGCAGTTCGCCATCAGTCTGTTCTTCATCTACGTCAGCTACAGCGGATGGAACGCGGCCACGTATGTCGCCGAGGAGCTGAAACAGCCATCCCGGACGTTGCCGATGGCCCTGGCCGTGGGCACGGCGCTGGTGGCCATTCTCTATGTGGGATTGAATATCACCTTCATTTACGCGTCTCCGCTGGAGGACATGAAAGGGCAAATCGCGATCGGCTCCTTTGCCGCCAAGAATTTGTTTCCGGACCGTGGGGCCGGGATATTTAGCGCCCTGATGGCACTGTCGCTGGTTTCAACCGTGAACGCGATGGTGACGATCGGGCCTCGCGTCTACTATGCGATGGCGAAGAACGGCGCGTTTCTACCGGCGGCCGCCGAGGTGAGCGAGCGCTGGCGGACGCCGGTTTTCGCTATCGCCTGTCAAGGTGTCTGCGCCATGCTGATCACGGCGACGCCGTTTCCCGATCTGCTCATCTACATCGGGTTCACGCTGAACATCTTCGCGGTGATGGCGGTCTTCTCCCTCTTCATTTTCCGGCGGAGGCCCGGCTGGCAGAAGCTGCCCGTAGTGAGCTTTGCCTGGCCCTTGATCCCCGCGATCTTCATCCTGGTGGGGGTGTGGATGATTATCTTCGGGATGACGATGAAGCCGGTGGTGTCAATGGCGGCGGTGCTGACGGTGGCGACGGGTGCGCTGGTGTATCATTTCAAGCTGAAGGAACGGAAGGAGTAGCGTGGCTTGGCCGCGATCGGGGAGACCGGAAACAGACAATATGGCGAAAGTACTGAGTGGCAAGGAAGTGCGGGATCGATTGCTTGCGGAGACGAAGCCGCGCGTGGATCGGTTGCGGGAAAGCGCCCGTCCGCCGGGGCTCGCGGTGGTTCTGGTGGGCGACAATCCGGCCTCGGAGATATACGTCCGAAACAAGGTGAAGGCGTGCGAGGAACTCGGCATCAAGAGCGAGCAATATACGCCGTCCGGGAGCGCCACGACGGAAGAGATTCTGGGCATTGTGGACGAGTTGAACCGCCGTGACGACATTGACGGAATCCTCGTGCAGATGCCGTTGCCGCGCCAAGTTGATTCGCAGCGGGTGCTGCTCGCGGTGGACCCGGCAAAGGACGTGGATGGCTTCCACCCCTTGAATATGGGCAATCTTATGACTTCCCGCCCCGGCCCCCGGGCCTGCACTCCCGCCGGTGTAATGAAGCTGCTTCATCATTACGAGATCCCCGTGCAGGGCCAGCGCGCCGTGGTGGTGGGACGCAGCGATATCGTCGGCAAGCCGATGGCGATGCTGCTGATGCACGAGCACGCGACCGTGACCATCTGTCATTCCCGCACCCGGGATCTGCCGGAAGTGGCCCGGGAAGCGGATATCCTGGTGGCGGCGATCGGGCGGCCGGCCTTTGTGACGCGCGATTTCATCAAACCAGGCGCCGTGGTGATCGATGTCGGGATCAACCGCGTTGAGGAACTCGAACAGGTAAAATCCTATTTCGGCGAGGACGAGAAGAAGATCGAAGCATTCCGGAACCGCGGCAGCGTGCTGGTGGGCGACGTTCACCCGCTGGACATGATCGAGATGTCGAGCGCCTACACGCCGGTACCCGGGGGCGTCGGATTGCTGACCATCGCCATGCTGATGGTAAACACCATCGATGCCGCGGAACGGAGGTTAGCCGGTTGATTCGGGTCGGCCTGACAGGAGGTTTGGCGTCAGGAAAGAGCCATGTCGGGAAGATCTTCGAAGAACTGGGTTGCCTTTGGATCCAGGCGGACGCCCTGGGCCATCAGGTGCTGGAACCGGACGGCGCGGCCTACGACGCTGTTGTGTCCGAGTTTGGGAGCGGTATCCTGGATGCAGAGCGCCGGATCGACCGTAAGCTGCTGGCGGACACTGTATTCGGCGATCCGGAGCGCCTGCAAAAGTTGAGCAGCCTGGTGCATCCGCCGGTCATCGAACTCGAGGAAAGGTTGATCTCCGAGTTCGCCGATCGCGACCCCGCTGGCATCGCGGTGGTTGAGGCCGCCATTCTAGTGGAAGCCGGCGCGCACGAACGCTTCGACAAAATTGTCGTGACGCATTGCTCCGAGGAGCAGCAAATTGAGCGTGCGATGCGGCGATCCGGCGAGACGCGGGAGCAGGTGCGGGCCAGGATGGCTCGCCAGTTGCCGGTGGAGGAAAAGCTCAAGGTGGCCGATTACACCGTCGATACATCGGGTACGAAGGAAGCTACCAGGGCGCAGGTGGAGAAGATCTACGAGACGCTTCGGAGAGAATGATCATGAAAGTGCGATCACTACTACTTGCCATTATCTTAATTGGGAGCTTTGTGTACCTCACCTCTGACCGGAGCCCGCTGCGGGACACCGGGTCCGTGGCGTCCCGCGAGAAGCGTGATGGATTTTGGTCCGGTCCGGAAGTGGCCCTCTCCGCCGGGCTCAGCCAAGACGAGCAGAACAACATCGACATCTACAAGATGGCGCACGATGCCACGGTGAACATCACGAGCACGGTCTACCGCCGCGGTTGGTTCACCGAGATCTACCCGCAGCGGAACTCCGGTTCCGGTTTTCTTGTGAACCAGGGCGGACAGATCATCACGAATAACCACGTGGTGTCCGGCCGGGCGCCGAAGGTGATCGTGACTCTTTCGGACCGGAGCCAGCATGAAGCGACGGTGCTGGCGCGCGATCCGGTCAACGACCTGGCGCTCATCAAGATCGACGCCGATGCGAAGACTTATCTGCGTCTCGGGGATTCGGACACTCTGCAAGTGGGCCAGAAGGTGCTTGCGATCGGGAATCCATTCGGACTTGAGGGCACGCTGACCACGGGCATTGTCAGTTCTCTCGGGCGGACTATCCGGGACGAGAACGGCACGGACCTCGAGGACATGATCCAGACTGACGCGGCCATCAACCCGGGTAATTCGGGGGGGCCGCTGCTCGATTCCCAGGGCAGTGTAATCGGCGTCAATACGGCGATCTACGGTCCCGGTGGGAACATCGGTATCGGTTTCGCCATGCCGATCAACGTGGCCAAACGGATGCTTGATGATCTCCGGGCGGGCCGCCAGATTGGCCGCCCCGTACTTGGCGTGAGCGGCGTGCCGATTGCCGGCGACTTGGCCGAAGCGATCCGGCTGCCGCGCGAAGGCGGCTTCCTGATCTATCAGGTCTACCGGGGAACGCCGGCCGAAGCCGCCGGCCTGCGCGGCGCGCGGCGCGAGGTGGAGGTTTACAACTACACGATCGCCGTCGGGGGCGATCTCATCATGGAGATCGACGGCCGCCCGATGAACCAGCGCGATTCCCTCACGCGGTACCTGCGCCGGAAACGCCCCGGCGATGAAGTGAAGCTGAAGATTTTCCGGGGCGGAGAGATTCTCGAGGTCGAGATCACGCTAGGCGGAACCGAAGGGACCAGACTGTAGGCGGCGTGCTTCCGGGTCACGGGCGGACGGACGTGCCGTCAGACCTGCGGATCTGCTTCCACCAACTGGCATGGTCATCCGGTACCGGGAATTTCGCGGCGGCCGCTTCGTTGATGTCCACGCCGTGGCCGGGAACCTCGTTCACGTGCATGTAGCCGTTCTTGACGGTTGGGACGCCGGAGAAGACCTCCCGCGTTTCTCCACGAAAGGGAACAACCTCCTGGATTCCGAAGTTCCAGATGGCGAGGTCGACATGTGCGTTTACAGCGTGGCCGACGGGCGAGACGTTTGAAGGGCCATGCCAGGCCGTGCGCACGTTGAACCACTCCCCCAGCCGCGCGATCTTCATCGCCCGGGACAACCCTCCGGCCTGGGAGATGTGCACCCGGATGAAGTCGATGAGTTGCCCGGTGATGAGGCCGACCCACTCGTGCGGGCTATTGAACAGTTCGCCCATGGCGATGGGCGTGCTGGTCTGCTGGCGCAGCGGCTCGAAGTAGCGGATGTCCTCGGGCGCGAACGGGTCTTCAATGAAGAACGGGCTGTACTGTTCGAGCCGCTTGACGAGGTTGATGGCGTCGATGGGCGGGACGCGCTCGTGAATATCGTGCAGCAATTCGACCTCCTCGCCGCACTGTTTCCGCACGTGCTCGAACATGCGCGGGATGGCGCGCAGGTAGGGACCGGGGTCCATATGCCCGTCGTCCGGGGATCCGAAACCAGCTTCGCGGAAGTCGGGTTTCTTTGAGAGATGACCGGCGCCGTAGCCGCCGAGTTGGATGCGCACGTGGCGGAAACCCTCGGCCATCTTGCTTTGCACGCTTTCGGCCACCTCTTCGACGGTGGCGCCGCCGGCATGTGAGTACGTGTCGACAGCGAAACGGCATTTGCCGCCGAGTAGCTGATGGAGCGGCATGCCGGCGCGCTTGGCCTTGATGTCCCATAGCGCCTGGTCGAGGCCGCTGAGCGCGGAATTCAGGATCGAGCCGTTGCGCCAGTAGGAACTGACGTAAGCGGTCTGCCAGACGTCTTCGATATTGTCCGCGTCGCGGTCCCGCGCGAAGGGATCCAGATAATCATCGACGGCCGAGCGCACGGCGTAAGGCCGGAGCGAGCCGGTGGCGCAGCCGAGGCCATAGAGGCCGGCTTCCCTGGTTTCCACCTTGACCACCACGAGGGTACGGATGTTATCCGGGCACGTTAGGA
>CAYXVG010000057.1:0-43177 GCA_964468205.1 uncultured Solibacteraceae bacterium | reverse complement strand
CTAAACTCAACTCCTTACAGCTCTTGATTGTTGCTTCCCAGTAAACTCCCGCTAGTGTGGCAGCATGGTCCATTCCATCTGCGTGATACGCGCGAAACGCCATCGCGAGCCGCTGGGTCCACTCCTCCAGGAAGCGGTTGCGGTCGAGGTCCTCATCCTGTGAACTCCCCTTCGAACATCCGATAATACATATTATGTCAACTTACGTCCGGATTTCGCGATACCCAGGCACAACACCTCCCGGATAGCTGTTCAAAAAGATGGCCTGCCCTGCCGGATACGGCAAAGCAGGCCTGGAGGGAAGAAACGAAAACTCTTTCCGAACTGCTAGCGGCGCCCTCCTCTTCCGCTGCTGCTCGATCTTGACCCGCCCGAACTTGGTCTGCTCGGCGCGCTGCGGGTTACCGATCCCGAACTGCGGCTCGGAGAGGCGCTTGGTGCGCTTCGGATTGACCGACCCGATGAACTCCGGCCTGCGGATGGGGCGCTTCGTCTCGGGCTCGAAAATGTCCCTGACGTGCTCCTGCTGCCGGACGATCCTCCCGAGATCCGCGGGCTGGAGGTACGGCCGGAGCTGCGGCTCGACCCTCCAAAGATCCGCGGGCTTGAGCTGCGGCCGGAATCGCGGGACGTGCCGCTCGAGCGAGGCGCCGAGCGAGGTGTGACGATGGGCGGCCGCACGCGGATGGAATTCGTTGATGGGGCCGATCGCTGTGTTCTCGCCCCGGAATTGCTCGAGGATCCCCTGCTACTCGCCCCCGAATTCCGGGAAGGGGCGCTCGAGCGGCCGCTCGTACCAGACCGGCTTCCGCTCGATCGTGAACTTGAATCGAACCGGCTCCAACCGCCCGTCGAGCGGGTCGCGGAACCGCTCCGCGTGTTCGCGGGAGCACTGGCCCCACTGCTACCACGCGTAGTCTGTCCCCCGCCACGGGATGCGGAAGGCGCACTTCCCGCCGTTCGGGAACGGGTTGCATTTGTCCTTCCGGCCGGCTCGCCGAAGCGCTGCCAGCCGGCTGTGGACCCGCCGCTCGAGCGTCGCGCGGATGCTCCGGAGCGGCTGCCGGAGCCAGAGCCGCTGGCCGCCGAGCCCTGGGATACCGCTCCGCGTGATGTCGAAGTCCGTGCCCGGCTCGGCTCGCCGAACCTTGTCCAACCGCCCGTCGAGCGGGTCGTGGAGCCGCTTCGCGTGGCCGCGGGAGCGCTGGCGCCGCCGCTGACACCCGCGGCCTGTCCGCCGCCACGGGATGCGGAAGGCGTGCTTCCCGCCGTTCGAGACCGCGATGCATTTGTGCTACTAGCCGGCCCTTCGAAACGCTGCCAGCCGCCCGCGCTCCGGGTGGTTGTCGGCCGGGTGGCTGTGGAGGGCTGGCCTTGGGAGGCGGAGCCAGCCGTGCGGGTAGCCAGACCGGAAGTGGAGCCACCGCCACCCCGATTGGTCCTGGTTGCTGCAGGAGACGCTGCGCCGCCGTCCGCCCGGGTGGCAGCGGCGGACCGGGAAGTGGAGTTCCCTGCCCGCCTGGCGGTGCTCGCGGCGGTCCGGCTGGAACTGCCGCCCGCACGCTGTACAACGCGCTCCATTCCGCGCTGCTGTTCCGCGAAGGAGACACGGTCAACCGGCCGCGCGGTGCGCCTGGTGTAGAAGGTGTCGCGACTTCCACTCGAGGCGAGGTTAGCGCGATTGACTTCCCGGCTGGCCAGCCGCACGCTCTCGCTTTGCGGAACGACGGGGACTTGACCGCGAACCAGATTCGCCCGGCGCAGCACTCCGTCGTCGCCATGGTAGACGTTCCGGACGTGCCCACGGCCGAATTCCCGGCCGTCAACAGCGGTTACGCCGTTGCTCACGCGCGAATTCCGGTAAATATTCGTGATGTTCGTGTTGTTGACAATATTGACGCTGTTGTCGATATAGGTGCGGTTGCCTCCGCGATAGCCACGGTAATAGCCGCGTCCGTACCAGGGGTGAAAAGGCTCGTACGGCGCCAGTGGAACCCATCCGACGTTGCCGAATCCCACGGACACGCCGAGCGAGAAGCCGCGGTGAGAGTTCCAGCCGAAGAACGCAACCAGACCGGGACTCCAATGGTGCCGCACATGAGGCCTTCCGGGCCACCAGCGCCACCGCCCGCCGTGGTGGAACCAACGGCCGTAGTGATAAGGCGCCCAACCCCAGGGATCGTAGCTCACCCAGCTCCATCCATACCAATCCACCCATGTCCAGCGTCCGTACCGGTAGGGCGCCCAGCCGACCGCGACGCGCGGCTGCCAGACCCATCCATACGACGAGACGTGGACCCAGGAACCATAACCGTCCAGGTCTTCCGCTCCATAGATGTCCCGGCTTACATAGTTGTAAGCAGCCGATTGTCTAAGCTCCTTGTCACGCCGCTCGTTCCAGCGGTCCCATTCATCCTTGGAGGCAGCCGAGACAAAGCGGAATTCAGGGTCGGAAATCGTTCCCCGAACCAGCATGCTTTTCCCCGAGCGCAGGTATTCGACGCCGCGAGGCGTATAGATCTCGGCTTCTCCGGAGCGCACCGTAACCTCGGTGGTTCCATCCGAGTGCACCGAGACGCGGTAACGACCTTTGCGGACCGGCCGGACCGAAACATTGGGGGTGGCGAGGTCGATGTCCGCGTTGCTGTCTCTGATCACGCTATAGGTAATTGTCCCGGCAGCCACTTGGATCTGGAAGCGTTCATATTCCAGTTCGCTGAACCGGACCTCAGTGTTCGCCGCAAGGCGAATTAGGTTGGCCCAGTCAAGCTGGACCTCGGCACGCGAAGCAGTTCCGGTGAGCATAGTATCGGTTACCACGAGCGGCGCATTGATGGCGGCGGCGATCCAGTCGCCCCCATCGCCTCGCCGCACGGATACATCACCGTTGAGGACACTGATTCGAGCCACGCCGCGCCCGCTCTCGTCGATTTCCTGTGTCCAGGAAGCCGGCACGAAGAGCGTGGCGGCCAGTAGCACCAACAACATCTTCAATTGTGTTTGATTCATGACGCCCTCCCGTACCACGCCTGGATAACAGCAAGCCGGCTTCCAATCTCGTAAGTCGCTGAAATATCTGTAAATAGGGACGAGGAAAACAATTCACAGCGTGGTGGAAAAGCACCACACTGGTCGTAAACCACCGGCGGCGCATCTAATGATATGGTACTTGTTCGATTGCCTGGCGCCGGTGCTACAATATGAACTGTAGTTAACTACTTTTTGAAAGCCATAATTACACAATGGAGATTGTCGATAGTCTCGTATGGCTGGTTCTCATCATCGGGATAGCCGTTCTACTGGGGACTATTCCGCGTTGGGGACTCCTCGCCCGCATCCGGGACTGGCGCGGGACCCGCCATCGGCGTCAACTGGAGGACGCATTGAAGCATATGCTGACTCTCTCCGATCGCGGGCATGCAGCTAGTCCGGAATCACTGGCTGGTGCTCTGAAGCTCTCAGACCAAGCGCTCGTGGGCCTGCTCGAAAAATTGGAGGGGCGGGGACTCATTCATTCATCGCGCGGAAGCCTGACGCTTACTTCCGAAGGAGAGCGTTGGGCTCTGCAGATTGTCCGGGCTCACCGTCTCTGGGAACGGTATCTTTCCGACGAAGCGGGTATGCCGCTTTTGAAAGTCCACGGCGCGGCCGAGAAGGCTGAGCACGCCTTCACGCCGGAGAAACTTGACGCCCTGGACGCTCATCTCGGGCATCCCTTGACAGACCCGCATGGGGATCCGATACCGCAAGCCGACGGAACGGTTTCGAATTTGCGCGGAACCCCTTTAACTGATTGGGATACAGGGACTAAAGGATATATAGTTCATGTGGAAGATGAACCGGTGATCGTCTTGCGGCAAATCATCGCTCTCGGTTTTAAAGTCGGCGATCCAATTCGGATTCTGGAGCGAGGCTCAGAACATATTGTCGTAGCCCACCGCGGCCAGGAGCACCGCATTGCGCCGGTTGTCGCGGCGAATATTCACATCCAGGGCCGCGAGTTGGCCCAGTCGAAGCCTACGGACGCCATCACTCTGGCGGAGCTCGGGGACAAGGCCGAGGCCGAGATTATAGCTCTTGATCCCAACTTCCGTGGCTTTGCCCGGCGGCGTCTGTTGGACTTGGGTCTAACTCCGAGTACACGTATCCGCGTTGACCTGCAGAATGCCTTTGGCGACCCGCGGGGATATCGGGTCCGCGGCACACTGGTGGCTCTTCGGGCAGAGCAAGCCAAACTCGTGTGGGTCCGTCCGGTTGGCAAACCTCAGGCCGTTGCTGAGGAGAATGTGACAACACTGTGAAAGTAGAATACTTACCAGGACATGACTGTGGAAACTGCCCGGCCGGGGGACAGTTGGCTCAGATGGGGATCCGGCTCTCGAGCGCGGACTATCTGGTCGCCTTGGCCGGCAATCCAAACACTGGGAAATCTTCCGTCTTCAACGCGCTAACCGGCTTGCGGCAGCACGTGGGCAACTGGCCGGGCAAAACGGTATCCCGCGCTGAGGGTGGATTCTCGTTCAATAACGTGAACTACAAGCTGGTGGATCTGCCGGGTACCTACTCGTTGCTCTCCGCATCCCAAGACGAGGAAATTGCCCGGAACTTTATCCTTTTCGGCAAACCGGACTGCACCGTAGTCGTAATGGATGCAACGGCTTTGGAGAGAAATCTAAACTTGGCTCTACAGGTTTTAGAGATAACCGGCAAGGTGGTTCTGTGCGTCAATTTGATGGACGAAGCTGAGCGGAAAGGCGTGGAAGTGGACGTCCGTTCCCTGGCCAGAGACCTTGGAGTTCCGGCGGTTCCGACGATAGCCCGAAATAAGCAGGGCCTGCATCAGCTTGTCAGCACCATCGCCGGTGTGGTCTCGGGCGAGGTGAAGACCGCGCCGGTGCGCCAGCGAAAGGCATCTCCAGTGGAGAAGGCGGTGGATGAGCTGGTTGAGATGATTGAGAAGGCGTCGCCCGGTTTGCCGAACGCACGTTGGATCGCCTACCGGCTTCTTGACGGCGACCACCGGATCCGCCAAGCGCTGCTCTCCGGTGAGCTGGACGAACTGGCAGGGCGGCAACAAGCCCCTGTGGAGCGGGCGAGCCCGTTGATCGCGCTGGAGGGATCGCAATAGTGACTGCATCCGAGGCGTCCGCGGCACAGCGGATACTGGACCGCGCGGATGCTCTGCGCCGCGGACTCGGCGAGGAGTTCCGTGACCAGATGGTAAGCGGCCTCTTCGAAGAGTCCGAGCGCATCGCGCGCAAAGCAGTGCGCCGGAAGGGCGAGCCGCGCTCCGACTTGGACCAGACCGTGGACCGGCTGGTGACATCCCGCGTATTCGGCCTGCCATTGATGCTGTTGGTGCTTTCGGTGGTGTTCTGGCTGACAATTGTGGGCGCCAACTACCCTTCGCAGATGCTTGCGAACGGCTTCTTCTGGTTGGAGGGCGTCGCGTCCGATGCCTTCAATTCCTGGGGAGTTCCCTGGTGGATCACGGGATTCTTATGGCACGGAGTATTCCGCGGCTTGGCCTGGGTGGTCAGCGTAATGCTGCCTCCGATGGCGATCTTCTTTCCGCTGTTCACAATCCTCGAGGATTTGGGCTATCTGCCGCGGGTGGCGTTTAACCTGGATTGGCTGTTTCGCCGCGCCGGCGCCCATGGAAAACAGTCGCTGACCATGGCGATGGGTTTCGGCTGCAATGCCGCCGGGGTAATTGCAACACGGGTGATCGACTCGCCGAGGGAGCGGTTGATCGCCATCCTCACCAATAACTTCGTGCCGTGCAATGGGCGCTTCCCTACCCTGATCATGCTGGCGACTATTTTCGTGGCAGCGGCCTTTCCCCCCGCGCTGGCCTCGGTGGCGGCGGCGGGATCGGTTGTGCTCGTGGTGCTGTTGGGCGTTGGATTCACCCTGGCGGTTTCGTGGATACTGACGAAGACCGTATTGCGGGGAGAGGCTTCAGCCTTCACGCTCGAGTTGCCGCCTTACCGCCGGCCGAGCATTCTACGGATCCTCTACACCTCGCTGATAGACCGGACGTTCTTCGTTCTCATGCGGGCCATTGCGATGGCCGCCCCGGCTGGCGCCGTAATCTGGATTCTCGGCAACATCAACGCCGGGGATGCCAGCTTGGCGGCCCATATCTCCAATTTCCTGAATCCTTTGGGCGAGGCGATTGGACTCGACGGAGTGATTCTACTCGCATACATAATTGCGATCCCGGCTAACGAGATCGTGGTTCCAACCATTTTGATGGTCTACATGGGAACAGGGCAGATGATAGAATTGGAATCGTTCGACCAACTCCGATCGCTGCTCGTGGACCAGCAAGGTTGGACCATGCTCACGGCGGTGAGCCTGATGCTGTTCGCACTCCTGCACAATCCATGCGCGACAACCATCTTGACTATTTGGAAAGAGACGCGCAGCCGCCGGTGGACGCTGGTCGGCGCGCTGATGCCGCTCGGAATTGCATTTCTTGTCACTTTCGTTGTCGCCTCATTCGTCCGATCTGTTAGTTAGACCGGCTGGAAATAGCTGGCCTCAGAGTTGAGACATATCGTCCCACGCCGTGTCATGGTAACACAGCGAACGGAATGTTTCTAACATGTTTTCAATAGCTTAGGATGGCATTCGAGGTGCCAGTCTGAAGTAGGGAAGATTGCCATGCGTGTCTTTGCGGTAGTGATCGGCTTGATCGCCGGAGCGGCGGCGCTCGGTGGAGCGACCCTCGAGAAGCTTTCGCTTGAGGACATGATCGAGAAGTCGACGGCGATCGTCCGGGGCCGTGTTGGCCCGTCGCGTGCGATCAGCCGGGGCCCGGTACTCTACACCCTTTCCGATATCGAGATACTCGAACGTTGGAAGGGGCCGGACCGCGCCTCGGTGGAAGTGGCCATTCCGGGCGGATCAAATAACGGTCTCCGCCAGGACTTCTCCGGCGCCCCGGATTTGACCCCCGGTAGCGAGTATGTCTTTTTCCTCTGGACGGGAAAGAGCGGCCTGAATCACGTTATCGGCCTTTCGCAGGGCCTGTTTGTGATTACGGCGAACGAGAAAGGCGAGGCAATGGTACACCGCGCCGCAAGCGGCGAGGTGATGCTCGATCCGATCTCCGGCCAGCCGATTGACGACAGCGCGATCACCCTGGCCCTGTCGGAATTGCGGGACAAAGTCGACCGGATGCTGGGAGGAGTGAGGCGATAAAATGAGCGTTCAACTGCGAAGACTCTTCACCCTGGCCGGTCTGGTTCTCTTCGGGTTTTCGCTTGCGCCGGCTCACTACCACTTTGTCCACTACACTTCTACGGATTCACCGTACCGCCCGGTCTACGAGAAATTCGATCAGCAACAACTCGTGGACAACATCCTGCACTACTATGTGAGCGAGAAACGTCCGGACTTGCTCGCCCCCAACGACAGCTTCGCGGCGATCATCAGCCAGATACGCTCGGCGGCTAAGGCCTGGAACAGCGTGGAGAGTTCCAGCCTGCGCCTGCGCTACGGCGGCGTGGCCGACGTCAATACCGAGCAGGCTACTCCTGGCATCGACGTTATATTCGACGAAATCCCGCCCGGACTGATCGCGATGGGTGGTCCGACAACCCGCGCGGATATCATCTCGCGGGACGGCGAAGAGTTCATGCCGATTTCTCGGGCTGTGGTTGTCCTGAACAAAGACCTATCCCGGCAGCCGAGCTCCAGCGATGGCTTTTTCATGACGCTCGTTCACGAGATGGGCCATGCGCTGGGCCTGCAGCACACCTTCACCTCATCAGTGATGTCGACGGGCATTACCCGCGCCACCACGAAGGCGTCGCCGCTGGGCAATGATGACAGGGCCGGGCTCTCGCTTCTTTATCCTGCGCCCGGGTTCCGCGAAGGATCGGGCGTGATCAGCGGCCGGGTGGTTCTGAATGACCATGGAGTGAATCTCGCCTCCGTGGTGGCCCTTTCTCCTCAGGGAACGGCGGTGAGTAGCCTCACCCATCCCGATGGCACGTACCGGATTGAAGGCATTCCTTCGGGACAGTATTTTGTATACGTTCATCCACTTCCGCCGCCCGTCTACGGCGAGGTGAGCCGGGCGAACCTTGTCATGCCCCGAGGTCCCGATGGCGAGCCGATTCTTGCATTGGACTATTTCGATGCGCAGTTTTACCCCGGTGTAAAATCGCTGGATACGGCCGTGACGGTGCCCCTCAAACGCGGTGAAGAGGCGGCCGGTATTGACTTCTTCGTGAACGATCGCGGCGTACCGCCGGTACACTCGGTGACGACCTACAGCTTTCCCGGCAACGTCGCCGTTCCCTCGGCGCATGTGAGCCTGGACGCGGCGCGGCGCTTCCTGGTGGCCTTCGGCTTTGGATTATCCGACGGGACGGCTCCCGTTCCCGGTCTTTCGGCGCAGGTGATTGGTGGTTCGGCGGTGATCCCATCCGGTGGTTTGACACCCTACGCCCCTGACCCGCGATTCGTTCAGATCAACTTCGAGGTCAATCCGTTTTCCGGCGCCGGTTCCCGGCATCTGCTATTCAACCTCGGAGACGACGTTTACGTTCTTCCGGCGGGGCTACAGTTGAGCCAGGCGGCGCCGCCTTCGATTGCCGGTCTGTTTGAGGTGGTTGATGGCGACGGAGAGGCGGTTGTCGTCGTTGTTGGGCAGCAAATCTCCGAGCGAACAACAATTCTGTTCGACGGCGTACCGGCTCAACTGCTCGGTCCCGGTGCGGAGGGGGGCGTCATTGTCCGGCCACCGCCGGCTCCGGCGAATCATCGCGCCACGGTGATCGCTTTGAATCGGGACGGGCAGAGTTCCTGGTTCCTGGACGGAGTCCAACCACCTACCTACGATTACCCGGAGCGGGAACAAGGTGGATTGACGCCGTTCCCCGAATCGGTCGCGTCAGGCAAGGAAGCGATGGTGGAGATTCGTGGTGTCAATACGCGGTTCGAAGCAGGTGAGACCATTGTCGGATTTGGCTCCAGCGATGTGGTCGTGCGGGACTATGTCGTAGTAAATCCAACGCTGATCCGCGCCAACGTCGCGGTTGTGCCAGGCGCCCCGGAGTCCGCGATCTCGGTCAGCACGGTAACCGGCATCCGGGGAATCCACCAGCAGCGGGTCTTCCGGACGGCTCCCGGCGACCTGTTCACTCCCTCGCTGCACTCGCCGGCGTATGATGTTGAATCCAGCAAGCCGGTCGCGTATCTGGGAAAGAACGCTACGCTCCGTGTCTCCGCTCTCCCGGCTGAGGTAGGACCGTCGCAAATCGTTTTTACGTTGAATGACCAACCGGCTCCGGTGTTGGCCGTGGATGGGGAACGCTTGGAGTTCACCGTGCCTTCGACCGTTGAGCCGGGTCCGGTGGTCGCGCGCCTCTCGGCTGCAGGGCGAACGGCTTCTCCGATACTTCTGAGAGTGGCTCTGGCGCCGCCGAAGATTCTGAGCGTGCATTCGCACACCGGGGCTGGCATTGCCCCCGAGTCTCCCGCGCGTCCCGGAGAACTGGTACAGATACGGCTGCTATTGGTGGGCGCCGAAGCAGAAGCGATCACACCCGAGCGGGTATCCATAGTCGTGGATGGGCTGGAACACGGCGCCAGCGACGTGCTGGCGTTTGAGGAGGAGCCCAGCCTGCGCATCGTCCAGTTCCACTTGGGAACATCGGTCTCCTCCGGCGAGCAGATACCGCTCACCGTGGCAGTTGACGGCCGGCCCTCGGAGCCAGTGTTTATCACGGTTAGCGAGTAAGGCCCGCAATACCCACCCGGTAAACTGACCCCGAAGTCTGCGCCATCCCGCTTGTGTTACCTTCTGAGGTAATGACTGGGATTCAAGCTGACAGGACAATGTTCGAGGTGTACCGGGAGAAGTCCTATGGGAGAAACTTCCGCGTGGTCTATTTCACAGAACTCGAAGACCACAACAAAGAAAGCGAGATCAACCGCGCCATGGCGGGTGAGCATTTCGTCGACGGCTACCTGCGCAACTACGGCAAGGAGGAGGCGAAGAAGGTGATCGACGACTTGCTGCTACGCATGAACGCAGGCGACGAGCTGACACCGGCCGAGTTTTTGGAGCGCCTCGGCGACCACCTGGGTTAGCCCTCCAGGGTGAGGCGCTCTCTTGTGCGGCTCTCCGGTATGAACAACCTACTCTTGCCGGGAGCCGCTAAGCTTGCGATAGTATTCGGCAACCGCGTCGGCGTAGCCGTCCGGAACGGGATGAGAATGAACGGCTTTTACCTGTCCCTCGGCGCCTTGATCCAACTCCCGCCGAAGCCGCAGCTCGATCTCCTCGAGGCCGGGCAGCACTTGGGTCACAAGTTCCTCTACCAGCTCGGGATTGCCGCGAAAACGGCTGGGATCGAGCCGCTGCATATCGCGAATCATGCGCGCCACCTCGCGTGACGCTTCCGGATCCATTTCCTGCATCTCCCGACGGAGCCGTGAAAGATCCTGTACGCCGGACCGGTAGGTATCTTCGAAAGCCCGCATTTGCTCCGGTGTCATGGGCGCGCCTGAAGCTTGAAAATCGCGTTCTCCCGTGTTCATGGCCGAGAATGTACGGCCGGAACCGCCGCCGGATTGCTGCGGGGAGCCCGCCTGGCGATTGCCTAGGCCCGGCTGTTGCCCGCCGCCCTGTTGACCCGTCTGACCCTGCTGTCCCGTCTGACCCTGCTGTCCAGCCTGCTGCTGCCCGGGCTGATTCCCTCCCTGGCGTTGCCCTGGCTGGTTGCCCGGCCGCTGGCCGCCTTCCTGTTGTCCAGGTCTCATGGAACGCGACATCCGTTCCAATTCACTCCTCAGACGCTCCACGCGGGCGAGCGCGCTCTCTAGCGACTCGTCTTGCTGCTGGCCTTGGCCAAGAGCGGCCTGGGCCTCTTCGGTCTGCTCGGCGAGCCGGTTCAGCCCCTGCGTTACCGGAGCTTCACGCAACCAGGCGTAGGCGCCAAGGCCCCTGGAAATCCACTCGGACAGGTATTTCATCCTGAGACCCAGTTCGTTTTGCTGCATCTCGCCGAGAGCTTCGCGCAGCTTCGAGGAGGCCGGTTTCTCTCCGGCGGCGAGTTCTCGCACGGCGCGCTGCATGTCCTGTTCGAGGCGCGCGAGTTCCTCGGCCATGTCACGCTTCTCCTCGGCGAGATCCATTACCTCCTGCGGATTTGGCGGCTCCGGTTCGCTGAGCCGCTTCTTTCCGCTAATCGCCTGATGGTCCTTGTATAGATCGCGCAGCTTCTCGGCAAAGTCGCGCTGGCGGCTCGCAAGCTCCTTGGCCCGCTCGTTGATGCCGGCGAGTTGGCCGTCAGCTTCCTGACGGCGCATCCGGTTCAGCATGTCAGTCGCTTCCTGCAGCCGCTCGGCCGCACGCTGGGATTGGGCGTCGCGTTGGCCCGAAGATTGTCCGGAAGAACCTGCCTGCCTCATGTCCTCGGTGGCCTGCTGCAGGCGGTCGAGTGCCTCGCGCAACCGGGATTGCTGGCCGGATTGCCCTTGTCCGCCCTGTTGGCCGGACTGTTGCGAAGACGACATCTGCTGGCCGCTCTGGTTCTGGCTGGCTTGGCGGGAGAGTTCTTCCATCTTGCGGCGCAATTCCTCGGCTTCCCGGCGGAGCATTTCCTGTTCCCATCTCTGCTGGGATGTCTGCTGGGAATTGCGCTGCTGGCGTGCCAGTTCCTGCTGGCGCCGGGCGAGTTCGGCGAGCTTCTGCAGCGCTTCGTCGATTTCCTGCGACTGCTGGCCGCCGCTCGCCGCCCGCTGGCCCGTTTCATACTGGTTTTTCTCGGTATCGAGCTCGAGGTCAAAGAGATTCTCGAGGTCGCGGCCCATGTTTCCGCCTCCGCCTCCTCCACGGCTTCCTTGAGCTACCTGTATCTGGCGAAAGACGGACTCGGCCCTCAGCAAATGCTGTAGCGCCTTCTGCTCGGGTTGCAGCGCCTGCCGCCAGTTCTGGCGGCCGAGTTTCTCGGAGGCCTCTTCCATGGCCTCGGCGGCTTTATCCATGTTTTGGGTGAACGCCTGGAATTCCTCGTTGGCGCCGGAGAGCTGCCGGGCTTTCATGCGTCGCGAGAGCGACTCCGCCTGCTCTTTCAGGCTGGACTGCACCTCGGAGAGGAACTTGCTGTCCTCCACTGCCTTGGCTCGGTCCCGCTTCTCGTCGTTCACGATGTTCCAGGTGGCGGCGATAATCTCCTTCTGGCGGGGCGAGATTCTGCCGTCGTCCTGCTGGCCACCCATCCCCCCGCCGCCGGACATCTGCGACTGTGAGTATTCGCGCTCGAACGGCTGAGCCTCGATGAAGAACATGTCCGTGCGGGTGCTCTGGCGCGCATCGCGGGCCAAGGCGTAGAAGGCGACAAGGTCGCCAGGCACAAGGTCATGGTCCTCGAGATAGAGAATCGAAGCGGCGCTAGCCTCGGTAGCGCCACGCCGGCCGAGCAGCGATACCTTCTTCTCCTCAGCGCCGTTAACGCTGTAGACCAAGGAGAGCTCATCGAGTCCGTAGTCGTCCTCGGCCTGGACCTCGATGGTCACCTCTTCAATCGGATTCGCACGGTAGTCGCGGCCGGGGCGGCCGATCCGGACGGCCGGGCCGGACTCCGGCATCGCCTCGATGAAGTAGTCTTCCGAAATGCGCACGGCTTCGTCTTCGGAGATGGCTGCCACATGGTAGATCCCGTCCCGCTCAATGGGAACGGTGGCCAGGAATTCATTCTCCGATTCACTTGACAGCGAGATCTCGGAGCCGTCGTCAAGGCGAAGGCGGCCGCCCGGAAGCGGCTTGTCGGTTACGATTCGAAGACGGGCCGAAGTTCCGGTTACCGCCCGGAGATCGCCATCGTCTTCCTGCATTTCGTCGTTGCGTCGCATCCAGGTGGGGAACTGGTAGGTGACGTCAATCGATTCCACCTTCGGCAGATCGACCACGCTCAACCGGAACTCTGCTGTTTTTACCGCCCCGGCTTTGACGTAATAGTCAAGCGGCTCGGGGACGCCCGCGAAGAGGAACTCGAAGGCGGCGCCTCCGGCCTGAGGCTGCATGGCCACCTCTTCCCATTTCGAGGCGCTTTGGTACCGGGCATACAAGGTGACTTGCGGGGTTTCGAAACCCAGGAGTTGCGCCGAGATGAGCTGATCGCCTCCACGACGAACGGTTTTGTCGCCGGGGTAGACCTGAATCTCGTAGAAGGGTGCGTCGGTTCCCCGGGGAGCGCCGGCCCACAGCAAGGAAGAACCATATCCAAGGAAACCCGGGGCGGCGACGGTTAACCAGACGAGCGTCGCCACGGCTGCTGCCGCCCCTCCCAACAGCGCCACAATACGCCCGGGAGAGACAATACGCGCCGGCTCCGCATAGCGCGTCACGGAGAGAGCGTCTTCGGCCAGAAGTTCCAGAAAGGCCTCTGATCCCTCGGACTTCGGAGCTTCGGCAAACGTGAGCAGGCGTTCGCCGAATTCCGGCATCGCCTCCTCGGCCTTCCGCGCGGCCCGCCGGCGGTTCAGACGCATGAGCGGGATCACGACGCCTAGGCCGACAGCGAAGGCGAGTGCCAGGAACAGCGCCACCCGCGCCACAGTAACGCTTGGCGCGGAAAATGCGAAGGCGTTGCTGAAAATGACCAGTAGGACGGTCGCACCCAGAGCGATGCCGCCCAGCAGGGCCAAGCCACGCGCCATGGCGCTCACTCGCAGCCGCTTTTCGAGGGAATTCAGATAGCCGTTCAGCAGGTCTAGTGCGTTCATACCGCCTCCCTGTCAATTCTGAGATAACGTGTGGCGAAGATCGACTCGCCCAACGCAATCAGTAACGCCAGCAATAACACGAACCACCACAACTTCCAAGGACGCCGCTGTTCTTCCGCCGCCATGGCCCCGGCCTCCAGCTCATCCGCCCCTTGCCACAATCCTACCGTCTCCTCAGGGATGACGGCGAGGTTCGACTCCCGGCGATCGGCATTTACGGCCACCATTTCGCTGCGTCCGCCCGGCCGCCGCAATTCGTAGAAACCGCTGCTGCGCACCTGGAAGCTGTTGGCCCTGACCGACTCTTCGAGCGAAAGAGCCCGGTTTCCGGCCGGGTCGATCACCTCGATACCCCGCGCTCGGCCCTCTCCGGCCCGCAACTCGACGAAGGAATCCACCGGATAAGCCGCGGTCCGGTCCTCGAGCCGTCCCAGGTAAGAGGTCGTACGCTCCACGAAGGCGACAAATGAGGGATACAGCGGCAAGTCGTTCGATAAATTGTCAAACGCGGATGTGAAGAGCAGCCCGCGGCCCTCCCCTGCCTTGCACTCCACTAGCAGAGGGATCTCATTAGCTAGCCGCCCCAGAACCTGCTGCGAACCCGGATCGACGCGAACCGCTTGATAGAATTTCACGCCATCCCACAGCTTCGGGACGCTGACGGCCGGATGGGACTGATCGGTAAACGCCGCGCTCCAGAATCTTTCGCCGGTTCTCGAGGCGTAAACCGATTCGAGCACGGTGAGGTCGAGCACCGGGATCCGGTCCAGGCGCGCCGTCGCGGTCCCGGCGACAACCATTACCGAACCACCAGCCTGCAGATATTGGCGCAGGCTATTCTCGAGCGAGGCACGGAGCGGACCGGGATCCGACAGCACGACTATGGCGAAGCGGCCGGGATCAATTTCACCCGCCTGCCCGGCCTCGATGGATTGCATCCGAAACGCCCCGTTCGGAACCGATTCGAGCGCCGTGCGGAAGTACAAAAGGTCATTGGTCCGCCCGCTGCGATGGATGAAGAGAATCTGCCGGGGATCGGCGCGTTCCACCGCGAACAAGTAAGAGTCGTCGGCCGGAAGCAAGTCGGCGGACTGGATCCGCACCTCGCAACGGTTGAAGCCGTATGGAATATCCAGAGAATGGAACTCCACGGTGGCGCGGCCATTTGCCGGCACCTCGACGGTTTTGCTCTCAAGCGTCTCTCCATTGGCGATGAGCGCAACCTCATGAGTTGTCTTTTCGGTGCCGTAGCCGGCGACCGTTGCCTGCACGGTAGCTCGGGCCGGGTCGAACAGCGAGGCGGGGGCAATAACGTTCTCGACGGTAAAGTTCCCGTCCAGGTCGCCGGCAACCGGGTGTATTTTGAGCGCGATGTCAGACGGCAGAGCCAAATCGGCGAAGCCTGGCGGCATGGAAGAACGCTGGACGTCGGTGAACAGGTGCACCTCGATTGGCTGCGGCGCCGTCTCGGACATGGCGCGCAGGGCGCGGGCGAATTCGCCGTATGAGCTACGCGCGTCTCCAGCCTCAATGCCTTCGAGCGCTGCGACCACTTCTCCACGATCGTCAGTAGGAAGCGTCAGAAATTCTAGCCGCGAGCCGAGTGTTGCCGCCTGACCGTTGGAGCCTTCCCCGATTCCGGACGCCGCGTCAATGGCGGCTTGCCTGGCGCGTTCCAGCCGGTCCCCTTCCCTCATGCTGAACGAGTTGTCAACAACCAGCATGATCTGTTTTCCCTGCCCGCCGAGTCCGGCGATCGTGTGCATTACGAAAGGGCTGGCGAACGCAAGGGCGAGCAGTGTGAGAAGGCCGGTCCGCAGCGCTAGAAGGCTCAGGTAGCGCAAGCGGCGGTGCTTGATCGAGCTCTGCGTCGAGCGCTCGAAAAACATGAGCGAGCTGAACGGGCGCGGCTCGCTCTTGTGTTGCCGCAGCAGGTGAAGATATATGGGCAGACCAACCGCCGCGAGGCCGGCCAGAAACCACGGTGCGAGGAATCCCATCTATAACCTCCCGTGCCGCACGCCCAAATACTGCCGCAAGGCGGCATCGAGCGGCAGGTTCGTCGAGAGCAGAAAGTAGTCCAACCCCGAGGCCTGGGCCTTCTCCTCCAGGATTGCCAGGTGCGCGCCCATTCGGTCCCGGTATTCGTGCGAGGCGAACTCCGGGGATACCTCCATCCGGTCCTCGGTCTCCATGTCGACTAGGATCACCGGGTCTCTGAGAACCGGCTTGATCTCCTGGGGGTCGAGCAGGTGGAACATCACCACCTCATTGCCCCGGTAGCGGAGCGGCTCCACAGTCTTGATCACGCTCTCGGGATCTTCATAGAAATCCGAGATCACCACCACGATGCCGCGCCGGCGCAGGAACTCCTGAAAGTGATGGAACGGCTGGGCGAAGTTGGTGCGGGCGCGGGGTTCAGCGTCGTTAATCGAATGGAGTAGACGGGCGAGCTGCCCCTGCCGGCCAGAGGGCTTCACATAACTGCGAACCTCGTCGTCAAATACGATCAATCCCGTGGCATCGCGCTGGTGGGCGGCCAAGTAGGCCAGCGAGGCGGCAAGGTAACGGGCATAGTCAATCTTCTTCACCTCGTGCGAGGTGTAGCCCATCGACGAGCTAGCGTCGAGCAGAAAAGTGACCTGCGTGTTCGTTTCGCCGTGATAGCGCTTCAGGTAGCAGCGTTCGGTTCTTGCGAATACGTTCCAGTCGACGTGCCGGAGGTCATCCCCCGGGCTGTAGGCGCGATACTCGGCGAACTCCTGGCTGAAACCGAAGTCCGGCGAGCGGTGTAATCCCGCGATGAAACCGTCGACGACGGTCTTCGCCACCAGGTCCAGGCCGGAGATTCCGGCGAGGACCGACGGATCGAGGAAGCGCTGGAAGGTGGATGCCGGCACTAGTCTCCTTTTGGCGTGGGCACAGCCTCGAGAACCCGCTTCAAGATGTCATCGGGGGTAAGGCGCTCGGATTCGGCCTGGAAGTTGAGTAGAATCCGGTGGCGCAGCACCGGCACTGCCAGGGCCTGAATGTCCTCGTAGCTGACGTGATAGCGGCGCTTCATCAGAGCGCGCGCTTTGGCGGCCAGAACAAGAAACTGAGCGCCGCGGACACTCGCGCCGAAGTTCACGTATTTCTTGATGAAGTCGGGCGCGCTGGCATCGGTGTGCCGCGTCGCGCGGACGATCTCGACGGCATAGCGCGCCACCGAATCGGCGAGCGGAACCATCCGCACGAGCTGCTGAAAGCTGAGAATCTCCTCGGCGTTTGTCACCGGCTCCGCCGTGGCGGTCTGCGTCACCGTCGTGAGTCCGATAACCTCCAACTCCTCCTCGAGCGTGAGATAGTCCAACACGGTGTTAAACAGAAAACGGTCAAGTTGGGCCTCGGGCAGCGGATATGTGCCTTCCAGTTCGATCGGGTTCTGCGTGGCGAGCACGAAGAATGGTGAAGGCAGCTTATAGAGATTGCCACGCACGGTGCAGGAATGCTCCTGCATCGCCTCGAGCAGAGCCGACTGCGTTTTCGGGGGCGTGCGGTTGATCTCGTCGGCCAGGACGATGTTGCCGAAGATCGGCCCCCGGACGAATGTCCAGGTGCGGTGGCCGGTGGTCGGATCTTCCTCGATGATATCGGTGCCCGTGATGTCGGAAGGCATCAAGTCAGGCGTGAACTGGATACGGCTGAACTCGAGACCCAGCGTTTGGGCCATGGTGCGGACCAACAGCGTCTTCGCCGTTCCCGGGAGGCCCGTGATCAGGCAGTGCCCGCCGACAAAAAGCGCGATCATCACCTGATCGAGCACATCCTCCTGGCCGACGATCACGCGGCGCACTTGTTGGACGATCTCGCCCTGGACCTGCTGAAACCGGCCGATGCGATTCTTCAGGTCGACTGAATCAAGGGGTGTTTCCACTGTGGACATAATCTTCTATTCCTTTTCGCTCAATTCGAGCAGCATCTGCTGGGCCGGCCGGTAGCCGGGAGCGGCCTCCAGGGCCAAAATCACGTGTTCCATGGCGGCATCGTCTCGATTTGCCGCGCGGTAAGCCTTAGCCAGGTTGAACTGCGAGGCCGCCTGGTCAATCGGATTCAAAGCGACAACGGCTGAGTATTCCCGGATCGCCTCCTTCACGTTGCCAAGCTCAAACAGCAGATCGCCGAGCCGCCGGTGCAGTTCCTCGTCGTTCACCGGATAGATCAAGTTGATCCGTTCCAGCGTCGCGGCGGCGGCGGACTTTTCACCCAGCTCCGCCTGCAGTTCAGCGAGTTGCTTGAGCACGGCCGGGCTCCTGCCGCCGGCATTCATATACCGCTCCAGTTCCGCCGCGGCCGCCTGCTTGTCACCGAGTCCCAAATGAGCTTCGGCGATCATCTCGTAGGCGCTCGCTTCCTCGACATAATCCGGATTGGCATCCCGGATCTTCGGACCCTCCTCGGTGACGCCGCGATGGTTCCCCATCTTCGCCATGGCCGCCAGGCCTTTCATATCCTTCTTCCACTCGTCAAACCCCGCGACAATGCCGTCCGTGTGCTCCCCAAGCCAGGCGAAGAACTCTTCGTCGAATTTATCCGGCGCCAGGCCCAGGCGCTTTTCAATAACCTCCGGAGTGGTCCGCTTCTCCCGGAAGTCCTCGAGCATCCCAAGCAATGTGTCGAATCCCCACCGCTCGTTGATGAAGTCGCAGATCTTGCCGGCCTGGTAGTAAGAGACCGTCACTTGCGCCGGGTACGCGGGGCGGATAAAACCTCGGTCGAGGTCCGCCACCGGCAGCAGCTTCTTCTCTTTCAAAGCCCCAATGACGCCGGAGTTCAGGCGGTCGCCCCATTCGGGCGAAGCCGCAGTCTCCTCATGCACTGCCATTCCTTCGGTAAACCAGCGGGGCACGCGGTGGTCGGTGGCGTCGAGGGTATAGACATGGCTGAGCTCGTGCCAAAGGGTGCTGGCCCAATGAAAGGTTCCCGGCGGCCGGCCAGACGGGCTGTCCATGGCGACGACTTGGCCGAAAGTGACGCCAAGAGCGCCGAGGCCGGGCATGCCCATTGTACGCACGGCGAAATCCTCGTGATCCGGGTAGACCTCGAGCTGGACCGGACCCTGAAGCTTCCGCTTATACTTCTTCTCAAACGTGGCCATCGCCCGGTCGAGTTCGGATTGGAAATATGGACGGAGCAACTCCGCCTCTTTGTTGTGCAGCCGGAGGATGGTCTTCTCCGTGCGATACGTTTGGAAGTTGCGGTAGGAATCCATCAGCCGCAGCGTGTTCACCGTCGCAGCGTCCCGCCAGCCATTTTCGTAGCAGAGTTCGAGTTCGCGGCGGGCGTCGTCTTCCAGGCCCAACCGCATCAGGTTGACGCCAAGCTCGGAGCGCGCCTTCCACAACCGCGGGGTCAGCTCCAGCGCGCGCCGGTAAAGCGCGATTCCTTCCTCGTAGCGCCGGTTCAGCACAAAGAAATGGGCCGCGGTGGCGTAGGCCTCGCCATACACGGGATTGATGCGGAAGATCCGTTCGAGCCACTCGCTCTTCTCGCGGTCGTGAAGCAGATCGATCGTTCCTCGCACGGCCATGGCGTCGAGAGCTTTCGCCGATATCGCCAGCGCCTTGTCGGCCTCCTCGATGGCCTTCGACTCGTTCACGTCCTCCAGAGCGAGAAAAGCGAGCAGTTCGCGCGCCTCAACCAAGCCGGGATCGTGTTCCAGGGCCTTCTCCGCGAGCTCCACCGCCTTGGCTTCGAAGCTGGAAGAAGCGACACGCGCAAGACCGAGATAGGCTTGCGCGTTCTTCTCGTCCAGGTTCAGCGCCTCTTCGAAGAGTTTCGCGGCGTCGGCGGGCTGATAGTGCTCGAAGAACATCTGCCCCCAGCGCACTCGATGCTGAGGGTTCTCTGGCTCCGCCTGCACGGCCAGCCGGAACTGGTCATTGGCCTCATCATATTGCTGAAGCCCCCAGTAGCCTTCGGCTCGCACCGCCGGACTGGAGCTCGAAAGCAGACTCGCGAAGCAATTTGCGGCCTGCTCGATTCGGCCATGGCGCTGGTGCTGGCTGCACTCCGAGGGTGTGCTCGCCACTGCGGGAATGGCAAGGGCCAGACAGATTATGACAGCGAACGTTCTCATTCTTCGTCGATCGCCCTCTGCGTCTTTGCGAGTTCGAGAAGCAGCTCTTTCAACTCGGCCGTGTATTCATCCAACGGCATCGCGGCCTTCTCATATTTGAGTTTGTCAATCGCCTGTTCGAGTTCTTCTTTCTTGTTGAGAAGTTCGCGCTTGGCGGGATCCTGAGCAGCAAGCTGCGCGGAACCGATCCGCAGCAGCGCGAACTGCCGCGCCTGCAGACCCTGTCCGTTCTCCGGCGAGGGGTCGCGGACAGCCTCTCCAGAGCCCGTGTCCTCGATAACGGCGTGTTCGGTGGCCAGCCGCTTCTGCGCCGTGTAGAATTCCTGCGTTTTCCGGTTGGCGTACTCGAAGGCCTCGAGCGCGCTGATAACGCCATTCTTGTCACGGTCAGCGGCGGGGTCCTGCAGACCGGAAACCCAATAGCGGGCAAACACCACCGCGTTCTTCTGCGTGCCGGTCTTCGTGGCCGTGATCAGCGTGCGCCGGGGTCGCTGCAGAACTGGAATCGATCCGCCGCTGGCGCTCGTCAAGTTGGCGACGAGCTGTCTTGCCGCGGGAACCGTATCGAGCAGCGCCGCCAGCTCGATTCCCGAGATATCCGGTCCGGGGAGATTCACCTTGTAGGTATGGCCGTCAAACGTGCCGTGCCCGATGATGATCAACGCGAGCTCATCGCCAGGCCGGGACGAGCCGGCGACCTCTTTGATTACGGCCTCCAGGCGCTCTTTGCGGGCCTCGGCTCCATGCAATGTGTGTACCGTATCACCAGCGCCGGCGCCCCGGAAGGTCTTGTCGAGGTCGCGCGCCCAGGCCTCGAAGCGCTGTTCGTAGTCCGGTTCTCCACCCAAGCCCGCCACTGTGACATAGTGAGTCGCGGCCGGGGCGGCAGCAATCGACAAAAGCAATAAACAAAGCGTTCTCATACCACCCCCCAGCGGCGGCGCAGCAGCCACTCCACTGACTTCAGCAGCAGCAGCAGCAAGAACACGGCCGGCATGTTCCAAAGCTCCTTGGTTTCACGCACGGTGATGCCGGCCTCAGAGAAGGAAATCTCGTCCGCAAGCCTGCTCAGGGTGTCCGGTGTGTAATAACGGCCGCCCGTCTGCTCGGAGAGCTTCGTCAAAAGGTCTCTGTTCTGTTCCGAGCGGAAATTCTCGGCGACGCCGTCTTTGCGCTGAAACGTGATTGCGTCCGAACCCACCTTCTCCTCGCCCCGGTAAGCTATCACCTCGGCGATGAACGAGCCTTGCTCCAGCGCGTTCCAGTCTCCGCGGTAGACGCCCCGTTCATGCGGGTCAGGGTTAAAATCGACCGTCTCTTGCAGCCCGGCAGGGCCCATCACGCGCGCCTCCACCCGGGCGTCCGAGACCGGAGCGTATGTCCGGTCGCGCACCCGGGCGGTAAAAGACACGCCACCTTGATCAAACAGCACCTGGTTCTTCACCGAGACGTCCACGCGCCCCGGAGTGCCCGTGACAAGCCAGCGGAGAAGTTGTTGCCAGAAAACTTCATGAGTCTGATCTTCGAGATCTTGCTGCATCTGCCAGCGCCAGGTTCCGCCGGTGGCGAGGAGGCCAACGCGGCCCCGGCCGTACTGTTGGGTTACGAGCAGGGGCATGCGCTCCTCACCTCCGATCGTTAACTCGGCCAGCACCAGGGCGCCGGGCTTCGGCTCGCCGGCTTCCTGATAGTCCGCCACCAGGGGAAGCTTCGTCCAGCGCTCGCGGTTCTCGGCCGGATCCTCGATCAGACGAGTCACCAGACTGTCGTGCCCCGCGGAGGTCAGCGCCACTCCAGCCTGCGCGCGGCGGAACGTCTGCTGGCGATCGGGTAGCTGAACCGGAAGGAGTTCGCTGAACCCGGATGCGGCATAGCCGCCGTCGGCGAGCGACGCACGGCCGCCGAGGAAAAGGACGCCCCCGCCCCTCCGGTCCGCAAATTGCCGGATAAACTCCTGCTGCCCAGACGTAAAGTAGCTTGCTTCCACGGAACCGATCACGAGGCCCTGATAATTGAACAACTCCTCAATTTTCCCGGGGAAGCCTTCCTCGAGTTCCTCCGGATCCTTGATCCCCTGACGGTAGATTTTGTTCTGCGTAGTGCGCAGCACCGAGACCAGGTCCACGGCGTCGTCGGCCTGCAGGGCGCGGCGGATGAACTTGTGCTCCCAGCGCGGTTCACCCTCCAAATACAGGATCCTCGGCTTGGTGTCTACCACGTTCAGAAGGCGGATGGTGCGGTTGTTAGCCGGATTCCTCTCCCCGGAGAGCGGGTCGACTCCGACATCGAGAGCTTTCGCCCCTGCCGATCCGGCGTTGAAAAGTATCGACGCCGTCTGGTGCTGGCCGTCCTTGCCAAGGGTGATCTCCTCGCTGCCAAGAACGCGGCCGCCGTCCCGGACCGTCACGCGTACGTTCTCGTCCCGGTAGCCCGCCTGCCGCAGTGTCACCTGAGCCATCAGGCGGGAGTTCGCGAGCGCCCGGTCGGCAGTCTGGACGTCCACAATCTCCAAGTCTTGCGCAAATCCGTCCTCGCCCAGGCCCACCGTGTGAATCGGGATTCGGCGGCTCCGAACCTCGGCGATGGTATCCGGATCAATCCCTCCATCGTTGTCGGCTCCGTCGGT
Source organism: uncultured Solibacteraceae bacterium (assembly GCA_964468205.1). Taxonomy (GTDB): domain Bacteria; phylum Acidobacteriota; class Terriglobia; order Bryobacterales; family Bryobacteraceae; genus CAWELS01. The sequence goes on along the minus strand of CAYXVG010000057.1, from coordinate 20,684 downwards.
CATCATCACAACCGCCCCGATCGGAAGGCTCGCCGACTCGGCAACAATCTCTTTCAGACTCGCTCCGATTCGGGTTGAAGGCCGCCCGGAAGTGATCGACTCCAATGAAGAGATGCGCTCAATGCCGTCACTCATCCGGTAGAGCCGGACTTGGTATTGCAAGGCAAGATCGTCAAGTAGGCCGTTCTCGAGCAATGCCATCGCCTCGCTTGATCGGGTCTTGCCGTTTTCCTCGAGCGCCATGCTGCCAGAATCGTCGACAACCACGGCGACAACGTTCTGCTGTGGCTTGAGCGTAGCCACCCGGAGCGCCGGCTGCCACAGTAATAGGAGAAGCAGCGCCAGCATGGACGATTGCAGCGCCCAGATTCCAGCGGCACGCCAGCCGCGCACTCCCGGAGCGAAGGCTTCGCGGCGGCGCCATGTCCACCACCCGAGAGCGCCGGAACCCAAGACCACGAGCGCGGGAAGTATCCACAGAGACCACCGTCCCAACAGCACGAACTCGCCTTTTTCGAAAACCGCGGTCGAGTGGTTGAACAAGAATTCGAACATTCGATGTCTGACTTCCTAAATGTGTCTCCAGTGCCCTCTAGTGCGTCATCGCGTAGATGATGTAGTTGACCCCGATGCGATAGGCCAGCGAAGCCCAACCTTCGGGGTACTGCGGATGGTCGGCCCATTCCCATGCGTCGCCCAGGTCCATGTTGTGACAGATCGCCACCATCAGACGCCCCTCATCGTCAAGTATCCCCCGCCAGCGCGGCTCAAGACCGTCCTGTTCGAAGGTCCGGCCAGAATAGAAGTACTGGATTCCGGGTACCTGAAATCGCTCATCGAGGTCATACAAAACGTGAAACAGCGGGTCGGCGTCCTCCAGTTCCGCCACCGGCCTGTCCGGGAAAACCCGTTGCATGCTGGCCATGAAAACATCCCATTCATAGGTTCCGTGGAAGTCGTCGGCCATTAGGAACCCGCCCCTCAGCAGGTACTCGCGCAGGCGCGCGGCCTGCTGATCGTCGAGATCCCAATGGCCCACCTCCACCGCGTAGATCCACGGATAGTCAAAGATGGTGTCGTCATCGAGGTGTACCACCTCTTCCACGGACCTGGTATGAATGCGAGTCAACCTCCGGACACCCTGCAAGAACTGCCGGTCGGCTTTGGGGTAGTCTGTCGTCCAGGAGCCGCGCCGGCCCCAATAGCCTCGGCCGAAGCTTGGATACATGAGGCGCGCGAATATAAACTCGGTAACCTCGCCGGCGTCCGAAGGCATCGAAACGTACTCCCCCTCCTGGCCGGCGAACCCCCCTCGCCGGGACCGTCTCTGGGCGTAAAGAGCGCCGTAAAGCGTTACCAACACCAACAACGCCGCGAAAATGCGGACACGCATAAAAGCATCCCCCGCTTATCTGATAGTCAACTTAGCACAGTCATGATTCCAACAGCCGCCGTGTTGAACCGAGGTCTGAGCGGAGCCCTCTTCTTACTGACGTTAGATGGGGTATAGAGGTTCTAGGAACTACCTAAGTTTTTTCCCGTAGCCATCAACGCCACAAGCAACACGGCCGCGACTACGATGATCGCCGGGATGATCTCCATGCTAGACTCCTCCTACTTCCCGCTTATCGGATAGCCACGCGGCGTCCGCGCCAAACAACACACTCGGCCCTCCTGGCTTCCCCCGATCGCCGCCAGCGTCGAAATCCGGCGAGGCTTCACAGTTCTCCTTGACTTTCACTCTTTATTCGCCCACACTATGTCAAAGGGAGAATTCATATGGCACTCACCAGACGCCAAAAAGATGTGCTGGACCTCATCGCGAGCTTTGTTGACGAGAACGGCTACAGCCCGAGTTATGAAGAGATTGCTCAGGGCCTGGGGTTGGCCTCGCTCGCCACGGTGCACAAGCACATCTCGGCCTTGGAGTCCAAGGGTTACCTTCAGCGTTCCTACAACCAAAGCCGGTCGGTTGAGCTCTCGCCCCGCTATCTCGATGAGCTACGCCGCCACGGAGTAGCGGCCGGCGCCGCGCTGGAGGTACCGTTGGCCGGCAGAATCGCCGCCGGCGCCCCCGTGGAGACGTACGAGAACCCCGAGACGTTGAGCTTCGCCGACTTCACTGGCGACCGGAACACCTACGCCCTCGAGGTGCGCGGCGACTCGATGATCGAGGATCATATCATGGACGGCGACTTCGTCCTGGTGGAGAAAACGTCCCAGGCCCGGGACGGCGATGTCGTCGTCGCGCTCGTCGACGGGGCCGAAACGACTCTGAAGCGCTTCTACCATGAGCCGAACCAAATGGTCCGGCTGCAGCCCGCCAACGCCGAGATGGAGCCGATCCTCGTACCGGCGGCAAGCGTCGCGATTCAGGGAAAGCTGCTCGCCGTACTTCGAAAGTATTGACTGCGTGCACCGGAGGGAGGATGAGGGCGGAAGATCCGTATCATCGCCTCCCCTGCTTCAACACGCTCCGGCAAAGCTTGTGAAACTTCTTCACCCGCGCTTTCTCTTCCCTGGCCAGATTCACATCCGTTTTCGCTTCCAACAACCGAGCCTCTCGTTCGAGTTTCCAGAAACTCTCCAAACGCCGGGCATCCAGTGTTCCTTCTGCGACCGCCCGCGCTACCGCGCACCCGGGCTCGGCCTGATGGGAGCAGTCGCGGAAACGGCAATTCTCAGCCAGTTCCGCTACATCGGCGAAACTCCCGGCCAACGCGTCGCCATCCGTCCAAGGCTGTAGCTCGCGAAGCCCTGGTGTATCGATCACGAACCATCCATCCGGCGTCTCGAAGAGTTCCCTCCCAGTGGTGGTGTGACGTCCCCTGTCGTCACCTTCGCAAACCGCCTCCGTCCGCTGGATCTCCCGGCCCAACAGCCGGTTGGTGATGGTGGACTTCCCTGCCCCGGAGGAGCCAAGCAATACTGCGGTCTCTCCCGCCGTGATCGTCGCCAGGAGTTCTTCGAAACCCGTCCCCTCGAGCGCGCTGACCAGCACTACCGGAGCGCCCGCGGACACGCGGCCGGCCTGAGCCGCGCGCTCCCACGGATTAGCGCAGCAGTCGGCCTTATTCAGCACCACAACCGGGCGCACTCCGCTGGCCTCTACCATCACGGCATAGCGCTCAATGCGCCGCAGGTTGAAATTGGCGTCAAGGCCGGTCACCACAAACGCGGCATCGACATTCGCCGCGAGAACCTGGCTCTCAACCCCTTTGCCCGGACGCTTCCGCCGAAGAGCCGTTCGGCGCGGCTCGATCGCTTCGATTCGTCCGCCGCAGAATCTGACCCAATCCCCAACAACCGGCGGCCCGGCGCCGTCATGCAGCAGCCGTCCGGCCGCCACCGTTTGCTGAACGGCGCCGGCCGCCAGCACATGATAGATGCCGCGGCTCGCGCGGCACACCCGTCCCACTGTACTCATAACTACTCTCCCGTCTCGGTTTGAACAAATTGTGATGTGGAAACTTACGAGAGGACGGCTGGACACACCCCGGGCATCATCTTCAGACCGTAGCGGCCCAGCTCAACTAGAGTGCAATGGTTGCGAAAGTCAGAGGCAAAAAAACCTGCTCACCGAAAGATTACCAGTTCCTAGCGGCGGAACTCAAGGAAGTATTGATATCGGAGAAAGGAATGTTCCTTGTCCACCCGAAAGCCGGCTTCAGCGAGTTCCGCCATCACCTCTTCCTTGGTGAGTTTCATGGAGGGTGGCGGCCCCACCGGCAGCTCGCTCTTGTAGAAATCGATGATCACGATCCGGCCCCCGGGCTTGAGGGCCGAGGCGAGCTTTTCGTAGTACTCCTCGCGGCCCTGAACGTGGTGCAGCACATTGCAGATGAACACGGTATCGACGGACGCGGCCGGTAGTTTGGGATCGTCGTGAGCGCCGAGAACCGTCTCCACGTTATCAGGTGAAGACTTCGCCGCGCGATTCAGCATCTCTTCTTCAATGTCCACGGCCAGCACTTTGTTGACATGAGGCGCGAAGCGCCGCGTGAAGTAGCCCGTCCCTGCCCCGATATCCGCTATAATCTCGCCGGGCCCGAGGGCCAAAGCCTTCACCACGCGCTCCGGTTCTTGCCACTTCGCCCGCTCCTCGACTTCCAGATGATCAGCGTATTCCCGCGCGGATTGCGGAGGGTGATGCTCCTGATGCGCCGTTTGCGCAGCGGCCGCGAAACAGACCAGAAATGCCAATGCGAGCCTCATGCCAGTTGACTCCGTTTCTTTCCGAAAGTGAAGTAGATCACTATCCCCGCCGCCATCCAGGCGCCGAAGCGAAGCCAGGTCTGGAGCGGGAGACTCAACATCAGAATCAGACAAAATGCAATTGACACCAACGGGAGGAACGGCACGAGTGGAACGCGGAAACCGCGCGGCCGCTCGGGCTGCTTCTTGCGCAGCACGATCACCCCCGCCGAAACCACGACGAACGCGAAAAGTGTGCCTATGTTCGAGAGGTCGGCGAACGTCCCGATGTCCCAGATCCCCGCCGGGATGCCAACCGCGATGCCGGCCACCCAGGTGCTGACGTGCGGCGTGCGGTGCTTTGGATGCACTCTCGAAAAGACGCTGGGCAGCAGGCGGTCCCGTGACATCGCGAACCAGACGCGCGCCTGCCCGTACTGATACACGAGCAGCGACGAGATCATGCCAACTACCGCGCCAACGCTGACCCAGCGGCGGATCTCGTCATAGCCGATGGCTTTTAGTGCGTCCGCCACCGGCGCGGCGCTGTTCAGTGTTCTCCAGTCGGCGATGCCGGTCAGCACCAGCGCCACCGAGGTGTAGAGAATGGCGCAGATCACGAGCGTCGCGATAATCCCGATTGGCAAGTCGCGCTGCGGTCTCTTGCACTCCTCCGCCGCCGTTGACACCGAATCGAATCCGATGTAGGTGAAGAAGACGATCGCACCGCCGGTGAGCACTCCCTGCCAACCGTTCGGCATGAACGGCCGCCAATTGCCGGGATCCACCGCGCGTGACGCCGCGACGATGAACAGCAGGATGGCCAAAATCTTGATGATGACCATGGTGGTATTCGCCCGGGCGCTCTCCCTGATGCCGTGCACCAGCACCACGGTGATAAGGAGCAGAACCACCGCGGCCGGCAAATTGAACCATGCACCCGACATCTCGCCGCCGACAATCATCGGTCCAGCCCATCTGACCGGTATCTGGAGGCCGAGCACGTTCTCGAGCAGGTCGCTGAAGTACGCCGAGAAACCGACCGCAACGGCCATGTTCGATACCGCGTACTCGAGAATCAAATCCCAACCTATAATCCAGGCGAAGATCTCGCCGAGCGTCGCGTAGGCGTATGTATAGGTGCTCCCGGCAACCGGGATCATCGATGCCAACTCGGCGAAGCATAGGGCCGCGAAGCCGCAACAGATCGCCACCAGGATGAACGACAAGGAGATAGCCGGCCCGGCCCCGGGCCGCCCGATGGTGGAAATCGCGTCCGGACCGTTGAGGAACAAATCCAGCACGGGGGCGTGGAGAATCGAGTGGTAGCTCAGCGTTTCCCCGGCCGCTGCCGTGCCGGTGAGCACAAAGATCCCGGTTCCGATCACCGCGCCCAATCCGAGCGCTGTAAGGCTCACGGGACCCAGCGTGCGCTTCAGCCGTTTCCCCTCCTGTTCGGAGGACCTGATCAGCTCGTCGATGCTTTTCGTGCGCAGAAGTTGTGAAGACATCAGTAGGCGCTGCTCAACCAAGCCCGAGACCCGGCGTCTTTTCCGGTGGTGCGGGTGTCAACCTCCGCCGGCCGCTAGCGTCTGCCCGTGCCCTTACTGGTCCTCCGGATCTTCCGCTTCATCGAGCCGCGGTCGACGTCCGACGGACGTTTCGCCTTGGGCGGGGCCTCCTTGCGCGCTTTCCGCTTCGCAGTCTTCCGTTCTTCTCGATCTGATATTTTTTTTGTGTTCACGTCGTAACCTTCAAATCAGCGTATTTCGCGACCAGTTTCTTCAGTCCATGCCGCCGGAAGCTGACGGTCAACTTGGCGTCGTCGCCCTCACCTTCCTTCCGCAGAACCAAGCCCGTTCCGTAACGCGCATGCTCGACCGTAACGCCGGCGCGAAGTCTTTCCTTGGGACGTTTGCTCTGTCCGGACTGCCCGGCCAGGGGCGGTTTCGCGGCGGGAGCCTTCGGCCGGGCCGGGGTGGCCGCCTTGGCGGTCCGGGGCGGCTCCATGCCTCGCTCCTGGAAGAACTGTGCGATGTTCTCTATCGAATTATAAGTCTTTCCGGCGTAGGCGTTGCGTTTGACCGTCTCGCGGACGTAGTGCTGCTCGGCGAACAGGTCGACCTCGGCAACCGCTCCCACTGGACCGCGCCGGTCGTCGAGACGCTCGACGAACTTCTCCGGCACCTCAAACAGGAAGCGCGACATTGTTCGCGGCTCGAGCGGACCGCCTCCGAATTTCCTTCGCGTCCGGGCGAATGTGAGCAGCAAACGCTCCTCGGCCCGGGTCATGGCGACGTAGCACAGCCGGCGCTCCTCTTCCATCTGAGACTCGGATTCAAGGGAGCGTGCGTGAGGAAACAGGCCCTCCTCGAGGCCGGCGATGAATACCACCGGCCACTCAAGTCCCTTTGCGTTGTGCATCGTGAGCAGCGAAACTTGAATCGATTCGTCCAGGCGGTCCGCCTCGGAGACCAGCGCCGCGTGATCGAGAAACTCGGCGATTCCCTCCCCGCGAATCGCTGCCTCCTCGGCGGCATTGACGAGTTCGTCGAGGTTCTCCAGGCGCGCTTCGGCGTCCGGTGTGCCGCCTGCTTTCAGCATGTCCCGGTAGCCCGTATCCGTGATGATCCGCTGCAGCAGTCCGCCGACGGATTCTTCCTCGGCCACCTCCATCAACCCCACGAACACTTTCCGGAATCCCGCCACTGCGGCGTGTGCGCGTGTGGAGAGCAAATTCTCGTCAACCATGGACCCGAGCGCCTCCCACATGCTGCATGAGCGCTGCCGGGCATGGTCCTCGATCTGCTCGACAGTTGTCTTGCCGATGCCGCGCGCCGGTTTGTTCACCACCCGCAGGAAGCTGACCGCGTCATTGGGATTCGCCAGCAGTTTCAGGTACCCGAGAATATCCTTTATCTCGGCCCGCTGGTAGAAGCTGAGCCCCCCGACAACGATGTACGGGCGGCCATGCCGCCGCAAAGCTTCTTCAATCTGCCGCGACTGGGCGTTTGTCCGGTAGAGCACCGCCACCCGGTATTCCGGCTGCTCCGAGAGTAGCCGCTCGATCGTGCCGGCAATGAACAGGGCTTCCTGTTCGGCATCGGGCGCCTGATACAGACCGATCTTCTCTCCCGCCCCGGAGTTTGTCCAGAGCCACTTGCCCTTTCGCTCCTTATTGTTCGCCACTACGGCGCTCGCGGCCTCGATGATCGTCTTCGTGGAACGGTAATTCTGTTCCAGCCGGATGGTGACCGCGCCGGGGTAGTCGCGTTCGAAATCGAGAATATTGCGGATGTCGGCTCCGCGCCAGCCGTAGATCGACTGATCCTCGTCTCCCACAACGCAGATGTTGCTGTGCCGTTGCGTCAGCAGGCGCATCAGCTCGTACTGGCTGCGGTTTGTATCCTGATACTCGTCAATCAGCAGATAGCGGTAGCGGTCGTTGTAAGTGTCGCGGATGACGGAGTCGTGGCGGAGCAGCCGCACCGCCTCGAGGAGCAGGTCGTCGAAGTCAAGCGCATTCGCCTGCCGCAAGCGCGCCTCGTACTGCTCGAATACAACCGCGAGGCGCTCCGACTTCGGGTCCTTCGCGTTCTTATAGAAGTCCTCCGGCGTCTCTTTGTGATTCTTGGCATGGCTGATCCGCGAATGGGCCGCACGGTACTGCATGAACTTCTCATCGAGGCCGAGGTTGCGGAAAACCGCTTTTATGATCGCGAGTTGCTCGTCGTCGTCATAGATCACAAACGACGAAGTAAAACCGGGGCGGATTCCAGCCAGGCTCTGTCCATCGCGGCGCAACAGCCGGACGCAGAATGAGTGGAATGTCGAAACTGTGGGCGAGGAGATCAGCCCCCCTCCACCCCCAATCAGCTTCCGCACGCGTTCCCGCATTTCCCCCGCCGCTTTGTTTGTGAAGGTTACTGCGAGAATCGCGTTCCCGGGGACTCCCCGCGCATTGATGAGGTGGCTGATTCGATGGGTGATTACCCGGGTTTTGCCGCTGCCCGCGCCAGCAAGGATAAGAATAGGGCCGTCGCCATAACACACTGCTTCTCGCTGTTGCGGGTTCAACCCTGCCAGGAAGTCCATCGGAATCGTGCGGTAAGGATCAATGGTACCATGTCAGCCGCCACTAGTATGGACAAGCGATTGCAACGACGCCGACCTGAGCGGGGCCGGCCTGAGCTACGCCATGCCAGCCGCCACTAGCATGGACAAGCGATTGCAACCGCGGAATAGGGCTTAGAAAAATGTGAATAACACCCTAAAACCACTTGACTAGTACTCTTAGTACTGCTATGGATATTACTATGATGATGCAGCACTTATCCTCCCCCTCCCTTGAACTGATCGAATCGGCGCTCGACGAGTTATACGAACGCAGGCTTGCACTCGATCAGCTCATAGAATCCCTCCAGGAATACGGCCGGACTTTTGTCGAAAACCCCGCCGGAGGTTATCGAAATCCGTCCCAAAACGGCGCTCGGCTGAGGCGCCTCGCCTCCTGAGCCTCGGCTACACAAACAATTCGAACACCGCGATTTGCCCGCCCGGGCGCAACCCTAGTAACCTAGCTATTTGCTGGTGCGCCTTTACTTGCGGGGCCACTGTTCGTGGTTTCTGATCGCGCGCCGGCCGATCGGAATGGCGTGCTAGTCGATCATGAATTGGTCCGGCGTGCTCGGAGCGGTGATGACACGGCGTTTAATCAGCTCGTCCAGGCATATCGCAAACGTATCCTGGGCACGATTGCGCGGCTTATCGGGCGCCCGGAGGACGTCGAGGACGTTGGGCAGGAGGTATTTCTGCGGCTGTACTTCTCTTTGGACCAGTTGCGGTCCGAGGAAGTATTCGAGCCGTGGCTCTACCGGCTCACGGTGAATGCCGCCTATGACTATTTGCGAAAACAGCGAAGGCGGACCGAATCGCGGATGGCGGACCTTTCCGAGCAGCAGGTTTTGCTCGCCGACGCCGCTGCCGGAAGCCGCGAGAGCGACGAGAATCGACGCCAGACACTTCTCCGTGATATGGTGCAAGCGTTACTGGCGGGGGTTTCCGAAGAAGACCAAATTCTGCTGACGCTCAAAGAGGTCGAAGGGTTGTCGTTGAAGGAGCTGGAAAAAGTCTACGGCGTCAACGAAAATGCCCTCAAGGTGCGGCTCTTCCGGGCCCGCCAACGGGTGTTGAAAGCTTACCGCCGATCAATGGTTGCGGAAGGTGAGGCTGAGTGAAGCTTATGAACAGGGATGAGCAACAACTGAGTCGCTTGTTTGCCGCTTACCGGGACGCCTGCCCGCCCCCGGAGTTGGGAACGAATTTCATGCCGGGGCTGTGGCGGCGGATCGATGCCAAACGCGGCTTTAATCGCGCGTTGCGCCGCTGGACCCGGGCCATCGTAACCGGTGTGGCCGCGGCCTCCTTGGCCATGCTCGCCTACATGGCCACGCCCGGAGAATCGAGTTCCCCCATTTACACTACTTCCTACGTGGACACCCTGGACCAGGGAGAGGAGTTTGAGACGCTGGCCTACTCGGAATTGGTCAGCTTTGAAGTCGTGAGCGCGGCCGGCCAACAATGACCAGATCCACTCTCTCCGTCGCCCTTTATCTCTCGATTGTCTTCGTGAGCGGAGTTGTTGCCGGGGTGCTCGGATACCGCCTCTATACTACTGAAACGACGGCCAAGGCCACGGAAGCCGAACACAGGAAACCGACGCCCGAGGAATGGCGGGCACGATTCATCGACGCGATGGAGGAGCGCTTGGCGCTTTCTGACGCCCAGATCTCCCAGTTGAACGAAATACTTGACCGCACGAAGACTCGCTTTGACGAGCTTGAGCGCGAGTCGCGCGATCTCTACCGCCCTCGCAAGCGAGCCATCATCGACCAGCAGAATGCCGAGATAATGGCGATGCTCGACCAAGTCCAGCAGTCGGAATACGAGAAGTTCCGCGCCGAACGGGCGGAACGCCGGCGGAAAGCTCACGAGAAGTAGGGCGGGCGCTTGCCCCAGCCGCTCTCTCAACAGGGGGGTGAGGTCGGGAGCTTCCTTGGCTTGTTCAAGGCTCCTCAAAGCCTTGCGCCTGCCGTTCTTTCAACAGCCCCTTAAAGCTGGGGGCTAACTTCGTGCGGCGGCCTTGTCCTTCTTCTGGCTCTTCCGTTGCTCCGCAAGTTCCTTGGCCCGGGCGTACTTCTTCTGGAAGCGATCCACCCTGCCTTCGGTGTCGAGCAGTTTCTGGCGCCCGGTGTAGAACGGGTGGCAACTGGAGCAGATCTCCACGCGCATGTCGCCTTTGTGAGTCGAGCGGGTCTTGAAAGTGGAGCCGCAGGCGCAGCTTACATTGATCTCTTCGTAGACGGGGTGAATATCTGCTTTCATCGCGTGGGAGTTTCCTTTCTCGTTGGGCCAAGCTCCGGGAAGAACGGCGCCGGGTACTTCAAACAGTATAGCAAACGGATGTACTGCCTAAGACAGGAGAACCCCGGAAGGATCACAAGGCGCACAACCCACCTTGGCCCTTCCGGGGGTCAGGTAGCCATCTGCAATTTTTAGGATGAACCCAGGCTAACTTATGAGTCCATCAGACCTCGATGTGAGAATGACCGGTCCACTTGAAATTCGGTCTCGCCACTGACTCGAGTCCTGTACCTATGGTCACGGTAGCCTCAGCTGTCGGCCACCTCCATCAAGGTATGCATCTTACTACTGCCAATTTTCATTCGCCTGGACCACCTCCTTTCTTCAGTGTTGCCCCCATCATAGAATCGAGACGAACATTTGTCAACCCAAATGTTCGTTACAATCCCAATATATAGGGGCGGCAATCAGCCGGCTGCTATTACTTGGCCAGAAATTGACACAATATTTTACTCCTGGCCCCTTGTCGAAGAAAGTTTACCGCTTGTTGGTGGACCCGCCGCCGTTGCCACTTCGAGTTTGAGCGCCCCTCTGCATGACGGCAGACGCCTCTCGTGCTTAAAGGGAACGATGGTTTTCCCGCTGGAAGGCAAAACAAAAGGGCCTCGTACCCCTTTCGAGGCCCCAGGCAGCTACCGGAAGGCAACCGCCACCAAAGGAGAGCGTACCTCTGTTACCCCGTCTACCCACTTGCAGATCGAGTTCCAATCTCTACTTCATTGAAAAGAATAGATGATTTCGGCGCAGGTCTCCCAAAAACAGTAGCAGCTCCGGGCCTTACTACAAAAATCTGAAGACCCTCGCGGCGAGGTTGTGACGCTACAATACGAAAGTGCCTCCCGAGCCGGCCGAGCGGCCACCGAACCCGACCCCGACGCCTACCGATGGAATCCTGCAAGGCGGTCGCGCCCGGGTGGCCTTTTCAGGCTTCTTCTTGTCCGGAATGATGATGTCATTCCTGGGCGCCGTGCTTCCGAAGTGGGGCTACCACTTGGCAGGTACGTTTTCGACGGCGGGACTGCATTTCCTGGCAATGGCGATGGGCATCCTCGCTTCGGTCTCTGTCGCCCACCGCGTCATTCCCCGCCACGGCCTCCGGTTTACGCTCGTGTTGGCCGCCTCCATCGCGTGCGCCGCTCTAGTGTATCTATCGGCTGTCTCGCCGCCGCTCTCGTCGTGGTGGCGTACATGCGGCGTGTTTCTGCTGGGTGGAGCCTCCGGTCTGCTGATTAGTGGGCTCTTTCACGCCATCACACCGTACTACCGGCACGACCCGGCGGCCACCGTTAACATCGCCGGAGTCCTATTCGTTCTCGGGTCTCTCGCCGTGGCGCTGCTATTCGCCGGAACCTTCTATGTCTACGGCGTGGGCGGCATTATCTTCCTCCTGGCCACCGTCCCGGGTTTCTATATCGGAATCTTCGCCAGAACCGGATTCCCGGCCGAGCCGCGCCCGCATCAACTGGGCTGGCGGGAGGCTCTGGCCGATTTTCGCAGCCCAAGCGCCGTGCTGTTCGCGCTGCTGCTGTTCTTTCAGTTCGGCAACGAATGGTCGATCGCCGGTTGGCTGGCGGTGTTCCTCATTCAGCGAATCGGCGTCAGTCCGGACGTTTCCCTTCTTCTGTTGGCGCTCTACTGGCTCTTCCTCCTACTCGGGCGCGTCTTCATCCAGGCTCTGCTACCGCGAGTGCCGCACTCGAGAATTCTGATGGTCAGCGTGGTGGCCGCGCTGTTTGGCTGCGTCGTGCTGCTGTTCACGAAAACAACGTTCGGAGCGGTCTTCGGCATCCTCTTCGTGGGTGGCGGCTTCGCGGCCGTCTATCCCCTGGTGGTGGAGAAAATCGGCGGCCAGTTTCCCTACTTCCATCCGGCGCTCTTCAATGGGATATTCTCTTTTGCGATGACCGGTGGCCTGCTCGCGCCGTGGACGCTCGGCTATGCCGCCGGCTGGTTTGGCATCCGGGTGCTGATGCTACTCCCCCTGATCGGCACTTTCCTGGTCTTCGTGCTGCTGGTTCTGATTTGGCTCGACGCAAAGCTCAGCGGCCGGGCCGGCCGGGCTACCTGAGCTCCAGCGTCACCCTACCCATGGCCGGGTTTTCGTAGACCAACACCATCTTCCGAATCGACTTCGGTTTCTTCGGGTAATGGAAGTAGAGTAGGCCCGAGATGGGCATGAGCCGGTCTCCTTCGGGCAGAGCCGCTTCCGCGAGCAGTTGTTTCAAAGGAGGAGTCTGCCTCCCCCCGCTGCCGGGGCTCTCGATCTGTACGGGCGGCTCCACCGGAGCGTGGTCTCCGGGGTGGCGCGGGCCAGGGGGCGCGCCTCCAATCCGAACCCTGACGTCCTGGGCTTGGATATCGAGAGTCTTCGCGGAGTCGAACTGTTCATGAACGTTCACCAGACCTGGCGACTCGGGATAAAGACTCTTCTTTCCATTGACGTAGAGGCGAAAGTCCCCCGCGCGGATCTCGCCGCGCCGCCCGTCCGGTCCGAAAAGAGCGGCCTCGATGACGATCTGGTTCCGTAGGAAGACCGTGACGCCGTGATGCTGGACCGCCCGGTAATGGAATTCGGCGGCGACCGTCAGCTCGCCGGCCTTCCCGTGCGCGGCGAACTTCTCCGGAGTTTTCCGGGGGTTCGACCCTCCCGGCGCCCCGATCTGCAGCGCAACCGCGCAGCAAGTTGCAAGCAGGACGGCGCCCATGATTACCAGGATAGACTGAGATGAAGATGCGGTGCCTCCTCCTCTTTTTGCTCACCCTTGAAGCACTGGCCGGCGCGTCCCTGGCGGACCGGATCGAGACCGCCGCCGCGGCATCGGTTGCCGCTCAGCGCGGCTTCTGGGGCGTCCAGGTGGTTGACGCGGAGACCGGGGACCCGGTCTACGAACACAACGCCGCGAAACTCTTCGTTCCGGCTTCGAACGTGAAACTGTTCACATCGGCGGTCGCTCTGGCCCGTCTTGGACCAGCACACCGTTTCCGCACCCGTATCCACGCCAGTCGGCCGCCGGATGCTGGCGGAGTGATTCGCGGAGACCTTCGCTTCCTGGGAGGCGGCGATCCGACCCTTTCCGCACGCAAGGTTCCCTACGAGGCGGGACCGGTCCGCGGAGACCCGCTTGGCCCCCTAAACAAGATCGCCGGCGCCATCGTCACCATGGGTGTCCGCCGAGTCGAGGGAAACGTGATCGGGGACGACACCGCTTACGTTTCCGAGCCGTACCCTGAAGGCTGGGGCCAGGAGGACGCCGCCTGGCAGTACGGCGCTCCAGTAAGCGCGCTTGCGCTCCACGACAATTCCTTCAAAATCTCCATCTACGCCGGCAAGCCGGCGGGTGTGCCGGCACGGCTCTTTCTGCAGCCCGCTGTTGAGTACTACACGATCCATAATCGCGTGCGAACCTCTGCTTCTGGCGACTCCCGCGTATTCGTGGAGTGGTCTCCGGACTTTCGGGAACTGCACTTGTGGGGCGCCGTGCGGGCCAATGCGCCGCGGGCCAAGCTGCTGGCGATTCGGGAACCGGCCCGCTATGCTGCCTGGGCGCTGGCTGCCGCCCTGCGAAAGCGCGGCGTCGAGATCAGGGGCGGCATTGAGGTGCGGAAACGTTGGCTGCACGAGGTGGAACACCCGGAGCGCGCCCCAGCCCCGCCGCCGGAACCGGAAGATACGCTGCTTTACGAACGCGAGTCTCCCCCGCTCGATCAAATCCTTCAGATCGTGAACAAGCTCAGTCAGAACTTGCACGCCGAACTGGTTCTACGCGAAGTGGGACGGGTGACGCGAAATGTGGGCAGCCGGGCGGCCGGCCTCGCCGAACTTGACGCTTTCTTGCGGGAAGCCGGCGTAGCCTCATCGAGCTATAAGTTCGCCGACGCCTCCGGATTGTCTCGCCTTAACCTGGTCTCTCCCAGCGCGTTGACCCGGCTCCTCCGCTTTATGTATCTCTCCGAAGAGCGCGACGTCTGGCTGGAATTGCTGGCTATCGGCGGCGAGGACGGCACCCTCGATTACCGGTTCCGGAGCCCGGCCACGCGTGGCCGCGTGTTCGCCAAGACCGGTACCTTGACCGGCGCGAGCGCCCTCTCCGGCTATGTCAGCGCCGTCTCCGGACGGACCCTGGCCTTCTCCATCATGATCAACAACCACAACACCCGGTCCCGCCCGGCCCGCCAGTTCATCGACGCGGTGGTCGCGGAGTTGGTGAAGGAGTAGCGGCTTCGGGCCCGAGCCGCCCTCACAGCCGGTGGTATTTCCCCCGCTTGTAGTCCCACACCACACCCAGCACGTCGAGGCCGTAAGTGATCGGATTCAAGTGGGACTTCTCGCCGGCGTAGATGGTTGGGATGGGCATCTCCTTCACGCGCAATCCCTTGACGCGGGCCATCACCAGCATTTCAAGGTCGAAGTCGAAGGAGCCCGAGAGGCTGTTGAACGGAATGGTTTCGAGCGCCTTCCGGTTGTAGATCATGTAGCCGGAGTGATACTCGGCGAGTCCCAGCCCGAACGCCCAGTTTTCGATCGCCGTAAGGCCCTTGTTCGCCAGCCACTTGTAGAAGGGCATGTTGGCGAGCGCGTTGGACTGCCCGGCCATCCGCGAGCCCTGCAGGATGTCGGTTTCGTCGCGGTCGAATATCTCGAGAATCGCGGAAATCTTCTCCGGCGAGTACTGCCCGTCGGAGTGCAGTAGGATGGCCAGGTTCGCTCCCTCGGACAGGCTGTAGTTGAGCAGCGTCTTTTCGGCCTCGCCGTAGCCTTTGTTGAATTCGTGCTCGAGCAGAACCAGGTTAGGCCACACGGGCTGCAGGCCGCGGACGGCGCCGGACGTATCGTCCTTGCTGCCATCATTGACAACCACGTACCGCTCGATGCGCTCCCGCGCTGCGGTTGGAATTCGTTCGAAGACCTGGGCAATTGTCTGGGCCGCGTTGTACGCGGGCATGATGACGAAGACTCGATCAATCATCTGTGCCGAACCGGCCGCGGCCTTGCCCGCGGAACTTCCTCTATACCGCGGTCTTCGACTTGCCGAGAACCTGTTCGGCATATTCGGTGACGTAGTAGCCCATGGTGGCCTCTAACATCTCGTCGAGACCCCACTTCGGTTCCCAGCCCAGCAGCGTGCGGGCTTTCGTGATGTCCGGAATGCGCCGGTTCGAGTCGTCGTACCCTTCCCCGTAGAATTCCTCGCCATCCACCTCAACAATTTCCGGCATCTTCTCGCCGCGCTTGGCGAACTTCTCTTGGTAGATCGAGAGCATCCGCTCGGCGAGTTCCCTGATGCTCACCTCGTTGCCGGGATGGCCGACGTTGAAGATCTGCTGGTTGCAGACGCCGTTCGGGTTGGCGACAATCCGCATCGTGCAATCGATGGCATCGTCGATGTAGGTGTAGCAGCGCTGCTGGCTGCCGCCGTTGACAAGCTCCATCTTTGTGCCGTTCATCAGCGCATCCATGAAGAAAGAGAAGACGCGCGGGATGCCTTCGTGCTCGGCGAGCAGGAAGTCGATGTTCGGACCAATGAAGTTAAACGGCCGGATGATGCTATAGTTGAAGCCTTTCTCCAACCCGTAGGCGTGCAGAACCCGTTCGAGCAGTTGCTTGGCGCACGCATAAATCCAGCGGTGCTTGCACACCGGCCCAAGAATGAACTCGCTCTCGTCCTCCACGAACGTTGCGTATTTCGGGTTATCCGGATCGGCCAGGTTCAACCCCTTGATGCTCGGCGCGGTGCGCCCGTAGACCTCGCAAGTGGAGAACTGGATGAGGCGCTTCTTGTGCCGGACGCAGGACTCGGCAATGCGGAGGTTCTCGGTGAAGTTCAGATGGAACACTTCGAGAGGAATCTGGATGTAGAGTCCTGGATTCGCATAGGCGACCAGATCAATGACAAGATCGGCCTCGTTGACAAACTCGTCCAAGCCCCAGTTACGGTCACGAATATCCTGCACAAGATACGTCAGCTTCGGATGATCCGCGAAAGCCTGAACCTTGTAATCCTTGTAAATATCGACACCGGTCACTTCATGTCCGGCGTCGAGCAGGCGCTTCGTAAGATGAGAACCGATAAATCCCCCAGCTCCAAGAGCCAGAATTTTCATACTATGAGTGCCTCCAACACCGTGGAATACGCAAGCGAGAGGGGTTGCGCGGATTTGCCCGACTCTCCGCCAACTTAACACCCCGCAAAAAGTGGTGTCAACGCGGAGGCAACCCTTGCTCACAAACAAGTTTGATCGAAATTGTTATGGCACGCAAGTATCTCTCTGTTCCTTGGCAAGCAACCGCTGGTACAATTTGGGTAGGTTCGTTCGACTGGAAAGGAGAGACATGCCCATTTTCGAGTACAAGTGTGACGACTGTGGTTCATCATTCGAGAAGCTGGTGAGACGCGCTGGCGCGCCTCCGCCCGCCTGCCCGTCCTGCTCGGGAGCCAAGACAACCCGGCAGTTGTCCACATTCGCAGCGCATGCGAGTTCAGGGGCCTCTTCTTCGGACGTTCCGATGTGCCCGTCCGGCGGCGTCTGTCCAACACCAGGCGCTTGCGGCATGAACTGATTCAGTTCCCGGAAACGGGAGTTCCTGACGCCGTCCGGGTGCGTCCGGCAATCCATAACGAGGGGATGATTTGCCATGTCAAAAACGCACTGGGATCTTCCGCACACTCTGGGCGCTCTACGACGCAGCCCGTTTAGTGAAGACAGAACCGCCCGGCGCAGCGTCAAGGACGAGCTGCGCGAGAACCTGATCGCCCGCCTGAAAGGCGGTGCGGAGCTGTTTCCGGGCATTGTCGGCTACGACGACACCGTGAAGCCGGCCCTCGCCAATGCGATCCTGGCCAGGCATAACTTCATCCTGCTTGGGTTGCGTGGGCAGGCGAAGACCAGGATCCTGCGGCAGCTCACTTCGCTGCTCGACGAAGCGGCTCCGTATATCAGCGGATGCGAGATCCGCGACAATCCATACCAGCCGCTGTGCCGGCGCTGCCGCAATCTGGTGGAGGAGTTGGGCGAGGAGACTCCCATCTCATGGCTCTCTCCGGAGGAGCGCTACGTCGAGAAGCTCGCGACGCCGGATGTGACCATCGCCGACATTATCGGCGACATCGACCCGATCAAGGCGGCGCGGGCCGGCCACGACATCTCCGACGAGCTGACCGTTCATTACGGCCTGCTGCCGCGGGCGAACCGGGGCCTTTTCGCGGTCAATGAACTGCCGGACCTGGCGGGCAAGATACAGGTCGGGCTCTTCAACATCATGCAGGAGGGCGACGTGCAGATCAAGGGCTATCCCGTGCGGCTGCCGCTCGACGTGCTGCTCGTCTTCACCGCGAACCCGGAAGACTATACCGCCCGCGGGAAGATCATCACCCCGCTGAAGGACCGCATCGGCAGCGAGATCCGCACCCACTACCCTTTGCGCCACGAACTGGGCGTGGCGATCACCCGCCAGGAAGCCTGGACCGAGCGCGGCGCCGGGATTCCCGTACTGGTGCCGGACTACATCCGCGATACCGTGGAAGAGGTCGCCTTTCTCGCCCGGGATGACAAGCGGGTGGACCACCGCTCCGGCGTCTCGCAGCGCCTGCCGATCACCCTGCTCGAGAGCGCCGTGTCCAACGCCGAGCGCCGCGCCCTGCTGGCCGGCGACAATGCCGCAGTGCCACGGATTTCGGATATCTACGCGGCGATTCCGGCCCTCACGGGTAAGCTCGAGCTGGAATATGAAGGCGAACTTCACGGTTCCGAAAAGATTGCCCGGCACCTGATCCGAAGTGCCGTGGCGAAGGTATTCCAACGCTTGTACGATGGACTCGATTTGAACCCGATCGTGCAGTGGTTCGAGCTCGGCGGCAATCTGCGGATCGAAGAGGACATGCCGGCCTCGGAAGTTGGGGAGCGGCTCGCAACCATTCCCGGTCTCCTGGATACGCTTGATCCAATGGAGTTGCCCGGCGATGCCCCGCCGGCAATTCGCGCGGCGGCGGCGGAATTCGTTCTCGAGGGTCTGTACGCCCGGAAGCGGATCGGCCGCTCCGAAGAGTTGGGATTCGTTGCGGGGGAAAAGCGGCGCGCGGCCGCCGCGACACGCGATCAGCGGCCGTCGGGCATCCCGCAGGGGCCGCTAAACTAGCGCCGAGGGGGAACTGCGATGCGAGCGACACGGTACAGCCGATACATCAGCGAAGACCTGGATCTGGATTCCGCGGACCTCCTGCGCGCCTTGGCCGATCACTTGCTCGCGAGCGGATTTGAGCGCCAGTTCTATCCCTTCGACCCGAGTTCGGCTAACACTCTGGAGGAGTTGCGGGAGGCCTTGCGAGAGGCGATCGAGTCCGGCCGTGCCGCCAATGATCCCGACCTTTCGGAACAGCTCGGGCAAATGTTCGATCAGCTCACGCCGGATGAGCAGGAGCGAGTTCTCGACCAGTTGATTCAGAAGCTTCAGGACGAGGGCTACATCGCCACTTCCGGCCAGCCTAGCGACGGTGTCACCGAATTTGAGGTCACTGACAAGGCGGTCGACTTTCTGGGATACAAGGCGCTGCGGGACCTGATTGGCTCCCTGGGTAAAGCTACCTTTGGGGCCCATGACACCCGTGACCTGGCTACGGGAGTTGAAGCCGGCGGCGCGCCCAAGCCCTTCGAGTTCGGCGACACGCTGAACCTGAACGTCAGCGCGACGCTCTTTTCCGCCATCCGCCGCCAGGGAGGAACCTTTCCGCTGGAACTCGAGTACTCCGACCTGCAGGTGAATCAGGCAGAATACCAAAGCTCCTGCGCCACCGTGCTGATGCTCGACTGTTCGCACAGCATGATCCTTTACGGTGAAGACCGCTTTACCCCGGCCAAGCAGGTGGCCCTGGCTCTGTCGCATCTCATCCGGACGCAGTACCCCGGCGACACCATGCGCTGCGTGTTGTTCCATGACCAGGCGGAGGAAGTGAAACTGGCCGAGCTTGCCCGGGTGCAGGTGGGCCCATATCACACGAATACGCGGGATGGTCTGATTCTCGCGCAGCGCATCCTGCACCAGGAGCGCAAGGACATGAAGCAGATCATCATGATTACCGACGGAAAGCCCACGGCGCTGACCCTCGACGACGGGCGCGTATACAAGAACTCGTTCGGTCTTGATCCGCTGGTGGTGAACAGAACCATGGAGGAGGTCAGCCGCTGCAAGCGCCAGGGCATTCTCGTGAACACTTTCATGTTGGCGAACGACCCGTACCTGGTGGCGTTCGTGAAGGAGGTGACGCAGACCTGCCGCGGCAAGGCCTACTTTGCGTCACCGCGCAGGCTCGGCCAGTACCTGCTCCTGGATTACATGAACCACAAGTCGCGCGTCGTTCACTGAGGCGGCTGCCGTCGGCAACTAATTCAACTCGAGACCGGCTTGCGCCAAGTCGGAGCGTAACCGGGCCATATGTCCTTCGTCCCGCACCGGACCGACCATGAGGACGGCGCCGCCGCCGGCAGGATTCCGGGAGGCGAAAGCGGGTATTCGTCTGCCGGCGAGATACTCCGCGTATATCGCCGCCAGTTCGGTGTTCGCCGTGGCGACTTCCAGGAACCAACTTCCGGGTTTGGAATCCACGAAGCACGTTACGGACGCCTTCAAGGGCGCCGGGGCCAGACGTAGACCGCCCGGAGGCAGGGTTTCACCGCCGGGCAGGCCGCCGGCCCCGGATCGAAGCATCCGCAGAGTCGCGGGAGCGTCGGAGAGAAGCGGAGAGTCAACGAATATCACCGGTTCCATCGGCTCTTCAATGGCGGCGACTGGACCGGGAAAGACGATTCTGCCAACCAGGAACGTCACCACGGCGAACAGCCACATCAGAGCCATCAGCAGCATAATGGCAAGCACGAGTTGCCGGTTGCCGAACACCAGTGTCAGATGCCCATTGCGTGCGCGAAGCATTTTGTCACCTACTTCCAGAGCATCGGCAGTAGTAGGGTTTTCCATTAGTCGATTCCGAGGATTTCTAAGCGGAAATCCTTAGCGGCCGAACGGGCGGGAGGGGGTGTGCCGGCGCGGGGCGGCGATTGTGGAAGGGGGGCTGCGC